>DASTPP010000375.1:0-27678 GCA_035762175.1 Polyangiaceae bacterium | reverse complement strand
GGCGGCCGCGCCGCCCCGGCCGGAGGCGGCCGCGGGCGCGTCGAGGGTTTCGCCGCACGAAGCGGCCGCCGTCGCCCCCAAAGCCAGGGACGCCCAGAAGAGCCGGCGAAGCATGGGCCAAGGCTATAGCGGCGTTGGCGCCGCGGGGCGAGGCCGTCGAGGGGGCCCGGTCAGCGCTTCATGAGCGCGCAGCGGTAGTGGGTCGTGGCCGACGAGAGCTGGCCGGCCTTGCGCTCGGAGTTGGCGAGCAGCAGGCAGGCGTCCGATGTCCACGGGGGCGGGGGCTCGCGCGCCAGGGCGTTCTCGACCGCGGCGTAGAGGTGCGTGCGGGCCTCGTCGTGCCGGCCGACGCGCCCGAGCAGGCGGCCGATGCGGAAGTGCCACTCGGCCCGGTGCGGATCGAGGTCGAGCGCGCGGCGCCAGGCGGCGAGGGCGGGCTTGAGCTGGCCGCGCTTCTCGTGGATCTCGGCGAGCGCGGCGTGCGCCTCGGGCTCTTCGCTGCCCTCGCTGAGGGAGATGGCGCGCCGGAAGGCGACCTCGGCGCCGGCCTCGTTGCCCTGCGCGAGCTCGGCCCGGCCGAGCCACGTCCAGAGCTTGGGGGGCGCCTTGCCGCGCTCTTCGGCCTCGCGGGCGAGGGCGCGCAGGAGCTCGTGCGCCTCGCGCCCCTGGCCGAGGGCGAGCCGCGCCTTGGCCGCCCCGACGCCCGCCTCGACCCCGCCCAGCGGCCGCGCCGCCTCGAAGTGCTCGAGCGCCTCGGTGTAGCGGCCCATCTGGTAGAGCGCCTCGCCGGCGCCGATTCTCGCCCGCGCCGAGTGCCCGTCGACCCGCAGCGCGTCGGCCCAGGCCCGCTCGGACGCGCCGACGCGCCCGCGCGCCTCGTGCACGTCGGCGAGCAGCGCGTACGCCTCGACCAGCTCGGCCGACCCGGCGCCCGCGCGCACCGGCGCGCTCTGCGTCGCCTCGAGCGCGTAGGGCAGCGCGACGTCGTCGTGCCGCCCGGCGCGCCAGGCGCTCTGCGCCAGCAGGACGCGCGCGCCGGCGTGGTCGCGCGCGAGCGCCAGCGTCTGGCGCGCGTGGTCGTCGGACTCGCCCCGCCGGTCGACGGCGGCGAACGCGCGGGCGAGCCCGTACTGCGCCCGGGGCGAGGTCTCGAGGCGGGCGAGCGCCGTCCAGAGCTCGACCGCCTGCGGGCCGTCGCCCGAGGCGAGCGCCGCCTCGCCGGCGAGCGCGAGCACGTCGACGTTGCTGCCGTCGGCCGCGAGCATCGCCCGCAGCGCTACCTTCGCCCGCGCGAGGTCGCGCCCGAAGGCCGCGGCGTACGCGGCCCGCGCGAGCGCCTCTCCCTGGCGCGAGCCGCCGGGCAGCCGCTCGAAGGCCCCCTGCAGGCGCGTCGCGAGCCCCGGGTCGGGCCCGAAGCGCAGCGCGTAGAGCGAGCCCGCGTAGACGAGCGCGGGCGTCGCCTCGGCGGCGCGGCCGCCCTGCACCCACGCGGCCTCGGCGGCCGCGAGGGCGAGCGCGCTCGCGTCGGCGCGGTCGGTGACGAACGCCTCGCGCATCGCCCGCTCGAGCGACCCGCCCTGGCGCCCGCCCGGCCCCGCGAGGGCGCCCTCGACCGCGCTCCGCACGCCCGCGCCGAGCGGCGTCAGCGCGGCGGCGAGCGCGACGAGCGCGAGCCCCGCCAGCGCCGCCACGACGCGGCCGCGGCGCTTGGGCGCGAAGGGCGGCACCGAGTCGTGCGCGATCGCCCGGGGCGCGGGCAGGAGCACCGGGCGCGGCGCGACCGCCGACGCGAGCACGAGTGCCGGCTGGCTCTGGCTGTGCCCGCGCGCCTCGTCGGGCGGCGGCACGGGCGTCGGCGTCGGCCGGGGCGCGGCCACCGCTCCGCCCGCGGGCGCGCGCGGCGGGGGCGCCCGCGGCGGCACCTTCGCCGTGGGCAGCATGGTCCGCACGACGCCGGGCGCGAGGAAGCCGCCGGAGAGGGTCTGTGCCGTCGGTTTGGCCGACAGGTCGATCGCCCCGTCGGCGAGCACGCCGAACGAAGAGGGCGGCGTCAGGCGCTGCGACGACGCGCGCGAGGGCCGGTTGAGCGGCGAGGGCAGCAACTCGTCAGGGTCGTCGGAGGGCTCGGCCTCGCCCCCGTCGCTCGGAGGCAGCTTCGGCGAGGGCAGGTCGGCTTCGGCGTACTTGGGCGCCGGCAGGTCGGCGTCTTCGGCGGACGCGTCCGGCAGGTCGAGCTTGCCGAAGTCCGCCAGCGAGGGCCGCCGCCCCGGCAGTTGCCTCGCCCGCTCGGGCGGGGCCGCGGCGCGCGGCGCGCCGGGCGCTTCGGCCATAAAACGAAGATCGGGTACGTCGTCGAGGCTCGGCCCCGGCCCGGCGCCCGCCTTCGGCCGGGCCTCCGCCGTCGCGTCCGCCGTCGGGCGCGGGGCCGCCGCCGCGGGCTCGGCGTCGGGCCGCGACGCCCGCGCCGCGCGCCCTTCGGGGCCGAGCGCCCGCGCCGTCGGCGACGCCGGGGTCGGGTCGGGCCGCGACGCCCTCGCCTCCGCGGGCGGCCGCGCCGCGCGCGTCGCCGGCAGGTCGTCCAAGGTGTCGGCCCGCCGGCCCTTCGCCAGCGCCGCGCCGGGGTGCGAGGGCTGCAGCGAGAACATCGCCGGGACGTTCTCGGGCCGCGACTCTCGCGCCGACGGCGCGGGCGCCTCGTCGGGCCGGAAGCCCCCCGCCGGGGCGCCCGCCTCGGGAAAGAACGCCTGGGCGGGCGCCGCGTCGGGCCGCGACAGGCGCGCGGCTTTCGCAGGAGCAACGTCGGGCTGCGACGCGTGCGGCGGCCGGGCGGCGGGCATCGCCTCGGGTCGCGACGCGTGCGGCGGCCGGGCGGCGGGCGGTGCGTCGGGCCGCGACGCGTGCGCCGCTCGCGGCGCGGGCGGCGCCTCGGGCCGCGACGCGTGCGCCGCCCTCGCGGCGGGCGCTGCATCGGGCCGCGACGCGTGCGCCATTCGCGGGGCGGGGGCCTCGTCGGGCCGCGACGCCTGTGCAGACCGGGGGGCCGGCGCGACGTCGGGCCGCGATGCTTGCGGCGCCCCCGCGGCGGGCGCCGCCTGGGGGCGCGACGCGAGCGGCGCCCGCGGAGCCGGCGGCGGCAGATCGGGGCGCGACGCGCGGCTCGAGGGCGGCGCGGGCGGGACGGCCGGCTTCGTTGGCAGGGGCGGGGGCAGGGCGGGGGCCCGCTTGGCCGCGGGCGGCGCGCCTTGGCCGGGCGCCGGCGGCTTGGTCGAGAGCGAGGGCAGGTCGGCCGGCTCGTGGTGCGAGGGCGCAGCGGCGGGCTTCTTCGGCGGCGGCGGCGCGCTCGCGGCGCGCGGCGCGGACGCGCTCGCCGCGCCGGACGTCGCGGGCGCCGGCCCGAGGCCCTGGCCGGAAGGCAATTTCGGAGGTTTAGGGAACGAAGCCATGCGCAGGGCAGGGGAGGGCGCACCCGAACGAGACGTCGCGCTCGCGCTTCGGGGGGAGGTCGAGCGCGCCCCCTCGCTCGTCGCGGCGGGAGGCCACGCCCTGGTGGCCCACATGCTTGGGGGCCGACCAACCATGACGGTCGGAGCGCGCCCAGGTTGCGCGCGCGACGCGACGGGCACGATCGGGCCCCGGGGCGCGGCCGCGCTCGGGCGCCGCCGTGAACAACGGGCGCAGGGGGCGCGCGGCGCGACGGCCGCGCTCGCGCCCGTCGGCCGGCTCTGACACCGAGGGCAACAGAGGGCCATCGTCACGGTCCTACCGGGGAACGGCCGCGCCGGTGCAGCAGATAATGGTCAGCCGCGCGTACGTCGAACAGGCCTCTAACCCTTAGCGCATTTGCCAAAAAAACTCTTTATCCAAGCGACGCCAGCGCGCGATGCCGTGCCCCGTCCGGTTTTGGAGTAGAACCCGCGCGTGCGACATCGTCGACGTTCGGTCGCCCTGGGGGGGCTGCTCGTCGCGGCCTGCTCGCTGCTCGCCTGGCGCGGCGGCGCGCGCCGCTCGCAGCCGAGCGCGGTCGCCACGCTCGGGGCGCCGAGCGCCCCGGCCATGCCCGCCTTTTCGCGCCCGTTCGTCCTCGAGGCCGTGGTCCCACCCGCGCCGACACCCGATGCGCCGAAGCTGCCTCGAGCCCAGGCGCTGCCGCCTAGAGCACCGCGCCGCGTCCACTTCGGCGTCATCCTCGTCCAGTACCGTGGCGTGCAGCTCGCGCCCTACGCCGAGCGCTCCCGGGCCGAGGCCTTCGCCCTCGCCGAGCGGCTCGCCGCCGTCGGGCGCGTCGACTTCGCCCGCGCGGTGCAACAAGGCGACGAAGGCTCGACCGTCGACGCGGGGCACATCGAGCGGGGCATCCTCGAGCCGGGGCTCGAGTACGAGCTCTTCACCCTCGAGCCCGGCGCCGTCAGCCGGCCCATCGACACGCCCCGCGGCTTCTGGGTCGTGCGACGCATCGAATGAGGCGCGCCCCCCCCGTGGTGAGATCGGCGGCGCCGACGAGCGAGGCGTGGTTACCTTGTGACCTCCGGCGGCATGATCGCGTTGAAAGTGTGTGAACTCGCGACCCTCGACGACGCGAAGGCCTGCGTGTCGCTGGGGGCGCACGCCCTCGGGGTCCGCCTGGGCCGCCCAGCGGCCGCCGACCCGGCGCTGTCCCTCGCGGCCGCCATCGCCGAGGCCCTGGGTGATCGCGCCCTCGTCGTGGGGGTCGTGGGCCCCGAGGTCGCCGACGACGAGCTCGAGCTCCTCAAGCGCGAGACGGGCGTCGCCTGCTTGCAGTTCGAAGGCCCGCGCGCCCGCGAGCGCGCCGAGCGCCACCTGCCCCACGCCTACCCTTCGCTGCCGCCCGACGCGCTCGCGCGCGCCGCGCCCGGCTTCGCGGGCGGCTACGTGATGGCCCGGCTCGAGGCGCCGCCGGGCGACGCGGACGCGCGGGCGTGGGCGGCGCTCGGGGCGCTCGCCCGGGCGAAGCGCCTCGCGCTCTCGGCGCCCTTCACCCCGGACGCGGCGCGCGCCGCGCTCGCGCGGCTGCGCCCCTACTGTCTCGATCTGCGCCCCTTGCCGTCCGAAAAGGGTCAGCTCGACCCGCGCCGGGTCGGGGCCCTGCTCGAGGTGCTGCGCGAGCCGGCGTGAGCGCCGCCCTCAACGCTCGGGCGCCGCGCCCGCGTCGCGGCCGCGCAGGCGCGACCAGGCGCCGGCGCTGAGCGCGTCGAGCAGGGCGGACGCGCCGGCCGCCTGGCCGAGCGCGGCCGCGCGCTCGCGCGGGGACGCGTCCGGGTCGAAGAGCGCCGCCTGCGCCCTTTGCCAGGCCCCGACGGCCTCGGCCAGCTTGAGCAGCAGCCGCTGCCGCTGCTCGCGCACGTCGCCCCGCAGCCGCTCGACGGCCACCTCGTCGTCGGCGTAAAGAAGCCGGTCGAGGCGGAAGGTGGCCCGCGCCTCCAAGAGCAGCGCCGAGCCGCCGCTCGTCTGCGTCCGGTAGGGGTCGGCGTCGGCGTACGAGAGGCGCAGCGCCTGATCGTTGTTCTGCAAGGCCCGCAGCCGCAGCTCGGGCAAGAGGGCCGAGGCGCGCGCCCGCGCCGCGATGCCGTCGAGCCGGGCGTCGACCCCGCCGGCGAGGCCCGCCGCGCGCAGCGCCGCGTGCGAGAGCGCGCTCATTTGCTCGGGCGACACGCGCAGCGCGGCGGGCGCGGCCCCGTGCGCGGGATCGCCCGAGAAGGCCGCCGGCGCCGGGCCCGGCGCGTCCGCGGGCGCGGGGCCAGGCGGCAAGGCCGGGCGCGCGGCGGGGCCCCGTGCGCGCTCGAAGGGCAGGGCGGCGGGCTGGGGCAATGGCGCGGCGGCCAGGGCGGCAGGCTGGAGCAAAGGCGCGGCGGCCAGGGCGGCAGGCTGGGGCAGAGGCGTGGCGGGCAAGGCGGCAGGCTGGAGCAATGGCGCGGCGGCCAGGGCGGCAGGCTGGAGCAATGGCGCGGCAGGTTGGAAGGGTGCGGCGGCCAGGGCGGCAGGCTGGAAGGGTGCGGCGGGCCGGAGGGGCGTGGCGGGCGGGGCGGCGGGCCCCAGCGCGGGTTCGGGGGGAGGAGCGGCCGGGGAGGCGGGCCCCGCGGCGCTCGGCCCCAGCGGGGGCGGGGGCGGCGGTGGGGGCCCGAGCAGGCGTTCGAGCGGCAAGGTCAGCACGAGCCCGAACCCGCGATCGCGCGCGAGCGGCAGCGCTTCTTGGTGCCACGCGAGCAGCGAGAGCTGCACCGGCGCCGCCCGGGTCAGGCCGCGTTCGGTCGAGCGCCGCAGGGCGGGCGCTAGATCGTCGGGGTCGACGGGCTCCCCCTCGAGATCGAGGTGCGTTTCGGCGGCGGGAGGCGGCTTCGGCTGGGCGAAGGCCGGCGGGCAGGCGAGCAGGGCGAGGAGAGCGAGCGGGAGGGCAAGGAGTTGGCGCATGCCAACCCCTCGGCCAGGGCGCCGGGTCAGTTGCGCGCGTTTACCTAAAAAACGGACGCCCCACTGCTCGCTCGCCCCGAGGGGCCCCTCGCCCGGGGGCCCTTCGCCGCTTCGCGGCCGCTGCTCGGACGAGCCAATGGGGACCCAGTCGTCGAGCTCGTCGTCCCACGCCCAGCCCGGCGGCACCTCTTCGGCGGACGCCCAGCGGCGCTGCCGCGGGCTCGTCAGCGGCAGGTGCGAGGGGAGCTGGGCCACCCGCCGCGGCGGGGCGCCTTGCACCGTGGCGAGCGCGTCGGCCAGGGCCGGGGGGGGCTCGACCGGCGCCGGCGGCGCGGCGGCGTCGGGCGTCCAGCGTACGAGCGTCGTGGCGACCAGGCGCGAGGGGCCGCCGGGCGGGGCGTGGTAGGCGGGCCCCGTCGCGACCGGCTGGAAGGACTCGCCGACCAGCCAGCCGATCGACGCGCGCAGCACCGCGCCCTCGGGCAGGCCGAAGACGAAGTAGTCGCCGACGGCCGCGTCGGCGAGGATGTCGCGCGTCATCGACACGACGCCCTCCCAGGTGGCGGTTTCGACGAAAAGACGAATCGCCAGGCGCCCCTGGGGCGCGAGCTGGCGCGCGCGGGCGAGCGTGGCCTCGCGCAGCTCCCAGTAGACGAAGGCGGTGGTCGGGTCGACCGGCATCACGACCGCCTCGTCGACGTCGTAGCGCTCGGGCAGGGGCGCGTCGTCGAGCATGGGCCGCTTGCCGGGCCCGGGCGGCTCGGACTCGCCGAGCGCGGCGACCTCGACCTCGGCCTGGGCCGCGGCGAGGTCGGCCGCGGGCGAGCTGCCGAGCTCGCCCGGCGGCCCCTCGGCGGGGCGGGGGTCTTCGGGCGAGGGGGTCGGCGCCGGCCCCGTGCGCAGGCGCGAGGACAGGGCGCGGGCCTGGGCGTGGTCGGGCTCGCTGCGCAAGAGCTCGTCGAGCACCGAGAGGGCGCGCTCGAGGTGGCCCTGGGCGGCGTAGATCTCGGCGAGCGTCACGGTCGCGACGGGCGCCGGGGGCGCGGGGTCCTCGTCGACCGGCACCGGGTTGCGGATGCGCTGGGCGGCCTCGGGCAGGTGCAGCCCCCGCTCGATGACCGTCGCGATGAGGTCGCGCGCCCGGCCGAAGAAGCCGCGGGCGCGGGCCCGCGTCGGAGCGTCGGCGCTCGAGCGCCGCAGGAGCTCGTCGACGAGCTCGGCCCGGGTGAGCACCTCGGGCCGCGCGACGCCCGAGGCGCGCGCGCGGGCAATGAGCTCATCACGGGATAGGGTTTCGAACGAGGGCCGGTCCATGGGCGGGGGCGCCGGGGTCGCCGCCGCGCCGCCGCGCCGCCGCCGATCGGCGCGCGTGGGGGCCACGGGCGGGGGCGCCGGGCGCTAGGGTGCTAGTGGCCGCCGGGCGGGAATGCAAGGGCGATGCGGGCCGCCTCGACGTCCCGACCGATCTGCTCGCGCAATTCCTCGACCCCGGCGAAGGCCCGCTCGGGCCGCAGCCGCGCGACGAGGTGCAGCCTCAGCCGCTCGCCGTAGAGGTCGCCCCCCCCCTCGAGCAGGTGGGCCTCGACCGCGAACCCGGCCGCGAGCGTCGGCCGCACCCCGATGTTGGCCACCCCCGGGCCGAGGGGCTCGCCGTCGGCCCCCTCGGCCCCCGCCCGCTCGACCCGCACGGCGTACACGCCGTAGGGCGGCAGCGCCTCGACGACCCCCTCGAGGTTGGCGGTCGGAAAGCCGAGCTGCCGCGCCCGGCCCTGCCCCCGGGCCACCACGCCCTCGAGCGCGTGCGGCCGCCCGAGCACCCGGCCCACGTCGTCGAGATCGCCCGCGCGCAGGGCGGCCCGCGCCCGCGTGCTCGACCAGGGCCCGCCCTCGTCGCCCGCCAGCGGCTCGCTGCGCACGACGAAGCCGAGCGCCCGGCCGAGCTCGGTCAGGGTCGCGAAGTCGCCCGAGCGGTCCTTGCCGAAGCGAAAGTTCTCGCCGACGATGACCTCCCTCGCCCCGAGCTGCCGCGCGAGCAGCCCCCGCGCGAAGGCCTCGGGCGTCTGGGCCGCGAAGGCGAGGTCGAAGGCCTGCACGAACACGCGCAGCGAGGGCGAGAGCGCCCCGAGCAGCGCCACCTTGCGCGGCAGGCGCGTCAGCGTCGGCGGCGCCCCCCGGCCCAGCACCTCGGCCGGGTGCGGCGCGAACGTGAGCACCGTCGGCGCGAGCCCGAGGCGCCCGGCCTCGGCGAGCGCGCGGCCGAGCACGCCCCGGTGCCCGCGGTGCACGCCGTCGAAGTTGCCGATGGCCACGAGCGTGGGCGGCGCGGGGGAGGGGGCCTCGAGCGGGGACACGTGTGCCCCCGTTGCTACCCGCTTGTCCCGCAGCGCGCCAGAGGGCTAAGGGGCCCCGGCCCGGGGCGGGTCGGCTGGTGGGCCCCGCGGCGGCTCCGCCGGGGGGGGCGGGCGCGGGGGCAGAACCCGGCGCCCGAGGGCCCGGCGCTCCCGCCCGGCCCCCGGGGCCTCCTGACCCCGGCGCCCCGCCGACGGGCCCCCCTCGGGCGACGCCTGCGGTCGGCACAGACGACCGCCCGGCCGGGCGAGCCCCGCCGGCGGGCCGCCCGGCCGGGCGAGCCGCGAGGGGCGCCGCCCCGCCAACCAAGCCTTTCCGCCCTCGGCCCGCGCGGGTGCGCCGCCGATCAGCCCTCCGCGCCCTCGCCGCGCGGGCGTGCGCACGCCGCCGAATGGCCCCCGCGCCGGAAACACGCTCGCGTCCGCCGCGGCTCCGCGCTAAGGGGCTTGGCCGTCCGACGTGGTCGTTCGATTTTGTGAAACATCCTGGCCGCCCCGACCGCGGGCGCGTCACCAATCCCCGAGCCCCGCCGCGCCATGACGCCGACCGAGCTCGAGGGCGAGTTGAAGCAGGGCCTGCTGCGGCCGGTCTACCTCGTGGCCGGCGAAGAGCGCTTCCTGGTCGATCAGGCGCTGCGCTCGCTGCGCGCCGCCGCCCTGGCCGGGGCCGAACCGAGCCTCAACGAAGACCAGTTCGTCGCCGGCGAGGTCGACGTCGCGCGCGTGCTTTCGGCCCTGCGCACGATGCCCATGCTCGCGGCGCGGCGCCTCGTGGTCGTGCGCTCGGTCGAGCGCTGGGAGGGCAAGGGCTCGGGCGACGACGAGAAGCCCTCGGCCGCCCTCGGCCCGCTCGAGGCCCTGACCGACTACGCCTCGGCGCCCGTGCCGACGAGCGTGCTCGTGCTGGTCGGCGCCAAGCTCGACGCGCGCAGGCGCCTCGTCACGGCGCTGAAGAAGCAGGGCGGCTGGGTCGGTTGCGAGCGGCTCGACGACGCCTCGCTCGCGCGCTGGGTGGCGCAGCAGGTGGCGCGGCGCGGCGGCCGCCTCGCGCCCGGCGTGGCCGAGCTCTTGGTGCAGGTCGCGGGCCCCGAGCTCGGCAGCCTCGCCGACGCGGTCGAGCGCCTGTGCCTCTACGCGGGCGAGGGCGCCGCCATCGACGAGGCGGCCGTCTCCGAGGTCGTCGTGCGCGTGCGCGAGACGAGCGTGTTCGCGCTCGTCGACGCCGTCGGCCGGCGCGACGCGGGCGCCGCCCTCGCGCGCCTCGGCGAGGTGTTCGACCCGCGCACCGGCGGCCTGCCCCTCGTCGGCCTGCTCGCCTGGTCGGTGCGGCAGCTGCTCTCGTTCGAGGCCGCCCTGCGCGCGGGCGCGCGCCCCGAAGACGCCGCCAAGGCCGCCGGCGTGCCGCCCTTCCGCGCGCGCGACCTCTCGGCGCGGCTGCGCGGCCTGTCGCGCGCCGAACTCGAGCGCTGGCTCGCCGCGCTCGCCGAGGCCGACCTCGCCCTCAAGGGCTCGCGCCGCCCCGCGCGCGCGGTGCTCGAGACCCTCCTTCTTGCCATGGCGTACCGGGGTGCGTAGGCACCGACGCACCGTGCCGGCGGCTCCTTTCTTGCCTTGCGTTACGGGGAGCGCGACCCCATCATCCGCCGCCGTGGGACCGTCACGCACCCGCCTCTTCGTACCTTCCTCCGCGCCGCGTGGCGCCCCCCTTTCCCCTCCGCGAGGAGAGCGAGATGCACGTCCCTGATCTGGTGATCCGGCCTCAGCTCGAAGTGACCGCACGAGCCAGCCTCCCGACCCGCCACGGCGACTTCGAAACCTTCGTCTTCCGCTGGACGGACGGCTCGCGCAACGAGTTCGGCCTGTCCAACGAGCACGTCGCCCTCGTCATGGGCGACCTGCGCGGCGCGCGCAACGTGCCCGTGCGCGTGCACAGCGAGTGCATCACGAGCGAGGTGTTCGGCTCGCTCAAGTGCGACTGCAAAGAGCAGCTCGAGGCGGCGCAGGCCGAGCTCGGGCGGCGGCGCCTCGGCGCCATCCTGTACCTCCGCCAGGAGGGGCGCGGCATCGGCCTGTCGAACAAGATCCGCGCCTACGCGCTGCAGGCGCGCGGCGCCGACACCGTCGACGCCAACCGCCTGCTCGGCCTGCCCGACGACGCGCGCCAGTACGACGTGGCCGCCGCGATGCTGCGCGAGCTCGGCGTCGAGTCGGTCTGCCTGATGACCAACAACCCCGAGAAGGTCGAGGCGCTACGCGAGCTCGGCGTCGCCGTCGAGAGCCGCATGCCCGTGCTCGTGCGCCCCAACCCGAGCTCGCTCGGCTACCTCGAGACCAAGCGCCTGCGCATGCGGCACGCGCTGCCGACGCGCGTCGAGCAGACGGGCGTGCCCGGCGAAGTCCCGGTCTGAGCCCGGCGCCCGTGCGCCGGCGCGCCCCGCGGGCGGTAGCGCACGCCGGCCCGACCTCACGGCCGCCGCCTCGCCCCCGACCTCACGGCCGCCGCCTCGCCCCCGCGCGCCCGACCCTCGGCCGCCCCGAGGGCCGGGCCTCCGCCCTTCGGCCGCCCGGCGCTGAGTTCGGCCGCCCCGCGGGCCGGGCCTCCGCCCTTCGCCCGCCCGGCGCTGAGTTCGGCCGCCCCGGGGGCCGGGCCGTCGCCGTTCGCCCGGCCGGCGCCAAGCCCTGCCGGCGCCTCGATCTGCCGCCGGCCCTCGACGTCGATCTCTTCGCCCTTCGCCCGGCCGGCGCTAGGCTCTGTCGGGCGAAGGCTCCCGTCGCCCGGCGGCCGATCTGCGGCGCGTTCGACGCCGGCGGGGCGCTTGAAATCCGGGCGGATTCCGGCGCGCCCCGCCGGCGCCGAACGCTGGCGTCTCGGCCGCCGCGCTCGGTCCGCCTTCGCCCGACAGAGCCTAAGCGCTGCTCGGGCGCCTCGGCGCCGCCCCGCGAGGGCGGCTTGCCCGGCCCGTGCTCGGGCGACGACTCGCCCTTGCCGCCGCGCCCCTCGCGCTCGAGCGCGAACTTCAGCGCCGTGCCCGACGGCTCGAACTCGACGAGCTTGGTCTGCGACACGAAGCCCGCGGCCTCGGCACGGACCTCGTGCTTCTTGCCGTCGAGCGGCACCGCGGCCGTGTACGGGTTGACGACGACCGGCACGCCGTCGACGAAGATGCGGGCGTCGGCGGGCGAGGCCATGACCGTCAGGCGGGTGTGCTGCGAGGCCGCGGGCCGGGGCGCCGGCGGCTCGGGCGCGGGCGTCGCGCCGGCCGGCGGGGCCGGGCGCGCCGGCCCCTCGCCCCGCGCCCAGAGCGCCGCCCCCGCCACCGCGAGGGCCCCGACCGCCGCGAGCGCCAGCCACGCCGCGTGCCCCCGGTCGCCCGGCGGCAGGCTCGCGCGCCGCACCGGCCGGCTGATGGTGAGCGGCGAGGGGCCGATGCGGCTGTCCTCGCGCGAGGGCGGGGGCGCCGCGGGGACGACGCCCTCGCGCGAGGAGTCGAACGCGCGCACCGAGCGCGCCGACGGCGGCCCGAACTCGTCGCCCGCGTACGCCGCGCGCAGCTCGTCGAGCTTGCGCCGCACGAAGGCGCGCGCCTCCGTTCGCTGCGGCGCGAACAGGTCCGAGACGTAGGCGCCGAGCTCGCGGCTCGAGACCGGCCCGATCTCGTCGAGCAGGTCTTCGATGTCGTCCTGCAGCGCCTCGGCCGTCGGGTAGCGCTCGTCCGGCTCGAACGCCATCGCCTTGTTGCAGATGGCCTCGAGCCGCGGGTGCACGTCCGGCGCGAGCTCGCCCGGCCGCGGGATCTGCCCCTTCGACAGGCGCATCAAGATCTCGAGGTCCGAGACGCCGCGCCAGAGCCGGCGCCCGGCCGCCGCCTCCCAGAGCATCACCCCGACGGCGAAGAGGTCGACCCGGCGGTCGATGGCCGAGCCCTGGCGCAGCTGTTCGGGCGCCATGAAGGCGACCTTGCCCTTGAGCATGCCGGTGCGCGTGTGCAGCGACGAGTCGGCCGCCTTGGCGATGCCGAAGTCGAGAAGTTTTACCGTGCCATCGTACGTGATGAAAATGTTGCCAGGCGACACGTCACGGTGCACGATGTTGAGGGGCATTCCGTCGTGGTCGCAAAGTTCATGGGCATAATGCAGGCCCTCCAGCGCGTCGGCGAGGGCGCGCAGGTAGTACGGCAGCATCAGCCGGTGCTTGCCCGTGAACTCGGCTTCTCGAACGGCGGGCGAATGGCGGGGGCCGCTGCCGCTCTGCGGGCCGCTGGCGGGCACCCCGTCGCGCAAAAACGAGTTCGACAGGGGGTGGCCGGACCGTGAGGCGCGCAGCACGGCCTGCAGCGACTGCCCCTCGAGGTACTCCATCGTGAGAAAATGACTCGTCGCGTCGGCGCTGATCTCGTACGTCTGGACGATGTTCGGATGGTTGAGCCGCGCGGAAAGCTTGGCCTCCTGCAAGAACATCGACAAAAACTCGGGAATGTCAGCGATCTCGGGCCGCAGCCGCTTGACGACCAAGAGCTTGGTAAAGCCCGCGGGCCCGATACTCACCGCCAGGTTCACCCCCCCCATGCCCCCCACCCCGAGGGACGCGATCTCGTGAAATCGTGAGGTTGGCAGGATGCTTGGCATGAGCAACGAAGAGCCGCAGACTAGGGCAGCTGTCGCTCGGAGGCTAATACAAAGCCCCCTTTGGCCGCAACCCTCGCGGAGACCCCTTAAAAATAGCCCCCGGCTGAATGTCAGCGCCGCACCTACACGGCGACGGTGAGGGTTCCGTTGCCGTTGAATCACGCACGTAGCTCGGTAGAATGGATCGCTCGATGCACTTGACGCCCACCACGTCCGGGGGGCCCGTCCAAGGGCCCGTCGCGAAAAAATACCACCCGATCCTCGAGATCGGCAGCGGTGGTATGAGCCGCGTGTACCTGACGGTGGTCAGGGGCCCCGCCGGCTTCAACAAGTTCCAGGTCGTCAAGCGGCTCTTGCCCTCGCTCGCGAGCGACCCCGAGTTCTTGAACATGTTCCTCGAGGAGGCGCGGCTGTCGGCGCGCCTCAACCACACGAACGTGGTGCAGATCAACGAGGTGGGCTTCGACGGCGAGCACCACTTCATGGCGATGGAGTACCTCGAGGGCCAGTCGCTCGAGAGCGTGGTCCGGCGCGCGGCGCGGCAGGCGGGGCGCATGCCGCTGTCGCACTACGTGCGGGTGCTCGTCGACGCGGCCGCGGGGCTGCACTACGCGCACGAGTTCGCCGACATCGACGGGCGGCCGCTGAACATCGTGCACCGCGACATCAGCCCGCACAACATCTTCGTGACCTACCAGGGGCAGGTCAAGGTGCTCGACTTCGGCATCGCCAAGGCGGCCGACTCGTCGCTGCACACGCGCACCGGCATGCTCAAGGGCAAGGTCGCGTACATGGCGCCCGAGCAGCTGCGCCAGAACAAAGAGCTCGACCGGCGGGCCGACATCTTCGCGCTCGGCGTGATGCTCTGGCAGGCGGCGGCCGGGCGCCGGCTCTGGCAAGACATGTCCGACCTCGAGGTGTTCCAGCAGCTGAACACCCGGCAGATCCCCTCGCTGCGCCAGGCCGCGCCCGACGCGCCCGAGGCGCTCGTGGCGATCTGTGAGCGCGCCCTCGCCTTCGAGCCCGACGACCGCTACGCCTCGGCGGCCGAGTTCGGCGACGCGCTCGAGGCGTACCTGGCCGAGTCGGGCCAGCGCGTCTCGAGCCGCGAGCTCGGCGCCTACGTCTCCGACCTCTTCGCCGCCAAGCGCGTCGAGGTGCAGTCGCTCATCGAGATGGCCCTCGGCCGCCGCCACGAGAGCGGCCAGATGCCCGCGCTGCCCACCTCGCGCCGGGCGGGGTCCGACAGCGGGCCGAACTCGTCGCCCTTCGGCGGCGACTTCGACGCGACCCCCGACGGGCTGCCGGGCGCGCCCTTCGGCGCCGACCCCGCCCACTGGACCTTGCCCGCCCCGCCGCGCTCGCCCTCGCTCGACGGCGGCGTCGCGGGCGACGGCGCGCCCGGCCGCGGCCGCCGCCTCGTGCCCGCCATCGTGCTGACCCTCGGCGCGAGCGCCGTCGCCTTCGCCATCGTCACCCGCACCCTCAGCCACCGCACCGACCCGCTGAGCGGCGTCCCGCTCGCCAACCCCGGCGCCGTGCCCTCGGCCGTCGCGCCGCCCCCGCCCGACGGCGCGCCCGCGGCCCCGCAGTACACGCGCCTCACCGTCATGGCCACGCCGCAGAACGCCCGGCTGCTCATCGACGAGGTGCCCCTCTCGGCCAACCCCGGCTCGGCCAACTTCGTGCGCGACGGCCTGCCCCACCGCGTCCGCGCCGAGGCCCAAGGGTTCGTCAGCGACACGAAGATCGTCGTCTACGAGGGCGAAGAGCAGATCGTGTCGTTCCAGCTGCAGCGCGAGCGCAAGGCCGCCATCTCGACCTGGCGCCCCAACGGCGCCAAGCCGCACGTCCCCGCCCCCCCCGTCGCCGCCCCCCACCCGACGCCCGACGCCCCCGCCAAGCCGACCGCCACGGGCAAGCCCAACGGGCCGCCCGTCATCGACCGCGACAGCCCCTGGCCGCCCTGAGCGCGCCATCGATCGCGACGGCCCCTGGCCGCCCTGAGCGCGCCGTCGACCGCGACGGCCCCTGGCCGCCCTGAGCGCGCCTTCGTGAGGGGCCGCCGAGGGCGCGGCCCCGACCCGGCCGGCGCGGCGGTCGCGAGAAGGGCCGCCGAGGCCGCCCGCCGCAAGGCCGCGTGCCCCGGGCCCGTCAAACCGCGGCCGCCGGCCACCGAGGCCGCGTGCCCCCGGCCGAGGGCGCGCCGGGCCCACCGGCTCGCGGCCGCCCCGGGCCGCCCCCCTTGCGCGGCGCCGGCCTACTTCGTCGGGGGGCGCCACCCGAGCCGCCCCCCTTGCGCGGCGCCGGCCTACTTCGTCGGCGGGCGCCGCCCGAGCCGCTCGCGCAGCTTCGCCGCGTAGCCCGCCTTGTTCTGCTGGCGCGCGCGCCCGATGGCGAGCGCGTCGGCCGGCACGTCCTCGGTCACCGTCGTGCCCGTGCCGACGTACGCGCCCTCGCCCACGCTCACCGGCGCCACGAGCTGCGAGTCGGAGCCGATGAACGCGCGCGCCCCGATCGTGGTGCGGTGCTTGCGGAAGCCGTCGTAGTTGCAAAAGATCGTGCCCGCGCCGACGTTCGCGCCCTCGCCCACGTCGCCGTCGCCGAGGTACGCGAGGTGGTTGGCCTTGGCGCCGCGGCCCAGCGTCGTGTTCTTCGTTTCGACGAAATTGCCGACGTGCGCCTCGTCGCCGATGGCGCTGCCCGGCCGCAGGTGCGCGAATGGCCCGATTTGCGCACCCTTGCCCACCTTCGACTGGGTGACGACCGAGTACGGCTTGAGCACGGCGCCCGCCTCGATCTGGGCGTCGGTGAGCACGCAGCCGACGTCGACGAGCGCGCCGGAGGCGACGCGCGTCGCGCCGCGCAGGACCGCGCCCGCCTCGAGCGTGACGTCGGCCTCGAGCTCGACCGTGGCGTCGAGGCGCACGCCGTCGCGGATGGTGACGCCCGCCTTGCGCCAGCGCTCGCAGAGGCGATGCAACAGGATGCGCTCGGCCTCGGCGAGCTGAGTCCGGTCGTTGACGCCGAGCAGGCTGTGCACGTCGGCCTCGCGGCTTTCGACGCGGCCGCGGGCGGCGGCGAGCGCGACCGTGTCGGTCAGGTAGTACTCGCCCTGCTGGTTGTTGGGCTTGAGCGCGGGCAGCGCCTCGCGCAAAAAGCCCAGATCGAAGGCGTAAACGCCGGGGTTGACCTCGCGGAGGGCGCGCTCTTCGGGCGAGCAGTCTTTCTCTTCGCGGATGCCGACGACGGCGCCGGAGGCATCGCGCAGGATGCGCCCGTAGCCGCGGGGCTCGTCGATCGTGGTCGTCAGCATGGCGAGCGGCGCGCCGCCCCGGCCCGCCTCGAGCAGGGCCGCGACGTCCTCGGCGCGCAAGAGGGGGGTGTCGCCGTAGAGCACGACGGCCGTGCCGGGGCCCTCGGCGACGGCCGCGAGGCCGCGGGCGGCCGCGTCGCCGGTGCCGCGGCGCACCGGCTGCAGCGCCGTCGTCACGCGCGCGCCGAAGGCCGCGGCGAGCGAGGCCTCGACGCGCTCGGCGCCGTGGCCGACGACCACGACGGCCTGGTCGACGCCCGCCTCGAGCGCGCAGCGGACGACGTGGTGGAGCATGGGCGCGCCGAGCAAGGGGTGGAGCACCTTGGGCAGGGCGCTTTTCATTCGGGTTCCCTCGCCGGCGGCGAGGATGAGGGCGACGCTACGCATGGGCGCGCAGGGTAGCACCTCGGCGGGGCCCGGGGGCGCCGGGCCCGGCGCGCCTCGGCGGGCGCCTACGCTTGACAACGGCGTGGGTTTTACCGCTACAATTGGGCCTGCGTCGGGGCTTGTCCCGCGCCCGGGCCCCGCCCGGTCCCGGGGGAGAAACCCCTTCGAGCGCGCGGTCCGGCGGCTACGGGCCCAGAATCTTTACGTTGCCGTAGGTTGGCCAGGCCCCTAGTCTCTCCCGCTAGCACGTGTCGCCCCGGAGACCCGAGTTTCGATGAGCGAGCCCCCCGCCCTGTCGGCATCGCCCCGGGGTAAGTATTTGCCCATCTTTCAGCTCGGCCGTGGGGGCATGGCCGACGTCATCCTGGCGCTCGTGCAGGGCCCCGGCGGCTTCAACAAGCTGCAGGTCGTCAAGCAGCTGCGCGGCGAGCTCGCGGCCGAGCCCGAGTTCACCAACATGTTCCTCGACGAGGCGAGGCTCTCGGCGCGCATCAACCACCCGAACGTGGTGCAGACGCACGAGGTCGGCTTCGACGGGCGGCACTACTTCATCGCGATGGAGTACCTCGAGGGCGAGACGCTCGAGTCGTGCCTGCGCGCCGCGCAGTCGAAGCAGCCCGGGGGGCTGTCGCTCGCGGTCTTCTTGCGCATCGTGTGCGAGGTGCTCGACGGGCTGCACTTCGCGCACGAGCTGACCGACTTCGACGGCCAGCCGCTCAACGTCGTGCACCGCGACATCAGCCCGCACAACATCTTCGTCACCTACGAGGGCGTGCCGAAGCTGCTCGACTTCGGCATCGCCAAGGCGGCCGACTCGAGCGGCGAGACGCGCACGGGCATCATCAAGGGCAAGGTCGCGTACATGGCGCCCGAGCAGCTGCGCTCGGCGCGGCGCATCGACCGGCGCGCCGACATCTTCGCGGTCGGCGTCATCCTCTGGCGCGCCATCACCGGGCGCCGCCTCTGGAAGGGCCTGAGCGACCTCGACGTCTTGCAGAAGATCTCGGCGGGCGACATCCCCTCGCCGCTCGCCATCAACCCCCAGGCCGACCCGCGGCTCGTGGCGATCTGCGGCAAGTGCCTCGCCATCGACCCCGACGAGCGCTACCAGACCGCCGCCGAGCTCCAAGAGGCGCTCGAAGAGTTCACCCGCAGCCTGCCCCAGAAGGTGGGCCGGCGCGACCTCGCGCGCCTGATGAACGAGCTGTTCGCCGAGCGGCGGGCGCAGGCGAGAAAGGCCATCGACGCGCGCATCCGCGAGGTGAGCCAGGCGACGCGCGAGCTCACCGAGAGCACCTTCGGGCGCGCGCCCATGCCGGGCGTCGGCCCGCCGGTCGACGAGAGCCGCTTCGGCGGCCCCGCCTCCGTGCCTGCGCCGGCCCCGCTGCCCGCCGCCGGCACCCCCGCGGGCGTCAGCGTCGCGCCCCCGCACTTCGCCGAGACGGCCGGCATCCGCTACCACCCCGACTACCCCTCGGTGCCCCCGCCCTCGGCCGGCACCCCCGTCGCCGACGCCCGGCAGCACGTCGGCGAGAGCCCGCTGCACCCGGCCGTCGAGCCCGACGTCCAAGAGTTCGCCAACCTCGCCAAGCGCCGCCAGGGCGTCGGCCTCGCCATCCTCTTCATCCTGCTCGGCACGCTCGCCTTCGTCGGCGCCTTCGCCCTCGAGCGCCTGCGCCTCTCGTCGCTGCCGCAGCCGCCTGCGGCGCAGCCCGACCCGGGCTCGATCCCCGGCGACAAGACGCGCCTGACGGTGCGCGTCTCGCCCGAGAGCGCCCAGATCTTCGTCGACGACGACCCCATCGAAGGCAGCGAGGCCGACTTCCCGCGCGACGGCGCCGCGCACCGCGTGCGCGCCGAGGCCCCGGGCTACCTGCCGCGCCAGACCGTCGTCGTCTTCAACGCCCCGAGCCAGACCGTCCCGCTGCAGCTGCTCAAAGACCAGCCCCCGGCCGCGCCCAGCCCTTAGACCGCCCCGCCCGAAGCGCCGCGCTCAGCGCCCCGTCCAGAAGCGTTCGCGGCCGACGTCGACGTGCACGAAGCGGTCGCCGGCGCCGTCGTAGCGCCCGATGCCGCCCTTCCAGCCGAGCGCGCGCACCTCGGCGACGATCTCGGCCGGCGAGAGCCCCTCGACCCGGAAGTCGAGCGCGTGCCCGCGCGAGTGCTCGCTGTGCGAGGCGACGCGGTGGCCCTTCTTGCGCAGGTGCTCGTTGAACTTGGGGCTGCGGTAGCCCGAGACGAGCTCGATGCGCGCGCCCGGGTGCCGCCCGGCCACGCGGCGCACGACGCCGAGCAGGCGCGGGTCGAAGCGGTGCACCTCGCCGCTCGTGCGGTCGGGCAGCAGGCGCGCGAAGCGCTCGTCGCTCGGGCCGCGGGCGTCGAGGGCGAGGGCCTCGTTGCTGTGCAGGTTGAACAGCGTGGCGAGGGTCTCGACCGGGCCCTCGGGCCCCTCGGCGCCCGGCGTCGCGGCCTCGGCGTCGCTCGCCGCCGCCCTCGCCCCCGCCGCCTCGGCCGGGCCCCCCGGCGAGAGCGCGGCGGCCGGGCCGTCGAGCGCCAACGCGGCGGCCGGCCGGGCGAAGGCCAGCGCGGTGGCCGGCTCGGCGAGCGCCGCCGCGGTGAGGGGGGCCGGGCGCGCGCCTTCGCCCGCCCCGGCCGCCGCCTGGGCGGCCCCGGCGAGGGCGTTGTGGGCCACCAGGGCGCCCTTGCGCAGCGAGTGCCCGCCCGAGGTGGCCGGGGGCGCGGGCTCGCCCGCGAGGGGCACGGGCGAGGCGAGCGCCACGAGGGCGCCGAAGTACGCGGCGAGGGCGCGGCTGGACATGGGGCCACGAGGCGCGAAGGGCGCCGGGGCATAGTGTAACGCACTCGGAGGCGAAATCGCCGAGCGCTTCTTCTCGGGGGGCGCCTGGTCATTGCCGCGCCGAGCGAGGGCTACCGGGTCGAGCCGCTGATGAGGGCCCACGCCCGGCGCGCCGCGGCCGGGGGCTCTGACGTACCCCCCCCTTCGAGCGCAGGCTACGCGCGCTTCGTTTGCTCGAGCTAGGGCCGGCGGCGGGGTGGCTTCGAAGATCGTCGAGGTGCGACGGTGTGCGAGCCCCGTCAGAGGCGCCTCGCGACGCTCAGCCGGCCGCGTTCGGGGCCCCGGCCCCGCGTCGGTTCGATTTGAACACCTCGTCGATGAGGCCGTATTCTTTGGCCTGCTCGCCGCCGATGTAAAAGTCGCGCTCCATGTCGGCGGCGATGCGGGGGCGGGGCTGGCCCGTCGCTTCGACCAAGATGTCGATGAGCAGGTTTTTCTGCCGCTGCACCTCGCGCGCCACGATCTCGATGTCGGTCACCTGGCCGCGCGCGCCGCCGTGCGGCTGGTGGATCATGATGCGCGCGTTCGGCAGCGAGAAGCGCCGGCCCTTGGTGCCGGCCGCCAACAAGACGGCCCCGAAGCTCGCCGCCTGCCCCAGGCAGATCGTCGAGACGGGGCAGCGCACGTACTGCATGGTGTCGTAAATCGCGAGCCCCGAGGTCACGATGCCGCCGGGGCTGTTGATGTAGAGCTGAATGTCTTTGTCGGGGTCTTCGCTCTCGAGAAACAAGAACTGTGCGCAAATGATGTTGGCCACGTCATCATTGATCTCGGAGCCGAGAAAGACGATGCGGTCTTTCAAGAGGCGGCTGAAGATGTCCCAGGTGCGCTCGCCGCGGTGGGTCGTCTCGTAAACCTGGGGGTAAATGATGAAATTCTTCGCCCGTTCGCTCTCGAGCACGGCCAGCGCATCGGCGCGGGTTTCAGGTCGTCGCGTGGTCATGGTGGCTCATCCCTCTCCAAGGGGCCCGCAGGCGGCCGCCCCCAAGATGTGCGCGACGATCGGGGCGCTGTCAACCGGCGCCCCCGGCCCCCGCGCCGCGCGACGCGATCTCGGCGCGCGGCCCCCGCCCCGCGGTCCGCCTGCCGGTGCCGCCCGGCCGCCGCGCCCGCGCCCGCCCGGCGGCCGGGCGGGCGCGGGCGCGCCTCACGCCTCGGCGCCTCGCGGGGGCGCGCCCCAATAAAGACAAAGGTTCATGACGGCGGCGAATAGAAACGTCGTGCCCGTCATCGCCAGGGCCCCCAGCCGGTCGAACGCCAGCGACGCGAGCAACGTCGACGCGAACGCCGTCAGCGCGACCAGCGCCCCGGCCGCGCTGGCGCAGGCCCCCGCCTGGTCGGCGTGGCGCTTGATGAGGTACGCGGTGCCGGTGGGCACGAGAAAGCCGTTGCCGAACGTCAAGAGCATGGCCGGTGGAATCATCTGCCAGAGCGACGTCACGCCGCCGGCCGAGCCCGCCAGCAGCGCCGCCGCGCCCGCGAGCCCGAAGGCGGCGCCGAGCTTGCAGCTGCCCCGGTCGCCGAGCGTCCGGTGCCGGCGCCGGCTGATCTCGGCGCCGGTCACGAACGAGCCGACGATCGGCAAGTACAGCGAGCCGATGACCTTGGGCGGGTGGCCCAGCCCCGACAGCACGAGGGGCAACATCGTGAGGTAGACGAAGTAGGCGGCGATGCCGCACGCGATCGCCCCCGCGTGCCCGACGAAGAAGCGGCTGCGCAAAAAGTCTCGATACTGCCGCAGCACCTCGCGCGCCGAGAACGCCCGCCGCCGGCCGGGCGCGAGCGACTCGCGGTAGCCGAGCGCCGTCCAGGCGAGCAAGAGTAGCGTGAGGGCCGCCAGCGCCCAGAACACCGATCGCCAGCCGAGCGACTGGGTGAGGTAGCCGCCGGCCAGGGGCGCGAACGCCGGCGATAGGCTGCCGACGGCCATCAGCACGGAGAACAGCTTCTGCACCTCGTCGCCCTCGAACAGGTCGAACACCATCGGCTGCCAGAGCACGTACGCCGCCCCCACGCCGATCGCCTGGACCAGGCGGAACGCCAGAAACGAACCGATGCCCGGCGCGAGGACGCAACCGGCGGTGCCCGCGAGGAAGAGCGATAGGCCGGCCAGCAGCGGGGGCTTGCGCCCCACCTGGTCGGAGAGCGCGCCGTAGAAGAGCTGCGCCACCGCGAAGCCCGCCATGTAGACGCTCAGCGACAGGCCGACGTGCGACGCGTCGCTGTGAAAGTGGCGCTGAATGGCGCTGAGGGCCGGCAGGTACATGTCCGACGCGAACAGGCCGAGGGTCGAGAGCAGGGTTGCGTAAATCAAGAACAGCGCTTTGCCGGTGAAAGACATTCGCCCTCCTGGCCGCCGGGAGCCCGGCGCGATCGACGCGGCCGCGCGCCGCGGGCGCCGCCCCCGCGGCGGCGCGCGGTCGGGCGGTCGCCCGCCGCCCTGGCGCCGGGCTCACGTCGCGTACAACCCTTCGCACACCTCGCCGATGACGCGCAACGAGCTGTCGTCGTGGAGAATCGTCATGTGGTTCGACGACTCGATGTCGATGATTCGCAGCCGCTTCAACTCGCGCTCCCAGTCTTGCCAGTAGTTCACCTGGTCGAGCGAGAACGGGTCGCCCGCCACCTTGTAGTAGCTGCCGAGGTCGCCGTAAAATAGCCCCTTGCGGTTGCGAAAGTACGTGCAGCTCACGGCGTCGGCCTGCGCGAGCGGTTGAATGACGAACTCGTCGAGCCGGTACGCCACCTGCACCCGCAGGTTGCGCTGCAGAAATTCGAGCACCGCTTCGCGCGTCATCGACAGGCCGCGCGCCACCGCGAGTTCGGCCAGTTGCCCGACGAACGCGTCGTCGTCGAGCGAGCTGTCGACCTCGCTCTGGTGAATCAGCCGGCGGAAGACGGCCTCGGCGCTCTTCTCGGAGGCCGGCCACAGCAGCGCGTTGACCACCTGCAGGGCCGCGTTCTTCGAGGAGATGTTGCCGCGGGCCTGCGACCGCGAGAAGCCCGTGTTGTCGGGCGAGTCGACCATCACCAGCGAGTCGACGGCCTCGCCCCGCAGCTGCAGCTGACGCGTCATTTCGTACGAGATGATGCCGCCCAGGCAAAAGCCGCCCACGTCGTAGGGCCCTTCGGGCTGCACCGATCGCAGGGCGTCGATGTAATACGACGCCATGCCCTGGACGCCCTCGATGGGCGCGTCTTTGGTCATGAAGCCGCGGGCCTGAATGGCGTAAAAGGGCCGGCGGCAGCGGCGCGCGATCTCGCGAAACGTTTCGACGCTGCCGAGGGCGCCGTGCACCCAGAAGACGGGGCGGCCCCGCGTCTGGTCGTTCAAATGCAGTAGCTCCGGGAAGCGCGGCGCGGCGGGCGCGCGCCACGTCGCCCCGCCGCCGACGAGCCGCGCGACGATCTCGTTCAGCGTGGCGTGCGGCTGCAGCCAAGCCGGCTGGAACGCCGGGAAGGCGCTCCGGATGTGGTTGAGCAGCGTCACCGTCAGCAGCGAGTTCAGCCCGTAGCGGTCGAGCGGTCGCGCTCGGTCGATCGCCTCGGCGCGCAGGCCGAGCGCCGAGGCGACGAGGCCGACGACGAACTCTTCCGGCCCCACCGTGACGTCGCTCCGCGGGCCCTGCGGCGCCGCGACGGCCGCGCCGAGCGAGGCCCGCGGCGCGGACGCCGGGTCGGGCGGGTCCGAGCAGTTGATGCGCTCGAAGGGGTAGCCGGGGAGCGGCACCCGCCGCCGCCGCGCGCCCTGGTGCAGTAGGCCCCAGTCGACGGGCGCGCCCTTCGCCCAATACGACGCGACGGTCTCGAGCTTGCGTTCGGCGATGAACGAACGAATCAACGCGGCGCCCGCCTCGGTCGAGCAGAGCTCGATGAGCTCGTCGTTGCGCCGCTCGCCGGTGGCGAAGGCCCGGCGGCGGTCGGCGTCGGGCGCGCCGTCGAGCCACGCCCCGAGCGCGCGGGCGAGCTCGTCGCGCGAGCTCGCCACGATCGCGAGCCTGCAATCCATCGCCTCGCGCCCGTGCTGCAGCGTGTAGGCGACGTCGGCCAGGGCGGGCGCGGCGGCCCCCTCGAGCCACGCGGCGAGGGCGCGAGCCCGCTCGCGCAGGCGCCCTTCGTCGGCCGCCGACAAGACGAAGACGTGCGGCGACGCGGGGCCGGGCGCTGCCTCGTCGCCGGGCGCCGGCACGTACTCTTCCAAGACGACGTGCGCGTTGACGCCCCCGATGCCGAAGCCGTTGACGCTCGCCCGCCGCGGCGGCACCCGCCCGTCGTCGCCGGCCGTCGGGGCCGGCCACGGCGTGTTCTGCGTGGCGAACGCGAGGCGGCTCCCCTCGAGGGGCAGGCGGTCGCTCGGCCGGCCGAAGCCCGCGATGGCGGGGATGACCCGGTGCCGCAGCGCGAGCACCACCTTCATCAAGGCCGCCAGGCCCGAGAAGGCCTCGGTGTGGCCGATGCACGGCTTGAGGTTGCTCACGTAAATCGGGCCGGCGGCGGGCGCCGCGGCGCCGGGGCCCGGGGCCGACAGGGCTTGCAGGCTCGAGCCGAGCGCCGCGATTTCGGCGCCGTCGGCGAGCGCCGAGCTCATCCCGTGCGCTTCGATGTACGAGACCGTGGCCGGGTCGACCTGCGCCCGCTCGTACGCCTGCAGGATGGCCGCCTTCATGCCCCGAATGTTCGGCGCCGCGAGCGAGACCCCTTTGCCGCCGTGCGCGACGCCGGTGCCTTTGACGACGGCGTAGATGAAGTCGCCGTCGGCGATCGCGTCGCGCAGCGGCTTGACCACGATCGCGCCGACGCCCTCGCCCCGGGCGGTGCCGTCGGCGTCGGGCTGAAAGGGGCGCACGGTGCCGCTCGGGCTCAACATGCCCACCGCCTGCATGCCCGCGAAGCCGGCGGGCGACGCCACCAGGTTCACGCCGCCGACGATCGCCTGCGCGCACTCGCCCCGCTCGATCGACTGCAGGGCGCGGTGCAGGGCGACCAGCGACGACGAGCAGGCCGTCTCGCAGCACTCGCTCGGCCCGTGCAGGTTCAGCGCGTACGAAATGCGGTTGGGAATCATCGACAGGGCCGGCGTGCCCAGCAGGCCGGGCCCCGCGCCGCCGGCCGGGTCGGGCGCGGGCCGGTACTCGCTCGGCGCGGCGCCGACGAACACGCCGGTGGGGCGCTCGGCTAGCCCCCTCGGGGTGTAGCCCGCGTCTTCGATCGCGTTCCACGCCGCCATGAGCATCAGGCGCTGCTCGGGCGTCATCTGCCGGGCTTCGGCCATCGAGACGCCGAAAAAGAGCGGGTCGAACTCGTGCACCCGCTCGAGAAACGCGCCCCACAGCGCCGTCCCGTCGGCCGCGCCGCCGGCGCCCGCGTGCGCCCGCCAGTCGGCACGCTGCCAGGGTGGGTTCGTGATGCAGCGGCGGCCCTGCTCGAGCAGCCGCCAGAAGGCGGCGAGGTCATCTGCCTGCGGGAACTGCCCACTCATGCCGATGATCGCAAAGCCGTCGGCCGGCGCGCCGGCCGCGCGCCTCTCGGCCGGCGCCCCGACGGTCGCGCCGGCGGGGGCGGGCGGGGCGGCCCGATCGACGGCGTCGGGCGGGGGCAGCTCGGCCGTGTCGCCGGCGCGGGCGGGCTCCGGCGGGGCGGCGTCCGTGGCGTCCGGCGCGCTCGCGACGTCGAACGCCGAGGCGATGTGATCGCGCAGCGTGACGACGGTGTTGTGCTCGAACATGACCGTAATATCGAGGTCGATGCCCAGGGCGTCGTTGATCGCTTGCGTCAACTGGACGGCGAGAATCGAGTCGAGCCCGTAGGTCGAGAACGGCTCGTCGGGCTGAATGCGGCCCCGGTCGATCTGCAGCGACTTCGCGAGCTCCTCGACGATGACGCGCGCGACGCGGTCGGTCGCGGCCGGTCGTGCCCCGCCGCCGGGCGCCTCGGCCTTGCCGGCGGGCGCCCCGGCCCCGCCGGGCGCTGGCGCGGCGCCGGCGACGGGCCCGCCGGGCGCGGCCTGTTGCGCGGGCAGGAGCACGACGCCGTCGCTCTCGGCCACGATGACTTGCTGCCCGAGGTCGGCCGCGTCGAGGCAGGGGAAGGTGATCGAAACGTACCGCTCGGCCTCGAGGGCATGGCGCCACGCCTCGACGGGCAGCGAGGGGCTGCCCGGGTAGCGCAGCTCGGGATCATCGTACAGCCACCAGCCCTCGAGCAGGCCAAAGGTCAGGTGGTTGTAGAGGGTGTTGGACGTGAGCTCGTTCAGGAACAAGAGCCCGCCCCGCTTCAACGCCGCCTTGGCGTTGCGCAGCGTGCGGCGAATGTTCCGCGTCGCGTGCAACACGTTGGCGGCGACGACGACGTCGTAGCCGCCGACGTCGAAGCCCTGCGCCTCGAGGGACTTTTCGACGTTCAAGATGCGGCAGGTCAAGAACGGGTTCGCCGGCCCGTAGGCCCGCTCGGCGTGGATCAAGAAGGCCCGCGAGATGTCGGTGTAGCAGTACTCTTTGACCGAAAGCCCGCGGCGCGCGAGGGCGTCGAACACGAACGCGCTGGTCGACCCGGTGCCCGCCCCGATTTCGAGAATACGCACCTCGGCTGCCGGCTCGCGCGTCGCCCGCCCTTGCACGTAGGCCGCGACCTGCAAGGCCAACACCCGGTTGAAGTAGTCGGCCATCGGGCTGGTCTTGTACGCGCTCTCGACCAGCTCGACCGACCCGTTGGGGAAGATGACCTCGGTCGCTGCCCTCTTCCCGGTCAGAATGTCGGGGAGGGCGAGCACGGTCGCCTCGAGCAGGGCGTGGCCGTGGGCGAGGTCGGGGTTCTGCCGCCACCGGGCCCGCTCTTCCTGCCACCGCCGCTCGAGCTCGTCGAAGCGCAGGGCCGGGGCGGCGCCCTCGGCGAAGCGCTCGCCCCGCCGCTCGAGGTAGCCCTCGCGCTCCAAGATGCGGGCGCACTCGCGCAGCCACTCGCGGTAGACGGGCAGCAACTGCGCCGCCGCCATCGCCTCCGCCAAGGTTTGTCCGTCCCGGAAGGCACCGAGCGAACGGAGGTGCCAAAAGAGCAGATCGACCAGCAAGCGTTTCATCATGGGCTCCCTCGAAGCGGCGGACGGGCGCGGCCTGGCGGTCAGACCGTCAGGGCGGTGAGCTCGCGCATGCGCTCGCGGACGCGCGACAGCTGCGAGAGCGCGTGGGCGACGTCGGCGTCGGCGGCCCCGGCGACTGCCGCCGCATCCGGCGCCGCGCGCTCACATAGGACGACGCGCTCGCCGCCGACCGCGATGCCGCGGGTGTTCAGCGCGGGCGAGAATTTCATCAGGGTCATCTGGCGCATCGGCCCCGCGAGCAGCGCCTCGAAGCCCGCCATCAGTTCGTCGCGCTCGATGAACTCGATGCCCTTGCTCACCGCGCCGCCCCGGTTGTTCTCGTCGGTGGCGTTGTTGAAGCAGTACCCCAGGTTGATCACCTTCGCGGCGCAGCCGTAGGCGCGCCCCGCTTCGAGCGCGAACGCGTCCAGGAACGTGCAGGCGGCGCCGTAGTTCGCCTGTCCCATCGCCTTCAGGTACGAGTTGATCGACGAGAGGAAGAGGGCGAGCTCGAGCGACTCGCCGCGGAAGGCCGCCAGCAGCCGCGCGCTCACGTCGACCTTGCCCGCGAGCACCTCGCGAAATTGCGCCGCGGTCATCTTGGCGAGGCTCGCGCCCGAGAACGCCATCGCCGAGTGGACGA
>DASTPP010000374.1:0-208868 GCA_035762175.1 Polyangiaceae bacterium | reverse complement strand
TCGCACGGCCCTCGTCGACCGTCAGGAGGCCGTACTTCAGGTGATACTCGTAAACCTGCCTGGCCTTGATGCCCGCGCCGCCGGCGTCGCCGCCCTCGGCCGGGGCCTTGAGCGGGATGTTGAACCGCTCGGCCAAGGCGGACGCATCGACCTCGAGCCCGTTCGCCTCGAGCGCGGTGATGCCCTCGCCGAGCGCCTTGTAGCTCTCGCCCTCGGCCTTGAGGTCGGCCGGCGGGTCGGTGTCCCAACACCCCCACGGCGCGAGCCGCGCGTCGCCGTAGTGCGCCTCGGCCCAGGGCTCCCAGCACGCCTCGCGCAGGAACGTCGACAGGCTCTGGCCGTCGCTCTTCAGCAGCGCCCGGAACTCGTCCGAGTGCACCGTCGCCGCGGCGTAGCTGCCCCCCTTGACCTCGCTCGTGAGGTTGCCGCCGAGCAGGGCGATCTGCGCCATCAGGCGGCAGACGCCCATCAGGCGCTCGAACCCCTCGAAGCCGAGGTCTCTCGCCTCGATGAGCTCGAGCGCCGTGCCGAGGCCGTTCTCGAGCTGGGGCAGCGGGATGACGGCCTGCCGGCCGATGGCGTAGATCTCGGCGACGAAGCGGGCGCGGTCTTCGTCGTCCCACGAGCTGCCCGCCGGGTACTTCACGCCGAGGATGGGCAGGCCGTGGCGCTCCGACCAGCGGGCCCAGTCGCGCATGGCGAACGCGTGAATCAGCCACACGAGGGCGAGGCACCGGATGAGGCCCCGGTTCCAGCCCTCGACGCCGTCGGGCGCGTAGACGCGCCAGCGGGGCGCGTCGGCCTGCACGGTGCCGGCCGAGGTCATCACCTCGTAGGCGCGCGACGACCAGTTGAACCGCAGCCACTGCGGGTCCCAGACGTCGAGGCGGTACGACCACTGCCGGTCGCTGAGCACCTGCACGGGCACCGCGCCGACCATCAGGGCGAAGCGGTGCAGCCGGCGAAGCACGGGCTCGGGGTGGGCCTTCGTCCACTCGCGCCGGGCCGCCGCGGCGATCGTCTTGCCCCGCTTCGGGGGCGCGTCGTCGGACGCGTCGAAGTCGAACCGGAGGCCGAAGAGGGCGTCGACCCGCTTCCTCAACGCCGGCTCGATCGCCGGGCACCGGCCCATCGCCTCGGCGAGCACGGCCGAGTAGCTGAAGTCGCCCTGCTCGTGCAGCGCGAGCGCCGCCTGCACCTGCTCGACCTCCCAGACCGGGACGCGGATCGGCTGGTGGGCGACGAGCACGGCGTCGCCCTCCCGGCGCCGGCGCGTCGTCGCGAGCTCGGCGCGAGCGGGCGCCGCGAGGGCCGCCGTCGGCGGCCCCGCGGGCGGCCCCGGGGGCAGGGCGAGCGGCGCCGGCGACACGACCTCGGCGGCGCGCTCGGCGGGCCGGGAGGGCCGCCAGAACGAGCGCGTGAAGGGCCGGGCGAGCGCGCTGAGGAAGCTCACAGGCGGGGGGCGATGTTGACTGAGATGAGGCCGCCGCTCGTTCGGCGCGGGCGGTAGACGGCAAGCGTCACGGCCTCCGAACGGTCGGGCGAGCGTTTGATCTTCTTCTTCACGTCCTCTTTTTTGATCAGCTGGTAGCGGCCCTGCGCGTCGAAGAAGAAGGTGTGCGCGAGGAACTCGGCGCGCATCGCCGGGTCGGGCGGCAGCGCGCCGCCCTCGGCGCAGAAGTCGCCGACGGCGAAGTAGACCTGCGAGCGCAGGTTGTGGTGGTGCTCGGTGTCGTCGGCCGCGAGCGAGACGTTGACGGCGAACGCGTCGACGTCCTTGCGCCGCTTGAGGTGGTCGAAGGCGCTCGCGCCGACGCCGATGGCGTCGACGTTCACGCGGATCTTGTCCTGGCCCGGCGGCTTGTGCTTGGCGACGCGCGCGACGCAGTGGTCGGCGACGACCTTGCCGTCGCCGGGCGGCAGCGGCTCGAGCGGCAGCACCTTCTTGCCGCGGCGGGGCGCCGCGACGGACGTGTCGTCGCCCTCGCGCGCGACGTCGAGCCCCACCTCGAGCGGCCCCTCGGCCGGCGTGTCAGCCCACCGCTTCTCGGCCGCGACGAGGCGGTCGAGCGTGACCGGGTTGTTGAGGCCCTGGCCGGCGAACTCGCCCTTCACGCGGACCTTGTACTCGGCGTGCTGGTCGGGGTCGGGCGCGCACTTCGTGCGGTACTCCTCGACCCACTCGGGCGTCGCGAGGCCCGGCACCGGCGGCTCTCTGCCGGTCACGTTCGGGCTCTCCTCGCTCGAGATGTGCACCGTCTCCCAGAGGTCCGACTCGCCGTGGTGCGAGCGGTAGAACTGGCCGTCGTTCTGCGTCGGGTTGCCGAACATGAAGAGCCACCCGCCGCCGGCCATGTTGCCGTGAATGGCCTCGAAGATCGGGTCGGGGATGCCGCTCGCCTCGTCGGCCAACACGACGAGGTTCGCGCCGGACCAGCCGGCGATGTTCTCGGGCTCGTCGGTCGACCGGCCCAAGATGTCGTTGCCGTTCTTGAACTGCACGCCCGACGACGCGAGGTCGTGCCAGTGGCCGCCGAGCGGTATGCCTCGGTCGGCCGCCCGCCTGCGCATGATGCCCAGGTCGCGCCACAGGATGTGCTGCACCTGCGGGCCGGACGACGAGGTGAGCAGCACCCGGCAGTTGTCGACGAAGAGCGGGAACCACCAGGCGAGCCCGGCGAAGGTCGTCGACTTCGAGACCTTGTGCCCCGAGCGCGTCGAGATGCGCTTCTTCCGAAGGCCTCGCTTCGCGTCGCGCACCAGGTTCAAGATCTCGCGCTGGCGCGACCACACCCGGAGGCCGAGGGCCTGCTCGAAGAAGAGCGCGGGGTCCGACCCCCAGGCCTCGATCGCCTCGACGGTCGGGGCCGCGAGCCCGGTCACGGGGTGCCGCCCTCCCCCCCGCCGGCCGGGCCGCGGCGCGCCTGGGCGATGGCCTCTTCGAGCGATTGCACCTGCAGGGGCCCGCCGCCCGGCCCGGTCAACTCGACCGATTGGCGCGAGCCGATGTCCCCGGGGAATTGCTTCTCGAGCAGGAACCGCACGTTGTCGGCCGACTTCTTCGAGGCCGGCGCGTCGCGGTTGTCCCACAGCCACTTCAGGGCCTTCAGGGCGAAGCCCCCGCGCCCCCGCGCGGATACCCCAAAAAACCTCGCCTTGAGCGTGTCGAGGCCCGCCGCCGCGTCCCGCTCGCCCTCCCGGTACCAAAGCCGGTGCGTCTCGGTCGCGATGCCCTCGGCCATGCACGCGAGGTTGATGCTCGCCCCGTGCTCGAACGACCGGGCGATGCGGTCGATGAGCTCTTGGGTGAGCTTCGTCGGCCTGCCCCCCACGTTTTTGGGCTCGGCCTCGTCGGGCGCACCTCCGCCCCCGGCCTCGTCGGCGGGGGGCGGGGGCGCGTCGGTCGTCACGGGCTGGTTGGGGCGGGCTCGGGCGGACGGGCGGGGGCGGGCTCGCCTTCGCGGGCGAGCCGTTCGGCGAGCCAGGCGGGCGCGCCGGGCGCCGACGCGAGGTCGCGCCAGGGGCGCTCGGGCGGGGCGGGCGTTTCGGTCGTCATGGCGTCAGGGGCCGAGCTCGAGGGACTCCCGGAGCCAGGCCCAGAGCGCCGCGAGGTACGAGCCCTCGTAGGGGAAGAGCACGCCGTTGAAGCCGAAGGCGCGGGCCGCCCACTCGCCCGGGCCCCATAGGCAGTTGCAGGCCTCGTCCGAGCAGAAGCGGGCGGGCAGGCCGGCCTAGATGACCTTCATGGCAGGCGAGCCGCAGCGGGGGCAGGGGCCGGGGGGAGAGGGCATGGGTGGCGAAGCCAGGCGGCTCCGCGGGGCAAAGCCGAGCGCCCCGCGGCCGCGGGAGGGAACTCGTGGCGGGGGCGCTCGGGTCTGCGCCGGGGGCGGGCGCGTAGGGCTACGCCGCGCTGCGGCCGCGCTTCGCGGCCTCGACCGTGCGGTGCGAGCTGACGAACAGCGGCAGCCGCAGCACCAACTCGTCGTGGGGTACGCGCCACTTGGTGCGCGGGCCCCCGGGGCGTTGGAAGCCGGCCCTCTTGAGGAGCGAATAGACCTGCTTTTTCGACAGGTCGCCCATCTCGCAGAGCTGCTCGACGGTGTAATGCTTGCGCGGCGGATACACGCGTAGCTGCCTTAGGAGGGCACGGACGGGCTCAGGCGGCAACAGAAATCGAACGCCCGGGCATCCGGCGGCCTAAGCGTCCGGGCGCCCCGGCGAAGACGACGCCGCCCCCGGCGTCGAGACGGCCGGCGAAGGCCTCGCGGCGCTCCGCCTCTCGCCTGGCCTGGCGCTCGGCCCGGCGCTCGCGCCGCTCGGGCCCGTCCTCGCCCCGCTCCTTCGCGTCGCCGTACGCCCTCTGCGCGCCGGCGAGGGCGCCGTCGGCGCGGCCCTGCAGGTCGGCGATTGTGGCCATCGCCTTCGGGTCCCCGCCGAGCGCCCGGCAGTGCAGGGCCTTCAGCTTGTCGCCCGACAGTCCCCCGAGGGCGAGCATGAGCGGGGCGAGTTTCAGGTGGTCGAGGCCCTCGAGCCCCGCCGGCTCGGGCCCGTACTGGGCGCGCAGCACGCGCACGTGGCGGGCCCCCGCCCTGCCCGCCTCGGTGACCCGGGCGAGCACGGCGTCGATCGCGGCGACGCGCTTGGCCTCGGCGCCGTAGTCGCGCAGCGCCGGGTCGGAGCCGCGCCCCGTCACGCCGCTCGCGCGCCGGTCGATCATCGGCCCGAGCCACGAGCGCAGCCCGAGGGCCGCCTCGGCCGAGCCGTCGAAGCGCCAGCGCAATTCTTCCTCGTCGAGCGACGTCCAGGGCACGACCGAATTCTAGCCACATCAAATTCGGTCGCCAAGCGCCTTTCGCCAACGTGCTCCCCTCGCGCCGCGAGTCGCGTCAGAAAGCTGCCCTTGTGCGGCGGGTGTGATGGCGCGAGCGGCGCCGGCGGCGCGTCGTTCGGGCCCCAGTCGGATTGCCTTCTCTTCGGGGCCCTTCGTCAAGCAAATCCACCGGGCGCTCGCCGTTCTCTCTGTGCGCGTTTGTCGTCGCCCGCTCAGCGGCGCGCACAGTTGGCCTCAGGTCTTCGCGTCGTGCCCTCTCGGACGACGTACGGCCCGCGCGGCATGAGAGCGCGAAACGCCATGTTCTTCACATAACCACCCCGACGCTCGGTCAGTCGACGCTCACGCTCTGCTCGCGGACGTAAGCGACGTTGTACCAGAACGCGCGAAACTCGATCGCGTGGCCGACCCGCGAGCCGTCGAGCGCGAAGGGCACCGCGAAAGACTGATACTGGAACGGCGCGGTCCACTCGGTGCGCGCGAGCTGGCGTGACGCGAGCACGGTGCCGCCCGTGCTCGCGTCGACGACGTCGAGCAGCATGACCGCCTGGTTGTTGCTGGTGTTGTTGTCGATCATCAAGTTCCAGATGGCGGTGTGCGGGCCGGCGGTGACGGCGGCGGTGTAGGGCCCGTACTGCAGGTACCCCGACGGGTCTTGCGACATGTTGGCCGACCAGCCGTCGGCGTCGGCGCGGCCGATGAGGTGGGGCAGGCCCTGCGCGCCCCAGCTCTGGGGCGCCGACAGGCAAGCGGGGTCGGCGTAGACGCTGTGGAGGCGGACGTAGGCGGCCTTGTACCAGAGCACGCGGAACTCGATCGCGTGGCCGGCCCGCGAGGCGTCGAGCGCGAAGGGCACGGTGAAGGCCTGGTACTCGAAGGCCTTTCGCCACTCTTTGCGCCTGAGCTCGCGCGACGCGAGCACGGTGCCGCCCGTGCTCGCGTCGACGACGTCGAGGCGCACGATGGCCTGATCGTTGGCGGTGTTGTTGTCGATCATCAAGTTCCAGACGGCGGCGTGCGGGCCGGCGGTGACGTCGGCGGTGTAGGGCCCGTATTGCAGGTGCCCGACCGGGTCTTGCGACATGTTGGCCGACCAGCCGTCGGCGTCGGCGCGGCCGACGGCGTGGGGCAGGCTCTGCGCGCTCCAGCTCAGCTTCGTCGGTCGGCAGAGCGAGCCCTTGGGGCCGTACTTCGCGACGACGCCCGCGCGGTCGAGCGCGGTGAGGACGTAGTCGCCCTGGTGCGTGCCGTTGCAAAACCAATAATGCATGACGGAGGCCGAATCGTACGGGGTGAGGGCGCGCCAGCCGGCGGTGCCCTCTGAGGTACAGGACCCCGCCTCCGGCCGGATGTGCTCGTGGCGGAAGCCGAGCACGTGCCCGAGCTCGTGCCGGAGCAAGCCCGTGAACGTCAGCGGGCTGAGGTCGCCGAAGGCCTGCGCGTCGATGAGAACGTTTTGGTTCGCCCGGACGTCGCCGGGGGCGAACGGCGGGAAGAATGCGCGCGCCTGGTAAGGCTGGCCCGACGTCGGGTTCACGTCGAAGACGACATTGTTGTTGCTCGGGGTGCACGCGCCGTCTTGGTCGGCGCGGTAGACGAACCGGACGCGCGCCGCCGCCTGCCAGTCGGCCGCCGCCGCGGCCATGGCCTGCACCACCTGGGTGTATTTGCTGCCGAACGCGGTGCTCACGCAGTACGAGATGTTCTCTTGCTGCGCGAGGCCCCAGCTCAAGTCGCTGGCGTAGTCGGTGCCCAGGTTCGCAATGGCGAGCGCCCCGGGCTGCACGTACGTCGCCCAGAAGTGGTAGAGCGCTTCGCGGGTGGCCATCGGGGTGTCGCCGTCGACGATGTAGACGCCGGTGTCGGGCTCGCGGTAGGTGCGGGCTTCGAACTCTTCGAACGTCACGGTCGTGGTGCCGACCTTTTCGGCGCCGGCGTCGACGTCGACGTCGCCCGGCACGCCGCAAGCGACGGCGGCGCCGCCCAAAACCACCCCCCCGACCACGGCAGCCAGCAGCCTCGCGCGCACTGTTTCGATCATGATTCGTCTCTTCCTTTGTCGTTCGTGCGGGCCGCGACCGGCCGGGCGAGAAGCATGCGAACTGCGCACTTTCGCCGACGGGCGGCCGGCGCTCGGCCCGACCCCGCGGCGCCCGCGGGCCGTCACGTGCGAATCATCTTAATACCCAGAACGTGACGGCAGAAGCCAATTACTTCTCGCCGCGCACGATTGCGACCTTGTGAAGAATGTCACGTGTTACGCAATGTCGCGCTTGACCGCGCCGCTTTCGCGCGCGCGCTTGAAGTTTGATTGGTTTGACAAGTTCGATCGCCGGCTCACCGACGGGCTCGAGGTCGGCCGCGCCCGCCCTCTGCCCCGCGAGGGTCGATACCTCGCCACGGCGCCGTCGCGCTCGGGCTCCGCTGGCCGTGCTCGGCGGACGAGGCCCGGAAGGCCTACCGGCGCCTCGCCGTCCGGCACCACCCCGACCGCTACCGGGGGGCCGAGCGCGCGGCGACCGAGCGCATGGCGGAAATCAACCTCGCGTACGAGGTCGTGCAGAAGGGCCTGGGGGCCGCGTAGTCACCCCCAATGCGTCCGGCGCGCGCGTGGGGGGCGCCGAGCCGAGCGTCCGGGCGACGAAGGCGACCCGCGGCAAGGTCGCTCAAGCGCTCAACGCCGCGTAGTCACCCCCATGCGCCCCGGGCGCGCGCCTGCGCGATGATTCGGCGCCGTGGGGGGTGACTACGCCCGCTTGCCCCCCCCGCCGGCGACGCCGAGGGGCCCGACGACGCTGGCGTTTGCCGAACGCTCGCCCTCGCCCGCGAGGCGCGCGGACGTGCCGAACCTCTCCCCCGGGCGCCCCTCGTCGGCCGGCGCGTCGTCGGCTGGGTCGACTTCGCCGCCCTGCCGCTACCCCGCGAGGGCTACTTGCCCGAGGGCGCCTCGCTCGACTGACCCCGCCCCTTACCCTCTTGCCCTCAGGCCCAGACGCCCCGCCCCCGCCGGCGGGGCGTTCGTTTTTCAGCCATTAGATGCGCTCACCATGCCCCCTGAGTCGGGCGCGATCGAACAACGATGTCAGGACTGATCGGCGTACCATACGTTCGTGCACTGTAGAGCGCCCTTGTGCCGCAGGCACACCCGCATAGGAACGTGCCAGTTATTCATCGAAGGCGACAGCCACTTCCCCCCCGAGCCGGTTTTCGTCTGGCAGTATTCCCAGCCTCGGATCTCGCTAGTCTTCCACCACTTCTTGGTGGTGTTCTTCTTGTCAGAGTCGGTCGCTCGGTCGATCGAGACGATGTCGCCGGCGCTCGGGTTTTCCACCACTGCATAAGACTGGTTGAACGCCCCGCCGTTCATCAATCGAACGGTTTTACCGTGCAACTTGGCTGGGTAGTTCCGGTCGGTTCCGTTGCCGTTGTAGAGAACCTGCTTGTAGAGGTCCAGCGGGGGCACAGAGTTGCATGCGCCAGAGTCAGTTATACGAGCCTGTTCGCCCTCTGCTGCCACCCCTTCGATGCTCGTGCCGTCGGAGCCGGGCTCTTGCTGACCGTCCAGGCCCTCGACTTCGGTCACCTCTTCGACATTCAGGCGGTCATCTCCGACCCCATTATCGAGCGAGGACACCGGCATCTCGGATTCCTCCGGCGAGCCGCAGCCCGCGAAAGCCGAAGCGAACAGTGCAACAACCACGAACGAAAAAGAACCAACACTGCGCATAGAAAGCCCCTTAAAATAACAACACGACTCAATTCACGCACCGACGTTGTGAACAAAAGAACCCGCCTGACAGGCCGCGCGCACAGACGCACGCGGCCCGCCGAGGGGGCCCCGGACCACTCCCTCGCTCGCGACCGCTCCGCGGCCGCAGCAACCACTTCCTTCTCCCCCATCGACGTGCCCGCCAGGTGGCACGTCTCTTTGCTTAAGATGGCCTCGAAGCGCCGCAGCGCAAGGGCCACGGACAACCTTCGTCGGCTTTAGGTAAAAACCCTGAGCCGTCGTTTTTCTTAGGAACTCGTTCGAGGCTCGAAGTGAGGTGGCTAATGCCGGCCTCGGCCCCATCCACCACGCCAGGTCGCGCGGCTGGTGCCGGCGAGGCCGCAGCGCGTGCAGTGTGTCTTCGAGCGCCCTCAGCGATTTGACGACTCGCACGCCCCGCCCGCCGCGATCGGCCCCATCGCCTCGGGCTCGCCCCCGCTGGGCGAGCCCCACGACCGCCAGGCGCACCGGCCCTCGGCGGGGTCGTACGAGCACTCGAACGCCCACCCCCCGTCGCAGACCTTCGTGTCGGCCTCGCGCCCGCAGACGGTCGCGGGCCCGGCGCAGGGCACGAGCGGGTCGGACGGGCGGGAGCAAGCCGCGGCGAGGGCGAGGCCGACGGCGGCGGGGGCGAGCAGCAGGGCGGCGGAGGGGTCGAAGCGGCGAAGAAAGGGCGTCATGCCTGCCCTTCGGCCAGCCCCGCCGGCGGTTGCTACGTGTTCGCCGGCCTGGGCATCGGCCGGCGTTTGGGCGCCCCCGGCCGCTCAGCGCCCGCGCGCCGCCGTCGCGTCGCGCTCGCAGAGCACGAAGCGCAGGCGCTCGTCGCACGCGCGGTTGTTCATCTCGAACGAGAAATCGTAGCGCATCTCGACGCAGCGCTCGAGATCGTTGGGGTTCAGGGCCGGCTCGTCGTCGCGCCAGGGCCAATTGCCGAAGGTGGAGTACGTCCAGGGTTCGCCGCTCTGCCACGTGAACAGGTACGCGAGCTCTTGCGGCGTCGCGGGCACGGGCGCGTCCGTGCGCGCGCCGATCCATACGTCGCTGTCGACCTGCGAATCGCCCCCGCCCTCGAACAGGTAGGAACGCAGCTCGTCGTACTCGGCCCCGCTCGCCAGCGAAGCGAGCTGCGACGAGAGCGCGTTGCAGTCGTTGCGGGCCTCGTCCCATGACCATTCGGTGCGCGAGCTGCCGGGCGGCGTCGCCTTCGAGCCCTCGGCCAAGAGGAAGAAGCACGAGCCGGGCGCGCTCACCTTGCCGAACTCGCCCTTGCTCTCGTCGCACTCGGTCGGCGCGCCCCCGCCCGCGCCCGACGACCCGCCCACACCACCTTGCCCCCCCGGACCGAGGATGCCGCCGACGCCGCCTTGTCCCCCTGGGCCGCCGCCCGTACCGTTCGTGCCGCCGGCGCCCGAAGCTGCCGTGCTACCGCCCGCGCCTTGCGGCGGCGTCGACCCCATTCCGGCCGCCGCCCCGGCCCTCCCGGCGCCCCCTTCGTCCTGGGGGCCGAGCTCGCCGACGTCGACCCCGAAGAGCACCTGACACCCGGCGGCCCCAACGAACGCCGCCCACGCAACCGACCACCCCGCCCGCCGCGCTCCCCGCCCGCTCATGGCGGCGCAGGCTACCACGGGCGGGGTAGGTCGATCTTCGTGGTGCGAATTGAGGCAACCGTGCCGGGCGCCGGCCGAAGGGCCCTCATGGCCCACCGACCCCGCTGGTTCCCCCGCTCCCGCCTCCGCCACCCGACCTCGCCGCGCCTGCTCGGCGTGCTCGAGCTACCCCCGCGCGCCGGCGTCGCCCTCGAGCTGCACCTCGTGCGGCTCACCCCCGGCGCCCCCTGCCGGGGCGCCGGGTTCGACGACCGGGGCCGGCGCTGGCGGCTCGTCGAGGCGGGGCGGGCCTGAAAGGCGACGCCCCGGGGCGGGTGGCCGCCGGGGGCGTCGGCAAGGGGTGAACCCGCACGCGGCGGGCCAGGGGTGGGGCGCAGGGCGCCGGTCTGCCGGGGCGGGCCCGGCCGGTCGCCCGGGTGAGCCGGCCAGAGGCGTTCATGGTAGCGCCGGCGACCGGTTGCCGACAAGCGCCCGGGCGTCCGAGCGTCTGGGCGCTGGCATCGGCGCCCGTCAGCCCGGCGCCTTCGCCGGCCCGTCGTCGGGCGGCGGCGCCGCGGGCGCGCCGCTCGGGCTCATCGCCCCCGGGTTCTTCGGCCGCCCTCGGCCGCCCTCGGTCGCAATTCAGAGCGACCACCGCTCGGCCCCCCGTCGGCCCCGGCTCGTTGCCCGGCCGGGCCAGGGCCGCGCGCTCGGCATGCCGGACCCGGCCGTGGTAGAACGTGGGCATGTCCACGAACCCTCTGGGCGCGCCCCCCTCCGACGAGCAGGAGGTCGAGTACGTCGATGACCCCGACCTCGAGGCCGCGCTCGACGAGGCCGAGGTCGAAGAGGGCGAGCCCGCCGAAGAAGTGTTCGCGGCCATCGACGAGATGCTCGCCGCCATCGGCCGCGCCGTCGCGTGACCGTCCGCTTCCTGGCGGTCGCGCGCCGCGAGCTCGCCGGCCAGCTCGCCTACATGAACGTCGTCGCGCCGGCCGCGGGCCCGCGCCTGCGGGCCGCGGTCAAGTACGCGCTCGACCTGCTGGAGGCGGGCGGCGTGGACGGCCCGGAGCTGATGCTGCGCGACGGGCGGCGCGTGCGCCGGTGGCTCGTGCCGCCGCTCGTGCTCTTCTACGTCCGCGAGAAGAAGGGCGTCCTCGTCGTCCGGGTCCGGCACGGGGCGCAGCGGCCGATCACGCGGCGCTGACGCGCCCTCCGGCCCCCGCGCCCGCTACGCCCCCCTCTTGCCGGCGCCGAAGGCTCGTGCGGTCGAGCGCCGGGGCCTACGCCGTGCCCGGACCGCGCCGGCGCGTGCGGGTGCGCCGCCCCGACGCGCCCGCCGGCTGGATGCCGTGCGCGTCGAGCCGCCGGTAGAACGTGCGCCGCGGCATGCCGAGGGCTTCGGCGGCGCGCAGGCGGTTCCCCCGGTGGCGCCGCAGCGCTTCGAGGATGCGCCAGCGTTCGGCCCTCTGGAGGGGCGCCAGCGGGGGCGGGGCCTTCGCCACGCGGGCGGCGGCCGGCGGTCTGGGGTGTGCCACCGCGGCCGCGGCGGCGCGCCGGGGGGCGGCCGCCGCGAGCGGGCGACGGCCGCGATCGGCGGCGCGTTTCGGCCCGGGAGGGAGCGTCGAGTCGGGCACGTGCCGAGTGTGCCAACTCGGCACCCTTCGTCAACCCCTGGCGGGCGTTCGGGAGGCTGGACGTCCGGCCGCCTCGCTTGCCCTCACCGGCAGCTTGCGGGCACCGGGCGGAGCCGCGCTCTTGACCAGCCCTCGTCCGGCGTTTGGATCTCCGTGATTCCTGGGGCCATTGCGCCGTCGCGCGGCCGGTTCCGGCCGTGCGGGCCGATGTCGCCTCGCCTTGGAGTGGGCCGGACGAAAAGGCCCATTGCAGCTTTTTGGACTCGAGGGGCGTGCCCAAAGTAGCTTCCGAGCTGGGCCTCCGTGTCCGCGCCAGGAATTTCATCATGTGGGTCTCGAACGAACTCGGCAAGACGTACGACTGGGCTTCCTTCGACGCGTCCGAACTGGCTCAACGCGTTCGGCCTCCCGAGGCGATCGCGCAAGCACAGGCGGCCATGTCCTCGCGTCTCGTGGTCCTCACTGGGCCGACGGGTGCTGGCAAAACGGTGCTCACGGCCGCAATGATCAGAGGTCGCTCGGGTCTGAAGGTCATGCATTGCGCTAGCCATTGGCCACGCGACGTCGATGGCAAAGTCCTCGCGGCCTGCCGATCCGCCCCTGTGCTCGTGCTCGACTCCCTCGACTGTTTTCGCGTCCCGCCCAGAGGCCCACGCCGCAAAAGCTATCTGGACGTCGGCGCGCTCGTGTGGTCGCGCGTTCCGGCCGGGCGTCCGACGTTCATCACGACAGTGCTTACTTTCGACCAGCTCGCCGGCTTCTTCCCCGTACTCGCGCAGGCGGGGCATGACCTCGCGCTGATCGACTTGGACCCCAAATACTGCTGGAACGCCGGCATGGCCCTATTCTAACGCGGTGACCGGCTCGCCCTGACGAGCACGAGACCGGCCGACCCTTCGTGTCAGCCGAAGTCCGCTTCGAGGTCGACGCCCTGCGCCTTCGCCAGCCGAAGGCCGTCCCTCAGGTACTCGTGCAGCCGTATCTTGTCGGAAACGATGCCGACAATGAACTCGGGAATTTCGCGACCGAGCGTACGCCCCATTCCGATGACGTCGTCGCGCTCGCGCCCCGCGTACATCAGCACGTGCAGTTTGCGCAGGTCGCGGTACGGCAGCGCCTTGAGCGCGGCGTGCAGCGCGGCCTCTGCCGGCAGAGGGAGCTTAAGGACTTCGTCCACCATCTCGTCCACGTCAAGCGAGTACCAGTCGACCTTGTTCGCCGCTCGGTATTCGTCGTAGCGCGCCTGCGCGAGGCGGATGAAGTCGTGTACGAGGCGCTCGAACGGCTCCTGCGGGCCGCCTTCGGCGACGCGGCGGTGGTGCATGTACTTGCCGCCGTGCTTCTCCTGGCGGGCACGGGCAGCGCTCTTGGCGGCGTTCTTCTTGGTCACGGGTCGCTCCGAATCTCGCGTGGCAGCGACAGCCCCCACCACCGTCGGCCACGCGGACCGGAACCGAACCCAACCATCCCGAGACCGCAGCCCCTTGCCCCGAACGTGAGCCACCGTGGGGTGATGACTCCAAACGGGTCAGGCGTGGGAGACGCCTGACCGTTTCGTAGCGCGCGGTCGAGGGTTGCGCAAGGTGCATCACGGGAGCGCCCGCTCCGGTCGCCGATCGCTCGGTAGGCGAGACGCCCTCGATGGCGGCGCCTACCGGGCGCCCTGAGCGCGTTCTTCTTCGGCAGCCAGCTGCTCCGCCTCTTCGTCGCTCAGGTCGTCGCCGTCTTGCTCTCGCTCGACATAGGGCTCCCACTCCGAATTGGCGTCGCAGCGGAGCATCTCCTTGTAGTGGCCGAGGTCTTCTTGCTCGCGCTGGTCGAACGCGGGCCACCACTCGAAGCCGGTCTTCTGGAGCGCCCGCCTACCGTGCGACCAGGCGCGCTCTTCCTCCTGCAAGACCAAGTCGCGCTGCGACGCGTCCAAGCAGGGCTCCTGAAGGTCGCCGGCTCGCCGCCGAAACAGCCGGTTACCCGCCTCGACAAGTTCGGGCGTTCGGTGCCCCTCCCCCCAAGAAACGAAGTGCCCGTACTCGTGGGCCAGGGTGATCAACTCGTCGAGAAGATCGGGCTTCACCTTGTCGGCCCTCTCTCGGCGGGGCTCGGTCTCCGGCGTCAGGTAATGCTCGCGCGTGACGGTGATCATCGGCGGGCACGGCACGGGCGCATCGTCGTTGGGGCAGAACGTGCCCCGCTCGCCATCGGGCGTGGGCCCCGCGTACATCACGATGATCCTCTTCTGCCGCTGCATGAAGCGCCAGAAGGGCTCGTAGACCCCCCACACGTGTTCATCGGCCTCGGGGGGCGACAGCGGGTCGGGCGGTGTAGCCATCGCCTTGAGTCTACGCCGGCCGCGCGGCCCCGTCGATGACGCGGAAGAGCACGCGCAGCGCTCGGAGCCTACTCGTAGACGATGTGCTTCGACGGGTCGATCTGGTCGGCGTACTGCAGGGCGAAGGCGAGCTCTTCTTCGAGCTCGCTGTCCGGGTCGATCGGGACGCCGGCCGCTTCGGCCGACGCCCGCATGACCTCGACGTAGGTCCGAATCTCGCCGGCCAAGCGCCAGGCCCGGACGTCGGCCTTCAGGCGACGAACCTTCGCTTCGTACGCCTGCCGCTTCTCCGCCTCGAGCCGCTCCAGTCGCTCTCTCTCTTCCCTCTCGAGCTGCTCCACGCGCTCGCGCTCTTGCCGCGCGGCCTCTGCATCGCGGGCCCGCTCGAGACGCCGCCGCTCTCGCTCCTCTTCCTTGGCCCGCGCCTCCTTGAACCTGCGAGCCGCGTTCGTCAAGCCGACGACGAAGGCCGGGATGAGCGACTCGACGGGGGCTGTCTCATCGCCCCAATTTCGACGCCCGCCGGCGCCGACGGTGTCTCCGGCGCGCAGCCAGAGTTTGCCGTCCGGTCGAGAGGTCTGTCTGGGCCAGTTCGCGAACTTCAGCCCGAACGGAAGGTATTCGCCCGGGGCGAGCTTGGGCTTGGGTGGGCGAGGCACAGCATACGCCCCCTCGAGCAGGCTGAAAGCGACCCACTCGCCGTCGATGAGCGTCCGAGTGAAGGCCCCGCTGTTGGCGGCCCTCGGGTCGCGCGGGTCGTCGGGCGTTGTGACCTTGACGTCGTGCCCAGCGGCCTCGAGTGCCTTAAGCAAGGCGTTCATGACGGCCAGGGCGCGCCCGAGCGAGTTCGGCGAGACGTCGATGGCGAGGCAGGGCTGGTCCCTGACCCGCAAGATGCCGTCGTCGTCGGGCTTCTGCCGCCGCAAGAGCGGCGACGCCTTACGCACGAGCGGGTGCTGCGGCTCGAGGTCGACGCCCGACGTCCGAAGAATCTCCGCGCCCTGGGCGGTGCGCGCCGCGACCTCTTCGCGCACCCGCCGCGCCGTCTCTTCGGCCTCGACCTCGTACGACGCGCGCGGCAGCGGCGGCAGTACGAGCTTGCCGCGCACGATCGGGACCTCCGACGATCGCTTCCAGACCGGCACTTCAAGGCACCGGCAGACCTCCTTGATCGAGTCCCACGAGAGCCGATAGTGCTCTTTGGCCCACTGCTGGGTGTGCCCCCAAATCTCGCGGTAGAGCTCTTCCCGGGTCGTCACGCCCCCCGTCTACCGCAGTCGGCGCCGGGTGCGGGTCTCAGGCGGCGGCCGACCTGAGCTTTTCCGGGTCGACACGTGCGAGCAGGCGCAGACTCGGTGGCCCCCTCCCGTCGCCCCAGCCACCCCATTGCCCTCACCAGGCGCGCGAGGCGCCCGCCTGAGCACCCGCGCGTGGTGCCCCGTCAAAACCCCCGGCCGTCGGCCCCCCGAGCCTACGGCTCGAGCGGCCGGGCCGTCGGGGCGCCAGAGAGGCGGGTAAAGTGCTCGACGTCGGCAGGCCCGAGCGCGTCGAACCAGAGCTCGAACCAGTCGGCCGTGAGGGGCTGGCCGCGACGGACGGCGCGCTCCACGTCGAGTTGGGCACGGAGCCGTTGCGCCTGCTCTCGCGCTGCGCCGAGGGCGTAGTGTTCGGGAAAGCGCTTCTCGAGCAGACGGGCGGCCACCCGCCAGCCGCGCCCGCCCTGGCGTACGATGTTGCGCAGCTCGATGGCGAACTCGGCGCGCGCCTTGCGGACGTCGCGGGCGAAGTCGGCATGCGGCGTGTCGCAGTCGTCTTCCCACTCGTCTTCGCCCCGCTCGAACCAGGCGTAAAAGGTCTGTTGCGGGAGGTGGGTGCGCTTGCAGGCCTCCTCGAAGGTGAAGCCTGCCCGAATGAATCTGCAGAGCGCTTGGGTCAGTGCCGGGGTTGGCGCCGAGGGCTGCCCCGGCGCCGCCTTGGCCTTTCGTTGCGCCTGGAGTTCGGCTAGGTAGCTGCGCCCGTTCGCGCGGGCGGCCTCGCGTATCGCGTGCTTTCGTTTCTTATCGATGGTCATGGGAAGGGCTCTCCCGACGTCGCGACCAGCTCGCCCCCCGCACGCGCCGTCCCGACGCAGAAGAACCCGTTCCCAAACCGATGACCACGTTGGGTCACCTTTGCCTTGACTCGCAGGCCCCGGGGGGAGGCCGTTCAAGGGCCGGCGTGGTTGGCCGCCGTGAAGCGGAGTATGGCACGGCAGGTCGGGGGCGCAAGCGGTAGACCGGAGCGTTCGGACGTTCGGGTGTCTGATGAGGCGGCGGCCCACTTCCGCCTACCCTCCCCTTGCCCTCATCGCGCGCGCCGGCCGCCTCGGCGCCCCTCGCCCCGCCTACCCCGCCTACCCCGCCTTCGCCGCCTCCTTCGGCACGAAGGCGATGTCCATCGATCGGTCGCGGTAGCTCAGCGTGTGCCGCTCGCCAGCGACGAGCACGCGGTCGCCGATGTCGCGCTTGCCGTCGAGAAGCGCCTCGCCCCGCTCGAGCATTTGGCGGGCGGCGGTGTTCGACCAGAAGATGCGGGCGGCCACGAAGGCCGAGTCGAGCGAGATGCCCTCCGGCCCGACGAAGATCTTCCACGACGGCACCGCGAGTTGCCCGACGGCGAAGCGCTGGAAGATGGCCTCGAGCGTGTCGACCGGAACGCAGTACTCGTCGCTGATGGCGTCGAGCGTGATGCCCTTGCCGGGCGCGAGGGGCTTCGCGACGGGCCCGCGCCTCGTCGAGACGTAGGCCTGCCGAACGAGACCCTTGCTCTCGAGGGCCTTCAGCGCCGCCTTGATGCCCCGCTCGCTGCGCTTCTCGAGGGCGAATGGGTCGAGGCCCTGTCGCACGCACGCGAGCACCGACCGCTCGAGGGGGCGCAGCGTCCCGTCGAAGTCGGGCGGCGGCCCGAAGAGCCAGGGGCGGCTCGGGCGCTCGGGCTCGGGCTCGGGCTCGGGCCGGATCGGAATGACGTTGCTCTTCTCGTTCTTCGGCATCTCTTTCGGCATGATGGTCTCTCCTTCGGGATGGGTGGTCGGGGCGTCAGTCGAGGTAGCCGCGCTGGTCGGAGTCCCATTGGGCGCGCAGCAGTCGCAGCGTGTTCGCCACGTAGGCCTCCGAGGCGGCTGCGGCCGGCCCCACGTAGTCGTTGCCCCGGCAGAACGCCTCCCACCGGAAGCGCACCGCGGGGCCCAGCGACTCGACGTACGCGCCGTCGGAGGTCTCGAGGTCGTCGGGCAAGGCGTTGATGTGCACGAAGCCGGCGGCGTCGACCCACAAGACGTGATGGGCGGCGGTGTCGTCGCAGGCGGCGAGGAGCCCGGCGAGGCCCTCGGCGGTCGGTTCGTGCGCGAGGTTCACCCGCGGCGGGGCGTCGCCCCCGGGGGCGCGCCCGCCGGTCGTGGCGGCTTCGTTCGTCGTGGCGTTCGTCTCGTCCTGCATGGCGTCTCGTCTTTCCGGGGACCTTTCATCCCCTCGGTGGTCTCTCTTCCTTGACGTCCCGTGCGCCGGGGCAGGGCGCCGGCGGCCGCCGAAGGCGAGCCCGCCGAGCGACCCGGCACGACGCGACGGGCCGAACCTCTCACCGCGTCAGCGGGAAGATGAAGACGCCTCTGGCGTCGAATACACCTCTCCCTCCCCCTGACCTCCCTATACCCAAAGGGTAGGCAGGTGGGGCAAGTTGCTGCCGCGCTGGGTTCGTTCCCTAAGCTAGGCGGTGGCCGGGGCCTCCTTTCGCTTGCGTTCGGCCTCTTCCTCTTCGCGTTCGTACTGCGAGCTGCTCATGTCGGGGTCGAAGGCGCGCACGGGCTCGCGCGGGCCCTCGCGTCGCTCCTTCTCCCGGCGCGCCGCGAGCCGCTTGCGCCTCGACTTGGCCCACCGCTGGCGATCCATCTGCCCGAAGTGGCCCGGGGCGTCGGCGCCGAAGTCGACCGCGCAGAAGGCGAAGAGGGCGTCGGCGAGGTCGGCCGGCGTCCGCACGTGCCCGAAGTACTTCAGATGAACGCGCACGGAGTCGTCGCCGAAGCGCACGTCGGACCCGCCGTCCGGGTCGTACCGAGCCGGCCAGGGGCGCAGGTTGAACGCGACGAGGAGCGAGCCGTCGCCGCACTCTTTCGAGAGCGGCGCGCCGTACTCGTCGCTGCCGCGTTCGCCGCCGATCGGCTCGACCCCCTCGCGCCCGAGCTCGTCGAGCCATTCGTTCCAGATCAGTTTCAGCAGCCGGTGCTGGTTGGTGAGTCCGATGAGCCTCATGTCGTACCCTTCCTCTCGTCCCTCTGACCCTCTTTCTTCCTTACTCTCTTGGCTCAGTCCCCCCAGTCCCACTGGGGCCCCCAAGTCACGTTTTGTAGCCATATTCGGCTTCCGCGTGCGTGGGTGGCGCCGGCTGGGTCGCCGGCCAGTCGCCCCCGGCGGCGGGGGGACTTGCCGATGAGCCCCCCCAGTCCACCCCGCGCGGGGGCGATGGGGGGACCGGGGGGGCTGCACGAACCACGGCCCACCGAGCGACGTTGCCGTGGGCCTTGCCCCGGCGCTCGAGCGCGAGCCCCTCGTGGGGCTTGCCGACGAGGTGGCCGAGGGCGATGCCGAGCGTCTGCAGCGTCGGCCGGTAGTCGGCCCGGCCCCCGGCGAGGGCCGAGAGCGTCTCGCGGGCGAAGGCCGCGTCGGGCGGGGGCACGGCCTTCGGGTGCGGCCAGAGCGCCGCGATGGGCGCCGAGGTCACGAAGGGCCGCCCGTCGGGGAAGAGCCAGGCGAGCGTGCGCAGCGCCGCCGCGTGCAGGTTCCTCGCGCGCGCCGCCTCGGGCGGCGCGAGCGTGACCTCGTAGACGTGGCGCGCGTGGGCCAGGTAGTAGCGCCCGACCGCGACGGCGTTCGCCATCGTCTCGCCCGAGACGGGCCGCTCGTACGCGAGGTCGAGCTCGCCGCGCGCGGCCGCCGCCGAGAAGTGGAAGAGGCCGGCGAGGCGCCCCACGGTGCTGATGAATTTCGCAGTCCAGTCGCGCATGTGCGCCAACTCGCCGCCGCCGGGCCTCTGCGGGTCGAGCCGAAACTCGATCTCGTCGAAGAGCTTCTCGAGCCGGGCGTCGGCGTCGCGGCTCAGGGCGACGTACGGCGGCTCGACGCCGGCCTTCGGCGTCGGGTACGTCAGCATCGCCCGCAGGGTTCGGGCCCACGCGTCGAGCGTCGCGGCGCGCATGGCCGGTGTCCGATACGACCGGCGGCCGGAAAGCGACCTCGGCACGCTCAGCAGGAAGCGCGCGAGCATGCCGAGGTCGCGGAAGTCCGAGCGGCTCCCCGCCTGGCGCAGGGCGCCGGGCTGGAAGCCGGCGGCGATCGTGAGGGTCGGGCGCCGCATGTAGATGGGCGGGCCGCTCTTGCGGTCGATCTGCACCGGCTGTCGGCTGTAGCCCTGCAGATAGACGTCGAGCGACGTGTCGCCGTTGGCGTTGTACTTGCCGAGCGCGTTGCGCAGAAAGCCGGCCTCGTCGACGGCGATGCACATGCGGCCGCCCTGCTCGGCCATGAGGTCGGCGAGCCGCTCGGGCGTCACGTCCTTCGTCGTCAGGCGCGGCGCCGGCGGCGCCTTCGCGGCCTCTTGCCGGGCGAGCGCGTCGGCGTAGGCCTTCCTCAGGTCGCGATCGTTCGGCGACTTCTTCAGGCGGGCGGCCGCGTCGGCCGCGGAGGCCTTGGCCGCCTCGGCCTCCGCCTCCGCGGCCGGCCCCTCGGCCTTCCACAGGTCGGTCAGCTCGGCCTGGTGGTCGTAGACGGGGCGGAAGGCGGCGTCGAGCGCGTCGCTCTTTCGTTCGCCCGTGTCGGCGACGACGAGCATGAACAGGTTGAGGGGCTGGTAGTAGCCTCGCGCGCCCGGCTCCCCGAGCTTCAGGCAAACTTCGAACTTGCCGGCGAGGGCGCACGACATCGCGCCCAGCGCGAACGTCGCCGGCCCGTCGGGCACGACGCCGCCGAACCTCGCGTACTCCTCGACGAACGCGCGCGCGAACGGCGGCAACTCGGCGGTCGGGAAGTCCGGCGGCGGTTCTGGTTCGGCCGCCTCGGCGAAGTCGGGGTGGAGGGTCGGCGGCAGGTGCTTCCACCCCTCCATGCGCGGGGGGGCGTCGTCGTTCATGGGCCGGCCGCGGTGCGGCTCGAAGCGCTGGCCGGCCGCGTGGCGGGCGTTGATGTCGGGGTACCTGGCGGTCGTCATGCGGCCTCCGGCTCGCCCCGGAACACGGCGCAGCGGTGCTTGAGCTGCGCGTTGATCTCGGCCGCGTAGTCGTCGCCCGGCCCGTCGTGGTGCGGGTGCAGCCAGACCTCGGCGCCGTCGGGGACGCGCGCGGCGATCTCCGGCGTCCACGACCCCGAGCCGGGGATGCCCAAGACGGCGTCGGGGCAGGGCGCCGCGTCGTGCCAGTGCAGGGCGACGGTCACGAGGTCGGGCTCGCCCTCGCAGACGACGACGCGGAACGGCTCGCCCTTCGGCCACCAGTCGGGCGCGCGCCCCTCTTCGAGCATCTGCCGCCCGACGCGGTCGGCGAGGACGAGGCCCTTGGTCGTGAAGCCCGAGGGGGGCAGGCGCTTCACTTTCTTCTCGCTCTCGAGGCGGGGCGGGCCGACCCGCCACGCCCGCACCGAGCAGAGGCGCCCGAGCGCGTCGTAGGCGGGCACGACGAGCCGGTGGCCCGTCTCGGTCCACGGCGCCGGCGCGCGGCGCTCGCCCTGGTAGCTGGCCCACCGGGGCAGCGGCACGTCGGGCACGAGGACGCGCACGAGGTCGAGGTCGGTCACGGCCTCGGGCGACAGGCCCCGGCCCTCGAGCAGCGCGTTGGCCTCGGGGTCGGCGACGACGGTCTCTTGCTCGAACTCGCCGACCTGTCGGTAGTCGACGAGGGCGCGCGCCGCGTCCCAGAGCGCCTTGACCTCGCCCGGCGGCGGGTAGCCCCGCGGCCGGGCGGGCTCGAGGGGCCCGGGCGCCGGCGCCACCGGGGCCGGCCGGCGCTTCCGCGGCGGGGGGCGGGGGCGCCCCAGCTCTTCGCAGAGCCGGGCCTCGAGCTCGTAGAGCCCGGCGACGCCGGCGCCCTCGGCCACGGTCTCTTGAAATTGCGTTCTGATGTCGAGGCCGCGGGCGTGCGCGACGAGGTCGAGCGCGTCGCCCGACCGGCCGCCGCACCCCGAGTAACAGTGAAGCCGGAGCGTGCCCTCTTCGCCGATCGACAGGGTCGCCGAGGGGTTCTCGTCGGCATGCCACGGGCAGTTGACCCACACCCGCGGCCCCTCCTTCCGGAAGCGCAGGCCGAGCGAGCGCGGCAGGCCTTCCTTGCCCAGGTGGGTGAGCGCCGCCTTGACGTCGCGCTTGGCCTCGTCGAACCAGCTATCCACGGCCGCCCCCGAGCGGGCGCCGGTGCCCGGGCAGGAAGTCGCGCGCACCGACGGTGCGGTGCTGAGCGGGGCGGGAGCCGCCGCCCGGCCCCGCCTGGCGGGCGGGGCGCGGGGCGGGCGGGGCGAGGTCGAAGCCCTCGGCCTCGAGCCGGTCGGCCGCGGCGACGAGGGCGCCGGCGAGGGCGCGCAGCTCGCGGGGCTTCAGCGTCACGCGCGTGCGCGGGGCGTCGGCGTCCTTCTTGGCCGACAGGTCGAGCCAGGGCACGCGGGCGTCGGGCTTGTCGGACGGCACGAAGAAGTGCAACGCGAGGCGCAAAAAGCCGTGCCCGAACCGCGAGAGCTTGAGCAGCTCTTCGCCCTCGTCGAAGTCGCGGCGCTCGGTCACGACCCGGCCCCCGCGCGCGACGACCGCACCCGCGCGATCTCGGCCCCGACGAGCGAGAGCGCCTCGCCGAAGCGGCGCGCGACTTCGCCCGCGTCGAAGTCGCCCCCGTCGTGCGCGCGGCCGAGCACCGTCGCCGTCTGCGCCTCGGCGCCGAGCAGCTCGACGAGGTCGGCGAGCGCCTCGGGGTAGCGGGCGGGCGCGTGGATCAGGCAATACTCGGCGGTCGACGTGCGGACCGCGAGCCCTTCGCCGCCGAAGTCGTGGGCGAGGGCCTCGCACACCGCGAAGTGGCGTGGCGGCACGGCGGCGGGCGCCGCGGCGACTGGGGGAGCCGGCGGCGTGAGCGCGGCGCCCATCAGTTCGGCCTCCGGATCGGCGTGACGTTCGAGCACTCCGGGCACGCCTCCGACGCGGCGCCGAGGTTGGCCGCCTTGAGCATGGTGGCGAGCGCCTCCTTCGCCACGTGCTTGCCGATCTCCGCCGTGATGCGGTCGAAGTAGCCGGAGCGCTCGACGAGGCAGACGGCGATGGCGACGCACTCGATCGCGAGGTCGTGGTCGTCGACGCGTACGACGACCATCTCGGGGTCGACGCAGCGCTCGAGCCGGACGCGCATCTCGTCGAGCATCTTGTCGAGGGTCATGCCCTCGGCCGTCTTCCGAAAGACGGTGAGGAGCGCGTCGGCGAGGTCGATCTCGTGCTCCGACAGCGAGGCCGCCACGCTCATGCCGACGTAGTACCCCTTGCCCGCCTTCATGAGGTCGGGCGGCTCGCCGCCGGCCACGCCCTCGGCGACGATAGCGTCGGCCCCGTGGAAGAGGCGGGCGGCCGCGTCGAGCGCCGAGCCGACCAGGTCGAACTCTTGAAAGCCCACTTCGCGCGCCACGCGCATCGCGTCAATCGGTCGGATCGTCATTGGGCGCTCGCTTTCTCGTCGGTCGTGTCGTCGGTCGTCTCGGCGTAGGCGGCGTGGACGGCGCCCGCGGCGCGCAGCAGGTCGCCGATTCGGCAGGCCCCGCGCCGGGCGCGGGGGCCGGCGAGCCCCTCGGGGCCGCGGGCGTCGACCTCGCGCAGCTCTTCGGCCTCCTCGACGAGGAGCTCGCCGAGCCGGTCGATGCCGCAGATGAGGAGCGCGGGGCCCGACCCCTCGCAGGTGACGAGGGCGAAGGCGAGGCCCGCCAGGTTCTCGTCGCCCGCGCGCGCCGCCGTCCGCGCCATGGCCTCGAAGGCGGCGCGGCGCGCGGGGGTGTCGGTCTTGAGGTCGACGAGGTGGAGGGCGTCGGCCTTGTCGAGCACCCCCGCGAGCTCCAGGGCCTCGGCCTTGTCGTCGAGGTAGTCCACGCTCCGAGCGGCGATGCTGACGATCGCGCGCTGGGCGGCCTCGTCGTGGCGCGCGGTCATCGGCCACCCTCCCACCCGAGGTCCCGCGCCAGCCGCTCGAGCTCGTCGGCGCCGAGGGCGAGGATGCGGGCGATCTCGCGCATGTGCCGGACGGTCGACCCGGCCATCGAGGCGACGTCTCCGTCGTTTTCGGCCTCGAAGGCGGCTCTGTGGGCGACCTCGGCGACGTCGTCGGCCAGGTCGACGCCCGCGTCGCAGGTCTCGGCGAGCACGCGGGAGAGCGGCCCGACGAGGTAGCGCGCGCCCGCGCCGTTCCGCACGCGCGACAGGTAGCGGACGCTTTCGGCCGCCATGCCCTCGGCCGGCCGGTCGGCCCGGTGGGTCGCGACGTTGAGCAGGCGCAGTTCGAGCTCGGCCCGGGCTGTCGCGCGCGGGTCGGGCGCGGGGCAGGGCTTCGGGCGCCGCGCGCGCCTCGACTTAAGGGAGGGGGACTTGCCAACGGAGGCGGGCTTAATTAGGTTCTGCATTGTCGATCGGCTTCCTGAACGGGGTTGCTGGTCACATCCGCCCCCGGCGCGGGTCCAAGCGCGCCGGGGGCTTCTGTTTGGGGGGGGGCTTGAGCGCGGCAGGGTGCCGGCGAGCGGGGGCGTGGCGCTTCGTGAACGCCGTGGTCGGGCGGGCGCGGCGACGCCTCGCACCCGGTGGGGTGGCGGGGGCGGGTGTCACGCGGCGCTGCCGGCGCGCCATGGGGCGCGCGCAACGGCGAAGGCCTGCGTGGCGTCGTAGCCGAAGGCTTCGACGCGAACGGCGCCCTCGCTCAGCAGTTCGATGCGAGCCGCGATCTCGAACTCGGGTCGGTAGCGGCCCGCCTCGTAGCCGGCCCATGTGGGCTGGGTAACGAAGACCCTCTCGGCCGCGGTGGCCTGGCTGATGCCGGCCTTTTTTCTCCATCTCACAAGCGGTTTGTTCGCGGCCATGCTCCATTGGTATACCAATGCCAAAGGAGGCGGTCAAGCGCCCCCAAATATTGGTAGTCAAATGCCCATGAATCCTTAGGCTCCCCAGCCATGGCAACGCGCAAGCGTCAGCAGCCCCCTTCCACAGGCAAGAAGAGTCTGTCGCCCGAGCAGGCCGAGCGAGTGCGCGAGATCCTCCAAAAAGTCGTCGAAGAGCGCTTCTCAACAAAGACGGAGGCAGCGAAGGCTCTTGGCGTCAGCCAGCCGTTTTTGTCCCAAGTGCTTAAGGGGGTTCATGGCGCTGGCATGACGGTGCTTCATGGCCTGTCTCGGTTGACCGGACGCAGCATCGACGAGCTGATGCACGGCACCACCGAAGGGCCGCCCGCGCTCAGTGGGCCCGAACCGTCGCTGACGAAGGAGCAAGCGGACAACGTCCGAGCCCTCACCCAGCGATACGTCGACGCCGCCTTTGGCAACGTGACCAAGGTGGCCGAGGCGCTGTTCGTCTCCCCCGACTCCCTTGCCGAGTTCCTCAAGGGCGACGTGATCCCAGGCTTTCGCTTCGTCGCGATGCTTTCAGACCGCACAGGTTACCCGCCCGGCGAGATCTTGGCAGGAACCCCAAAGGGCATCGTCAACACAGCCCGACCTTTCTGGAACACGTGGGCCCCCGAAGGGGTGAGCGAAGAGGAAGGGTCAGTGCCGGCGCGCGACCTGCCTGGCTGGGCAAGCGCCGTCGAAGTCGTACGCAAGCACGACCCGGATGTTCAAGCCTGGGCCCTCGACGCCGCGGGACGCATCAGAGTCGACCCCCTCAAGACCAAGAATGTGACCCCCGCCTTCGTGCTCGATCTGGCGCGCTTCGCCTTCCAGTTCATGATGGGCCCCTACGAGCGCATGACGCGGGAAGAGGCCGGAAAAGCCGAACAAGCGCCGGCACATCGGCCGGACCTCGGGTGGCTTTACCAGGCTCGCATCCCTGAAAGCCGGCTCGTAGAACGCGGGGATGGCACGGCGCAGGAAGTGCGGAGGGCCATTGAAGATGCCCTCGCGGACGGCGACTTGGTCCTAGTAGAGGGGCTCGACACCACGACGAAAGGACCATTGGTGTGGGCCGAGAAGGGCGAAGACGGGAGTGTTAAGGCCTACAAGTTGAACGACGTGGGAGAGATCATCGTTGCGGCCAACATGGTTCGCCTACGTCTTCGATCCGAGCGCGCGGCAACTCGAGGTTAGACAGCTCGGCGGCAGCCATTTTGGGCTGCGCACCAAGAAAATATTGGAGAACCAATAAAGTCCTCTTGCGCCCGCCCGCTTTCATTGGCATTCCTATGCACATGACAGCGACGACGAACGAGGCGGGACTGACGGCGGGCGAGGCGAGGGCGGCTTGGGGTGCGGCGCAGGCGGGCGAGGGCCGAGACGCCTTCGTCGTAGCGGTCGGCACGCGGCACTGGGCGTGCATCCTGCGCGTGCGCGGGGGCCGCCTGTGGATCGACCTGGCGCGCCCCCGGCCCCGGGCCGAGGCGCCGGCCTTCGCGCTGGGGGCCGCCTCGTGACCGGCCGGCTCGACGCCGCGGCCGAGGTGCTCGCGCCGAGCCTGGCGGCTCAGGCGGTGGCGCCCTCGCTCTCGGGCGCTCTCGCAGCGCTCAAGCCGGGCGATGGCGAGGGCCACCGGGTCGGCCCCGCCGCGTACTTCAAGGCGCACCGCTTCGTGAAGGCCGACGCGCTGAAGGGCGCGACAGCCCGCCGCGAAGCGGCCGCGCGCGAGCTGCTCGGCCTGCGGACCCGCGGCTACGCCGAGCGGGCCGACCGCTGTGCGCAGCGCCTCATGGCGCGCTACCGCGTCTCAGCCGAGCTCGCCCTGAGCTTCGTCTCGCACGTCGCCCTGGCCCAGGGCCTCGAGAAGCGGGCCCGGCGCGAGGCCCTGGTGAGGGCCGTGCGCGAAGTGACGGCGCAGGTCGAGGCGCTGCTCTTCCGTTCAGGTGCCCGGCACCCCGACGCCTGGGCGGCCGACGCCTGCGAAAGCGAGGCGGCCTGATGGCGCCCCCGACCGTCCCCGGCTGGCCCGGCAACGACCGCCTGCCCGCCCTCGCGCTCGCGACCTACGCGGCCTGGCGCGCCGGCGGCGCCGACGAGGGCTACGCCCTGCGCGCCGCGGCGGGCGCCGTGCTCGCCGCGCTCGGCAGCGAGCGCTCGGCGGCGACCCTCGTGCGGTTCGACACGCCCGCGCCGTGGAGCCCAGAGGGCTGGGCCGCCTTCGTCGGGCGGCTGCTCGTCGGCTGACGCCCCGCACGTCGACCGCGGGCCCCTCGCCGGGGCTCGAGGTCGGCGCGCGATGCGCCACCAGCGAGGAAGGGAGCGGGACGAGCAAATGGTCAAGTTGGTTGACAAAGACAAATTCATGGGCGGCAGCGGGGTGCTCACGTTCGACGGGGGCGAGCCTCGCATCGACGGCTACAAGCTGCAGGCCTTCTCGGTCGACGAGCTGCGCGCGTACGCCGACGTCGGCCTGCCCGGCGCGCTCGTCGGCTACTGGGAGCTCACGGCCGAGCAGGCGGGCGAGCTGCTCGAGCGGGCCCCGGGGCTGCGGCTGGCGGGCGAGGGGGTGGGGTCGTGACCGGCGCCCCCTCGCTGCCGGGCGTGCCCGCCCTCGCGGGCGCCACGCTCTTCGGGCTCGGGCTCGGCGTCGCGGTGCTGGCCTTCGTCGGCGAGGTCGGCCCGGCCTGGCTCGGGACCGCAGCGCTCGCGGCGGCGGCCCTCGGGGCCGTCGCCCTCGTCGCCGCGTGCTTCGCTCCCTCGCCGGGGCGCGAGCCCGCGCCCCCGCCGCCCGCGGCGGGCGACGCGCCCGCCGACCCCGACGCGGTGCCCGGGTACGAGCGGCTCGAGGCGCCCCTGCGGGCGCTGCCCCGGCGCTCGGGCGACCCGAATTTCGCCGCCAAGGTGATGGCCGAGATCGACCGGCTCGAGCGGGCGCCGTGGTGGCGCCGGGCACTGCGATGGCTCGGGCGGGCGCTCGGCGGGGGGCGGCCGTGAACCGCCGAAGCAAGCTGGCGACCGCCCGGTTCGACGAGGCTGAGGCCTCGGCCCTCGAGCGGCTCGAGGCCGCCCTCGACGCGCGCGTCGATGCGCTCGTCCGGCTCGTCGCCGATGGCCTGGCGGTCGACGAGCGGGCCCACGCGTCCGAGATCGCCGCCGAGTTCGGTGCCGACGAGGGTGCCGTCTTGGCCTACCTGCGCGCGAAGCTCGAGCCCGCGCGCGAGGCCGCCGCGCGGAAGGGGGCCACGTCGTGAGCGCCGCCGACAAGCTGCTCGAGGCGCTCGCCGAGAAGGTCGACGCGCTCAACGAGGCGAGGGCGAAGGTCGCCACGCTGCAGGCCGAGCTCGCCCAAGCGGCGGCGCGCCTCATCCTCGAGACCGGCGGCGAGGTGCCCCCGCTGCCGGGGGTGGCCGCGCCGGCGCCCCCCGCGACCGCGCCGACGGCGCCGCTCGCCCCCGCGCCCGACGCCGCCCGCCAGGCGCCGGCGCCGCCGGCACCGGAGCGCCCGCGCCCGACGCGCACGAAGGCGTCGGGGCGCAAGCCGCCGAGGCGCAGGGCCCGGCGCGCGGCGCCCCCGCCCTCGTCCCCGCAGCCGGCCGGCGTCGAGCCGGCGAGGTCGGCGCTCTTCGGCGGCCCGCCGCCCCGGCGCCGACCGGGCGGTCGCGTCGCGGGCATCCCGACGCTGCGCGAGGCCGTGCTCGCCCTGCTCCGCCGCCAGGGCCCGACGAAGGGGGGCGAGATCGTGCGCGCGCTCGGGCGCAACGCCCGCTCGGTCGAGCGCACGCTGCGCAAGCTCATCACCGACAGGGCGCTCGTTCGGAACGACGGGCCCGGCGAGGAGCCGGTCTACGCGCTGCCTGACGGGGTGGACTGATGCTGCTGACGGTCAAGGAAGCGTGCGCGCGGCTGCGCGTCTGCCGCCGCACCTTCGAGCGGCACGTGCGCCCGGCCCTGCCGGTCGTGCGCATCGGCGGCAAGGCTCTCTACGACGAAGAGGACATCGATCGATGGGTCGACGCGCAGAAGGGTGGCGCATCTACTGGCAGCGCGGCTGGGCGCAGCTCCGCTTCCGGCACGAGGGCAAGCGTCACTCTGTCGCCCTCGGCACGAGAGACGCGGGCGAGGCTGCTCGGCTCGCGCCGACCGTCTACGCCGACTTCGTCGCGGGCCGCTGGCGCCCGACGGAGCGGGTAGGGGGGCGCCCCGGGGCGCTCGCCGACCTCGTCGCCGCCTGGCTCGACGACTACCGCGCGGGCCGGCCGGGGGCGACGGCCGACGACTACGAGGGGCGCTGGCGCGCGCACCTCGGGCCCTTCTTCGGGTGGGACTTCGCGCGCATCACGCGCGCGAGCCTGAAGGCCTACCAGACCGAGCGGCTGAAGGTCGTCACGCGCAAAACGCTGCAGAAGGAGCTCTCGGCCTACAACGTCTTCGTCGCCTGGCTCGTCGACACCGGCGCCGTCGCCGAGGAGCACGCCGTGCGCGCGCCCAAGCTGCCCCGCGGCGCGCTCGGCACGCGCGACCCGGTGCGCGGCCGCAAGGGCCGCACCGACCTGTCGCCGGCGCAGGTGGCGGCCGTCCTGGCGGCGCTGCCCGAGACGACGCCGGCGAGGCGCAAGGGCGAGACCGTCTGGTGCCGCCCCTACTTCGAGCTCTTGTACGAGACCGGCCTGCGCCCGGCGACGCTCGCCGCCCTCTCGACCCCCGAGCACTGGCGCCCGGGGGCGCGGCACCTCGAGCTGCCCGCCGAGCTCGACAAGGCGCGGTTCGCCCGGCGCGTGCCCCTCACGCCTCGCGCCGTCGAGCTGCTCGGGCAGGTCGCCCCGAAGGGCGGGGGGCTCGTCTTCGGGCGACACGACCTGCGCAACGCCCTCGAGACGGCCTGCCGGGCGGCCGGGGCCCCCGAGGTCACGCCCTACGACCTGCGCCACGCGCGGGCGACGCACCTCGTCGAGGCGGGGGCCAGCCTCGCGGGGGTCGCGCACCTGCTCGGGCACGCCCGGGTCACGACGACGGCCGTCTACGCCCGCTCGAGCGAGAGGGCGGGGGAGGCCGCCCTCCAGGCCCTTTCGGGCGACATTCGGGCGACGACTTCGGAGAGAGAACCCGGTGCGAAGGGGGGGACTTGAACCCCCACGGTGTTACCCACTGGAACCTGAACCCAGCGCGTCTGCCATTCCGCCACCTTCGCGAGGTGCGCCGTCGCGGGGTACCTTGGGGAGGGTGCCCGGCGACGAGTGCGCGGAAGGTAGCAAAGGGTTGAGGGCGCGTGCAAGCTCTTCTGTGGAGGCGGAAAAAAAGCTGCTGTCGCGCTGGCGAAGGCGAGAGACGGGTGTTACGAAAAGGGTGTTCACGCTTCGGCCGGGGGCTTCGGCCCCGAGAATGGTCTTGCGGGGGTGCACCTTCGCCGCCGGGGCCCAACATGAACCCTGCGAACGGGTTCTTCACGTGGAACGCCCGATTCTGACACCCCACCCTTCGGGGCTGGGGGGCCACGGGCGCCGGCACTGCGACCGGAGGAGGGTAGCCCATCATGCATAGTACCTATGGCTCTAACTCGGAGGTTAGCGGCGGATAGGCCGTTCGACCCGGGAAGTGTTGCCCGGAGGTTGGCCCCCTTAGGCGGGGCCCGGCCTGAGCAACAAGCCCGACGATGGCCCACGCTCCTTGAGGGCAGTGCGCGGCCGGTCGCGAGAGCGGCAGGTCGGCTCGCCCGAGGGGGGCCACGACGGGCCCTATGTCCGCCGTCCCCGAGTCGGGGCCGGGAACTAGCGGGCCGGGTGACCGAATGCGTCACCCGGCCCGTTTCTTTTTGTGCGCTCGCGTCGACGGCGTGCGCCCGCGCTGGCGGCGAGGCGGGGCCCGTGGCGAGCGAGGGGCGACGTGCGCTCGGCCGGTGGTGAGGGCGGCGTTGGCGCCGAGCGTTCGCCCGCGGCGAGGGCGGCGTTGGTGCCGAGCGTTAGCCCGCGGCGAGGGCGGCGTTGGCGCCGAGCTTTAGCCGGCGGCGAGGGCGGCGTTGGCGCGGGCGATGGCGTCGTCGAGCGCGGCGGGCGGCAGGGCGAGGGCGCCGGCCATGGTGGCGAGGGCTTCGCGCTCGGGGTCGCAGAGGCCCTTGTGGCAGAGGGCGACCAGGGCGGCGAAGGCGAGCACGTCGTGGCGGTTCTCTTCGTTCGGCAGGGCGCGGCCGAGGGCGGCGAGGCGCGCGGGGCGGCCTTGTTTGTGGGCGAGGGCGGCGAAGGCGTAGATGACGCCGGCGAGCTCGTCGCGCTCGAGGGCGTGGCCGGTCAGCGCCTGCAGGAGGCCGGCGAGCGCGTCGAGCTCGCCGCGCTCGAGCGTGCGGTCGGCGGTGGCGACCAGCAGCGCGCCCTCGACCAGGGCGGCGGCGAAGGCGCCGGGGCCGGGCTGGGGCTCGCCCGCGCCGGCGGCCTCGAGGAGCGTCTGGGCGTCTAGGGTGCTAAACCACCCGCGCGAGCGGGCGAAGGCGAGCGCGCCGGCGCTCGGCGACGGGGGGTCGGCCATGGCCCGTGGGGGTGTACGGGGTGGCGGGGCGTTCGACAAGGGTTGCGGCGCGACCGGGGTCTCGGTTAGCTGAACCCATGGTCAGTGGTGCCGGGCCCCGCTTCGCCGAACTCGCCGCGACGACCTGCTTTTCGTTCTTGGCTGGTGGCTCGCACCCGGACGAGATGGTCGAGCGGGCGGCCGACCTCGGGCTGCCGGCGCTCGGCATCGCCGATCGCGACGGGCTCTACGGCCTGGTGCGGGCGCACGAGGCGGTGCGGCGGCTCGGGCGGGCGGGGCGCGCGGCGCCGCGGCTGGTCGCGGGCGCGGCGCTGACGCTCTCGGGGGGCGAGGGGCGCGAGATCGTGCTCTTGGTCGAGACGCGGCGGGGCTACGAGAACCTCTGCGCGCTCGTGACGCGGGCGCACGGGGGCCGCCCCAAGGGCGAGGCGGCGCTCGAGCCCGCGCTGCTCGGCGAGCACGCCGAGGGGCTCTGCGCGCTCCTGACCGAGGCGTCGGGCGAAGCGGCGTGGGCCGAGGCGCGGGCGCACTTCGGGCCGGGGCGGGCGTACGCGCTCGCGTGCCGGCGGCGCGTGCCGGCCGACCGGGTGCGCGAGCGGGCGCTGCGGGCGCTCGCGGCGCGCTTCGGGGTGGCGGTCGTGGCGAGCGGCCGGCCGCTCTTTCACGACCGGTCGCGCCGGCCGCTCGTCGACGTGATGCGCTGCATCCGCGCGGGGGTGACGCTCGACGAGGCGGGGCGGCGGCTCCTGCCGAACGACGAGGCCTGCTTGCGCTCGGGGGCCGAGATGGCCGAGCTCTTCGCCGACGAGCCGGGCTGGGTGGCCGCGAGCGCCGAGCTGGCCGAGCGCTGCGCGTTCGGCTTCGACGGGCTCGAGTACCGCTTCCCCGGGGCGGGGGCGGCGGGGCCCGCGGCCGACGCCGAGCTCGGGCGCGCGGTGCGCGAGCGGCTGCCGGGGCGCTACCCGCGGGGGGTGCCGGGGGGGGTGCGGGCGCGGGCCGAGCGCGAGCTCGGGCTCATCGCCGAGCGCGGCGTCGCGCCCTACTTTCTGAGCGTCTTCGACGTGGTCGAGATCGCGCGGCGGCGCGGCATCTTGTGCCAAGGCCGGGGCAGCGCGGCCAACAGCGCGGTCTGCTACGCGCTCGGCATCACGGCCGTCGACCCCTCGCGCTCGAGCCTGCTCTTCGAGCGCTTTCTGAGCCCCGAGCGGCGCGAGCCGCCCGACCTCGACGTCGACTTCGAGCACGAGCGGCGCGAGGAGGTCATTCAAGAGATCTACGGGCGCTACGGGCGCGACCGGGCGGCGATGGTGAGCGAGGTCATCTGCTACCGGTCGCGTAGCGCCCTGCGCGACGCGGGCAAGGCCTTCGGCCTCGGGCCGGCCCAGCTCGCGCGCCTCGCGGGGCTCGCGCCGCTCTGGGGCGAGGGGCCGGGGCCCGCGGGGGCGGCGCTGCGCGAGGCGGGGCTCGACCCGGGCTCGGGGCGCACGCGCCGCATGCTCGCGATCGCGGCCGAGCTGCGGGGCATGCCGCGGCGCCTGTCGACCCACGTGGGCGGCTTCGTGCTCTCGGCCGAGCCGCTCGCGCGCGTCGCGCCGGTCGAGCCGGCGCGCATGCCGGGGCGCACGGTCATCCCCTGGGACTAGGACGATATCGACGCGCTCGGCTTCTTCGAGATCGACGTGCTCGGGCTCGGCATCTCGACCGCGGTGCGCAAGGCCTTCGAGCTGCTGGGCGTGCGGGCGCCGGCGGCCGCGTCCGGCCGCTTCGGGGGCGGGGGGCCCGCGGGCGCGGGCGACGCGGGCGAGGGCGAGCGTGCGGGCGGCGGGCCCGCGGCGGGCCGGGGCGACCCGCCGGGCGGCGGGCCCGGCGGGGCGGGGGGCGGGGGCGTGCCGGGCGGGCCCGAGGGGGAGTTCGAGGGCGAGTTCGAGGGGCTCTTCGACGGCGACGACCCGGCCGTCTACGACGCCTTCTGCCGGGCCGACACGCTCGGGGTCTTTCCGATCGAGAGCCGGGGGCAGATGGCGATGCTGCCGCGGCTCCGGCCCCGCTCGTTCTACGATCTGGTGGTCGAGGTGGCGCTGGTGCGGCCCGGGCCCATCCAGGGCGGCATGGTGCACCCGTACCTGCGCCGGCGCGCGGGCCGAGAGGCCGTGCGCTGCCCGCACCCCTTACTCGATCCGATCCTCATGCGGACGCTCGGCGTGCCGCTCTTCCAGGAGCAGCTGATGGCCGTCGCGATGGCGGGGGCGGGCTACACGAGGGGCGAGGCCGACGAGCTGCGGCGCGACATGGCGGCGTGGCGGCGGGGGCGGCTCGAGCGGCACCGGCAGCGGCTCATCGAGGGCTTCCGCGAGCGGGGCATCGGGCGCTCGTTCGCCGAGGCGCTCTACCGGCAGATCGAGGGGTTCGGCGAGTATGGATTCGCCGAGTCGCACGCGGCGAGCTTCGCGCTGCTCGTGTACGTGACGGGCTGACTGAAGGTGCGCCACCCGGCGGCCTACGCCTGCACGCTGCTCAACAGCCAGCCGCTCGGGTTCTACGGCCCCTCGGCCATCGTGCAGGACGCGCAGCGGCACGGGGTCGAGGTGCGGCCGGCCTGCGCCGTCGCGAGCTCCTGGGATTCGACCCTCGAGCCCGAGGGCTCGACGAGCGAGCCGGCCGTCGGGCGGCTGCAGCCGGCGCTCCGGCTGGGTTTGCGCCTCATCAAGGGGCTCGGCGAGGCCGAGGCGCGGGCGCTCGTCGCGGCGCGCGAGCGAGCGCCCTTCGGCGACTACGACGATCTGGTCGACCGGGCGCGGCCCTCGCGCGCCGCGCTCGAGGCGCTGGCCGAGGCGGGCGCGCTCGAGCTCCTGGTGCCGGGGCGGCGGGCGGCACCCTGGCAGGCGCGCGCGCCGCGGGGGCGGGGGCTCTTCCGGCGGCGCACGATCGCGGAGATGCTCGTCGCCTGCGGCCGCGTCGAGCGCGATGGCCCCGTCGTGCATCTCATCGCCGACTCGCTCGAGCCCTTGCGGGGGCCGGGCCCATCGCCCAGGCTGCGCTCGCGCGACTTCCGCTGAGGGCCGCGCCCGACCCCCGAAGGCCCCCCGGCCGCACCACCCACCGCCCCATGGCCACGCCCAGAGCGCGCCCCGCGCGCGCACGAACCGCCCCCGCCGCCCCCGCCCCGCCCGGCGCCCCCCGCGCCCCCGCCGCGCCCGCGGCGGCGGCGTCCGCGCCCGACGCCGCGTTCGCCTCGGCCTTCGACCACGCCCTCGGCGCGTGGTTCGCGCGCCACGCGCGCGATCTGCCCTGGCGCCGCGACCGGGCCGCGTACCGGGTCTGGGTGAGCGAGGTGATGCTGCAGCAGACCCGCGTGGCGACGGTGCTCGCGTACTACGACCGCTTCCTGGCCCGCTTCCCCGACGTTGCCTCGCTCGCCGCGGCGGCCGAGGGCGAGGTGCTCGCCCTGTGGAGCGGGCTCGGCTACTACCGGCGCGCGCGGGCGCTGCACCGCGGCGCGCGCGAGGTGGTCGAGCGCTTCGGCGGCGAGCTGCCGCGCACGGTCGACGAGCTGCGCACGATCGGGGGCATCGGCGCCTACACGGCCGGGGCGGTGGCGAGCCTCGCCTTCGGGGTGCGGGCGCCGCTCGTCGACGGCAACGTGATGCGCGTCTACGCCCGCGTCTTCGGCGACGCGGGCGACATCAAGGCCTCGGGCACGCAGCGCCGGCTCTGGTCGGTCGCGGCCTCGATGGTCGAGCACGCCCGCGCGCCGGGGCCCTTCAACGAGGCCCTGATGGAGCTCGGGGCGACGGTGTGCCTGCCGCGCGACCCGCTCTGCCTGGTCTGCCCGGTGCGCGCGCTCTGCCGCGCCTTCGCCGAGGGGCGGCAGAACGAGCTGCCGGTGGTCGGGGCGAAGAAGCCGGTGCCCGAGGTGCACGCGGCGGCGCTTGTCGCGCGCCGGGGCGGCGAGGTGCTGCTCGGGCGGCGGCGGGGCGACGCGCTCTTCGGCGGCCTCTGGGAGGCGCCCATGGTCGAGGGCCCCGACCCGAAGGCGGCCGAGGCGGCGCTGCGCGCCTTCGCGCCGCGGGCGCGGGCGGCGGGCCACGTGCGGCACGTGCTCTCGCACCGCCGCCTCGAGGTCGCGGTGTTCGCGGGTGAGGCGGCCCCCGGGGCGCCGATGCCGGCGCTCTACGACGCCGTCGAATTCGTGCCCGAGGCCGGCCTCGCGAGCCGGGGCGTCTCGACGTTCGCCCGCAAGGTGCTCGCCGCGGCCCCCGCGGGGGCAGAGGGCGAGGGGGCGCGGGCAAAGCGGGGCGCCGAGGGCGAGGCGGCGCCGGCGAAGAGGCGCGCCGAGGGCGAGGCGGCGCCGGCGAAGCGGGGCGCCGAGGGCGAGGCGGTGCCGGTGAAGAGGGGTGCTGCAGGGGCGGCAGGCGAGGGGGCGCCGGCGAAGAAGGGCGTCGGGGGCGAAGGGGTGCCGGCGAAGAAGGGCGCCGCGGGCGGGGCGGCCGTCAAGGCGGCGAAGGGGCGGGTGGTGGCGAAGGCGGGCGGCGGGCGGACGCACGCCGAGGGGCCGAGGGGGAGGGGTGGGGCGCCGAGGGGCGGCGGGCGGGCGCGAAAGGGCGGGCCGGGGCGGGGGGCGTGAGGGCGAGCGGGGCCGGCGTTTTCGGCGGCAGGAACAACTCGCCGAGGCGCCGGTTGAGCCACCCGTAGCTCCGCGCTAGGACGGGCCCCGAGCCGGCGCCCGTCCGGCCCAGCCAGCGAGGGGCCCCCCTTGTTCGAACCGAAGATTCCGTACATTACGCTGCCCGAGATCCCCATCGTGCCGTCGATTGGGGGGGCCGACCCGATCACGATCAAGCCCTTCGGCACGCTCGTGGCCATCGGCGTCTACGTGGGCTGGCTCATCGTGCACCGGCAGGCCAAAAAGCTCGGCTTCTCGCTCGAGCGCTTCAGCCAGTTCATCGGCTGGACGCTGGCCGGCGGGTTCATCGGCGGCCACGTGTTCGACGTGCTGCTCTACCACCCGTCGCGGCTCTTCGATCAGTCGCCGGGCGACGCGCTCAAAGACCTGCTCTTCATCTGGCGGAGCCAGTCGTCGTTCGGCGGGTTCATGGGCGCCTGCCTCGGCATGCTCGCCTGGAAGAACCGCTTTCGGATCAAGTCGGTGTTGCCCTACTGCGACACGATGGCGAGCGGCTTCCCCGTCGGCTGGGTGTTCGGGCGCACGGGCTGCTCGGTGGCGCACGACCACCCGGGGCTCAAGTCGGAGCACTGGCTGGCGGTGCAGTACCCGGGCGGCGGGCGCTTCGACCTGGGGCTCATCGAGATGCTGCTGACGCTGCCCTTGGCGCTCGGCTTCCTCGCGTCGATGCGCAAGCCGCGGCCCTGGGGGTTTTACCTGGGGGTGATGAGCCTTTATTACGCGCCCATCCGGTTCGGGCTCGACTTTCTGCGGGCGCGCGACGTGCGCGATCCGGACCTCCGCTACGGCGGGCTGACGCCGGCGCAGTGGCTGTGCATCGTGCTCTTCGGGGCGGGCGTCTTGATGCTGACCCGGGCGCTGGCGTCGGCGCGGCGGGGCGAGACCCCGGTCTACGGCGGGGTCGGGCCCGACGGGGGGCCGGACGGGGCGGGGCCGGCGGCCGGCCGGGCGGGCGACGACGGAGAAGAAGGGGACGACGAGGACGACGGCGAGGACGAGGACGAGGTCGACGACGAGGGCGACGAGGACGCGCCGGCGTCGTCGGACGCGGCGCCGGCCAAGGCGGGCTCGGCGCCCAAGCGCAAGCGGTCGCCGGAAGCGTGATTTCCGCGGCCGCCGGTGCTAAGAGCCGCGGCCGCGCTCGTTTTCGCCCGCCCGGGCGGCGAGGCCACCAACCATGGATATTTTGCACATCGCCAGTGAGCTCACCCCCTACGCCAAGGCGGGGGGCCTGGGCGACGTCGTCGCGGCGCTGACGAAACACCTGCGCCTGCTCGGCCACAAGGTCACGCTGGTCTTGCCGCGCTACCCCGCCTTCGCCAAGGCGGGCCTGATGACCGCCCGGCGCCTGACGCCGCTCGGCTTCGAGCTCGGGGGCAAGGCGGTCGAGGCCTCGCTCTACGACGGGCGGCTCGCCAGCGGGGTCGAGCTCTTGCTCGTCGACGTGCCGGGCCTCTACGACCGGCCCGGCATCTACGGCGAAGAGGGGCGCGACTACGAAGACAACGCCCTGCGCTTCGCCACGCTCTGCCGCGCCGCCGTGGCGCTCGCACGCCAGCGCGCCGAGGCGGGCTCGCCCTTCCACGTGCTGCACGCGCACGACTGGCCGGCCTCGCTCGCGCTCTACTACGCCCGCGCGCTCGAGCGCGCCCGGCCCGCCACGGTGCTCACGATTCACAACATCGCCCACCAGGGCGTCGTGCCCAAAGAGGCGGTGCCCGAGGTCGGCATCGCCTGGGCCGACTTCACGATGGAGAAGGCCGAGTTCTACGGCCACGCCAACCTGCTCAAGACGGGCATCGTCTCGGCCGACGCCATCACCACGGTGAGCGAGACGTACGCGCGCGACATCCTGACGCCCGAGCACGGCGGCCGGCTCGAGGGCGTGCTCGGCAAGCGCGCGCGCGACCTCGTCGGCATCGTCAACGGCGTCGACGCCAGCGTGTGGAACCCGGCGACCGACGGCGCGCTCGCCGCCCGCTACGACGTCGAAGACGTGACCAACAAGGCGCGCTGCAAGGGCGCCCTGCTCGCCGAGCTCGGCCTCGACGTGACGGCCGACCGGGCGCTCGCCGTCTTCGTCGGCCGGCTCGTCTACCAGAAGGGCGCCGACCTCCTGCTCGCCGCCCTGCCCAAGCTGATGGCCGGCGAGCTGAGCCTCGCGGTCGCCGGCGACGGCGACCCGGCCACCAAGAAGCGCCTCGAGGCCGCCGCCGAGAAGTACCCCGGCCGCTTCGCCCTCGCGCCCGCGGCCAGCGAGGCGCTCGTGCACCGCTTCTTCGCCGGCTCTGACCTCACGATCGTGCCCTCGCGCTTCGAGCCCGGCGGGCTCGTACAGCTCTACGCCCAGCGCTACGGCTCGGTGCCCGTCGCCCACGCGGTCGGCGGCATCCGCGACACGGTCATCGACTGCGACGCGGCGCTCGAGACCGGCACCGGCTTCCTCTTCCCCGCCGCCACCTCGGCCGACCTCACCGGCGCCGTGCAGCGTGCCCTCGTCGCCTACCAGAGCCCGCGCTGGCGCTCGCTCGTCCGCCGCGTCATGCGCCTCGACCGCGGCTGGGAGCGCCCCGCCCGCCGCTACGAGCAGGTCTACCGGTCGGTCGCCGAGCGCAGCGCCTCCTGAGCGCGTCGGGGGGCGCCCGCGCGAAAAGTTGGCCCGCCGGCGGGCAGGCAGGTACACGCGAAGGGGCGCGAGGTGGCCCACCCGCGCCCGGAACGCCATGCTGCTACGGCCCCCCCCGCGTCCCCAGCGCTCGCCGCGCTCCTTCCGCCCCGCCCCGCCCCTCTTGCTGCCGAGGCTCGCCCGCGGCCGCGCCTCGGTCGAGGGCGCCGAGGCGCCCCCGAGCGGGGTGCGAGGCACGGGCGAGCTCGACTTCGAGAGCGCCTTCGAGGCCGCCTTCGAGCGCGTGTTCGCCGCCCCCTCGCCCCCGCCGGCCGAGGCGGCCGCCGCCCCGCGCGAGCGCTGCTTCTTCTGCGGGGCGCCCCTCGCCGAGGGCGAGGCGACGAGCTGGCTCGACTATTACGAGTGCCGCGCGCACGAGGCCTGCGAGCGCGAGGCGCGCCGCGGCCGCGTGCACTACCGCGGGTCGTTACTCGCCGTCGGCGTCGTCCCCCGCCGACGACCGCGGGTCGTTAGTCGCCCTCGTCATCACTCACCATCGGCCTCGCCCCCCGCCGACGGCCGCGGGTCGTTACTCGCCCTCGCCGTGGTCACTCGCCGTCGGCGTCGCCTTCGTCGTCACTCGCCGTCGGCCTCGCCCTCGCCCTCGTCGTCGAGGGCGCCGAGCAGAAAGTCGAGCAGGCGCTTGCGGTTGAGCAGGCCGACGTGGCGGGCGCGCGGCTCGCCGTCGATGAAGACCATCAGCGTCGGCATCGCGCGCACCTCGTAGCGCCGCGCCGTCGCGGGGTTCTCGTCGACGTCGAGCTTGCCCACGACGATCTGCCCGTCGAACTCGCCGGCCACCTCGTCGACGAGCGGGGCGAGCTGCTTGCAGGGGCCGCACCACGAGGCCGTGAAGTCGACGAGCACGGGGGAGGGCGCCCCGAGCACCTCGGCGTCGAAGGTCTCGTCGCTCAGCTCGCGGACTCGGTCGGCCTTGGCCATGGGCCCATCCTAGCGCGACCGCCCCCGGGGCGGCCACCGCCCGCGCTCGCGCGCTTCGCCCTCGCGGGGCGCCCGGCCGCGGCCGCGGCGCGCCGCGCGTCGGGGGCGGCGCGGTCGCCTCCGCCCGCCCAAGCCGGGCGCCCCGCGAGGGCAAACCGCGGTACGGTGCCCGGCCATGTCGCTCACGCACCGAATCGAACCAGGCTCCAAGGTCTCGCTCGACGACATCGACCCCGGCGAGACCGGGCCCTACCGCGGCAAGGACGACCCGCGGGTGCAGCGGCAGCTCGCCGAGGACGTCGAGCGGCTCAAGGCCCTGCAAGAGCGCCTCTACGCCGAGGGCAAGCGAGCGCTGCTCGTCGTCTTGCAGGCCATGGACGCGGGGGGCAAGGACGGCACCCTGCGCCACGTCGTCGGCCCCCTCGACTCGCGCAGCGTGCACGTCGTCGCCTTCAAGGCGCCCTCGGACGAGGAGCGCGGGCACGACTTTCTCTGGCGGGTGCACGCCCACGCGCCGCGCAAGGGCGAGATCACGGTCTTCAACCGCTCGCACTACGAGGACGTGCTCGTCGCCCGCGTGATGAAGCTCGTGCCGAAGGAGCTCTGGCGGCGGCGCTACGAGCACATCAACGCCTTCGAGCGGCTGCTCGCCGACGAGGGCACGCGCGTCATCAAGTTCTTCTTGCACATCTCGAAGGGCGAGCAGAAGCGGCGCCTCGAAGAGCGCCTCGCCGACCCCGAGAAGCGCTGGAAGTTCGACCCGGGCGACCTGCCGGTGCGCGCCAAGTGGGCCGAGTTCCGCAAGGCGTACGAGCGGGCCCTCTCGGAGTGCAGCACCGAGTGGGCGCCCTGGCACGTCGTGCCGGCCGACAACAAGTGGTACCGCAACCTCGCCGTCGCCCGCGCGCTCGTCGAGACGCTCGAAGACATGGACCCCAAGTTCCCCAAGCCCGCGTTCGACCCCCGCAGCGTCGTCATCCCCTGAGCGGCGGGGGCGCCGCCGCGGCCGGGGGGCGCGCTGCGCGTCGAGCCGGTCGCGCTCTCGCTGGAACGGGGCGCCGTCGCGGCCGGGGGTGCGCGCCCCCTTGACTTATATGCGCCATGCATATATGTTGGCTTTGTACGATGACGGGGCGGCCATTGAACGGCGGGGCGGCGCTCGACGGCGACGACGACGCGCACTTTCTGGCGAGCTACGACGCGAGCGTGTTCGAGCGCCCGTCGGTGGCGGTCGACGTGGCGCTCTTGACGGCGTCGGGGGGCGAGCTCTTCACGCTGCTGGTGCGGCGGCGCGACCGGCCGCAGGCGGGGCGCTGGGCGCTGCCGGGCACCTTCGTGGGGCTGGCCGAGCCGCTCGAGGCGGCGGCGGCGCGGGCGCTCGAGAAGAAGGCGGGGCTCGCGGGGGTGTTCGTCGAGCAGCTCTACACGTTCGGCGCGCCGGGGCGCGATCCGCGCACGCGGGTCATCTCGGTGGCGCACTACGCGCTGGTCGACCCGGCGCGCTTCGTCGAGGCGGCGCGGGGGGGCGAGGGGGTGGCGACGTTCAAGATCTCGGTGCCCTGGGGGGGCGAGGCGGGGGGGCCGGTGCGGGCGGTCGACGAGGGCGGGTGCGTGCACGCGCTCGCCTTCGACCACGCCGACATCTTGGGCGCGGCGGTCAAGCGGCTGCGGGGCAAGTTGAACTACGCGCCCGTGGGGTTCGAGCTGCTCGGCGACTCGTTCACGCTGCTCGAGCTGCAGCGGGTGCACGAGGCGGTGCTCGGCCGGCCGCTGAACAAAGACTCGTTCCGGCGGCGCATGCTGGCCTCGGGCCTGCTCGAGCCGACGGGCCAGAGCGAGACGGGCGTCGGGCACCGGCCCGCGTCGCTCTACCGCTTCGGCGGGGCGGTGGCGCCGTGAGGGCGGGCGCGCGGGCGGGCGACGTCGCGGGGGCGGCGCGCGCGGGCGAGGCCGGGGCGCCGGCCGCGCGGGGCGGCGACGTCGGGGCGGGGGCGCGGCCCGAGATGCTGGCGCTCGTGCGCGGGGCCGGGGGGCCCGCGCTGCGGGTGCTGCCGGCGCCCGGGCGCCCGGGCCCGGGCGAGGTGCTCGTGCGGGTCGCGTTCGCGGGCGTCTGCCGCACCGATGTGTACGCGGCCGAGGGGCGCATTCCGGTGGCGTCGGGGCGGGTGCTCGGCCACGAGTTTGCGGGGCGGGTCGTGGCGCTGGGCGAGGGGGTGCGGGGGCCCGAGGTGGGGTGCGCGGTCACGGCCGACCCGAGGCTGCCCTGCGGCGGGTGCGCGGGGTGCCGGGCGGGCGGCGGGTGCGCGCGGCCGCGCTTTCTGGGCCTCGACGTCGACGGCGCGTTCTGCGAGTGGCTGCTCTTGCCCGCCCGCTCGCTCGTGCCCCTGCCCGAGGGGCTCGACTTGCGCGTCGGCGCCTACGTCGAGCCGGTGGCCGCGACGCTCGCGGTGCTCGGCGCCGGCATCGCGCCGGGCGAGCGCGGCGTCGTCTACGGCGCGGGGCGCATCGCCGCGCTCGCGTACGACGTGCTGCGGGCGCACGGCTTCGAGCGGGTCGAGCTCTGCGACCCGGGCGCGGCGCTCGACGAGGGCGCGTACGACTTCGCCGTCGAGGCGGGCCTGACGGGGGCGGGCCTGCGGGCGCTGGTCGCGGCGCTCCGGCCGCGGGGCCGGCTGGTGCTCAAGAGCCGCCTCGTCGAGCCCTTGCCGCTCGAGCTCGGGCCCCTCGTGCGCAAAGAGCTCTCGCTCGTGGCCGCGCACTACGGGTCGTTCGACGAGGCGGTCGGGCTGCTCGCGCGGGGGCGCCTCGAGCTCGGCGATCGGCTCGCGCCGCCGCGGCCCCTCGCCGAGTTCGCGCCGGTCTTCGCGGGCGAGGCGCGCGCGGCGCGGCACAAGGCGATGTTCGCCCTCGGGCCCGAGGGGGGGCTCTAGCCCGATGTGCGGGGTCGTCGGGGTGGTCGGCCTCGGGGGGCCGGTCGGCGCCGCCGAGCGGGCCGCGCTCGGGCGGGCGATCGGGGCGATCGGGCACCGGGGGCCCGACGGCTCGGGGCTCTGGGCCGACGAGCTCGGGGGGGCGGCGCTCGGGCACGTGCGGCTCGCGATCATCGACCCCGCGGGCGGGGCGCAGCCGATCGCGAACGAAGACGGCACCGTCGTCGCCTCGGTCAGCGGCGAGTTGTACGGGTTCGAGGCGCTGCGGGCGGGGCTCGAGGCGCGCGGGCACCGCTTTCGCACGGGGTCGGACGCCGAGGTGCTCGTGCACCTCTACGAAGAGCGGGGCCCCGCCTGCCTCGACGAGCTGCGGGGCGAGTTCGCCTTTCTCTTGTGGGACGCGCGCGACCGCCTGCTCTTCGCCGCCCGCGACCGCTTCGGCGTGCGTCCGCTTTGCTACGCCGAGCACGGCGGCCGCCTCTGGCTCGCGTCGGAGGCGAAGGCGCTCTTCGCCGCGGGCCTGCCCGCCGCGTGGGACGAGACCGCGCTCGAGCAGGCGGCGCAGATGCAGTACCCCTCGCCCGAGCGCACGCTCTTTCGCGGCGTGCGCGCGCTCGAGCCCGGGCACCTGCTCTTGGCCGCGGGCGGCGCGGTGCGCACGCGCCCTTACTGGGACCTCGACTACCCCCCCGAAGCCCCCGGGCAGGCGTACGACGCGGGCGAGGCGCGCGAGGCGGTGCGGGCCGCGCTCGCCGACGCGGTGCGGGTCCGGCTGCGGGCCGACGTGCCGGTGGCCTTTCAGCTGAGCGGCGGCGTCGACTCGGCGGCCGTCGTCGCGCTCGCGGCCAGCCTGGGCCAAAAGGCGCCCCCCTGCTTCACGATCGGGTTCGACGACGCGGCCTACGACGAGCGGGCCGCCGCCGGAGAGCTCGCCGCCTACGTGGGGGCCGATCTGCACGTGGTCGACGCGCCCGCCGCCTCGCTCGTCGAGGCCTTCGCGCCCGCGGTCGAGCAGGGCGAGGGGCTCGCCATCAACGGGCACATCGGCGCGAAGTTCTTGCTGAGCCGCGCGGTGCGCGACGCCGGCTACAAGGTGGTGCTGACGGGCGAGGGCGCCGACGAGGTCTTCGCGGGCTACGCGCACCTGCGCCAAGACCTCTGGGCGAGCTCGGGCGGCGCCGAGGGCGAGGCGCGGCTCGCGCGGCTCGCGGCCGAGAACCGCGCCTCGGCCGGCATCATGCTGCCCTCGGGCCCGGGGCTCGCGCTGGGCGAGGTGCGCGCCCGGCTCGGCTTCGTGCCCTCGTGGCTCGAGGCGAAGGCCTCGCTCGGCCTGCGGGTCGGCTCGCTGCTCGCGGGCCGCGAGGGGCGCGCGCGGCCCTTCGACGCCTACCGCCTCTTTCTTTCGGGCGTCGACGTCGGGCGGCAGCTCCGGGGGCGCGCGCGGGTGCACCAGTCGCTCTACCTGTGGACGAAGACGGCGCTCGGCGGCTACATCTTGCGCACCCTCGGCGACGGCATGGAGATGGCCCACGGCGTCGAGGGGCGGCTGCCCTTCCTCGACCACCGGCTCTTCGAGCTCGCGCGCTCGCTGCCGGTGTCGCTCACGATCCGCGAGGGGGTCGAGAAGTATGTGCTGCGCGAGGCGCTGGGCCGGCTCGTGCCCCCCTCGACGCGGGCGCGCCAGAAGCACCCCTTTCTGGCCCCGCCCTTCGCCAGCGTGGCCCGCGGGCTGATGCGCGATCTCTTGCGGCCCCCCCACCTGCCGGCCGCCTTCGACGCGTCGCGCGTGCGCGATCTGCTCGAGCGCTTCGACGGGCTGCCCGAGGGCGAGCGGCGCGCGATCGACCCGGCGCTCTGCCTCGTGACGAGCGCGGCGATCTTGCAGCAAAGGTACCGGCTTTGACGGCGACCTTCCTGGAGGCGTGGGCCCCCGTCGTCCGGCGCGGAGGCGACCGGCCCGCCGTCGAGGCGCCCGACGCGTGCCTCACGCGCGCCGAGCTCTGGGCCTGGGCGCGCGCGGTCGGAGGCCGCCTCGCGCGCGAGGGCGTCGGGCCGGGCTCGCTCGTCGGCCTCGCGCTCGAGAAGTCGGCGGCCTACGTCGCGGCGCTGCTCGGGTCCTGGTGGGCGGGGGCCGCTTTCGTGCCGCTCGCGCCCTCGCTGCCCCCGGGGCGGCGGCGCTCGGCGCTCGAGCAGGCGGCCCCGGCGCTCGTCGTCGACGAGGCGTGGGTGAGGTCGACGCAGCCGGGCGGGGCCGCCGACGGCGCGACGCGGACGGGCGGAGGGTCGGGCGAAGCGGGGCCGCGGCCGCTCGACCCCGGGGCCCCGGCCTACGTCATGTTCACCTCGGGCAGCGGCGGCGAGCCCAAGGGGGTCGTGGTCGCCCACCGCGGGCTCGTCTCGGTGCTCGCGCAGCAGATCGAGGCCTTCGGGCTCGACGAAGGGGCGCGCTCGCTCTTCGTGCTGGCGACCTGTTTTGACGCCTCGGTGTCCGATCTCGGCACGGCGCTGCTCGCGGGCGCGACCCTGGTCATCGCGCCCGAGGGCGAGACGCGCGACGGGCCCTCGCTCGTGCGGGCGCTCGCCCGGCGGCGCATCACCTACGTCGATCTGCCGCCCTCGCTCTTGCGGGCGATCGACCCGGCCGACTGCCCGGCGGGCCTGCGCTGCATCGTCATCGGCGGCGAGCCTTGCCCGCCCGAGACCGTACGCCGCTGGGCCGCGCGGGTGCGCGTCGTGAACGTCTACGGGCCGACCGAGGCCACCATCTGCTCGAGCCTTTGCGCCTGCGACCCCCAGGGCTGGTCGAGGCCGCTCATCGGCCGCCCCCTCGCGGGCGTCGACTACCTCGTGCTCGACGCCGAGGGGCGCGCGCCGGCGGCGGGCGGCGTCGGCGAGCTCTACATCGGGGGCGAGCACCTCGCCGTCGGCTACCTGAAGCGCCCCGATCTGACGGCCGAGCGCTTCGTTACGATCGAGGGGCGCCGGCTCTATCGCACGGGCGATCGGGTCATGGTGCGCGAGGGCGGCGAGCTCGAGTTCGTCGGGCGCGTCGACCGGCAGGTGAAGGTGGGCGGCGTGCGCGTCGAGCTCGAAGAGATCGAGGCCGAGCTCGCCCGCGCGCCGGGCGTCGTCGAGGCGGCCGTCGTCCGACGCGCCGAGGGCGAGGGCGGGGGGCTCGTCGCGTTCGTCGCGCTCGCGGGCGACGCGGGGCAGGGGGCCGCGCCGGGCGTGGCGCGGCCGGGGCCGGCAGGGTGGCGCGCGCGCTTGGGCGAGCGGCTGCCGTCCTCGGCGTTGCCGCGCGCGTGGGCGTTCGTCGATGCCCTGCCGCGCGGGCCCACGGGCAAGGTCGATCTGGTCGAGCTCGCCGGGCGCGCCGCGCTCGGCCCCGACCCCTTCGCGCCCCGTCCTGGTCGGGGCGACGAGCTCGCGGCGCTCTGGGCGCGGGCGTTGGGCGCCTGGCCGGGGCCGGGCGATCGCTTCCTCGACGCCGGGGGCGACTCGCTCGCGGCCCTGCACCTGACGGCCGCCGCCGAGGCGCTGGGCTTCGCGCTCTCGGCCGAGTTCTTGTTCTCCAACCCCCGCTTCGACGATCTCATCGACGCCCCCGGTCGCGCGACGCCGGCGGCGGCCTCTGCCGACCTACTTCGCCTCGACGCCGCGTCTTTCGTCGCGACCTTCGAGGCCGGCGGGGCCGCGTCGCCGCGCGGGGCGGCGGGCGGGGCCGGGCCGCGCGGGGCGCGCACGGGCGGCGCGGCGGGGCACGCGCTCGTGACGGGCGCGACGGGCTTTTTCGGCGCCCACCTCTTGGCCGCGCTGGCGGGCGACTACGCCCGCTACACGTGCCTGGTGCGCGCGCCCGACGAGGCCTCGGGCAGCGCGCGCCTCGCCGCCGCGGCGGCTCGCTACGGCCTGCCCTTCGACGGATCACGCGTGCGCGCGCTCGTCGGCGACGCCTCGCTGCCACGCTTCGGCCTGCCCCCGCCGATCTGGCGAGAGCTCTGCGACGATCTGTCGGCCGTCTTTCACTCGGCCGGCGTGGTCAACATGAGCTGGCCCTACGAGCGGCTGCGCCCGGGCAACCTCGCGGCGCTCGCCGAGGCGCTGCGCCTCGCGAACGAGGGCGCGCCGAAGCCGCTGCACCACGCGTCGACCTTGAGCGTGTTCGTGAGCGCCGAGCCCTCCGTGCCCCGGCCGCGCGAAGACGACGGGCTCGAGGGCACGAGGGTGGTCTACGGCGGTTACGCCCAGAGCAAGTGGGCCGCCGAGCACCTGCTGCGCCTCTCGGCGCGCGGGGCCGCGCCCCTCGCGTGCTACCGCCTGGGCCTGCTCACGGGGGCCGCGGCGCTCTCGGAGCGCGGCGCTCCGGGGGCGGGACGGGCCGCCCCCGGCGATCAGCTCTCGCTCGTCTTCGCGGGCCTCGCCCGCCTCGGGCGCGCCCCCCGCGATCGCGCCGGGCTGCGCTTCGACGTGACGCCGGTCGACTACGCGGCCGCCGCCCTCGCGCAAATCGCCCGGGGGGGCGAGCCCCCGGCGCCGGGCGAGGTGGCGACCTACCACCTGGCGGGCGAGGGGGGCGCGACGGCCGACGATCTCGTGACGGCGCTGCGCGCCGAGGGGGTCGCCGTCGAAGACGTCGACGCGGGCGAGTGGCAGGCGCTCGGCCGGGCCCTCGCCGCGGGGCCGCCCGACGAGGCCGCGGCGGCCGCCCACCTCGCGTTCTCGCGCGCCGGCGCGCCCGGGGCCTACGCGCGGCAGCGCCCCCTCGAGCTCTTTCAGGCGACCGGCGTCGTCTTCGACGACGCGCGCGCTCGCCGCGCCCTCGAAGGCTCGGGCTTGCGCCCCCCGGCCGCCGGGGCCGAGCTCTTGCGGCGCTACGCGCGCCTCGCGCTGCGGGGCGAGGGGGCGGCGGCCGCGCCGCGAGGCGGCGGGGCGGTGGCCGCACGACCGGGCGGCGGGGCGGCGGACGCGCGCCCCGGCGAGGGGGCGGCATGACGCGGGGCATGGTGCTCGGCAAGTTCATGCCCCCCCACGCGGGCCACGTGTACCTGGTCGAGTTCGCGCGGCGCTTCGCCGACGACGTGAGCGTGGTCGTCGGCACGCTCGCGGCCGAGCCCATCGCCGGCGAGCTCCGCTACCAGTGGATGCGCGAGCTCTTCCCCGATCTGCGCGTCATTCACCTGACCGACGAGAACCCGCAGCACCCCGGCGAGCACCCCGACTTCTGGCAGATCTGGCGCCGCAGCCTCGAGCGCGTGCTGCCCGCGCGCCCCGAGCTCGTCTTCGCGTCCGAGGCGTACGGGCCGAAGCTGGCCGAGGTGCTCGGCGCGCGCTTCGTGCCGGTCGACGCGGGTCGCGAGGCGCTGCCGGTCAGCGGCACCGCCCTGCGCGACGACCCCTTCCGGCACTGGGCGTTCTTGCCGCGCTGCGTGCGGCCTTACTTCGCGAAGCGCGTGTCGATCTTCGGGCCCGAGTCGACGGGCAAGACGACGCTCGCGCGCGCGCTCGCCCGGCGCTTCGGCACCGTCGCGGCGCCCGAGTACGCGCGCGCCTGGCTCGAGGCCCGGGGCGGCAAGGTGGGGCCCGAAGACATGGAGCCAATCTGCCGCGGCCAGATCGCCTCCGAAGACGCCCTCGCGCTCGAGGCGACGCGCCTGCTCGTCTGCGACACCGACCCGCTCGCCACGGTCGTCTGGAGCGAGGCCCTCTTCGGCGCTTGCCCGCCCGCGGTCGAAGAGAAAGCGCTCGCGCGGCGCTACGACCTGACGATCTTGCTCGACGTCGACGTGCCCTGGGTCGAAGACCCCGTGCGCTACCTGCCGGCCGCGCGGCGGTCGTTCTTCGAGCGCTGCGAGCGGGCGCTCGCGCGCGCCGGCCGGCCCTTCGTCACGGTGCGGGGCGACTGGGGCGCCCGCCTCGAGCAGGCCGAGCGCGCCGTCCGGTCGATCTTCCCGCCGGGGGCCTTCGCATGAGCGCGAACGACGATCTCGCCGCCGGGGGCGCCCGGGCGGGCGCGGCCGAGCGCGGCGGGGCGTGGCTCGAGGGCTTTTACGATGAGCTCCTGGCCGAGGTGCTGCTGGTGCGCGAGCCGGCCGAGCTCGAGGGCACGCTCGCCTTCTTGCTCGGCGCGCTCGGCGTCGCCCCCGGGGCGCGCCTCTTCGACCAGTGCTGCGGCATCGGCAGCCTGGCGCTGCCGCTGGCCGCGCGGGGCTTCGAGGTCGCGGGCGTCGACCTCTGCGCGCCCTACGTCGAGCGGGCCCGGCGCGAGGCCGAGTCGGCGGGGCTCGCGGGGCGCTGCCGCCTCGAGGCGGCCGACGCGCGCGCGTACGTGCCCGCGCGGCCCTGCGACGGGGCCTTCAACTGGTGGACGGGCCTCGGGCACGCGGGGGACGACGAGGGCGATCGGGCCATGGTGCGCCGCGCCTTCGAGGCGCTGCGCCCGGGCGGGCGCTTCGCCCTCGACTACATGAACGTGCCGGGGGTCTTGCGCGGCTTCCGGCCCCGCGTCGTCACCGAGCGGGCGACGCCGCTCGGCGAGGTGACGCTCGTGCGCGAGAGCGAGATCGATCTCGGGGCGAGCGTGATGCGAAAGCGCTGGGCTTACCACCTCGCCGGGCGCCCGCCGGTGGTGAAAGAGAGCCGGCTGCGCCTCTACTACCCGCACGAGCTCGCGGCGATGCTCGCGGGCGCGGGCTTCGCCGACCTGCGCCTGCTCGGCGGCGAGTCGTCCGCGCCGCTCGGCCTCGACAGCCCCCGCTGCGTCGCCGTCGCGACGAGGCCGGCGTGAGCGAGCGCGCCGGCGTTTCGAGGAAGGAAAACGCACGATGACCCTCTTTCGCCGGGACCACCCGGGCACCGGCGCCGCGCTGCGGGCGGCGCTCTACGGCGGCGCGGTCTTTCACTTCTCGCCCACGCCCTCGAGCCGCGCCATCGCGGGCGACGCGCTCGCGCGGCTCGGGGCGGCGCTCGGCGACGCGGCGGGCGACGTGCGGCACGCGCAGGCGGCGCTTCCGCCCGACGAGTTCTTCCGCCGCGTCGGCGGGGTGCGCCGCTCGCTCTACCTCGACCCGGCCTCGCACGCGGCCGTCGGGCGCCTGCTCGCCGAGCTCGGGCTCGACCCCGCGCGCTCGGCCATCGACCCGGTGCGCTTGCGCGTCGTGGGCCACGAGGGGCACAAGAACCCCGCCGCCTCGGCGGTCTACTACGCGCACCGCGACACCTGGTACGCGCACCCGCAGGCCCTCGTCGTGGCGTGGGTGCCGCTGCACGACGTGGTCGAAGAAGAGACCTTCGTCTTCTACCCCGACTGGTTCGACCGGCCGGCGCCGAACGACTCCGAGGTGTTCGACTACGACGCCTGGGTGGCCAAAGGCTGGAGCCTGAAGATCGGCTGGCAAGACCCCCGCGCGGGCCTCGAGGCCCGCTACCCGCGCCTGACCGGGCCGCTCGAGGGCCCGCGCGCCGAGGGCTTCTCGGCCCGCGCCGGCGACGTCCTGCTCTTCTCGGGGGCGCACTTGCACGAGACGCGCCGCCACGCCCTCGGCCGGACCCGCTTCAGCCTCGACGTCCGCGTCGTCGATCTCGACGACCACGCCCGGGGCCTCGGCGCGCCGAACGCCGACAACCGCTCGCGCGGCTCGTCCGTGCCCGACTACATCCGCCCCTGAGCTCGGGGCCGCGGGGCCGCCCGGCGCGTCGGGCCTTGCCCGGCGTCCGCGCCGCCGATAGCTTCCGGGGGCCATGTTCGCCCCGGCCGCCTCCCGGCTCATCCTCCGAACGAGCGATCCGCACCTCGGCCCGCTGCCCGGCCCCGTCGCGCTCGCCGCCTCGGGCGGCGCGCTCTGGGTCGCCGGCGGCGGGCGCGGCTCGAGCGCGGTGCTGCGCTTCGCCGGCGGCGCCTGGTCGCGCTGCGAAGACGTGCCGGCCAACGGCCTGCGCTCGGTGCTCGCCGCGTCCAAGGGCGAGGCGTGGGTCGCGGGCGAGGGCGGCTTCCTCGCCTGGACGGACGACGGCGGCGAGGGCTTCGAGACCATCGAGACGCGCACGCGCGGCTGCCTCTTCGGCCTCTCGCGCGACGCCGCCGGGGCGATCTGGGTGAGCGGCGACGAGGGCCTGCTCTTGCGCTCGAGCGACGGGGTCACCTTCGCGCGCGTCGAACTCGGCATCGGCGAGCGCATCTTCCGCGTGGTGCCCGGCGACGACGGGGTGGGCTGGCTCGTCGCCGAGCACACGCTCGGGCGGCTCGATCTCGGCTCGGGCCGGCTCGAGACGCTCTTGCACGACGCCTCGGCCGTGATCAACGACGTGGCGTCCTCGGGCGGGGGCTGCTGGCTCGCGGTGGGCGACGCCGGCCGGCTCTGGCGCTCGACCGACGGCACGCGCTTCGAGGCGGTCGAGTCGGGCACCTCGGCCGACCTCGCGCGGGCCATCTCCTGGCAGGGCGAGTTCTGGGTCACCACGAGCGAGGGCTCGCTGCGGCGCTCGGCCGACGGGCTCGCGTGGCGCGAGCAGCCCGTCGCCGGGCTCGAGGGGCTGCGCCTCACGTCGATGCTGCCCTTTCAGGGCGGGCTGCTCGTGTCGGGGTGGCGCTACGAAGGCCAGCGCTCGGTGGGCGGCCTCGCCTTCGTCGGGCCCGGCGAGGACGCGCCGCTCGCGCCGGGCTCGGCGCAGCCCTAAGCGCCGCGCCGACGTGCTCGAGCTCGCGCCCGGCGCGTCGCAGACCTTCCGCTAGGAACGTTTTCTCGGCGTGCCCTTGGGCCCCGGGTCGTACCAGCTACGCTGGTCGTTCGAACGCCCGAGCGCGCCGCCGGGGCAGTGGTCGGGACGGCTTCGGCCCTCGCCCTTGCCCTTTGTCATCGGCAGACCTTGAGCCGGGCGGTTGCGATTGCGTTGATGTCCGCTGCGACGCGTCGCGTCGTGATGCGCGCATCATGAGAGCCCTCTCCGATCGTGGTAGGCTTCGTGACCCTTTCGGTTCCCGTTCGCGTCGGGCCCGGCCATCGCGTCCGCGCTCCGCTCGCTGCACGTTGGGGCGTCGGCCCCAGCGCGTAGGCTGTCTTTCGACCCCGGCGCGAGCCGCCCGAGGGCGCACCCACCGTGGAGACGCTGCGCTACGAACCGCCTCCCTTCCCCCGCCCGGTGAGCGGGTTCGTCGGCCGCGAGGCCGAGCTCGCGCGGGCGCGCGGGCTGCTGTCGCGCGAGGCGCTCTTCTTGATCTACGGCGTCGCGGGCATCGGCAAGAGCGAGTTCGTCTACAAGATGGTCGAGGAGGCGCGCTCGCTCGGGGCGCTGCGCCGCGCCCCGGCCCTCGCCCTGCCGGCCCGCGCGGGGCAGCGCTGCGACCACCTCGTCTCGATCTTGCGCACGCGCCTCGGCGCGGCCGACGCCGGGCCGGGGGCGGGCTTCGCCGACGATCTGAGCGCGGTGGCCAAGGCGCTCGAGGCGCGGCCCGCGCTCGTCTTCATCGACGACGCCCACAACCTCGAGCCCGAGGCGCTCGGCGAGGCGCTCGGCTTCCTCGCCCGCCACGTCGCCCGCAGCCGCATCTTCGTCGCGTCGCGGCTCGAGCTCTTGCTGCCCCCCGACACGCCGCCGCCGGCGGTCTGCCGGCTCAAGCCGCTCGGCTACGAGGCCGTGGCGGCGATGGTGGCGGGGCTCGGCGAGACGCTGGGCTTCGACCCGCCCGACCCGGCCTCGGTCTTTCGCCGCTCGGGCGGCAGCCCCTTTTACGTGCGGCGCGAGCTGGCCGACACGCGCTACGTTCCGCGCCGGGGCGACGACTCGCTCGTCGCGTCGCTGCGCGCGCTCGACCCGCCGCTGCGCCACGCGCTGCTGCTGACGCGCCTGGTGCGCGGCCGGCTCGGCCCCGCCGAGCTCGGCGGCGGCGACGCCCTGTGGGAGCTCTCGCGCCGCTTCCTCGTCGACGTCGACCGCGGCGTGGTCATCGTGCACGATCTGGTCGGCGAGGCGCTCCTGCGCGAGGCCTCGCCCGACGACCTCGCGGCCGCCCGCCGCGACGCCGCGGGGCTGCTCCTGCGCCGGGCCGAGGCGGCGCCGCCCGCGCGCTCGTCCGAGCTCGCCGTCGACGTGGTCGAGGCGGTGCGGCACCTGGCCGCCGCGGGCGACGCGGCCGCGGCCTGGCAGGCGCTCGAGCGCTGGCACCGGCCGCTCGCGCGCGCCGGCCTCGACCACATCGCGCTCGAGTTCCTGCCGGCGCTCGGGGCGGCGCTGCCCGCGCAGCGCCGGGCCATCGGGCTGCGGGCGGCGCACACGCTCGTGCGCCACGGCCGCGTCGTCGAGGCGCGCGCGGCGCTCGACGAGCTCGCGGCGGCCGAGCCGGCGATGGCGGGCGACGCGGCCTACCTGCGCGTCGAGGCGCAGGTCGCGCTCCGGCTCGGGGCCCCCGCGCGGGCGGCGGCGCTGCTCGAACGGGCGCTCGCCGAGGCGCGCGACGCGGACGAGCGGGCGCAGGCGGCGCTCGCGCTCGCCAACGTGCGCTCGCGCCTCGGCGAGGGCCGCGAGGCGCGGCGCGTGCTCCTGCGGGCGGCGGGCGGGCGGCGGGCGCGCGACGGCGAGGCGCGCGCGGGGCGGGCGCGCGCCCTCTCGTTCCTGACCGAGGGGCGCTTCCCCGAGGCCGGGGCGGCCGCCGCGCGCGCCGCGGCGCGCCTGCCCGAGCCGGCGCGGGCCGAGGGGGCGGCGCGCGCGCAGCTCGCCGCCCTCGAGGTCGTCGCGCGCTGCGCCTGCGACGAGGTCGACCGCGCGGCCGCGCTCGTCAAGATCGTGCAGCGGCACGAGGCGGCGACCTCGGCCCTGCCCACCCCGGCGCGGCTCTTCTGCGAGGGCCTCGTGCACTACGCCCGCGGCCACCTCGCCGAGGCGCGCGCCGCGCTCAGCCGGGCGCACGAGCGACTCTCGGCGCGGGGCGACCCGCTGCTCGCCACCGCCGCCGCCCACTGCCTGGGGCTCACCCTGGTCGGCCTCGGCGACGACGAGGGTGCGCAGGCCGCCGCGCGCGCCCTCGCGCAGCAGACGGCCTCGGCGGGGCTGCGCTGCGCGGCCCCCCACGCCGCGCTCTTGACGGCGCGGGCGCACCTGCAGGCGCTGCGCCCGCGCGACGCCGAGGTGGCGCTCGCGCCGCTCCTGGCCGAGGGCGGCGCGTCCCGCCCCTGGGTGCGCGCGCACGCCCAGACGCTCTTCGCGCACGCGCTCGGGCTGTGTGGCGCGGTCGAGGCCGCGCGCGCCGCTCTCGACCGGGCGGCGGCGCTCGTGCGGCACGAGGCCGTCGAGGCGCGGCGGCGCGAGCTCGAGCTCGCCGCGGCCGAGGTGCTCCTGCTCTGCGGCGACGCGGTCGGCGCCTGGGTGCGCGCCGAGGCGGCGCAGGCGTACTACGAGGCCCGCGGGCGCCGCCACCCCCAGGCGCAGGCCGCGCTGCTGCGCGCCGCCGCGCTCGTCGCGCTCGCCGGCGCGCTCTCGCACGAGCGCGCCGGGCGCGAGCCCCCGGCCCGGCGCGGCGCGGGCGACGAGCTCGACGACGAGTACGTCGGCGGCGACGAGGGCGACGCCGCCGCCGTGGTCGGCGAGGCCGAGGCCCAGCTCATGCTCGCCCAGGAGCTCGCCGAGCAGCACGGCTACGCCCTGCCCTGGGCCCCGCTCATCGCCGCGGCGCTCGGGCGGCGGCGCGGCGACGGCCGGCGCGCGTCGGGCGACCGGGGCCCGGCCGGCGCGGGCGCGGCGCTCGAGCTGCCGGGGCTCGCCCTGCTGCGCCGCCTGCTCGACCCGCCCCCCGAGGCCGACGCCGCCCCCCACCCCCCGCGGCACGCGGCCGAGCCCGGCGCCCCGGGCGCGCCCGAGCGGCGCTACGACCTCGTCGTCGACCTGCGCCGCAACGTCATCTACGCCCCCGGCGCCGAGCCGCAGGTGACCGGACGCCCGCTGCTCTGCGCGCTGCTCGCGCACCTGACCTCCGAGGGCGGCGGGCAGAGCGCCGAGCACCTGTTCTACGAGGTCTGGGGCGGACGCGAGTACCACCCGCTGCGGCACCGCAACACCATCCACGTCGCCATCATGCGGCTGCGCCGCGTCCTTCAAGACGTGCTGCCCGGCCGCGAGGTCGTCGAGACCACGCCCCAGGGCTGGCGCCTCGCCCCCGACGTCGCGCGCCTCGTGCTGCGCGACGACGAGGGGCGCCCGAGCCCGCCCCCCACGCCGCCCGGCCGCGGCGCCGGCGCCGTCCGCCAGCTCCGCGAGCGCACCGCCTCGTGACCGGACGCGCCGCCCCGGCCGGCCGCTGATCTCGGCCCGAACCCCCGCTGACACGGCGCCCCCGGGCGAGCCCGCGCAGCGGCTCGCGTCGCGGGAGCCCCGCCTCCGGCAGGGCTTGGAGCGACGTTTCCGCCGGCGTTCGCGGCCCCCGAGGTCCCTCGGGGGCGGCACCGGGCCGCCAAGTCAGCCCATGTCAGTTGGCTGACCGAACGCCCTGCGGGAGGCTCCGAAGTGCGTCGAGCGCGGCGCCTCGCCCCGAGGCGGGGCGCGCGCGCCCCCCCGGAGACCCCCCATGGACATCTTGGTCACCCTCGCGGCCCTGGGCTTCCTCATGTTCGTGGCCTACCGCGGCTTCAGCGTGATCCTGTTCGCGCCCGTCGCCGCGCTCTTCGCCGTGGCCTGCTTCCACCCCTCGCTCGTGCCGCCCTACTTCTCGGGCATCTACATGGAGAAGCTGGCGGGCTTCCTCAAGCCCTACTTCCCCGTGTTCATGCTCGGCGCGCTCTTCGGCAAGCTCATCGAGCTCTCCGGCTTCGCCAAGGCCATCACCGAGCGCGTCGTCCGCCTCATCGGCGAGCGCAACGCCATGCTCGCCGTCGTCACGGTCTGCGCCCTGCTCACCTACGGCGGCGTCTCGCTCTTCGTCGCCGCCTTCGCCGTCTACCCCTTCGCCGCCGAGCTCTTCCGCTCGGCCAACATCCCGAAGCGGCTCATCCCCGGCACGATCGCCCTCGGCTCGTTCACCTTCACGATGGACGCGCTGCCGGGCTCCCCGCAGATTCAGAACATCATCCCGACGAGCTTCTTCAAGACGAACACCTGGGCCGCCCCCAAGCTCGGCTTCCTCGGCGCCGTCTTCGTCCTGGCCATCGGCATGGCGTACCTGACCTACCGCCGCCGCCAGGCCCAGGCCCGCCGCGAGGGCTACGGCGAAGAGGCGGCGGCCCCCGACGCCGCCGCGGCCGGGGGCGCCGAGAAATCGATCCACCCGCTCGTCGCCTTCCTGCCCCTGCTGCTCGTCGGCGTGCTCAACCTCGCCTTCACCCGCGCGCTGCCGAAGGTCTACCCCGGCCCGATCGACCTCGCCCCCTACGGCGTCAAGGACGTCGCCCCGATGGACCCCTCGAAGTTCATCGCCCTCTGGGCCGTCGAGGGCGCCCTGCTCGTCGGCATCGCCGTCATCGTCGCCACCGCCCTCTCCCGCGTGCGCGGCCCCTTCGCCAAGGGCGCGACGCTCGCCATCGGCGGCGCCATGCTCGCCGCCTTCAACACCGCCTCCGAGTACGGCTTCGGCGGCGTCGTCGCCGCGCTGCCCGGCTTCAAGGCCATCAGCGCCGCCATGACCGACGCCATCTCGAACCCCCTGCTCAACGAGGCCATCACCACCACGACGCTCGCCGGCATCACCGGCTCGGCCTCGGGCGGCATGAGCATCGCCCTCGCCACCATGGGCCAGCGCTACCTCGAGCAGGCCAACCAGCTCGGCATCCCCGCCGAGGTCCTGCACCGCGTCGCCTCGATGGCCTCCGGCGGCATGGACACGCTGCCGCACAACGGCGCCGTCATCACCCTGCTCGCCGTCACCGGCCTGACCCACCGCCAGTCGTACGGCGACATCTTCGCGATGACGCTCATCAAGACGGCCGCCGTCTTCGTCATCATCGGCGTCTACTACGCGTTCGGCATCTACTGAGCCACGCCCCCCGGGCCGCGCCCCCGCCGCGCCCCCGCCGCGCCCCGGCCGCCGCCGCCCCGCCGCGCCGCCCCGAGGCTCGCGCCCCGCGACCACCGAAGGGCCCGCGCCGCCCCGCGAGGCCCGCGCCCCGCGACCACCGAAGGGCCCGTGCCGCCCCGAGGCCCGCGCCCCGCGACCACCGAAGGGCCCGCGCCGCCGCGCCCCCCCGCCTTCCCGATCCGCCCACTTCACTCGCGCGTCGCCGGCCCCCGCACCACCCGCCGAAGGAGCAGCCCCACCATGCGCCTCGCCATCGGTCTGTCGTCCCTCACCCTCGGCGCCCTCGCCGCCCTGACCGGCGCCGCGCCCGCCGCGGCCCAGACCCCCCCGCCCGCCGCGCGCCCCGCTGCCGTCGCCCGCCCCGCCGCCGCCCGCCCCGCCGCCGCCCCCGCCGCCGTGGCGGCCGACCCCGTCGGCGCCGCGGCGACCGGCCCGGGCGCGCTCGCGCAGAACAGCCCCGCCCCCCAGGGCGACGCGGGCGCGCCGGCGATCGCCCCCGCGAGTGACGTCGCGCCGGGCGGCGCGCACGCGCTGCAACCGAACGGCCACGGCCACGGCCACGGCCACACCACCCCCGTCATCATCGCCGTGCCCCCCGGGCCGGTCACCCCGCACTCGGCCGACGCGCCCCACCCGCCCGCGGCCGTCAAGCCGCCCGGGCCGCCGCCCCCCATCGGCTACGTCGGTACGAACCCCGCGTCGCTGCCGAGCTGGTTCGTGCCCCAGCCGCCGCCGGCCGCCCCGCCGCCGCCCACGCCCTCGGGCCGCCCGGCGGTCGAGCTGACCACCCTGCGCCTCTTGCTCGAAAAGGGCGTCATCACGCAGGCCGAGTACGACGCCTCGCTGCGCGATCTGAAAGAGGTGCTCGCCAAGGCCGCGCCCGACACCTCGACGGTGTCGATCGGCAAGTGGAAGACCATCCTGTACGGGTTCGTGCAGACCGACATGGTCTACAACTCGACGCAGAGCTTCGGCAACGAGTTCGCGAGCAACTTCCAGGTCGCGCGCCCCGACACGCTCGCCGCCAAGCGCGACCGGTTTCACTTCTCCGTCCGCGACAGCCGCCTCGGCTTCCGCCTCGCCGCGCCCTCGACCGAGAGCCTCAAGGCGAGCGCCCTCTTCGAGCTCGACCTGCTCGGGCCGACGGGCACGCCCGGCAGCACCATCAGCGAGGCCGGCTTTTACCTCAACGCCAACCTGCGCGTGCGGCACGCCTTCCTCAAGATGGAGACGCCGGTCGTCGACATCTTGTTCGGCCAGTACTGGAACCTCTTCGGCTGGCAGCCCCACTTCTTCCCGCTCATCGTGCACTGGCCCGGCATCAACGGCGAGCTCTTCTCGCGCAACCCGCAGCTCCGGCTGACGCGCACCATCAAGAGCGACTGGCTCAACGTCGAGATCGCCGCCGCCGCCGTCCGGCCCGCGCAGCGCGACTCGGGCCTGCCCGCGGGCGAGGGCGGCGTCCGCTTCGTCTTCAACAAGTGGCAGACCTGGCACTCGGGCTACCTGACCGCGACCAACATGACGCCCGCCTCGATCGGCGTCTCGGGCCTCGTGCACCGGATGCGCGTCAACGAGTTCTCGGCCAACCCCCAGCGCACCAAGGGCGCGACCGGCGGCGGCTACACGATCAGCGGCTTTCTCCCCATCATCAGCGGCACCAAGGACAAGAAAGACAACGCCCTCGCGCTCACCGGCGAGTTCGTCAACGGCCGCTCGATCAACCACCTCTACGTCGCCATGAACGGCGGCGTCGCCCACGCGCCCCTGCCCAACCCCGACATGGTCACGCCGGCGCCGACCTACACGCCGAACATCGACGCCGGCCTCGCCGTCTGGGACGCCGACGGCAACCTCCGCCTGCCGCACTGGACGACGTACATGCTCAGCGCCGAGTACTACCTGCCCTTCGTCGGCGGCCGCGCCGCGGTCTTCGCGACCTATTCGCACTCGAACCTGCACCGAGACGCCCGCTACCCGAACCCGCAGCGGGTGCGCGACCACGCCGACCTCTACGAGGTGGGCTTCTACTTCGACCCCCACGACGCCATCCGCTTCGGCCTGGACTACACGCACATCGTTGACGTATACGCCGATGGGGTCAAAGCTTCGAGCGACGCCGTCCAGGCCACCGGCTTCTTCTTCTTCTGAGCGGGGCGGGCGGCACGATGGCGTCGGCGAGAGGCGACAAGGCCGAGGGCGGCGGGCGCGAACGGCGGGGGGGTAGGCGGCCCACGACGGGAGCAGCAACGGCGATGAAGAACAAGGTCGTGAGCGCCGACGAGGCCGTCGCGCTGATCAGGTCGGGCGACACCCTCGCCAACTCGGGCTTCGTGGGCAACGGCACGCCCGACGAGCTCTTGGCCGCCCTCGAGCGGCGCTTCCGGGCCACCGGCGCCCCCCGCGACCTGACCCTCGTCTTCGCCGCCGGCCAGGGCGACGGCAAAGAGCGCGGCCTCAACCGCCTCGGGCACGAGGGCCTGCTGCGCCGCGTCGTCGGCGGGCACTGGGGCCTGGTGCCCAAGATCGCCCGCCTCGCCCTCGGCGAGAAGGTCGAGGCGTACAACCTGCCGCAGGGCTGCATCTCGCACCTCTATCGCGAGATCGCCGGCCACCGCCCCGGCGTCATCACCAAGGTGGGCCTACACACCTTCGTCGACCCGCGCCAGTCGGGCGGCAAGCTCAACGCCCGCACCACCGAAGACCTGGTCGAGCTGCTGACGCTGCGCGGCGAAGAGTGGCTGCTCTACAAGGCCTTCCCCATCCAGATCGCCTTCGTGCGCGGCACCACCGCCGACCCCGAGGGCAACATCACGATGGAGCGCGAGTCGCTCGTGCTCGACGGCCTCGTCATGGCCATGGCCGCCAAGAACAGCGGCGGCTTCGTCATCGCCCAGGTCGAGCGCGTCGCCGCCCCCGGCACGCTGCACCCGCGGCAGGTCCAGATCCCCGGCGTCTTGGTCGACTGCGTCGTGGTCGCCTCGCCCGAGAACCACATGCAGACCTACGCCACGGCCTACAGCCCGGCCTACGCCGCCGAGCTGCGCGTGCCCGACAGCGCCGTGCCCCTCGCCCCCCTCGACGAGCGCAAGGTCATCGCCCGCCGCGCCGCCCTCGAGCTCGCCGTCGGCGCCGTCGTCAACCTCGGCATCGGCATGCCCGAGGGCGTCGCCTCGGTCGCCCACGAAGAGCGCGTGCTCGACCTCGTCACCCTCACCACCGAGCCCGGCGTCATCGGCGGCATACCCGCCAGCGGCCTCGACTTCGGCGCCGCCGTGAACATTCAGGCCCTCATCGAGCAGAACCAGCAGTTCGACTTCTACGACGGCGGCGGCCTCGACACCGCCTTCCTCGGCATGGCCGAGTGCGACCGCGCCGGCAACGTCAACGTCAGCCGCTTCGGCCGCCGCCTCGCCGGCTCCGGCGGCTTCATCAACATCAGCCAGAACGCCCGCAAGCTCGTCTTCCTCGGCACCTTCACCTGCGACGGGCTCGAGGTCGCCGTCGGCGGCGGCTCGCTGCGCGTCCTGAGCGAGGGCGAGAAGAGCAAGTTCTTGCCCGAGGTCGAGCAGATCACCTTCAGCGGCCCCTTCGCCGCCCAGAAGCAGCAAGAGGTGCTCTACGTCACCGAGCGCGCCGTCTTCCGCCTCACCGCCGGCGGTCTCTTGCTCAGCGAGATCGCCCCCGGCGTCGACCTCGAAGACGACGTGCTCGCGCACATGGCCTTCCGCCCCGTCCTCCCCCCCGGCGGGCCCGCCCTGATGGACGAACGCATCTTCCAGGCCGAGCCCATGAACCTCAAGGGCGACTTCCTCGACCTCGGCCTCGAAGAGCGCCTGCACTTCGACGCCGAGTCGAACACGCTCTTTCTGAACTTCGCCGGCATGCACGTGCGCACCCGGCGCGACGTCGAGATCGTGCGCCAGACCGTCGAGCGCCGCATCCGCGCCGTCAGCCGCGGCCGCGTCGACGCCATCGTCAACTACGACTCGTTCGAGATCCCCGAAGATCTCGCCGACGCGTACGCCGAGATGGTCCGCTACCTGATGGATCGCTACTACCGCAAGGTCACGCGCTACACGACGAGCGCCTTCTTGCGCATGAAGCTCGGCGACGCGCTCTCGCGCCGCGGCGTCGCCGCCCACGTCTACGAGACGCGCGAAGAGGCGAGCCAGTCTCTGAACGAGAGCCGCGGCGAGGGCTGAGCGCCCGCCTCCCGACGACCCCACCCACGCGCCCCGGCGGCGCGCGACGCCCCCTGGCGCGGCCCCCGAGCGGCCCGCGCCCCCCCCGGCGCGGCCCCCGAGCGGCCCGCGCCCCCGAAAGCCCCCCACCAGCCCCCCCAGCGCCCGGCGCCCCCCGCGCCCGGCGCCGCGGGCGACGTTCGCCCGACGAAACGACCGGCGAGGCCCCCCATGACGTCTGCCTACGACATCGATCTCGACAAGAACGCCGCCAACTACGCGACGCTGACCCCGCTCTCGTACCTCGCCAAGGCCGCGCAGGTGTACCCCGCGCGCCTCGCCGTCGTGCACGGCGAGCGGCGCCTCGCCTGGGGCGAGGTCTACGCCCGCTGCCGCCGCCTCGCCTCGGCCCTCCGGGCGCGCGGCGTCGGGCGCGGCGACACCGTCGCCGCCATGCTGCCGAACGTGCCCGCCATGGTCGAGCTGCACTTCGGCCCCGCCATGCTCGGCGCCGTCGTCAACACGCTCAACACCCGCCTCGACGCCGAGACCATCGCCTTCATGCTCGACCACGCCGAGGCGAAGGTGCTCTTCACCGACCGCGAGTTCGCCCCCACCGTGAAGAAGGCGCTCGCCCTCGCCCGGTCGAAGCCCCTCGTCGTCGAGGTCGACGACGCGCTCGCGCCCCCGGGCGAGCGGCTCGGCGCGATCGAGTACGAGCAATTCATCGCCGCCGGCGACCCCGACTTCGCCTGGTCGCCGCCCGACGACGAGTGGGACGCCATCTCGCTCAACTACACCTCCGGCACCACCGGCGACCCCAAGGGCGTCGTCTACCACCACCGCGGCGCCGCCCTGAACGCCGTCAACAACCTGCTCGACTGGGGCATGCCGCGCCACGCCGTCTACCTGTGGACGCTGCCCATGTTCCACTGCAACGGCTGGTGCTTCGTCTGGACGCTCGCCGCCGCCGCCGGCGTCAACGTCTGCCTGCGCAAGGTCGAGGCCAAGGCCATCTTCGACCTGATGCGCGAGCACAAGGTCACCCACTACTGCGGCGCCCCCATCGTGCACACGACCCTCGTCAACGCCCCCGACGAGCTCAAGCGCGGCGTCGAGGGCGTCTCGTGCCTGGTCGCCGGCGCCGCCCCCCCCGCCGCCGTCATCGAGGGCGTCGAGCGCATGGGCTTTCGCATCACCCACGTCTACGGCCTCACCGAGACCTACGGCCCCGCCGCCAGCTGCGCCAAGCAGCCCGAGTGGTCGAAGCTCTCGCTCGAAGAGCGCGTCGTCAAGTACGGCCGCCAGGGCGTCGCCTACCTGCTCGAAGAGGGCATGGACGTGCTCGACCCCGCCACCCTGCGGCCCGTGCCCCGCGACGGCGAGACGATGGGCGAAATCATGTTCCGCGGGAACCTCACCATGAAGGGCTACCTCAAGAACCCCCGCGCCACCCGCGCCGCGTTCGAGGGCGGGTGGTTCCACAGCGGCGATTTGGCGGTGGTCGAGCCCGACGGCTACGTCAAAATCAAAGACCGCTCTAAAGACATCATCATCTCGGGCGGCGAGAACATCTCGTCGCTCGAGGTCGAAGACACCCTGCACCGCCACCCCGCCGTGCTCTCGGCCGCCGTCGTCGCCCGCGCCGACGCGAAGTGGGGCGAGACGCCCTGCGCCTTCGTCGAGCTGCGCGACGGCGCCGCCGCCACCGACCAAGAGATCATCGCGTTTTGCCGCGAGCGCATCGCCCACTTCAAGTGCCCGAAGTCCGTCGTCTTCGGCCCGCTGCCCCGCACCTCGACGGGCAAGATTCAAAAGTTCCTGCTGCGCGAGCGGGCCAACGCGCTTTGACGCGCGGCCCCGGGCCCGCCCGGACCCGCCCGGGCCCGAACCCGAGACGACGACCATGGCCGAAATGAAGCCAGCACGGCCGCGCCCGGCCCGGGCCGCCCCCCGGAGGGCGGTGCGAAACGGCCGGCGCAGGCCGCCCAGGCGGACGAGGGCGGTGCAGAACCGCCGGCGCAGGCCGCCCAGGCGGATGACCTTTGCGAACCTGTTCGGGTGGTCCCCCCGGGGCAAGGCCTGGGCGGCCGGGCCGGCCACCACCCGAACAGGTTCGCAAAGGTCATCCGCCTGGGCGGCCTGCCCGGCCCGGCTTCGGCTAAGCTCGCCCCCGAAGGCCATGACCGATCTGCAGCGCGGCGTCGTCTCGATCACGACCACCAAGCGCCGCCGCTTCTGGTGGGTCGCCTGGTGGACGGCCGAGCCGCGCGCCGCGCCCTTCCGTCCCCCCGACGCCTTCGAGGGCGGCGCCCGCACGCGCGATGAGGCCAAGCGCGCCGCCGAGCAGGCCGCCGGCCGCCCCCTCGCCGAGATCGAGCCGAAGTGGGCGCGCGCCTGGGTCCGCGTGCGCGCCGGCCAGCCGGCCTTCCGCGCGCCCGAGCCGGCGCGCCCCGCGCCCCCCGGCGACGAGCCCGCGAAGCCCTCCGGGCCCGCCCCGAACCCCTCGGCCCGCGCGGTGCTCGGCGTCGGCAAGGACGCGAGCGACGACGAGATCAAGCGCGCCTTCCGCGCCCTCGCCCTCGCGACGCACCCCGACCGCGGCGGCGACGCCGAGGCGTTCGTGAAGGTCAAGCGGGCGTACGACGCGCTCCTGGGTCAGAAGCCCCGGCTGAGGCGGCGGGGCACGACGTAGCCCGGGCCGGCGCCGAGGCAGCGGTGGCACGACGTCGCCCGGGCTGGCGCCGAGGGGGGGCGATGAGTGCTCCCCCCTCGACGCCGTCGTCCAAGGCGCACGCCGCGCGAACGCCGCCGCCCGGGGCGCTGGCCGCGCGGACGCCGTCGGGCGCGGGCGTGCCGCCGCGGGGCGGAGTCGCCTACGCGGGCTGGGGGACGCGGTGGCTCGGGCGTGGGGTCCGCATCAGATCGATGAAGGCCACCAGCATGGGGATGCCGAGAATCCAGAAGGGCAGAAGGGGCATGTAGCTCATGGGTGCAGGCTCCGTCGTTGGGGGTCGTTTTTTGATTCTCGAGGTCGAGCTTCGTGGGCGCGACTGGCTCGATGGGTGCGTGGTCTGTTGCATGAAGCGCACCGACCCTCTCGCTGGCCGCGCGCCCCCCCGCCGCTGCGGGCGACCCTGCCGCGGCGCTTGCCATTCGGGCGAGGCGTGAGGCGCACGAGGCGTCGCGCGCAGCTCGTCTTCAGGCGCGGCCTTACGCCCCTTGCGTTGTAGCGCCTGCCCACGCCGTGGCGCTTCGCCCGCGGGCGAGCGCCGGCGCCCGACCGCCGGAACCCGATCGACAGCCGGCGCGCCTCGACTAAGCTCGAGCGCGAACGCGACGCGCGCGGGGGCGCGCCGTAACGGGGGCACACCATGAAGACCTCGCTCGATCACCTGCCCGAGTTCAAGCGCGAGCAACTCTCCGACGTCGTCGCCGCCCTGCGCGAGCACGTGCCGCTCGAGCTGCTCATCTTGTTCGGCAGCCACGCCCGCGGCGACTGGGTCGACGACTACCAGACCGGCTACCGCTCTGACTTCGACCTGCTCGCCGTCGTCCGCAGCCGCGCCCTGGTCGACCGGCACGATCTGTGGCAGCCCGCCGAGCGCCTCGCCCGCGAAAAGACGGGCGTGACGGCGCTCGGCCTCATCGTGCACGACATCAAAGACGTCAACAAGCAGCTCGAGAAGGGCTCGTTCTTCTTCGCCGACATCAAGAAAGAGGGCGTGGTGCTCTACGACTCGGGGCGCTTCGTGCTCGCGAGCGAGCGAGACCACACCCCCGAAGAGCGGCTCGCGCGGGCGCGCGGCTGGTTCCGCGACTTGTCGTAGAAGAAGGTGCCGGGCGGGCCGCCTCGTTCGTCGCCGAAGCAGTTCCACATGGGGTTGTAGAAGAGCGGGTAGCTCCTGCGATGGACGGTCCGCTCCCCGCGAGCCGCGTCTCGGTGGCTCGGCACGGCATGAAACCCAGTGGCCCCCACGACCCCCGGCTCGTAGGGGTTCATGTTGAGGTCGCCGACGACCATGGTTCGGCGGTGCCCTCGACGCTCTTCGACGCTGCAAATTTGCTGAACGTACCCGGGACAGAGGGCCGCTTGGTCGGCGTCGCTCAGCCGGAGCTTGCTGGGGAAGTGGAGCAGGACCAAAAGCACGCCGCGAGGGCTCAGCGGCAGCTCACGGATGTAGAACCCCTCCTCGCTCACCTCCGGCGCGGGCGCCGCCGCCAGCGAGAACCGAGTGTAGAGCTCGACCCCCCTCGAGAGCGGGTCGGAGTCATAGAGATAGCCCGTGCGCGCTGCGAGTGCCGCCCTTACCTCAGGCTGGGGCACGCCGTTCTCGGCGAGCACGAGCACATCGACGCTGTGCTCGGCCGCCAACTCCGCGACGTACGGGGTTACGTCGCGTGTTTTTACGTTTCAGAAGAGAACTGTCAGCATCAGGCGCCGACTTCATGGTAGTCGGCCACGGCGGGTTCGTCACGTGCTCGGCCGCTGCCCTGTCGCGCTGGGCTCAGCGCCGCGCGCCGCGACCTGATTCCACGTGAAGGGGCCGGTGGGCTTCACCCTCTTCGTCTGCCGCCGTCGCAGGCCAGCGCTTCGCCGCCCTCGGCGCCGCCCCGCCTTCGCCGCCGCCCGCCGCGCGGCCGCGCCGCCGCCCGCCGACGCCGCTCGTACGCGCTCGTCGCCTCGCGTGCTACGCCGGGGCGGTGGCGGTAGACGAAGCAACGGGTCGAGCAGAACAGGCAACGACCCGAGCAGGACAAGGGACACCACGAGCAGGACAGCGGGTACCCTGAGCAGGACTGGCCACGACCCGAGCAGGACAAGAGCCCCTCCGAGCAGAACAGGCAACGACCCGAGCAGGACTGGTCGGCGTTCGAGCAGGGCACGGGACACCCGACACGGGACAAGAGACATCACGAGCAGGACAGACAACGACCCGAGCAGGACAAAAAGTTTCCTTGTCGGTCATTCAGCGAGGCATGTACGCCAACCGGCTCTGCCATCCACCCGAGAAACCTCTGGCAACCCAACGACCCGATCGGCCTCCGCTTCGGGCGTCGGTCGGGCCCGGGCGCTCGGCGGGCGGGTCCCCTGCTGTTTGAGCCCTCCCCCCTGGGAGGGCGAGTTCAGGGTGCCCGGAGAGCGCCCGGGCCCGGCCGACGCCCGAAGCGGAGCCCCCTCCGTATTCACCGCGCCCGAAGCGGAGCCCCCTCCGTGCTCGCCGCGCCCGAAGCGCAGCTCGCCCCGGCAGCTCTCGCGCGCCGCGTGCTCAGTGCGTCTCGCCGGGCGGGGGCGCCGAGGCCTCGACCATGCCCGGCTCGACGGGCGGGGGCTCTTCGGGCTTGGGGCAGGGCTTGCCGGTGTAGCCGCGGGCGCCCTTGGGCAGGCGGCAGGGGTGCACGTCGATGCGGCGGGGGCGCGGCAGGTACGTGACCTTGCGCTTCTCTTCTTTCGAGGTGCCGTCGGGGTAGGTGATGACGCGCGAGACGAGCACCGACCAGCCGCGCGTGCCGTGGGCGACGACCTTCTCGTCGTCGGGCGAGACGCCGGCGTTCGGCTCGTACTCGACGGGCGGATCGCGGAAGTCGAAGTCGGACGAGGCCTTGCGCTCGACCTTGCGCCCGCCATTGTCGCCGAAGAGGCGCACGCGCACGTAGTCTTTGCCGTAGTCGACCTTGATGAGCACGCCCGCGTCGGTATCGTTGCGAAAGATGAGGTCGGGCTTGGGGAACGAGAGCGTCGCCTCGTGCCCCTTCGGGTAGCGCGAGAAGTAGAAGCTGTGCGGCTGGCGCTCGACGATCTCGTAGCCGCCGTCGATGAGGGCGTTAAAGAGCGTGGTGGCGAACTGGCTGACGCCGCCGCCGATGGTCTCGACGGTCTCGTGCTCGGCGATGCTCGGCGCGAAGACGAAGCCGCGCTCGGCGGTGCGGGGGCCGACGCGCTCGTTGACCGAGAAGGTCTCGCCGGGGCGCACGAGGGCGCCGTCGACGAGGTCGGCGATGCGGTGAATGTTCTGCACGCGCGGCTCGCAGCAGCCGTGGCGCGTGGTGAAGCTCGCGACGAGCTTGGTGATGCGCAGCGCCTCGGCGCCCTCGGTCGAGAGGGCGGGGGCGTCGCCCGGGCCGTAGGGCAGGGGGCCCTCGCGTTTTTCGGCCTCGGCGGCGCGCAAGAGGGCCTCGGCGGCGAGGGCGGTGTCGAGGCGGCGGCCCGGGCGCGAGGGCACGACGCTGACGCGGTCGCCCGCGATCTCGAAGCGCGCGTCGGCCGGGGCCTCGTCGAGCGAGGGGCGCAGCGGCCCGAGCTTCGCCTCGAGCGCCTCGGCCGAGAAGGTGAGCTCGAGGCGGGGGGCGCCGCCCTCGGCGGGCCGGCTCTCGAGCGCGGCGCCGAGCTCGGCGGGCGACCACTCGACGCGGCGCGAGCCGTCGTCGGAGGCGAGCGCGAGGGGGCCCGCGAGCGCGCGGCGGGCGCGGGCGAGCGCCTCGTCGACGGCCTCGCGGGGCAGGGGCGCGGGGCGCGCCTGCAAGGGCAGCGTGAGCGAGGCGTCGCCGAGCGGCAGGCGCGCGAGCAAGAGGGCGCGCGCGGCGGGGCGGTCGACGAGCGAGCCGGGGCGGGGGTACTCGGCCTGGGCGCTGCCGCCGGGCGCGCGCACGGCGCCGGCGAAGGGGCGCTCGGGCATCGCGCGATCGAGGGCGTCGAAGGTCGCCTCGCCCGCCGCCTCGTCGAGGCGGGCGAGGGGCACGAGCCCGCGGGGGCGCGCGAACGACGTGAGCCACGAGGCCCAGCGGGCGGGCCAGGCGCCCTCGCGACCCGCGCGCCGGGCGGCCTCGGCCGTCGCGGGCACGTCGAGCGCGACGCCGGCCTCGGCCGCCGTCGTCTCGGCCGCGTGCGACCCCGCGCGCAGCACGAGGCGCCGCGCCGCGAAGGCCGCGGCGAAGCGCTCGAGCTCGGCCTCGAGCGCCGGCCCCTCGAGGCCCCCGAGCTTCGCCTCGCCCAGCACCACGCCCCGGGCGACCTGGCCCCGGCTCGAGGCCTCGTCGATCTCGAACGCGAGCGCCGAGCCGCCGACCAGCGCCGCGAGCGCGAAGCCGGCGAAGGCGAGCGCGCGGCGGGGCCTTGGCGGCTCGGCCGGGCTCGGCGGCTCGGCGGTGCCTCCGGCCTCGTCGCCCGCGGGCGCGAGGGCGCTCGCGCCGGGCGGGGCGGCGCCTTCACCCGCCCGGGGGCCGTCGAGCGTCGTGACGCCCTCGCCCGCCCGGGGGCTGTCGAGCGTCGTGACGCCCTCGCCCGCCCGGGGGCCGTCGGGCGCCGCGGCGCCTGCGCCCTCGGGCACCGCGGCGCTTGCGCCCTCGGGCGCCGGGCTTGCGTCTTGGGGGGCCGGGCCGGTCACGCGCGTGCGGTCAAAGCGCGGCGCCGCGGGGGCGTCAACGGAGAGGCCCCGCAGGGCGCGGAAACCCCGGCGCGGGGGGCGCGCCTTAGCCGCCTTCGGTCGGGGGCGGCGGGGCTTCGGTCGGGGGCGGCGGGGCCTCGGTCGGGGGCGGCGGGGCCAGGGTGACCGCCTCTTTGGCGGCCTCGTCGCCGGGGGCGGACCAGGCGATGACCCGGTTGCGGCCGGAGCGCTTGGCGTCGTAGAGCGCCTGGTCGGCGCGGGCGAGCAGCTCTTCGCCCGTGGGCTCCGCGCCCGAGGGGGCGGTGCAGGCGACGCCGAAGCTCGCGGTCACCCGCAGCGCGGCGTTCGGGCCCACGTGCGTCAGGCGCTCGAGGCGCGCGCGCACGCGCTCGGCCATGGCGAGGCCGCCGATGAGGTCGGTGTGGGGCAAGAGCAAGAGGAACTCTTCGCCGCCGGGCCGCGCCGCCAGATCGTTCGAGCGCAGGCCGTCGGCCATGGCGCGCGCGACGTTGCGCAGCACGATGTCGCCCATGTCGTGGCCGTGCTGGTCGTTGACCGACTTGAAGTGGTCGATGTCGAGCGCCACCGCCGTCAGGGGGATGCCGTGCCGCCGCGCGCGCGCCACCTCGTCGGCGAGGCGCCGCTCGAGGCAGCGGCGGTTGGCGAGGCCGGTGAGCGGGTCGGTGTTCGAGAGCGCCTCGAGCCGGGCGTTGGCATCGCGCAGCTCGTCTTGCAGGGTCTTCATGCGGAGGTGCAGGCGCACCCGCACGAGCAGCTCTTTCTCGTGGAAGGGCTTGGTCAGGTAGTCGCAGGCGCCGTCCTCGATGAGCCGGGCCTTCATCTCGCCGTCGCCCTCGGCCGCGAGCATGATGACGGGGATGTCGCGCAGCTCGGGCCGCGAGGCCCGCAGCTTCAGGAAGCCCCGCCCGTCGAAGCGCGGCATGTTCAGGTCGCAGAGCACCAGGTTCGGCCGCTCGTCGATGAGCAGCTTGAAGGCCGAGAGGCCGTCTTCGGCCTCGAAGAAGCGGTCGAAGGTGCCGTCGCCCCGCAGCGCGCGGCGCACCTGCGACCGCGTGGCCTCGCTGTCGTCGACGACCAGGATGCTCGTCACGGCGCGCCGCCCCTCAGACCCCGGTGCCCTCGCCCGGGGGGGGCGCCAGCAGCCCGAGGGCGATGGCCCACGACTCGACGGCGTGCAGGGCGCTCGCGCCCGGCAGCTCGCGCCGCTTGCCGAGCTCGTCGGCCATGGCGAGCACGACGATCTCGATCGGCGCCGCGCTCGCCTCGACCACCATGCGCTGGGGGATGCGCTCTTCGAGCGCGGCGACCAGGTACGAGACCTGGCGGTGGTAGTCGGCGGCGAGCAGCGAGCTGCAGCGCCGGGGGTCGGTCATGACCTCTTCGCCGTGGCGGCGCAGGAGCTCGCGCAGCGCCTCGCGGGGCGAGGGCACCGGCTGGTCGAACGAGCGCGCCGTCGGCGCCTCGGCCGGCGCCGCGGGCGCGGGCGCGGCGGGCCGCTGGTTGCCCGGGCCCGGCGTGGCGACGCCGATCATGGTGCGCGTCCGGGCCGAGGGGCGGGCCTCGAGCGCGGGCGCGGGCGCGCTCACGCCCTTGAGCGTCGGGACCTTGTGGCCGAGCGCCGGCGGCGGGGCGCTCGCCTCGGCCGCGCCCGCGCCGGGCGCGCCGCGACCGCGCTCGGACCGGTCGGGCGCCGCGGCGTGACGGGCCGAGCCGCGCGCCGCGCCGAACGACATGCCGCAGAACGTGCAAGCAAGGGCCGAGGCGTCATTCACCTTCGTACAGGTCGGACAGAGCACGACACACCTCTGGTCAGGCTGGAGGGCTAGCCTAGGGGTGTCACATATTACGTGGGGGTCTTCAAAGAAAACTTGCCCCCCCGCGCGCGGGCCGCCCCGCCCCGAACGCCCGCGAGGTCGACCAGGCTTTGCCCGCATGTACTCTTCTTTGCTAGGGGTTTGCTGGTCTCCGAAAGCCACCCCGAGCCATGCCCATCAAGGCCTCGACCGAACGCCGCGCGCGAGCGCCCTCGCCCCCCCACTTCGCCGCCACGCCCCGCGGCGCGCCGGCCCGACGCGGCGGCGCACGGCCGGCCTCGATCCGCCGTGGGGGGCTCGAGGGGCGAGGCCGAGGGGCTCACGATCGAGCTAACGGCTCGGGCCGGCGATTTGTTGAGTGCGCGCCCCGGCCGCCCGCGCTCGAGGCCCTTGGTCGCGGGCCCGACGAGGGCGCGGGCAGGGTGCGCCACCCCGCTCTTCTCTCGGCCGAACTCGCCCCCCTACCCACCGCGTCGCGCCCCCCGCGGGGCGCCACCCGCCCGAGGCCCTAGCCATGGCGCGCGCCAAGTCCGCCCGCGCGGCGACCAACCACGAGCCCGAGCCGCTGGTGCGCGTGCGCCGCCTGCACCGGCGCGACCTCAACCGCACCTGGGACTTTCTCAAGCTCGTCTTCCGCGAGGTCAACCGCACCACCGTCGAGTACCAGCGGCCCCGCTCGAAGCGGCGCTTCCTCGAGGTGTACGAAGAAGAGGGCGTCGAGCAGCTGCTCTTTCTCGCCGGCGGCGACGACGGTTCGGGCCGCATCGTCGGCTACGCCGAGTGCGCGTTCGAGATCCTCGGTACGGACAACTGGATGAACGAGCGCTACTTCCGCGGGCGTGACATGCGCCCGCTCTTCGTCGAAGAGCTCGCGGTGCACCCCGAGTTCCAGGGGCGGGGGCTCGGCTCGTTCGTCATGGACCAGCTCGAGCACCTGGCGCGCGTGCGCGGCTGCACGCACCTCGTGCTCGAGGTGGCCGAGAACAACGCGCGGGCCCTCAAGTTTTACCGCGGACGAAACTTCTACAAGCTCGACGCCGCCATCTTCCTGGCGAAGAAGGTCGCGAGCGACGCCGAGCTCCTGCCGCCGCGCAAGCTCAAGGCCGCGCGCGGGGCCTCGGCGTCGGTCGCCCCGGCGCCGGAGGCCGCGCCCAAGCGCCGCTCGTCGCGCGCGGCCGAAGGCGTCGGCGGCATGCCGACCGGGCCCGGCGACGACGAGACAAACGACGACGAGCCGGCCTCGTCGGCCGCGGCCGACGACGACGACGATCCGGCGTCGGCCGCCGAGCTCGCGGACGACAAGGACGACGACGAGTGAGGCGGCGGCCGCAAGGGCGAGGGCGCATGAGGCGGCGGCCACAGGGGCGAGGGCGCGTGAGGCGGCGGCCGCAAAAGGGCGAAGGCGCATGAGGCGGCGGCCACAGGGGCGAGGGCGCGTGGGGCGACGGCCGGCCTTCGCGGCGCTGGCCCTGCTCGCCGCCTCGGCGGCCGCGGCCGGCTGCTCCGAGCGCGCGCGCCCCGCGGCGGCGGCGCCGGCCGCGAGCGCCGCGCGCCCGGCCCCCACGCCGCTCGCGCGCGCGCCGGTGGTCGTGACGATCGTCGTCGACCAGCTCGCCGCCTGGATCGCCGACGAGCGCCTGCCGCTCTTGCCGCCGGGCGGCGGCTTCGCGCGCCTCGTGCGCGAGGGCACGTACGTGCGCGAGGCGCGCTTCGAGCACGCGGTCACCGACACGGGGCCGGGGCACGCGGCGCTCTACACGGGGGCCACGCCGCGCGAGACGGGCGTCTACGCCAACGAGATCGTGCTCACCGGCTCGGGGCGGCGCTCCTCGGCGCTCGCCGACCCGGCGACGAAGCTCGTGGGCCCGGCGGGCCCGGTCGCGGGGGCCGGCTCGTCGCCGGCGCGGCTGCGCGCCGAGACGCTGGCCGACCGGCTGAAGGCGAGCGCACCCGCGGCGACGGTCGTGAGCCTCTCGCTGAAAGATCGCGGCGCGATCCCCGGGGGCGGGCGGCGGCCCGACGCGGTGCTCTGGTTCGACTCGGCCGCGGGCTCGTTCGTCACCTCGACGGCGTTCGCGCCGCAGTTCCCGGCCTGGGCGTCGCGGCTCGCGAAGCCCGGCGCGCTCGCCGCGGGGCCCGCGGGGGTCTGGGCGCCGCTCGAGCCCGCGTGGCTGAGCGCCCGCACGCCCCTGCCCGACGAGCAGGCGGGCGAGGGCAACTGGCTCGGGCTCGGCACGACGTTCCCGCACCGGCTCGGGGCCTCGTCGAACCCGGCGACGGCCTACCGCGCGACGCCCTTCGGCGACGACGACCTGCTCGCGCTCGGGCTCGCCGCGCTCGAGGCGCCGCGCGCGCCGGGCGACGCGCCCTTCTTGCTCGCGCTCTCGCTCTCGTCGCACGACTACGTCGGGCACGTGTACGGCCCCGACTCGTGGGAGGCCTGGGACGAGCTCGCCCGCCTCGACCGCGCGCTCGGCTCGTTTCTCTCGGCGCTCGACGCGCGCTTCGGCGCCGCGGGCTACGCGGTGCTCGTGACGGGCGATCACGGCTCGGCGCCGACGCCCGAGGCGGCGCCCGCGCTCCAGCGCGGCTGCGGGGCGGCCGACTACTGGCAGCGGCCCTGCGCGGGCGGCGGCCGGCTCTCGCCCGACGGGCTCGCCGACGAGCTGAAGAAGGCGGCCGAGCGGGCGCTCGGGGCGGGGGCGTGGGTGCTCAACGTGGCCGAGCCCTACGTCGTGCTGGGCGACCAGGCGCGGGCGCTGCCGCCGCTGCGCCGGTCGGTGCTCGACGCGGCGCTGCGCGAGGCGATGTCGCGGCACCGCGAGTCGGCGGGGCTCGTCGCGGTCGACGAGCTCGGCGGGGCCTGCCCGCCCCCGGGCGACGAGTCGCTCAAGGCGCTGCTCTGCCGCTCGGTGCCGGCGCGCGACGCGGGGGCCCCGGCCTCGGCGGGGGGCGAGGCCGAGCGGGGGGCGCGGCTCGCGGGCGACTACTACGTGGTGTTCGAGCCGGGCGGGTACTTCGAGGCGTACACGCCCGGCAAGGGCAGCAACCACGGCTCGCACTACCTCTACGACCGCAGCGTGCCGCTCTTGGTGCGCGCGCCGGGGAGGGCGCGGGCGGGGGCGCGGATCGAGGGGCCGGTGCCTTTTTCGGCCTTCGTGCGGACGGCGGCCGAGCTGCTCGGCGTCGAGCCGCCCTCGTCGGCGCGGCCGGCGCCCTCGCTGCTCGGGCGATGACGCGCCGCGCCCCGGCGCGCGGCGGCGCGGTCGCGAACCCGCGGGCCCGGACGGTGTTGCCGCGGCGCCGGGCTTTTTCGGCCTCGCCGAGCCGCCGGCGCCCGCAGACAACGCGGCGAAACGGTGCTAGGGCGGCACCATGATCGCGCGCCGTACCCGCCGCCTCGCCCCCCTCGCCGCCTTCTTGTTGCTGCCCCTGCTCGCCTGCGACGAGCCGCCGAGAGGGGCGCCGCCGCCCGCGGTGCCGAAGCCGCCCCCGGCGCCGGCCGCGGTGGCGCCGGCGCCGGCGCCGAAGCCCGAGTTCCAGAACCCGGGCGGCAAGTGGATGCCCGAGCAGCTCGCCGCGCACGCCGAGACGCTGAAGAAGCTCGGGCTCGAGGTCGACCCCCAGCTCTTGACCGACCCGACCTCGCCGGTGCTCGGCGCCGTCGTGTCGCTCGGGGGCTGCTCGGCCTCGTTCGTCTCGCCCGAGGGGCTCATCGTCACCAACCACCACTGCGTGACGGGCGCGCTGCAGGTCAACTCGACGCCCGAGAAGAACCTGGTCAAAGACGGCTTTCTCGCCAAGGCGAGGGCCGACGAGAAGTCGGCCGGGGCCTCGGCGCGGGTGTTCGTGACGCAGGCCTTCCGCGACGTGACCGACAAGGTGCTCTCGGGGGTCGAGGGCATCAAAGACGATCGGGCGCGCTACAAGGAGATCGAGAAGCGCACGAAAGAGCTGACGGCCGCCTGCGAGAAGGGGCGCGCGGGCCTGCGCTGCACGGTGGCGCGCTTCTTCGACGGCGAGCGGTTCTACCAGATCGAGCAGCTCGAGCTGCGCGACGTGCGGCTCGTCTACGCGCCCGACGCGGGCATCGGCAACTTCGGCGGCGAGGTCGACAACTGGCGCTGGCCCCGGCACACCGGCGACTTCTCGTTCTACCGCGCTTACGTCGGCAAGGACGGCCAGCCCGCCGACTTCGCCGCCGACAACGTGCCCTACCGGCCCAAGCACCACCTGCGCCTCGCGCAGAAGGCGGTCGAGCCGGGCGACCTCGTGCTGGTCGCGGGCTACCCGGGCCGCACCTCGCGCCTGCGCACCGCGACCGAGGTGCGCGAGGCGGTCGAGTGGTTCTACCCGCGGCGCATCAAGGCGTACGAAGAGTACCTGCGCGAGATCGACGCCGCCGGCAAGGAGGACAAAGAGGCCATGGTGCGGGGCCAGGCGCTCGCGCGCAACCTCAACAACTACCTCACCAACGGCAAGGGCCAGCTCGAGGGCCTGGTCAAGGGCGGCCTGCTCGCCAAGAAGGAGCAACAAGAGAGCGCCCTCGCCGCGTGGGTCGAGGCCGACCCCGCGCGCCGCGGCCCCTACGGCGGCGCGCTCGAGAAGCTCGCCGCGCTGCACGCCGAGACCGTGAAGCACCGCGAGAACGACGCCTTCCTGCGCGAGGCGCTGCAGATGGTGCGCCTGCTCGACGCGGCCGCCTCGATCGTGCGCATGGCCGAGGAGCGCCCGAAGCCCGACGCCGAGCGGCACCCCGAGTACCAAGAGCGCAACTGGAACCGCCTCTCGCAGGGCCTCGCGACGGCGCAGAAGTTCTACAGCCGCGGCCTCGACCGCGCCCTGCTCTCGCTCGCCCTGCGCCGCATCGCCCGCCAGCCGCCGGCCGAGCGCAGCCCGCTGCTCAAGGTGGTGACCGGCGGCGCGACCGACGACGCCGCCATCAAGAAGGCGGTCGACGCCATCTACGCCGGCACCAAGCTCGAGGACGAGGCAACGCGCCAGAAGCTCTTCAAGACGGCCTCGAGCGCCGAGCTCGCCAAGAGCGCCGACCCGCTCGTCAGGCTCGCGGTCAAGCTGCGGCCCCTCCTGCGCGAGATGGACGAGCGCGACGAGCGCGTCCTCGGCGCGCAGGCGCTCGTGCGGCCGCGCTACGTCAAGGCGCTGCGCGAGCTCTCCGGCGGCGTGCTCGCCCCCGACGCCAACGGCACGCTGCGCGTCACCTACGGCACCGTGCGCGGCTACCGCCCCGCCCCCGACGCCCCGCCAGCCCGCCCCTTCACCACGCTCGGCGAGGTGCTCACCAAGACCAAGGGCGTCGAGCCCTTCGCCTCGCCCGAGCGCCTCGTCGCCGCCGCCCGCGCCAAGAAGTACGGGCCCTACGTCGACCCGGGCCTCGGCGACGTGCCGGTCGACTTCTTGAGCGACGTCGACATCACCGGCGGCAACTCGGGCTCGGCCGCCCTCAACGGCCGCGGCGAGCTCATCGGCCTCGCCTTCGACGGCGTCTACGAGAACGTCGCGTCCGACTGGTTCTTCCAGCCCGAGCTCAACCGAACCATCCACGTCGACGCGCGCTACATGCGCTGGGTCATGGACGCGGTCGACGGCGCCGACCACCTGCTGCGCGAGATGGGCGCCCAGCCCGCCGTCGACGGCTGAGCGCTGACCCTTGCCCCAGCGGGGGCGGGCCGACGACAAAATGCCCCAGCTGTGACAGCGCGCGGCCGCGGCCCTCGGGGCCCGCCGCGGCCGCGCTCGGGCGCCCGCCGCGGCGCCAGCCCGGGCGGGCGGCCGCGCCCTCGCTCCGCCCTCAGAAGACCACGCGGCGGGGGCGGTACTCGCGCACGATCTCGACGACCGGGCCGCTCACCTCGGCGGGGGCGGGCAGCGTGGGGGCCTCGACGCGCGAGAGCACGACCGTGATGTTGTCGTCGCCGCCGCGCTCGTTGGCCAGGTCGACGAGCCGCGTGGCGACCTTGTCGAGCGAGGGCGAAGACGACATCACGTCGCGCAGCTCGTCGTCGTTCACGGCGCCGGTCAGCCCGTCGGAGCACAGCAGGAAGATGTCGCCCTGGCAGAGCGCGACCCGCGTGAGCGCGGCCGCCACCCCGGGGCCCTGCCCCATGGTCTGCAGGATCACGTTCCGCAGGGGGAAGGTGCGGGCCTCGGAGGGCGTCAGCACGCCGGCGTCGAGCAGCACCTGCACGTAGCTCTGGTCGTGCGTCACCTGGTGCAGCCGGCCCCCGCGCAAGAGGTACGCGCGCGAGTCGCCCACCTCGGCCACGTGGGCGAAGCCGTTGCGCAAGTACAGCGCCGTCAGCGTCGCGCCCATGCCCGAGCGGCCCGAGCGGCGGGCCGACTCCCAGACGCGGGTGCTGACGCGCTCGACCACGCGCCCGAGCCAGGCGTCGACCTGGCCCTCGTCGTGCGGCGCCTCCTCGATGAGCTTGCGCAAGGAGCGCACGACCAGCGCGCTCGCGACCTCGCCCGCCTGCGCGCCGCCCATGCCGTCGGAGACCGCGAGCAAGAGCCCCTCGCGCCCGGCGATCTGCCGGTCGAGCGCCTTGCCCTCGGCCCGCCGGCCGCCGAACGCGGGGCCGAGCAAGAACGCGTCTTCGTTGTTCGCTCGGACCAGGCCGACGTCGGTGCGCCCGACCGCGCTCACCCATACCTCGTCGCTCGAGACGAGGGCCGGTCGGGGGGACGTTCGAGACGACAGGGCATACGACATAAGCTTCCTCCGGGGGCGGTCACGGGGGCGAGACGTTGGGGTTGAGACGTGATCGGAGCAAAGCGCGTGCCGCCGAACTCATTCGGAAAGGTGAGACAGTAGGCGCAACCGCGGCAAAAGAAAAATACAATTTCAGCACCCGCTTCCGTTTCTTAACGCTCTGCGCTGACGCAGCCTCTTTCGGCTCTGGTTGAGGTCGATCGTCGCCCTTTGGAGGCCGGGGGCCAGAGCGCAGGGGCGCCCGGGGGCCTTGCCGCCTGACCTTACGGGCGGGGGGCCCAGGTCGGTTCGAAGAGGCCGAGCGATTGCCGACCGCGTTTCGGCTTGGGACGTTGACCGCATAAGGCGATCGCGCGCCCGCAGGCTCTGCCGACGTACGGGGTAAGGCCTGACGCAAGGCCGCCAGCCGGCGAGGCTGCGGCTCGGCGAGGCCCTGACGCGTAAGCCCTGGGGCGACGTGCCAGGGGCGTGACGTCGGGGACACACGAGGCAAGCTTGTCTCATCGAGCGGCGGGTGACCTGGCGCGCCGGCGGCCTCGGACTCCGAGAGGGTGTTTCAAAACGATCGGTCGAGCACCGCCCGGGCCGAGCCGCCCGGGCCGAGCCGCCCGAGCCGAGCCGTCCGGGCCGAGCCGCCCGAGCCGAGCCGCCCGGGCCGAGCCGCCCAGGCCGAGCCGCCCGGGCGAAAGCCTGGGCGGTCCGCCTGGGCCTGCGCCGTACCTCCAGGCGTACCGAGGAGGGCCAGAGATGTCGCTCGGGGGCGCGCCGACAAGAGGCCACGTCGCTCAGGGGTTGAAGTCGTCGGGCTCGGCCGCGGGCGTCTCGGGCGGATCGGCCTCGTCGGGGCTCTGGCTGGGCGGGCGGTGCTTTCGCCCCTTGGGGGGCGCCTTGGTGCGCGTTTTGTGGGTCCGCTTCGGATCTTCGGCGGCCTGGCGCAGCGACTCGATGAAATGCTCGCTGTCGGTACCCATGGAGCGCGCGCGCTCGGACTGCCGGTACAGATCGTGGTCGGCGGCGCGCAGCTCGTGCCGGGTCTCGCTGCGGCGTGTCCGGGGGAGCTCGTCGACGTGGGGCTCGAGCCCACGGCCCCGCCGCCGCAGATCGTCGGCGCGGTGGCGGGCGCGGCCCGACCACTCGACGGTGTCGGCCTCGGTGCGCACGCAAGACGAGAGGTTCTGCACGAGCGGCGAGGCCCCCTCGGCGCCGCCCTGGCTGCTCGCGCCGTTGCGGCCGACGTGCAGATGAATGCCCTTGTGCGCCAGGCGCTCGGAGCGCTCGCGCATCGAGCGGGCGATGCTGCCCTCGCCGGCGTCGGGGTCGAGGCCGAGGCTGCGGGCGAGGCGGGCGCGGGCGCGGCGGCGGCGCTCGGCGGCGGCGTCGAGGTCGCGGCGCGAGGCGTGGACGTCGGCGAAGTAGGCGTCGAAGCGGGCGGAGCCGCTGCGGTAGCGCTCGCCCCGCTCGACGTGGGTGCGGCGCGAGGTGGTGGCGCAGCCGAGCGTCAGGCAGAGCGCGGCGAGGGCCGCGAGGGCCCAGACCGGGGGGCGGGGGCGGGGGCCCCCGGCCGGGCGTGCGGCGGGCGGGTGCCCGGCTGGAGCGAGCCGACTCTGCACGTTGCGCGGCAAGAGCGTACACTCAAGGGCGTTCGGTCGTCCATGAAGCTGCCGCCCCCGCCCCGCGCCCCCATTTTCGCCGTCCTGGCGGCCGCCTTCGTCGCCGCCTGCTCGGCCGGCCGGCCGCCCCGGGCGCCGGGGCCGGACGAGGCGTGGGTCTCGCCGCCGAAGGTCAACACGCGCGAGCTGACGGTGCTCATCAAGGTCGAGCCGCCGGCGAAGCTGCGCGCGATGTTCCAGGCGATGGCCGAGCGGGCGGGCGAGGGGGCGGTCGCGTCCTTCTTGCTCAGCCACTCGGCGGGCTCGTACGGCAGCGGCTTCATCGTGGCGCGGCGGGCGAGCCCGCGGCCGCTCGTCTTCGTGGTGACCAACCGGCACGTGGTCGACCTGGCCGAGCGCGTGTCGATCGTGCTCGAGAGCGGCGAGACGTACGCCGACGCCGAGGTGGTGTACGCCGACCGGGCCCACGATCTGGCCGTCTTGGCCTTCCCCGAGGCGAGGCCGGTGCCGATCGCGTACGGGTTCCCGCTGGCGAGCGAGCCGGTGCGCGACCAGCAGGTGGTGACGGCGACGGGCTTCCCCTCGCTGGCGGGGCGGCCCTCGTACCGGACGACCCGGGGCTACGTCTCGAACGAGCGCTTCGAGCTCGACGACGAGGCGGGCGAGACGCGCCGCTTCATTCAGCACACGGCGCCGATCGGGCCGGGCAGCAGCGGCGGGCCGCTGACGACCGAGGGCGGGCGCCTGGTGGGGGTCAACACGCTGAAGATCCTCGACAGCGACAGCGCCTACGTCGCGGTGCCGGCGCCGGCGGTCGCCGAGGCGGTGCGGGCGGCGATCGATCTGCGGTCGCGGCGGGGGCAGGGCGACTTCCGGCGCCGGGCGCTCGGCGAGGCGTGCCGGGCGCTCGTCGCCGAGCTCGTCCGCGACGCGCCGCGGCCGGGCCGGCTCGAAGACGCGATCGCCTCGTCGATGGTGGGCGAGCGCGGGGCCGAGAGCTTCGCGTTCGTGGCCGGCCGCGACGAAGAGCTGTGGGAGATCTTTCGCGTCGACCCGATCGACGCGATAAGGTGGGCGGTCGTGCGCCGGCTCTGGGGCGAGGTCCGGGCGGGGGGCGGGGTGAAGGCGTCGCGCTCGTGCGAGGCGGCGGGCGACGAGGGGGCGGGGCTCGTGGGCGAGTCGGCGGCGACGACGGTGGGCCTGGGCGACGGGGCGAGGCGGCTCTCGTGGCGCTTCGAGCAGGGGCGCTGGCGGGTGAGCGACGTCGAGTTCCGGCGCATGGTCGAGTCGCCGGCGCTGCCCGAGAAGCCGGCGAAGAAGAAGAAGGGCGGCGCGAAGAAGGGGCGGCCGCGCTTAGGCCCCCAAGGGCTTCGCCGCCGGGTCGCGGGGCCGGGGGCGCGAGGCGGGCGCGGTGCCGACCTCGTCGCCGTCGGGGCCGGGGGCGGTCCCCCAGATGCCCTCTTCGCGGGCGATGACGATCGCCTCCTTGCCGAGGCGCACGAGCAGCGGCCCGAGGATGAGCCCCCAGGGCCCCGCGAGGGCGAGGCCGCCGAACATCGCGACGACGAGCACGAAGACGGGCAGGTCGAGCTTGCCGTAGCGGGCGAGCACGGGGCGCAGCACGTTGTCGGAGAGGCCGATGGCGGTGACGCCGACGGCGACCATGGCGAGCGCGGCGCCGGTGCGGCCGCTGAGGGCGAGGCCGGCGGCGATCGGCACCCAGACGACCGAGGTGCCGAACGAGGGGATGAGCGCGGTAAAGCAGGTGATGAGCCCGAGCAGCAGCGCCTGCGGCACGCCGAGAAGAGCGTAGGTCGCGGTGGCGATGGCGCCCTGCACGAGGGCGGTCAGGCCGACGCCGATGAGCAGGCCGCGGCCGGTCTCTTCGAAGGCGTTGACGAAGCGGTGGGCGTGCGGGCGGGCCAGCGGGGCGTGGTCGACCGCCCAGCGGTAGTAGCGCGGGCCCTCGGTGAGCAGGGCGAAGGCGCCGAAGAGGAAGACGAAGAGGTTGATGATGACCGTGGTGAGCGTGGCGCCGAGCGACTGCAGAGTGGTGAGGCCGCGCTGGCCGTGCTCGCGCGCGAGGTCGAGCATTCGGCGCGGGTCGACGGCGCCGGGCCCGCCGCCGCCGCCCGACTCGCGCGTGACGACGCCCTTGAGGAACTCGGGCAGCCCCGCGGCGCCCGTCAGCCGCTGCACCAGCTCATTCGCCTCGGACGCGAGCGAGAGGGCGACGACGACGAAGGGGGTGAGCACCGCGAGCAAGAGCCCGAGCGTGATGAGGCCGGCCGCCCAGGTGCGGTCGCCGAGCCGCTTGCTGAGCGCGAGGTAGGGCCCGCGCGCGAGGTGCGCGACCCAGGCCGCGAGCACGAGCGGCACCCAGAGCGGCACGAAGATGATGAGGGCGCCGAACGCGAAGAGCGTGGCGGTGGCGTGCATCGAGCGGCGGCGCCGGGGCGCGGCGCGCGGCGGGGCGGCGGGCTCGGGCAGCAGGGAGAGGGGGCGTTGCATCGCGGGCGGGGCGCGCCGCGGCGCGCGGGGGCGGCCCGCGGCGGCGTCGCGCTATCCTGGGGCGGATATTTTTGCAACGCGCGTACCAGAAAGGCCGAGGTCGCGCCGAAGGGCGGCGCCGGCGCGCTCCGTCGCGGGCGCCGCCGGCCGGGGCGCGCACCCCGCGGCTGTGGCGTTTTTGCGGGCGGGGCGCGTTCTTGGCGGTTGGCGTTCGTGCCCTCGAGGGCCGAAGGGTGCGCCCGGCCCTACCGCGCGGCCGCGGCTCGGGTAAGGTCCCGGCGATGATCCGCGATCGAAGCCAGGGGGCCGGGCCCGACAGCGACGCAGAGCCCCGACGGCGAGTGGCCCCCGCGCCCCGGCCGGGCGTCGCCGAGATCGTCGGGCGCGAGGTCGAGGCGTTCTTGAGCGAGGTCGGCGGGCTGCGCGTCGCGCCCGACGTCACGCCCGAGGCGATTCGCGCGCACCTCGAGGCGAGCTACGCCTTCGACGAGGCGACGCCGCTCGCCGACGCGCTGCCGGGCGTCATGCAGATGCTGCGCGACTTGACACTGCACTGCACCCACCCGCGCTACTTCGGCCTCTTCAACCCGAGCGTGCACGAGGCGGGCGTGTGGGCCGACGCGCTCGTCGCGCTCTACAACCCGCAGCTCGCGGGCTGGGCGCACGCCCCGGGCGCGATCGAGATCGAGCGGCACGTCTTGCGCTTCTTCGCCCGGGCGCTCGGGTTCGACGCGGAGGCCACGGCGGCGCACTTCACGAGCGGCGGCAGCGAGGCCAACCAGACGGCCGTCGTGGCCGCGCTCGCCGCGCGCTGCCCCGAATTTCTCGAGCGCGGGCTGGCCGGCATCGGCGAGCGGCCCGCGATCTACGTCTCTTCGGAGGGCCACCACTCGTTCCGCAAGATCGCGCGGGCGGCCGGGCTCGGCGAGCGCTCGCTGCGCGTCGTGCCGGCGGACCGGGCGCTCCGCTTCGACCTCGGGGCGCTCGCGGCCCTGATCGAGGCCGACCGCGCGGCGGGCCTGCTGCCGGCGCTCGTCGTGGGCACGGCGGGCACGACGGGGGCGGGCGCGATCGACGATCTCGAGGGGCTCGCCGCGCTCGCGGCCGCCGAGGGCGCCTGGCTGCACGTCGACGCGGCCTGGGGGGGCGCGGCCGCGCTCTCGCCGCGCCTACGCGGCTGCCTGCGGGGCATCGAGCGGGCCGACTCGGTCACGTGGGACGCGCACAAGTGGCTCTCGGTGCCCATGGGCGCCGGCATGTTCTTTTGCCGCCACCCGGCGGTCTTGCGCCGGGCGTTCTCGGTCGACGCGGGCTACGTGCCCGCCGAGGCGCCGGGCGGCGACCCCTACCTGGGCAGCCTGCAGTGGTCGCGCCGCTTCATCGGTCTCAAGGTGTTCCTGACGTTGGTCACGCTCGGCGAGGCGGGCCTGCGGGCCGCGATCGAGCACCAGGCGGCGCTCGCCGACCGATTGCGCGAGAAGCTCGCCGGGCGCGGCTGGGCGGTGGTCAACGACACGCCCTTGCCGCTCGTGTGCTTCACGCACCGCCGCCTTCGTGAGGGGCGCGTCTCGGCGGGCGAGGTCGCGGGGCGGGTGCAGGCGGGCGGCCGCGCCTGGGTTTCCGAGGTGCCTCTCGGCGGCGCCTCGGGGCCGGGCGAGCGGGCCTTGCGGGCGTGCGTGACGAGCTTTCGGGCGACGGCGGCCGACCTCGACATCTTGCTCGACGAGCTCGATGCGGCGCTCGAAGGGGCCGGCGGGGGCTGAAGGCGGCGCGCCCTCAGCCCAAGAACGACGCGTCAGGGCGCGACTTCGATGTGCAAGAGCTCGGCGGGCGAGCCCGGCTCGTCGCGATCGACGACGGCGTAGAGGCGCCGGGCGTGCTCGGGGTCGGGGGCGAGGCCCTCGACCTTGTCGGTCAGCATGCGGCCGGCCTCGTCGCGCAGCCAGGTGTAGCGCGGCTCGTCGGGCCCGAGCAGGCCGAGGGCGACGGCGCTGACGGGCCCATCGCGCGTCGCGTCGGGGCTCGCCTCGGCGACGGCGACGTAGAGGGCGCGCCCGCCGAGCTCGGTGGCGTCGGTGAACGAGAGGGCCAGGCCCTCGTACGAGCCGAGATCGTAGGCGCGCACGCGCTGGGGCGAGGGCGCGGGCCGGGCGGCCGGGTCGTCGAGGTAGTCGAGCAGGGCGTCGAGATCGAGCTCGCAGGTGGCGTTGACGGGCGAGAGCTCGCCCGCGGGGGCGCCGTTGCCCCGCTGAAAGAGCCAGAGCGAGCGGCCGCGGGCGAGCGCGCCCTCGACGTTGAGCTCGCTGCCGGCGAAGGCGACGTTGGCGCGCAGGCCTTGGTAGAGGGCGGGGGCGGCGACGAGGCGGGCTTCGGGCGCGTCGCCCGTCGGGCCGAGCACCAGGACGCGCTCCCGCGCCGGCGTCGAGCCCGAGCCGAAGGCGAGCAAGAGCTCGCCGCCCTTCGCGGGCACGACGGCCGAGGCCTCGAGATCGAGCTTGTGGCGCTTGTTGCCGCGCACGTCGTCGAACTGCCGCAGGCCGCCCGGGCCCGCGGGCAGGGTCAGCGGCGAGACCTCGCCCCGGAAGGGCCGCACGAACGCGACGAAGTTCGCGTCGTCCTGCACGACCGCGAGGCGCCCGCCGAGCCAGGCGAGGGCCGAGCCGGCGCGCACGTGCGCGGGCCGATCGTCGGCCGCTGCGGGGCCGGCGGCGTAGAGCAGCGGGCGGCGAGCGAGCACGCGCGCCGAGAGCGCGGGGTCGGGGCGGGCGCGGAGGACGTTCGTCATGGCGGCGGGCTCGGGGGGGGCGGCGGGGGGGGGGCCCTCGCGCCCGGCCGGGGGCGGCCGCGAGCGGGCCCGGCACGAGAAGAGCGCGAGCGCGAGGGCGAGGGCGAGGCGGGGCGGCGTCGAGGCCGGCACGCACCCTACTATGCCCCGGCTCGACCCGAGGCGGAACCGGGCTAGGATGCGCGCCCCATGGCGCAGCGGCGGCGCATCCGCGTTCTGTTCCTTCATTCGACCCTGGGCGTGGGCGGCACCGAGGTGCTGCGCCTGACGCAGCTGCGCCACCTCGATCGCGAGCGGGTCGAGCCGATCGTGGCGGTGCAGGTGTTCGACCCCGCCCGCGAGGGCGACGCGTGGTGGGCGGGCGAGGCGCGCGCGCTCGGCGTGCCGGTGGTGCCGCTCGGCTGCCGCACCGAGTCGACCTTCGAGCTCTGGGGCTACGCGGCGCTCGCGCGCGCGCTGCGCGAGCACCGGCCCGACGTCTTGCAGACGACCATGTTCGCTTCGAACACCGTGGGCCGCATCGTCGCGGCCGCCGCGCCCCGCCTGCCCGTCATCTCGGAAGAGCACAACTGCTACGTCTGGAAGAACTGGAAGCACATCGCCGTCGACCGCGCGCTCGCCCGGAGGAGCGACGTAATTCTCGCGTGCAGCCGGGCCGTCGCCGACTTCACGGCGGCGCAAGAGCGCATCGACCGGCGCGCCTTCCGCGTGCTGTACAACTGCCTCGACCCCGCGCGGCTGCGGGTCGGGCGCCCGCGCGCGGCGGTGCGCGCCGAGATCGGCGCGCCCGAGGGCGCCCTCGTCGTCGTCGCCGCCGGCCGCATCAGCCCGCAGAAGGGCTTCGAGCGGCTGGTCGAGGCGGCGCACGCGATGCGCGCCGGGGGGCGCGAGGTCGAGGTCTGGGTCGTCGGCGGCGACGGGCCCGGCGGCCAGCGGGCGAAGCTCGAGGCCTACCTCGCGGGGCTCGGCCCGGGGGCGGCGCGGGTCCGGCTGCTCGGCGAGCGCAAAGACATCGCCGACCTCTTCGCGGCCGCCGACATCTTCGCCCACTCGGCCCGCTGGGAGGGCTTCGGGCTCGTGCTCGCCGAGGCGATGTACGCGTCGCTGCCCGTGGTCGCCTTCGGCGTCGACGGCGTGCCCGAGGTCGTCGACGACGGGGTGACGGGCCTGCTCGCGCCGCCCAACGACGTCGGCGCCCTGCGCGCCGCCCTCGAGGCCCTCGCGGCCGACCCCGAACGCGCGCGGCGCCTCGGCGAGGCGGGGCGAGCGCGGGCCCTGCGCCTCTTCCTGCCCGAGGTACACGTCGCGCAGCTGATGGGCATCTACGACGAGCTGCTCGCGCGGCCCCGGGTAGGCTTCAGGCGCCAGGCGCGTTCGCCGGACGGGGCGTGAGGCTCGCCCCTGCATGGGCCCGCCCAAGGAAATCGGCGCCGGATGCCGTCGCTCACCCACCGCGGGCCCCTGCCCGGCGGGCTGCGCGCGCCCGGCGAGGGCCCGGTCGAGCTCTCGTACGAGCGGCCCGACCCCGAGCACCTGCGCCTCGAGGGCGAGCTCGAGGGCGAGCGGGTCGTCGTCGCGCTCAAGAGGGTGCCCGAGCCGCCCTCGCTCTTATACCAACCGTGTTTGATGCGGCCAGGAATCGGGCCGGGCGTGGGCGGCCCCCGGCTGAAGCCGGGGGCCGCGAACGCCCGCGGAAACGGCGCGCAAAGCCTCGCCCGGAGGCGGGGCTCCCGCGTCGCGCGCCGCTTCGCAAAGCTCGCCCGGAAGCCGGAGCCCTTGGGAGCCCAGCCCCCGGCGAGGGGGCGGGCTTTGCGTTCCGAATCGACCCGACGCCGCGCGGCACGAGCGGGCGTCCGCTGCCCCCGGCTTCAGCCGGGGGCCGCCCGCCGCGCCCGGACCGATTCCTGGTCCGAACAAGAACAGCTGGTAGTAAGGAGGGGCAGCGCCCCGCGGGGGTTACTCAGTAACCCTTCGGAGAGGTGGTGGCACAAAAAAGCATTACTGAGTAATGGTTTTGAGGCGCGTGGCACATGAAAACCATTACTCAGTAACCCTTTTGTGCCACGTGGCACATGGAAACCAATACTTAGTAACCCCTTCGGGGTGCGTGGCACATGGAAACCAATACTCAGTAATCTTTTTGTGCCACTGGCACACTCGGGGGGTTTACTCCGCCCATCTTTTTGTGCCACCGGTCAGCTCGCGGGCGGTACGGAGAACCTGCTCTCGACCCAGCCCACCCTACCAAAGAGGTACCTACGACATGCGACAACGCGCGCTCATTCTAGCATTTTTGGCCAGCCTGGCGGTGGCCGTTCCCGGCTGTGGCGATGACGACGACGGTGGGGGCGCAGGCGGCGGCAACGGTGGCGCCTCCGGCAAAGGTGGGTCCGGTGGGTCGTCCACCAATGGTAGCGCGGGAGCCGGCGGCACGAATGGCACCGGCGGCACGAATGGCACCGGCGGCACAAGTGGCGGGGGGGGAGGGGTCAACGGCGGCGGCGGTTCGGGCGGTGACTCCGGAGCCAGTGGCAACGCCGGTGCCGGTGGCGCTGGCGGCTCGGGCACAGGCGGCGCGGGCGGCCTGGGCGGCTCGGGCGGCAACGGCGGCACTGGTGGCAGCGGCACCGGCGGCAACGGCACTGGCGGCGCCGGGGGCAGCGGCACCGGCGGCGGCGGTGGCGGCGGCACCGGCGGCGACGGTGGCAGCGGCACCGGCGGCACCGGCGGCACCGGCACCGGCGGCGCCGGGGGCAGCGGCGGCAGCGGCACGGGCGGCTCGGGTACGGGCGGCAGCGGCGGCGGTGGTACCGCTGGCAGCGACACGGGCGGCACCGGCACGGGCGGCGCGGCTGGCGGCGGCGCGGGCGGTGGAGGCGGCACCGGAGGCGCCGGCGGCGGTGCGGCGGGCGCCGGCGGCGGCGCGGCGGGTGCGGGCGGCGGCGAGGCGGGCGCGGGCGGCGGCACGGGGGGCAACGGCGGCGGCACCGGGTCGACAGGCGAGACATGCCAAAGCGCGATCAATCTGCTGGCAGTTTCGAGCCCCTCCGATAAGGCCGGCTTCGACTTCAAAGTCGAGCACGCCTTCGGCGGCGTGAACGACTACAACCCGATCAACGGTGACGGCGCTCCCCCCGAGTGCAGCTTCAGTTCGAGCTTCACCTCGGCCGGCAAAGACGTCGTCTTCGCGCTGACGATGAATCCTGGCCAACGCCTCAAGTACGAGGTCGCCACCGCGGAGCCTGGCGCGACGGGCGCGTCGCTCTACCTGCTCGGCTCGTGCGAGCCGCCGACGGTGCAAGAGCTCGACTCGTCGGCAGTGGCCTGCGGGGCCTGCGGCAGCAACGAGTTTCAGACGACGAGCTTCAACCCTTTCACGGGCTTCGACACGGTCAAGGCGGGCAACTTCAACTACGGGCCCGTCATTTGCGGCGTGCCTTCGGTCGCCAAGACGGTCTTTCTCGTCGTCGACGAGTTGACGCCCAACGCGTCGGTGCCGCCCTCCTCGGGCTTCACGCTGTATTACCGCTTCGAATCGTTCTGATTCGGTCGGCGGGCGACCGCGGGCTGGCGGCTACGCGACCGTGCTCGAGGCGTCCTCGTGGCCGGTCGAGGCCGGCCGACCTGTCGAATCGCCGAAGACCTCGCCACGGGCCCGCGCGCCAGCGGCTCGCCCGCGGGCGCCGCCGGGAGCGCGGCGAGGCCGTCACCGGGCGGGCCGCGCCCCGAGCGCCACGTCGAGGGCGGGGATCGAGCGGCGCAAGGCGTGCCAGGCCTCCTGCCGGTCCGTCGTCCGCGCCGTGATCAGCATGATCGCGGCGTCGCCCGACGCGAGCACGCTCGCGAAGTGGAGGTTGTGGCGCGACACGATCTGGATCTCTTCGAAATAATGGGCGCCGTCTTCGGGCACGCCGCGCTGCTGTCGGACCAGGCGGGCCACGCCGTCGACCGCGGGCCCCCGGAACATGTCGACGAGCCCGGTGACGACGACCTCGGGCAGCGTGGTGCGGCCCGACACTTTGTTGTAGACGGCCACGAGCTCTCTCGAGCGTAGAACTTTCATCCGATAAGACTCCTGCTTCGCCGGCGCCCGGCGGGCGCCGGCAAGGGCGACAGGGCGGGCCGTTCGCGGCGCAGGCGCCGCGCGCGGTCGCGCTCGCAGAAAGAACGTTGCGTTCGAATCGACGGGTACCGACGTCGGAAAAATTCTCCGCCGGCGCACCGCCGCGCGTGCGTCGAAGTTCGTCCGCGAGGCGACTAGGGTGTGCGCTCGCCTCGGGCAAAGTGGGTGTACCACGCGGGCCCGGCCCGACGACTAAATCTCCCTCAAGCGATCTCAACGAGGCCCGCAAACCCCCGCGGCGCCGGGACAAGGCGCACCCTTCCGGCCACCGCCGCGTCCGAAGCGGCGCCCTTCGGGGGCCCAGGGCGGGGCGGCCCGCCGCGCCCTGCGGCCTCTCGGCCCCGTCGAGAACGGGGGCATTAGCCTTCGGGGTCGTCGCCGTCGGCGGGCCGGATCGCCACCCGCAGCCCCGGCTCAATCATGTACCCGTCGTCGCGGCGCACGACGAGACCTTCGAGGCCGCTCTTGCGCAAGGTGTAAAGGGCCATGTAAACGCGACTCGGCCCCGACTCGCCCCGCGGCCGTTGGCCCGGCCAGCCCGCGCTGAGTAGATCGTGCAGCGAGAGGGGCTGCCCGGGCGCGCGCCGATGCTGCTCGACCAAGCACTTGAGCACCAAGCGCGGGGCGGTCCGCTTCGAGAAATCGACCCACGCCCCGCCCGGGGGTCGGAAGCGCCGCGCGTCGGCCGTCAGCTCGAGCGCCGGGCCCGGCGCGGGCTCGGCCGCGGCGGGGCGCGCCGAGTCGCGTCGGAAGGCGGCGATCGCGCGCTCGAGGCTGCGCCGCGCGAGGCTCAGCTCGTGGATCGGCGCCGGGGGCTCGGCCGACGCCGAGGCGGGGGCGAGGGCGCGGTCGAGGCGGCCGCGGGCCGCTTGCAGGTGGCGGGCGACGGCGTCGCGTTCGCCCGCGGCCGCGCTCCGGCGGGCCGCGGCGAGGTCGAGGTGCCCGCGCTCGAGCTCGAGCAGCGCCCCGAGCGAGCGCGCGGCCCCGGGCCCCTGCAGCGCCTCCGCCGCCGCCAGGGCCGCCCGCGCGCGCGGCAGGTCGTCGCTCGCCGCGGCCACCCGAGCGAGCAGGCACAGGTCGAGGCCCTCGTGCGCCCGGTCGCCCATGGCCGCGTGCAGCGCCCGCGCTCGCTCGAGGTGCGCGCTCGCCTCGTCGAGCCGCCCCGCGTCGGCCGCGGCCGCGCCCCAGTAAAGGAGGCAGAAGGCCGCGTTCCACCGGTTGCCCTCGCGCTGCCAAAGGTCGTGCGCGGTGGCGAGACCGAGGTGGGCGCGCTCGGGGCGGCCCTGGTGCAGCTCGTAAAGACCCAAGAAGGCCGACAGCGCGACCGCGTACTTCGGTTCGCCGGCCTCGGACGAGAGTCGCTGCGCCCGCTCGAGGAGGTCGCGGGCCGCGGGCGTCGCGCGGACGAGCTCGAAGATGCCGAGGCTGCTGAGCGCCCGCGCCTCGAGAAACCGGTCGCCCGTCGCGCGCGCCGCGACGAGCGCGCGCTCGAACTCGTCGCGCGTGACGAACGGCTCGTCGAAGAGCACGCCGACGCTGGCCGCGTTGAAGAAGGCGTGCAGCTCGAGCGACCGGGCGTCCGCGGCCCGGGCCTCGTCGCGGGCGCGCCGCCAGCAGGCGAGCGCGTCGGCGAACCGCCCGCCGACCAGCAGCGCCTCGCCCCGGGCGAGCAAGGCGCGCACGCGCAAGGACGCCGGCAGCCCCTCGGCCGTGCCGTCGAAGAGGACCTCGTCGACCAACGACAGGTAGGGGCCGAGCAGCCCCCGATCGACCAAGGGCGGCCCGAGCGCGAGCGCCGCTTGCGCCGCGTCCTCGGCGCGCCCGCGGCCCGCCGCCCAACGGTACGCGGCCATCAGGTTCTCGGTCTCGAGCAAGAGCTCGCGGGAGGGCAAGAACCCGCCGCGCACCACGGGCGACGGCGGCTCGCGGCCGAACAGCTCGAGGAAGTAGCGGGCGTGCCGGCCCGCCGCCGCCCCGGCCGCCCCCCCGGCCGCGAGCCGCGCGGCGGCGTACTCGCGGACGCTCTCGTAGATGCCGTAGCGCAAGTCGTCGGGCCGCTCCCGCGGGCGGTGCGCGTACAAGAGCGATTGGTCGCACAGCGACGCGAGCAGGTCGAGCGTCGAGGGCGCGTCCGGGTACGACGACAGGTCGAGCACCGCGACGGCCGCCTCGAACGACAGGCCGCCGCGGAACACCGACGCTTGTTGCAGCGCCTCCCGCTCGGGGTCAGAGAGCAAGTTCCACGACCAGGCGATCGCGTGCCGGAGCGTCCGGTGCCGCGGGTCGGCGTCGCCCGGGCCCGCCTCGAGCACGTCGAGGCTCTCCTTCAGCTCGCGCCACAAGCGCGACGGCGTCAACACCCGGCAGCGCGCGGCCGCGAGCTCGATGGCCAGCGGCAGCCCGTCCAGGTGCCGCCGGCCAGGTGTTCGACGTTGTCGAGCAGGAGCAAGAGCGGGCCGCGTCGGGCGAGGAGGCGGCCGAGGTGCGCGACGGCGTCGTCGCCGCGCCCGGGCGCCGGGCCTGGCGCCTCGAGCAGGCGGGACAAGCAATAACAGAAGCCGTCGACGTCCCGCGCGCCGGCCAACTCACACACCCACGCGTCGTCGCCGGGGGGCGCGCCCGGGGGCCCGCCGTGCACCTCGACATAGCGCCGGGCCAAGCGCGTCTTGCCCACCCCCGGCGGGCCGAGCAGCGTGACGAGGCGATCGCCGCGCGCAAAGCTGCGGCCGATTTGCTGCAGCTCGTCGTCTCGGCCGACGAAGCTCGTCGTCAGAACGGGGGCGTGGCGCGACCGGAGCTGAGGGGGCATGCCGACGGGCGGGGGGGCGGGCATTTCGCGCGACGCCTGCGCCCGGGTCGCGCGCCCACCAACGGGACGCGCGACGCCGGCGCCTGAGTTTCGCGCCTACCCACAGTAAGGCGACGTTCTGCAGTCGTTCCAGGCCCGCAAACGGTTGCCGGCATGCTACCCCCCCCCGCGGGTAGGCGATCCGACGGGGGCTCGGCCAAGCGCCGGCGCGCGTCGGCCCGCCGCGCCGGCACGGGCACGGAGCCCCGCGCGCCTTCCGCTGAGATTGGAAGCGCCGCCGAAGGCCGGGCGCCAGATCGTCGGCCCCCGGCCTACCAACCTGGCTTCGAAAGGCGCCGCCTACGCCCTCACTTGATGAGGGCGCCGCAGTAGTTGCTTCGAATCGGCTTCTCGAACACCCAGGCCCGCCGCCCGACCGACGCGGCGAACTCGGCGAAGCCGTCGTCGTACTCGATGTCGTCGGAGATGAGCACGCCGCCCGGGCGCAGCCGCCCCCACAGCAGGGGGTAGGCGAACATGCGGCCCTCGTAGGTCTTGTCGCTGTCGTAGTGCGCGAGGTCGATGCGGTCGAGCTCGGCGAGCACCTCGGGCAGCGCGTCGCGGTCGGGCTTGCGCACCAGTGTCCAGCCGTCGCGCAGGTGCGGGGCGACGACGCAGCCGACGAAGCGGTCGTTGCCGAGCTTGGCGTAGGGCATGTCGACGCTGACCAGGCGCGCGCCCGGCACGCGGTGCATCGCCAGCAAGAGGGCGAGCGTCGACCAGCCGTTGGCGACGCCCGTCTCGATGGCGCGCTCGGCGTTCAGGTGGCGCGCGATGTGGTAGAGCAGGTCGAGGTGGCCGGGGCCGCCGACCGCCACCGGGCACTGGCTCTCGGCCCCGAGCGCGAAGCCCCACTCTCGCGGAAAGGCCTGCTCGATCGGCACGATCTCGGTCGGCAGCGCGAGCGCCTCGGCGAACTCGACCACGGGGCCCGCGTGCGCCGCGCACCAGCGCTGCCCCTCGGCGCGCCGCCGGGCGGCCTCTTGGCGGCTCGCCTCGGTCGAGACCTTGAAGCCACGGACGCGCCGCCCGAGCTCTTTGTAGAGGCTGGGGTGGCCGAGGTACCAGCCGACGGTGGCGGCCTTCGAGAGGAGCGAGCCGAGCATGCGCGCACAGGTTTGCCGCCGGCCCGCCGCCCTGTCAACCGAGGCCCCGGTGCGCGCCCGGGCGCCCCGATGCCGACCCCGGCCCGGCGCCGGGCGCCTCCCAGGGCCCCCGTCCGGCGCTGGTCGCGCCCTTACGTGGTGGCGACGGCGCCGAAGGCGCCCCCGTCAGAGCAGGTACGCGAGGCGCCCGAGCCGCACGTGCCGCGGCGGCTTCGGGAAGGCGGCGTCGGGCCCGCGCCGGTCGAAGAGCTCGGCCGCCTCGGGCAGCTCGCCGGCGAGGTAGCGGCGCCAGGTGAGGCAATGCACGAGGGCCCAGAGCCGGCCGCCCGTGCCCCGAAAGCCCCGGTGCTCGAGCACGATGCGGGTGCCGCCCTCGATCTCGTGGAGCTCCCACGTGACGGACGAGGGGGGGCGCCCGCCCACCGACCACGAGTGGCGCAGCCGCAAGGGGCGCACCGCCTCGAGCACCTCGCCCCGCACCAGCCCGCCGAAGGGGCCGCGCGCCAGATCGCGCAGCACGAAGCGGCGGCCCGCCAGGGGCTCGAAGTCGGCCTCGAGCCAGCGCTGCTCGAGCGCCCGCCGGTCGGTCAGGGCGAGCCACAGCGCTTCACGCGAAAACGGGTACGTACGTTCGAAGCGCACGACCTTCAGGTCTTAATGACTATGGGGCTTCCATGTCAACCGCGTCACGCGCTACGCACCCCGCGCCCCAGCCCGGCGGGGCGGGGTCGCGCGCCGGCCGGGGCGCCGGCGCCGCGGACGCGCTACCATCTGTGCCGTGAACCGCCAAGAACGCATCGAGCGCGCGCTCGCCGACGCCTTCGGCCCCGAGCAGCTCTTCGTCGAGAACGAGAGCCACATGCACAGCGTGCCCCGCGGGTCCGAGACGCACTTCAAGGTGCTCGTCGTCAGCGAGGCCTTCGCCGGGCAGGGGCTCGTGGCGCGCCAGCGCCGCGTCAACGAGCTCTTGCGCGACGAGTTCGCCGCGGGGCTGCACGCGCTCAGCCTGCGCCTGCTCACGCCCGAGCAGTGGCGCGCCGGCGCCGGCGAGGGCTTCGTGTCGCCCGCCTGCCGCGGCGGCTCGAAAGTCGGTCGCGAGGGGGCGCCTTAAGCCCTCGGGCGGGACCAAGATCACCTTGCCCGTCGTGCGGCGGGCTTCGAGCAGCTCGTGCGCGCGCCGCGCCTCGTCGAGCGGCAGGCGCTCGCCGATCTCGACGCGGAGCCGGCCGCCGAGCAGCGCGTCGAGCAGGGCCGCGCGCGCCCGCGCCGCGCGCGCCGGGTCGCCGACGAGGTGGCGGGCGTCGAAGGCGCCGACCCGCAGCGAGCGCTCGTAGAGCGCGTCGACCGGGACGGGCGCCGCGGGCCCGCTCGCTTCGCCGTAGAAGACGAGGCGGCCGAAGGGCGCGAGCGACGCGAGGCTCTGCCCCTGGGTGTCGCGCCCGATCGAGTCGAGCACGACGTCGACCCCGCGCCCGGAGGTGGCTTCGAGCGCGCGCGCGGCCAGATCGTCGCCGTAGGCCAGCGGCTCGGCGCCGAGCGCCGCGACCCGCGCGCGCTTCTCGTCGGTCGAGGCGGTGCCGAGCACCCGCGCGCCGCACGCCCGGGCGAGCTGCACCGCGAGCTGCCCGACCCCGCCGGCCGCGGCGTGAATCAGCACCGTCTCGCCCGCGGCGACGGCGGCCGCCTCGTGCACGACCCCCCAGGCGGTCAGCCCTTGCAGCGGCAGGGCGGCGGCCGCGTCGAAGGGCGTCGCCGCGTCGAGCACGAAGAGCTCGTCGGCGGGCGCCAGCGCGTACTGCGCGTAGGCGCTGCCGGCCCGCGGGCTCCAGAAGGAGACCCGGGCGCCGACGAGCGCGCCGTCGACCCCGGGGCCCGCGACGACGACGCCGGCGCCCTCGCGCCCCGGCGTCCAGGGCAGCTCGGGCACCGAATAGATGCCGCGCCGGCGCTCGGTGTCGGCGAAGTTTACGCCGATCGCGTGCAGGCGCACGAGGACGTCGCCCGGGCCGGGCGCCGGCGTCGGCAGCTCGGCGGGCTCGAGCACCTCGGGGCCGCCGAAGCGGCGAACGATCACGGCGCGCATGGTCGCGGCGGGGGCGCGGGGCGTCACGGCCCGGTCCTACCACCGCGGGCCGCGGTCGACGACGCGGTCGTCGCCGCGCGCCGCGCGCGGAGCCAGGCGTCGCGGCCCCGCGCCCGCCGGCCGGGGGCGATGAGCGGCGTTCATCGCCGCGATGAACAGCGTCAAGTGGACGGCGGCGCGGGCGGGGCGTATCGTCTCTGGGAGACGCGCGCCGGGTCGCCGGCAGGCCGCGCTCTCGGTCGCGAGGCCGGGGCGCGGGGGGCGCGGGGGCGCCGTGGCGCGCCCGCCGGGCGCCGAGTCAACGGAGAGGGTACGATGAAGCACAGGCTGCAAGTGAATGGCTCGCCCCGCGAGGTCGACGCCGAGCCCGACAAGCCGCTGCTCTGGGTGCTGCGCGACGATCTCAGGCTCACGGGCACCAAGTACGGCTGCGGCGTCGCGCAGTGCGGCGCCTGCACGGTGCACCTGGGGGGCCAGCCCGTGCGGTCTTGTTCGGTGCCCGTCGCCCTCGTCGGCGAACGACCGGTCGTGACCGTCGAGGGGGCCCAGGGCCGGGTGGCCGGGGCGGTGCGGGCCGCCTGGCTCGAGCTGCAGGTGCCGCAGTGCGGCTACTGCCAGTCGGGCCAGATCATGACGGCCATCAACCTGCTCACCGAGATCCCCAAGCCGACGGACGCGGACATCGACGGGGCGTTCGCCGGCAACATCTGCCGCTGCGGCACCTACCAGCGCGTCCGCGCCGCGGTGCACAAGGCGGCCCAGTCGGTGGGGGGCTGAGCCGTGCCGACCGAGGCGAACGCGCGGCTGTCGCGCCGGGGCTTCTTGCGGAGTAGCGCGGCGGCGGGCGCCGGGCTCGTGTTGGGCTTCGAGCTCGGCTGCTCGACGTCGTCGTCCTCGGGCGCCCCCGAGGCGCTGGGCGGCACGACGCCGCCCCCGGCCGGCGCGACGATGAACGCGTTCTTGCGCATCGCGCCCGACGACAGCGTGACGATCGTCGCCAAGCACGTCGAGATGGGGCAGGGCGCGTTCACGGGCCTGGCGACCATCCTCGCCGAAGAGCTCGACGCCGACTGGTCGCAGGTGCGCGTCGAGGCCGCGCCCGCGGACGCGAGCCGCTACGGCAACGCGCTGCTCGGGTCGCTCCAGGCGACGGGTAGCAGCACGGCGATGGCGAACTCGTGGCAGCAGCTGCGCGAGGCCGGGGCGCAGGCGCGCGCGATGCTCGTCGCGGCGGCGGCCGCGACCTGGGGGGTGCCCGAGGCCGAGGTGACGGTCGAGCGGGGCAACGTGCGGCACCCCGGCCGGGGCCTCGCCGCCACGTTCGGCGAGCTCGCCGCGCGGGCCGGCGCCCTCCCCCCGCCCCCGGTCGAGGGGCTGACGTTCAAAGATCCGTCCCAGTACCGCCTCATCGGCCGGCCCGAGGCGCTGCCGCGCGTCGACCTGGCCGGCAAGCTCGACGGGCGGGCGCGCTTCACGCTCGACGTCCACCTGCCCGGCATGCTGACGGCGCTGGTCGCGCGGCCGCCGCGCTTCGGGGGCAAGGTCACGTCGTTCGACGCCGCCGCGGCGATGGCGGTGCGGGGCGTGCGCGAGGTCGTCGAGGTGCCGGGCCGCGGCGTGGCGGTGCTGGCGGACGACTACTGGGCGGCGAAGAAGGGCCGCGACGCGCTCGTGGTCGAGTGGGACGAGAGCGGCGCCGAGCGGCGCGGCTCGGCCGAGCTCTTCGCGGCCTTCCGCGCGCGGGCCGACGCGCCCGGCGTCGTCGTGCGCGACGAGGGGGACGCGCCGCAGGCGATCGGCGGGGCGGTCACGGTGATCGAGGCCGAGTACGAGCTGCCCTACCTGGCCCACGCCCCGATGGAGCCGCTCGACTGCGTCGCGCGGATGGAGGGCGATCGGTGCGTGCTGACCGCCGGCTCGCAAGGGCAGACCATCGACCAGGGCGCCGCGGCCGCCGCGCTGGGCGTGCCGCCCGAGCGCGTCGGCATCGAGACCCTGCTCGCCGGCGGCAGCTTCGGCCGGCGCTTCACGCTCGACGGCGACATCGCGTACGAGGCCGCGAGCATCCTCAAGGCGATCGGGGGGCGGGCGCCGGTCAAGCTGGTGTGGTCGCGCGAAGACGACATTCGCGGCGGCAAGTACCGGCCCATGGTCTTGCACCGGCTGCGCGGCGGGCTCGACGCGGGCGGCAACGTCGTCGCGTGGCAGCACAAGATCGTCGTCCAGTCGATCTTCAAGGGCTCGGTCGTCGCGCCCGACCTCGGCGACGACGGCGTCGAGCCGAGCATGTTCGAGGGCGCCTCGGAGCTGCCGTACGCCATCCCCAACCTGCGGGTCGAGGCCGCGCAGGCCACGACCGGGGTGCCCGTGCACTGGTGGCGCTCGGTCGGCCACAGCCACACGGCGTTCGCGACCGAGGCGTTCCTCGACGAGCTGGCCGCCGCCGCGGGGCGCGACCCGGTCGCGCTGCGGCGCGAGCTCTTGCGCGACGCCCCGCGCGAGCGCGCCGTGCTCGAGCTGGCGGCCGAGAAGGCGGGCTGGGGCTCGCCCCTGCCGGCGGGGCGGGCGCGCGGCGTCGCCGTGCACAAGTCGTTCGGCTCGTACGTCGCCCAGATCGCCGAGATCTCGCTCCGGCCCGACGGCCTGCCGAAGGTCGAGCGCGTCGTGTGCGCGGTCGACTGCGGCGTCGCCATCAACCCCGACAACGTGCGGGCGCAGGTCGAGGGCGGCATCGCCTACGGCCTGGGCGCCGCGCTCTACGACGAAATCACGCTCGAGGAGGGGCGCGTCGTGCAGTCGAACTTTCACGATTACCGGGCCCTTCGCATTCACGACATGCCGCGGGTCGAGGTGCACATCGTGCCCTCGGCCGAGCCGCCCACCGGCATCGGCGAGCCGGGCACGCCGCCCATCGCGCCGGCGGTGGCCAGCGCCTACCGCGCCCTCGTCGGCAGCCCCGTCCGGAGGCTGCCCTTCCGGCGGGCCCTCGCCGGGGGGGCGCCGTGATGCCCGCCCGGAGGCATGCCGCGGCCCGCGCGGCGCTGCTCGCCGCCCTCGCGGCCGCCGGGGTCGTCGTCGCGCGCTCGGCGATCGGGCTCGGCGACGAGCTGCAGCCGCCCGAGGCCTTCGACGCCATCGCCGACCCCGCCGAGCGCTCGGTGGCCCTGTTCACCGAGGCCGGCAAGGTGCTCTTGCACCCGCGCTGCGCCAACTGCCACCCGGCCGGCGACTCGCCCCTGCAAGGCGAAGAGGGCAGGGTGCACGAGCCGCCCGTCGCGCGCGGCGCCGACGGCTTCGGGGTCGTCGGCATGCGCTGCCAGACCTGCCACCAAGAGCAGAACTTCGACCCCTCGGGCGTGCCGGGCGCGCCGAAATGGCACCTCGCGCCGATCGAGATGGCCTGGGCGGGCCGATCGCTGGGCGCGGTCTGCGCGCAGATCAAAGACCGCGCCCGCAACGGCGACCGCACCCTCGACGCGATCGTCGAGCACATGGACCACGACGCGCTGGTCCTGCGGGGCTGGTCGCCCGGCGCGGGGCGCGAGCCGGCGCCCGGCGATCACGCGACGTTCGTGCGGCTGATCGCGGCCTGGGCGCAGACCGGCGCCGTGTGCCCGCCCGAGTGAGGCGGGCGCCCCCGGGCGTGCCGCCCCCGAGACGCGTGCGCTCGCCCCGGCGGCCGAAGCGGCCGGGACGGGCGCGCGAGGGCGCGGCTGCGAAGGCGGGGTGGCATCGGCCGGGCACCCTTCGCGCCGCGGGCGCGGCGCCGTATTGAACTAGACGCCGGGCCGCGCCCGCCGGTCGGGGTCGTCGAGAATTCGACGGCGCCAGGCCGGGTGAATTCGGCGCGTCTCGGCGGGCTACCGACGGGGCCCGGGCCCCGGCGGCGCCCCGCCGGGCGGCATGGCCGAGGCGCCGAGCGGCACGCGCCTCTCGACCGGGCGTCGCGCCGCGTCGGGCTTGATGGCGCGGCCGGCGAGGGCGGGGGGCTCGTCGAAGCGCCACTCTTCGCGCTCGCAGCCGACGGCCGCGGCCGACGCCAGCGCGCAGACGAGCCCCGGGCGCGACCTCAAGGGCCCGCCCCCCCGGGCGCCGGGGCGCGCGGCACGCCGTACGCGTCGAGCAGCGCCCGCACCTCGTCCCGGCGCCGCTCGAGCACGCCTTGGACCTCGTCGCGCAGCGCGCGGTCGCCCTTGCGCACGCCGACCGCGATGTCGAAGTCGAAGGGCAGGGGCCCGTCCGGCGAGACGAGCGCCCCGCTCCACACGGGGACCGTCTCTTTGACGGCCCACGCCGCCTTGGCCGCCGCCACGTCCCAGGCGGTGAACCAACCGCGGTGGCCGCCGGGCCCTCTTTCATGCGCCCGTTCGCGCCGACGTAGGGCGTGCCGGCGACGTAGTTGTCCTCGGTCGCCTCTTCGTCTTGGCAGAGGTTCTGGTGGGGCAAGTAGAGCAGGCCGGTCTTGGGCGAGAAGGCCGAGGGCTGCCAGTCTTGGTAGCCGTTGCGGTCGGGGTGCACGAGCGCCTCGCGGGGATGAGAGGTGCGACGCCCCTGCGGCAGAATGCCCCGATCGCCGGGCGCCTGCCAAAGCGCTACGCCGCCGCATGCGTTCGTAGCGAAATGCCACGGCGGCGGCACAGGTTCGCGCGTATCGCCCACCCGAATGTGGTCCCGAGAGGGCTCGGCACCATCCTTGCGTGTCGGCCGGTGCCCCCGCCCCGCGCCGGCACGTTCGTCGCGGGGCGGGTCCCGCCCACGATGCGCACCGCCTTCGCCCGAACGTGCCTCGCGCCCTGCGCCCTCGGCCTCGCTTCGGCCACGCCGGGCTGCCACGTCGCGCGCGGCGAAGAGCGGGTGTTCGTCTCGAACGAAGACGGCGACAGCGTCGCCGTGGTCGACGCCGCGCGGGGCGAGATCGTGGCGACGGTGCCCGTCGGCAAGCGGCCGCGGGGCCTGCGCCTGAGCCCCGCCGGGCGCGCGCTCTACGTCGCGTGCGGGCCCGACGGCGAGCCGGCCGTCGTCGACGCCGCGCGCGGCCGGGTGCGCTCGCGGGTCAAGGTCGGCGGCTCGCGGTGGGGGGTGGTCGCCTCGCGCTGAGGCGCCCCTGAGAACGAGAGAGAGGTACGAAGATGAAATGGGAGACGCCTCGTTACATCGAGATCAAGATGGACGCCGAGATCACGTCGTACCAAGACGACTTCGACCCGACGCGCGACCCGCTCTTCGACGGCGCGCGCCCGGCCGCCGAGGCGCCCCTGGCCCGCGAGGCCGGCGCGGCCGAGTGACGCGATGAGCGGGCGGGGCGAGGGGGCCTGAGCGTGCGCGCCTGCGTGCTCGGGTCGGCGGCCGGCGGCGGCTTCCCCCAGTGGAACTGCGCCTGCCCCAACTGCCGCGACCTGCGCGCGGGCCGCCCCGGCCTGCGCGCCCGCACGCAAGACTCGGTCGCGGTGAGCGAGGGCGGCGAGCGCTGGGCGCTGCTCAACGCCTCGCCCGACGTGCTCGCGCAGCTCGCCCGCTACGCGCCCCTGCACCCCCGCGGCCCGCGCGTCTCGCCCCTCGCGGCCGTGGTGTTGACCAACGGCGATCTCGACCACTGCCTCGGGCTCTTCTGCCTGCGCGAGTCGACCCCGCTCGCCGTCTACGCCACGAACGCCGTGCGGCGGGGCTTGGTCGAGCGCAACGCCCTCTGCCGCACCCTCGCCCGCTTCGAGGGCCACGTCGCCTTTCGCGCCCTCGAGCTCGGCCGGCCCGTGGCCCTCTGCGACGCGGCGGGCGAGCCGCTCGGGCTCGAGGTGGTCGCGCGGCCGGTTCCGGGCAAGCCGCCCTTGCACCTCGCGGGCGACCCGCCCTCGCCCGAAGACAACGTCGGGCTCTGGGTGCGCGGATGCGGCGGGGGCGAGGCGCTCGCCTACGTGCCCGGCGCCGGCGCGCTCGGCGACTACGTCGCGCACCTCGAGGGCGCCGGCTGCGTGCTCTTCGACGGCACCTTCTGGTCTGACGACGAGCTCGTGCGGCTCGGGCTCGGGCGGGCCCGGGCGGCCGAGATGGCGCACCTGCCCGTCGGCGGCCCCGGCGGCAGCCTCGCGGCGCTCGCCTCGCTCGGCGCGCGGCGCAAGCTCTTCACCCACGTCAACAACACCAACCCCGCGCTGCGCGAGGGCGCAGGCGAGCGCCGCGCGATCGAGCGCGCGGGCTGGGCGCTGGCCGAAGACGGCCTGGAGGTCATTCTCGAATGAGCGCCGGCGAGCCCCTCTCGCCCGAGGCCTTGGTCGAACGTCTGCGCGCCGAGGGCGCGCGTCGTTACCACGACGCGCACCCCTTTCACCGGCTCATGCACGACGGCGCGCTGACGCGGCGGCAGCTGCAGGCTTGGGTCGAGAACCGCTACTATTACCAGACGCGCATCCCCGTCAAAGACGCCCTCATCGTGGCGAAGAGCGACGACCCGGCCTTCCGGCGGGCGTGGCTCCGGCGCGTCGTCGACCACGACGGGCAGGCCGAGGGCGAGGGCGGCCTCGAGCTCTGGCTGCGCCTCGCCGAGGGCGTCGGGCTCGAGCGCGCCCGCGTCGCCTCCTTCGAGGCGGTGCTGCCCGGCGTGCGCTTCGCCTGCGACGCCTACGTCCAGCTCGTGCGCGAGCGCAGCCTGCTCGAGGCCGTGGCCTCGTCGCTCACCGAGTTCTTCGCCCCCGACCTGATGGCGCGCCGGGTCGCCGCCTGGCGCCGGCACTACCCCTGGGTCGACCCCGCGGCGCTCGCCTACTTCGAGGGGCGGGTGCCGCGCGCCAAGCGCGACTCGTCCGAGGCGCTCGCCTTCGTCGTGCGCGAGGCGACGACGCGCGAAGCCCAAGAGCGCTGCGTCGCCGCGCTCGTCACCAAGTGCGAGATCTTGTGGGCCCTGCTCGACGCCGTGCACGCCGCGCACGTCGCGCCGTTCGGGGCGGGGAGGGCGGCGCCATGACCGTGAAGACCGCGATGACCGACCTGAGGGGCGGCCCGCTCGGGCCCGCCGGCGACGGCCCGGGCGCGCGGCCCGCCGGCGCCGACCGGCCGCGGCTCGCGCCGGGCGTGCGCCTGCGCTGGGACGGTCGCGACGGCGAGTACGTGCTGCTCTCGCCCGAGCGCGGCCTGCGGCTCAACGAGACGGCCGCGCTCGTCCTCGCGCTCTGCGACGGCGTGCGCACGGTCGACCAGATCTTGCGCGAGCTCGCCGCGCGCTTCCCCGGCGAGCCCGAGGGGCGGGTGGCGCGCGAGGCCTTCGACCTGCTCGCCGACCTCGCCTCGCGCGGGCTGGTGCGCACCGAGGCGCCGCAGTGAGGGGGCCCCGCCCCTACACGCTCATCGCCGAGCTGACCTACCGCTGCCCGCTGCGCTGCCCCTACTGCTCGAACCCGACCGAGCCCGCGCCGGGCGACGAGCTCTCGGCGGGCGAGTGGGGGCGCGTCTTCGCCGAGGCCGAGGCGCTCGGGGTGATGCAGGTGCACCTGACCGGGGGCGAGCCGCTCGTGCGCCGCGATCTCGAGGCGCTGGTGCGGGCCGCCCGGGGCCGCGACCTTTACACCAGCCTCGTCACGAGCGGCCTGCCCCTCACGCGCGAGCGGGCGCGGGCGCTCGCGGCCGCCGGCCTCGAGCACGTGCAGCTCAGCGTGCAAGACGTCGACGAGCCCCGCGCCGCCCGGGTCGCCGGCCGCCCCGCCCACGAGGCCAAGCTGCGCGCCGCGGCCTGGGTCAAAGAAGCGGGCCTGCCGCTCACCCTCAACGCCGTCTTGCACCGCGAGAACATCGATCGGGCGGCCGAGTTCGTGGCCCTCGCCGAGCGCCTGGGCGCCGACCGGCTCGAGCTCGCCAACGCCCAGTACCACGGCTGGGCCCTGCGCAACCGGGCCGCGCTCTTGCCCTCGGCCGCGCAGCTCGACGCCGCCCGCCGCGTCGCGGCCGAGGCGAAGGCCCGCCTCGCCGGGCGCCTCGAGATCGTCTTCGTTACGCCCGACTACCACGCCGGCCGCCCCAAGGCGTGCATGGGCGGCTGGGCCCAGAGCTTTCTGCACCTGACCCCGACGGGCGTCGCGCTCCCCTGCCACGCGGCGAACTCGATCGCGGGCCTGCGCTTCCCCAGCGTGCGCGAGGCCCCGCTCGCCGCGATCTGGCACGACGACCCCTCGTTCCGCCGCTTCCGCGGCCACGACTGGATGCCCGAGCCGTGCCGCTCGTGCCCCGGCCGTCACGCTGACTTCGGCGGTTGCCGCTGCCAGGCCTTTCAGCTCACCGGCGACGCCTCGGCCGCCGACCCCGCCTGCGAGCTCGCGCCCGCCCACCACCTCGTCGTCGCCGCGCGGGCCGAGGCCTCGGCGCCCGGCCCCGCGCGGCGCTACCTGCACCGATCGCTGCCCCGCGCGGCGCCGCCCCCGACGGAAGAGGGGGTCTCGAAGCGCCTCCGGCGGGCCGCCCCCGACTGAAGTCGGGGGCGGCGAACGCCCGCGAAAACGGCTCGCAAAGTCCTGCCGGAGGCAGGGCTCCCGCGACGCGAGCCGCTTGCGCGGTCTCGCTCGGCGACCAAAGCCCGAGGGAGCCCGGCCCCCGACGAGGGGGCGGGCTTTGCGGGCCGAACCGACTCGCTTCCGCGCGACACGAGAGGGCAACCGCTGCCCCCGACTTCAGTCGGGGGAAAGCCGCGCCCCGTCGTGCGAGACGAGCCAATCGAGCGCGTCGGCCATGATCGCGTCGATGTCGGCCGAGTAGTGGTGCCCGGCCTTCGGCATCACCCACACCTTCGCGGGGAAGCCCTGCGCCCGTAGGCGCGCCGCCGTGCGCCGCTCGCCCGCGAGCTGCGAGCCGAGCTCGCCCGCCACGAGCGCGACGGCGCGCACGCCGGCCTTGCGCAGCGACGCGGCGTCGAGCGCGACGTCGGCCTCGTTGATGAGCAGGTAGGCGAAGCGCCCGGGCGTGCGCGCGGCGATGGCGGGGGCGGCGTAGCCGCCTTTCGAGAAGCCCGTCAGAATGGCGCCCTCGGGCGAGAGCTCGCCCGGGTAGGCCGCCTCGACGGCGGCGACGGCGCGCTCGAGATCGTCGCCCATCTGGGCGGCGCCGCTCGTCCAGGTCGGGGCGTTGTAGGCGCCGGGGCCGCAGCTCGCGTTGCCCGTCGGGCAGACGACGAAGCCCCGCTCGGTGCCCGCGTTCAGCCAGTAGCCGCACGCGTACGAGGGCGGGTTGCACATGCCGTGCAGGTTCGCGATGAGCCGCCGCGGGCCGCCCGGCCTCGGCGGCACGGCGAAGTAGACCGTGCGGCCCTTGGCGAAGGGCAGCTCGAAGGGCCCGCTCGCGCGCGGCGCGGCCGGCGGGGCCTCGGCCGGCGCAGATCTTGCGGCGCTCGACCCCGGCGGGGCTTCGCCGGCGGCCCCCGGCGGGGCTTCGCCGGCGGCGCTCGCGGCGGCCGACGCGGCGAGGGGGGCCGGGCCCGCGTCGGCGCGCTCGGGGCGGGGGCCGCGGCAGGCGCACGCGGAGCAGGCGAGGGCAAAGGCGAGGGCCGGCCAGGGGGAGCGACGCGAGGGCACCACGCCCGAGGGTATGCTCGAACCGGCCCGGAGTGTGACGCCGCCTACTCCCGCGACGCCGTCGCCGTGGGCCGGTCGAGGGTGGTGCGGCCCACGGTGCCCAGGTTCACGAAGGCGCGGTCGACCATCACGACGAACGGACGCTCGTCGAAGGCGAGCCCGCCCTTGCCGTCGTGCTCGATGATCTCGAGCTTGCCCATGCCGTAGCCCATGGGCCCGCGCGAGAAGTAGTGCGCCTGCAGCGTGTAGAGGGGCGAGCGCGCGGCGCGCGACCGGCGCACGGTGAAGCACTCGGGCCCGTAGCCCGTCGTCACGTCGGCGTAGAGCTCGCCGCCGCTCGGCAGCTCTTGCTCCAGAAAGAAGGCGTGGCCCCCGGAGGCGTCGTAGATGTGAAAGTCGACGTCGTTGGCGTCGGTCTCCCAGGTGAGCACGAAGCGCAGCGAGGGCCCCCGCTCGAGCGACGCGCCCGCCTGGCGCAGCTTCGCCTCGACCTCGGGCCGCCGGTCGGGCTCGGCGCGCACGAGCGCGGCGCCGAGCAGCCCCGCGTCCTCGCGCAAGATGCGCTTGACCCCCGCGAAGCGCCCCTCGGGGTACGTGCGCTTGGCGCCCGCCAGCGCGACGTCGAGCGCCCGCGCGTACTCGCCGCGCTTGGCCAGGGCGAAGGCGAGCAGGCGGTGGCTCGAGGGGTGGTCGGGCCGCTGCTCGGCCGCCTTCGCGAAGGTGTCGACCGCGAGCGGCAGGCCCTTGTCGCCCTCGAGGTGCTCGAGGCGGGCGCCGGCGAAGCGGCGCAGGTCGGCGCGCGCCGGGTAAAGATCGATGATCGAGCCGTAGGCGCGCCCCGCGCCCTCGACGTCGCCCGCCGCCTCGGACGCCGCGCCGAGCGCGACGAGCGCCATCACGTCGCCCGGCGACTGCTTGCGCCAGGCGAGCGCGAAGTCGAGCGCCTCCGCGGCGCGGCGCCCGCCAATCATGCCCATCACCTCGCGGAACTTGCCCGCGTACGGGTTGCTGAAGGCCGGCCGACCGTCTTCGGCCTCGCCCTCCTCGCGCGGGCGCTGAGGCCGCGGCCGCCTCGGCGCCCCGGGCGTCGCCGGCCGGTCCGCGGTCGCGACCGGCGCCGCGCTCGCCGCCGGGGCGCCCGCGCCGCTCGAGGGCGCGTCGGGGCCCCAGGGGTCGTTCCGATCGAGGGGTAGCTCGCCCTCGCTCGCCTTGGCAACGCCCCCCGGCATGCCCGCGACGACGCCCCCGACGACGCCCCCCACGACGCCCCCGGCGACGCCGCCCCGCACGACCCCCGGCTCGCCCCCGGCGACGCCGCCCCGCACGCCCCCCGGCTCGCCCCCGGCGACGCTGCCGCCAGTGCCAGGGCCCGGCGAGCCGCCCCCGCTGAAGCCCGGCTCTTCGGCGAGAGCCTCGGCCATCGGAATTGCCCGCATCGGCGCCCGGTGCGCGGCCATCGGCCTCGGCCTCGGCCCGGCCGCCGCCGCCATGGCCGGCACGGGCACCGGGGCCGGCGGTGGCTCGGCGCCGCCGTCTTTCTTCGCCGCCTCGGGGCCCGCGCTCGCCGCCTTCGCGTCCGCGGCCTGCGCCTCCTGCACCCGCTTCGCCGCCCGGGCCTGCGCCTTCGGCGCCGCCGGCGAGCGGTTGACGACCTCGATGCGGCCGGCCCAGGGCGTCACGATGTCGGCGAGCGAGCGCCGGTCGAGGTTGAAGCGCGCGTAGTCTTGCTCGGTCTCGAGCACCAAGAGGCCGGTGTAGGGGCTGAGCACGCGGTGCTTCACCGAGAGATCGACGATCTGCTTCGCGATCGAAGGCTGCGCCCCCTCGAGCTTCTGCTCGTCGAGCAGCGAGGCGATCTTCGCCCGCGCCCACGCCCGCTGCAGCAGCGCGCGCTCGACCTCGTGCGTCTCGGCGAGGCGCTGGGGCTCGCCGCCGACCCTCACCTCGAGCGGCTGCCCCGCGGGCAGCTCGGCGTAGACGAGCACGTCCTCGCCCGCCTGCACCCCGGCGAGCGAGCGCGGGTACTGCCAGCTCGCCCCCTCGATCGTGAGCTCGGCCGACCGCGTCGCGGCCCGCAGCCGCCGCCCGATCTCGGCCGGCTCGGCCTCGCCCTCGACGACGGCGCCGTCGTGCGCGAGCCCGGCCCGCGCCGCGCGCGCGAGCATCGCCTCGTCGCGGATGCCCCCCACCACGAGCGCGTCGAGCCGCTCGACCCCCGCCTCCTTGAGCTTGAGCGCCGCCGCGCCCACCTTGTCGCCCACCGCGTCGCCGGCCGTGGCGACCCCGTCGCCGATCAGCACGATCCGCTTGAGCCCCCGCGCCCTCGCCCGCTCGCCCGCGGCCGCGAGCGCCCCCTCGAGGTCGGACGCGCCGAGCGCCCCGCGCCTCTCGATGGCCGCGATCTCGGCCTCGCCGAAGCCGCCCGCCGCGCCCTCGAAGGCGAGCTCGGTGCCCTGATCGAAGCAGAGCACCGAGACGGGCGTCGCCGCGCCCTCGCGGGCGGCGACGTCGGCGACGAGCGCCCGCAAGGTCTCGATCTGCGCGTCGAAGCCGAGCGCGCGCGAGGCGCTCGTGTCGAAGAGCACGAGCAGCGACGCGATCGGCTCGGGCCGGGCCTCGCCGACGGGGCGCACGCGGGCGATGACCAAGTCGCCGCTGCGCACCGCCGCGGGCGGCCTCGCCCCGGGCTGAAAGCCGAAGTCGGCCGCCGGCGCCTTCCACGTTGCCTTCAGGGCGTGCACCGGCTGGTCGCCCCCCGGCAGGTAGGCGGCCAGATCGAGCTCTTCGACCTCGGGCAGCCCCCGGAGCGGCACCGCGTAGGGCTCGTCGCCCTTGAGCTCTTGCGAGTACGAAAGAATCAGCTCTTTTCGGCCCCGCGCGGGGATGGGAAACACCCTCGCCGAGAACTGGTTGCCGGCCGCCTGCTCGAGCAGCGCCGGGTCTTGCTTGCGGTGCAGAAAGTCTTCGTAGGCGCGGCGCGCGGCCTGCTTCTCGACCACCTCGCCCTCCTGCCAGCGCTCGGCCGTGCGCATGGCGAAGCGGCTGACGGCGGCCCCCGGCGGCAGCGTGATGCTGAAGGTGCCCTCGAGCTCGCGCGCCTCGGGGTTCTCGAAGGTCAGGCGCAGCTCGGTCAGCGCCAGCGGATCGTCGACCAGCGCCCGGCCCTTGAGCGAGACCAGGCGCAGGCCCGTGCCGTCGCTCGCGCTCAGCGAGACCGGCGGCCCCGGCGACCGCCGCGCGCTCGATCGCTCGTCGAGCGCCGGCCCGATCTCGCGCCCCCACGCCTGCGCGGCGGGCGCGGGGGGCTGCGCCGAGCCGGCGGCCTGGGCCGGCGCCTCGTGGGGGGCGCCCCGACACCCCGACCCCAGCGTCAGCGCCGCCATGATCACCCCCAGCGCCCGAGCTCGCTTCTGCATCCGCACGCGCCTCCTTGGCCGGGGCGAAGGCGGCCCCGGGGCGCCGGAACGCGCCAGCCCGGGTTATACGGACGAGGCGGCAAAAGGACTCGCCGATGCCGCCCGGGTGAAGATTTCGGCAGGGTGCGACGGCGCCCCCGAGGGGACTCGGGGGCGCGCCGCCCCGCTCAGGCCAGCTTCACGATCTGCTTGCCCAGGTTCTTGCCCTGCAGGAGCCCGATGAAGGCCTCGGGCGCCGAGGCGAGCCCCTCGGCGACGGTCTCGCGGTAGCGCAGCTTGTCCGCGGCCACGAGCGCGCCGAGCTCGGCGAGGCCCTGGGGCCAGAGCTCGAGGTGGTCGGAGATGATGAAGCCCTGCAGCTTGACCCGCTTGACCAGGAGGGCGGCCGGGTTGGTGATGGGCGTCTGCTCGCCGTTGTAGCCCGAGATGAGGCCGCAGATCGCGACGCGCGCGAAGGGGTTCAGCCGCGCGAGCACGGCGTTGAGCACGTCGCCGCCGACGTTGTCGAAGTAGGCGTCGATGCCGTCCGGGGCGGCGTCTTTCAGGAGGGCGACGAGGCCCTCGACGCCGTGGGCGGCCTTGTAGTCGATGCAGGCGTCGAAGCCGAGATCGCGCACGACGTGCGCGCACTTGTCGGCCCCGCCCGCGACGCCGACGGCGCGGGCGCCGGCGAGCTTGGCGAGCTGCCCGACGGCGCTGCCGACGGCGCCCGCCGCCGCGCTCACCACCACGGTCTCGCCCGCCTTCGGCGCGAGGATCTTGTTCACCCCGTACCACGCCGTCATGCCCGGCATGCCCACCACGCCGAGGTACGCCGAGAGCGGCACGCGCGACGTGTCGACCTTGGTGAGCCCGGCGCCGTCGCTGAGCGCGTACTCTTGCCAGCCCAAGGCCCCCACCACCCGGTCGCCGGCCGCGAACTTCGGGCTCTTCGAGGCCACGACCTCGCCCGCCGTGCCGCCCAGCATGACCTCGTCGAGCGGCTGCGGCGCCGCGTACGACTTCACCTCGTTCATGCGCCCGCGCATGTACGGGTCGAGCGACAGGTACTGGTTTCGCACCAGCACCTGGCCCTCGCCCGGCTCGGGCAACGGCACGGTCTCGAGGCGAAAGTTCTCGGGCTTGACCGCCCCGGTGGGGCGAGATGCGAGCACGATGCGCTGGTAGGTCTGGGCCATGGTCTTCTCTCGTCTCTGCTCGGGTCGGCGCCCGACGGCGGGGCGTGCGGGTCGCGCGCGAGGCGGGCGGCACTCTAGCCGGCCCGCGCCGGCGCTAGAAGGCGCCGGCCCAGCTCGCCAGGGCGCCGCCGGCGGCGGGGGCGACCACGAACGAGGTCGAGGGGGCCGCGCCCGCCACCTCGCGCTCGGGGCGCCACAGGTAGAGCGCGCCCGCGACGCCCAGGGCCAGGGCGCCCGCGCCGAGCGCGACGTCGCCCACGAGCAGATCGCGGCGCACCTCGGCCGTCGCGCCGGTCGAGCACGCGGGCTTGCAGCCGTCGAGATCGCTCCGCTTCGAGAGCCCCGCGTAGGCGAAGTAGCCCCCGACCCCCAGCGCGGCGAGGCCGACGCCGCCGAGCACGTACGTGAGCGCGGGCGTCGGCCGCTCGACCTCGCGCACCACGGGCCGAGGCGCGGGCGGGGGCGCCGGCGGGGGCGCCGGCGGGGCCGGCGGGCGCAGCGTGAGCGTCACCCGGCGCAGCTTCTCGCCCTCGCGCAAGACGATCTGCTCTTCGACCGGGGTCGTGCCGCCGCCGGCGAGCACGCGCAGCGTGTGCCGCCCGGGGTCGAGATCGATGGCCGTCGGGCTCAAGGGCGTCGGCAGGCGCCGGTCGTCGAGCCAAACTTCGGCCTCCGACAGGTCGCGGCCGTCGGGCCCGATCGCCACGACGATGACGCTGGGAATGCGCTCTTCGACCTCGGACAGCCAGCGGGCGCAGTCGCCCGTCAGCACGCGCGGGCAGGGGCTCGACGCGCAACGCGCGAAGTGCTCGCGGGCCGCGAGGAACTTGCCCTCGCGGCGGGCGACCTGCCCTTGCTCGAAGGCGTTCACGCACGCGCGTCGCGAGGCGTTGTCGGCGGCGGCCGCGGGGCTGAGCGTGAGCGAGGCGGCGGGCACGAGCCAGGTGAGGCGGCGGGCGGCGGGCACGAGCCGGGTGAGGCGGCGGGCGCGGGCGGCGGGCGCGAGCCGGGTGAGTCGGCGGCGGGCGGCGGGCGACGGCCAGGTCATCGGCGGGGCGTCCGGCCGAGTGTCGGGGTCGACGCCGCGGCCAGCGGGGCGCCCAACCTAGCACAGACCTCGCGGCGCCCGCAGCCCCGGGCCCGGCCGCGCGCCGCCCGGGCAGTCGCCCGCCCGCGGCGGCGCGTCTCGTGGTAGATTCGACGAGCTCGAATGCGAACTGCCCGGGGCGAGACGGCCCGTCGTCGTGGCGGCGGTGGCACGGGGGTCTTTTGCGGGGGCGCGGTGGCGCTGCTCTTGGCCGCCTGCTCGCTGGCGTTCCCGACTGAAGACCGCGACTACGCGAGCGACCAGGGGCGCGGCGGGGCCGGCGGCGGCGGCTCGTCGACGGCCGGCGGGGCTGGCGGGGGCGCGCCGGCGGCCGGCGCGGGGGGCGGCGGCGCAGGCGTGGGTGGCGGGGGCGCGGCGGCCGGCGCGGGGGGCGCCGGGGGCGCGGGTGGGGCTGGCGCGGCCGGCGCGGCCGGTGCGGCCGGCGCCCCACGCTACTTCGACGCCGTGATGGCCGACCGGCCCTTCGCCTACTACCGCTTCAACGAGCCGGCGGGGTCGACGGCGGTGAAGAGCGCCGTCGACGGGGCGCCCGACGGCGCGTGCAAGGGCGAGCTGGCGCTCGGCGCCCCCGGGCTGATCGCGAACGACGGCGACGGCGCGGTCGCGTTCGAGCAGGGGGCCATCTCGTTCGGCGACGCCTTCAACTTCATCGCCAACGACGCCTTCTCGCTCGAGGTCTGGCTGGTCGCCGACCTGGTCCAGGCCGCGACCTTCCGCCGGGTGATCTCGAAAGAGGCCCCGGGCGCCATGCCCGGGCAGTCGATCGGGTTTCACCTGCACGTGAACGAACAGTTCACGACCTTCAATCGCAACGGCCTGCTGGGCGACGAGCCGCCGATGGCGGTCGGCCTCATCGCCCCGGCCGGCGACGAGGCCTTGCCGGTCGGCCAGACGCACCACGTGGTGGTGACGTCCGACGGCACGGTGTACCGCTTCTTTCTGAACGGCGTCCTGCGCCGCGAGACCACCGGCGCCGGCGACCTGCCCGCCGTGGCCGCGCCCTTCTTCGTCGGCAACAACGCGAAGGGGCTCAACCCGTCCGACTCGTTCGTCGGCGTCATCGACGACCTCTCGATCTACGACCGGCCCCTCTCGCTGGCCGACATCGAGCGGCACTTCCGCCTGGGCACGGGCCAGCCGCCGTGACCAACCCCCGGGCCGCCCGCGGCCTGTGCGCGAGCCCCGCGCGACCCCGGGCGTTACGCCCCGTAGGTGCGTTCGAGGTGGTCGATGATGTCGGCCGACTCGAAGAGCGAGCGGCCCGCGTTCGGGTCGACGAGGTAGGGCACCTGCATCTTGCCCGAGAGCGCCACGAAGGCCCCGCGGCCCGCGCTGCCCTGCGCCACGTTGTGCAAGAGGTAGGGCAGCTCGAGCTCGCAGAGCCGCTCGCGCACCAGGCGGCAGAAGGGCGAGGGCTCGTAGCTATAAAGCTCGAGCGGCCGCTCGGGCGCCCGCGAGGGCCGCGCCCGAGTGCCGCGCCCGACCCGAACCAGCGACGCGGCCGAGCTGCTCAGGGTCGTTAGCGGGCCCAGGCGCAGCGCGAGCGGCACCCGCCCCTCGCCGTAGGTCGCGGCGAGGTACGCCACGATCTGGCTCGACTCGTAGAGCGAGCGCCCCGTATTCGGGTCGACCAAAAAGGGAAACTGCGCCTTGCCCCCCAGTTCGCGCGCCTTCGCCCGAAAGCGCTCGCCGCCCTTGGGGCAGGGGTAGATCATCGCGTCGAGATCGAGCGCCGAGAGCGCCTCGCGCGCCTTACGGCAGTAGGGGCAGGCCTCGAAGTCGTACAGCTCGAGGGGCGCTTCGGGGCGGCGGCTCTTGCCCACGACGCGCGCGCCCGTGCCCAGGCGGGCGACGGTCGCGGCGACCGAGGTGGCGACGTCGAGCGTTCGGCTCATGGCCGCCCGAGCCTGACCAAGGGCCTGCCGGCGCGCAAGCAGGTCGCCGACCTGTGCATCGGGGCTCCGCGTTTCGAGCACTCGAACGGCCGCGAGGTCGCCCGGAAGCCTCCGGGCTGCCTTTTCGAGCATTCTGGAGGCGTCCGGACGGGCACCGACGACCCTTTCGGGCGAGCCGAGGTCGTCCGGACGGGCACAGACAACCTTTTCGGAGGCCGGGGGGGGGTCTGGACGGGCACAGACAACCTGTTGGAGCGCCCCAAGGTTGTCTGTGCCCATCCGGGCTGCTTTTTCGGGCGCCCAGAATTTGTCTGTACCCGTCCGGACTAACGTTTCTAACGCTCCAAGATCGTCCGCACGGGTGCGGGCGACGTTTTCGTCCGCCCAAAGGTCGTTCGCACGGGTGCGGGCGGCCCTTCGGGGCACTCAGGGGCTGTTCGCACCGGTGCGGGCGGGCATTTCGGGGCCCCCAGGGGTAGCTCGCACCCGCGCGGGCGGCCCTTCGGGGCCCCCAGGGGCTGTTCGCACCCGTGCGGGCGGCCCTTCGGGGCCCCCAGGGGCTGTTCGCACCCGTGCGGGCGGGTGTTTCGAGCGCCGATGGGGCGCCCGCACCCGTGCGGGTAGGCTTACTTCCCGAAGAGCTTACGGAAGAGGCCCGCGAGCCACGAGCGCAGCACCTGCCAGAGCAGCGCGAGGGCGTTGAGCGGCTCGCTCTCTTGCTCTTGAAGGGCGAGGGCGGCGGGTTCGGGGCGCGGGGCGGCGGCCTTCGCGGGCTCGCGCCCGGCGACCGCCAGGTTGACGGAGACGGCGGCGGGGGTCGAGTCGACCGCGTCGGGCTCGTCGGCGGGCGGACGGGCGGCGGGCACCTGGCCGGTGGCCTCGACGTCGACGCCCATGCCTTCGACGGGGGGCAGCAGGCTGTCGGGCCGCGAGGTCGGAGGGCCCGAGGGCGTCGCGGCGGCGGGCGGCCGGACGCTGCCGCCGGGCGAGGGCGAGGCGCCCGGGTAGGGCGAAGGCAAGGCAGCCGCGCCGAGCTTTGGGGCCGGCGAGGGCAGGGGGGCCGCGAGCTTCGGGGCGGGCGAGGGCAGGGGGGCCGCGAGCTTCGGGGCGGGCGAGGGCAGAGGGGCCGCGAGCTTCGGGGCCGGTGAGGGCAGAGGGGCCGCGAGCTTCGGGGCCGGCGCGGGGGTGGAGACGAGCTTGGCGTTCGGAGAGGGCGAGGGCGCCGGGGGGGCGTCGGCCAGGAGGGGGGGCGGGCGCAGCGGCGGTGCGTCGGCGGACAGAACGCGGGGGGGCGTGAGCGGGGGCGGGGCGACCGCGGGGGTGGGCGGGTCGGTGGGCTGGGTGGGGGTGGCGGGCGAGAGGGCGGCGGTGTCGGCGGTCGGGGCGGTGCTCGTGCTGTCGGCCTCGGCCTCGAGCAGGGTGCGGGCGCGCTCGGAGAACTGCTTGAAGAGCTGCGCCGAGATGCCCTGCATCAGGCCGCGCCCGAAGGAGACGAGCTTGCCGGCCATCTCGACGTCGGCGTTGACCAGAATTTCGGTCGCGCCCCCGTCGAGCTGCCGCACCTTGCTGTGCATCGTCATCTTGGCGGTGCCCGAGCCCGACTGGTCTTTGCCCTCGCCGACGATGGTGACGGCGCGCGCGGCCTCGTCGACCTCGGCGAGGCGGGCCTTGCCCTTGAACTGGGTGAGCACGGGGCCCACCTTGACCTTGATGCCGCCGAAGAAGGTGTCGCCGCCCTCGACGCGGTCGAGCGCGGCGCCGGGCAGGCAGGGCGCGACGCGGCGCGGGTCGAGCAGGAAGCGCCAGACGAGCTCGCCGGGGGCGCGCACGACGAAGCGCTCTTCGATCTTCAGCGTGGCCATGGCAACTCTCCTCGGGAGCGGAGGGCGGCGAGCGCCTCGGGGGTGTCGACGTCGACGTTGACGCCGGCGTCGGCGACGGCGACGTGGTGCACGTCGGCGGCGTACTTGTCGAGCAGCGAGCGGGCGCCCGCGTCGCCCTCGAGGGCCATCATTTCGGCGAAGTGGCGCGCGGGCCAGAGCACGGGGTTGCCCCGCTTGCGCTCGAAGGCGGGCACGCAGATCGACGCGGCGCCCTCGGCCTCGAACGCGTCGACGAGCGCGCGCAGGTGCGCCGGGCCGACGAGCGGCATGTCGCCGAGGCAGACGAGCGCCCCGTCGACCCCGTCGCCGAGCGCGGCGAGCCCCGCGCGCAGCGAGGTGCTCATGCCCTCGGCGTAGTCGGGGTTGTGCGCGAAGGCGGCGCCCCGGCCCGCGAGCGCCGCGCGCACCCGCTCGGCCTCGTGGCCGGTGACGACGACGAGGGGCGAGACGCCGGCCCGCTCGAGCGCCTCGACCGCGTGCGCGACGAGGGGCCTGCCCCCGAGCTCGGCGAGCAGCTTGTTGTCGCCCATGCGCCGCGAGCGCCCGGCGGCCAGCACGACGGCGCCGACGCGCGCGGGGCGGGCGGGCGCCGCGAGCGGGGGCGCGAGGCGGGGCTGCGGCCGCGCCGGCACCTCGACGAGCAGGCCCCCCACGCCCATGCCCGCGATCTCGGCGCGCCCGACGGGCAGCCCCGCCACGACGCGCTCGAGCAGCCAGTCGAAGCCGCTCGGCTTGAGCGAGCGGGCGCAGCCGGGCACGCCGAGGACGGGGCTCGGGCCGAGGCGCCCGACCAGCGTCAGGTTGCCCGGGTCGACCGGCATGCCGACGTGCAGCACCTCGCCGCCCGCCCGCTCGATCGCCGCCGGCACGACGTCGTGGCGGTCGGCGATGGCGGAGGCGCCGAGCACGAGCAGCGGCGAGCAGCCCGCGTCGGCGAGCCCGGCGAGCGCCTCGGCGAGCGCGGCCTCGTCGTGGGCGCAGCGCTCTTCGCGCGCGACGCGCCCGCCGAGCCGCTCGACGCGGCGCCGCTGCGCCTCGGCCGCCCGGTCGAGCAGCGACTCGGCGACGCCCGGCAGGCGCGTCAGCGCGAGCCCCGCCTCGCAGCGGCCGAAGGGGCGCACCGCGAGGGCCGGGGCGCCGGCGAGCGCGCGGGCGCAGGCCTCGACGAGGGGGCGGGGCGCGGCGAAGGGGATGACCTTGACCGTCGCCACCATGTCGCCCTCGCCGACCCGCGCGTAGGGCGGCAGCGTGGCGAGCGTGAGGGCCTCGTCGAGCGCGTTGGCGGCGTCGACCGCGCCCCGGTCGACGAGCAGCAGGCCCGCGCGCTCGGCGAAGAGGTTCGCCCGCCCCGTCGCCGCCTCGGCCGCGCGCACGTGGGGGCCCGCGGCGGCCGCGGCGACGAGCCGGGCGGCCTCGTCTTCGCCGAGCTCGCCCGGGTCGAGCCGCGCGCAGACGACGGCGTCGTGCCCCGCGCGCGCGATGGCCGCGAGGTCGGCGGCGCTCAGCCGGTGGCCCTTCTTGAGCACGAGCGCGCCCGGCAGGCGCATCGTGTGGCCGAGCACCGCGCCCTCGGCCTCGCCGAGCGGCGCCTTGCCGAACCTCACGGCGACCCGGCCCGCAGCCGCTCGACGATCTGCGCCAGCACCGAGACGGCGATCTCGGCCGGGGTCTTGGCCCCGATGCGAAGGCCCACCGGCCCGTGCAGCCGCGCGAGCTCGGCCCCGCCGAAGCCCCGCGCCCCCAGCCGCTCGAGCCGCGCGCGGTGCGTCTTCTGGCTGCCGAGGCAGCCGACGAAGAAGGCCGGCGAGCGCAGCGCCGCCTCGAGCGCCGGGTCGTCGAGCTTGGGGTCGTGCGTCAGCGTGACCACCGCCGTGCGGCGGTCGGGCGCGAGCGAGGCGAGCGCCTCGTCCGGCCAGGCGCGCACGCAGCGCACCCCGCCGAAGCGCTCTTCGCTCGCGAAGGCCTTGCGCGGGTCGATGACGACGACCGAAAACCCCGCCTCGGTCGCCATCTTCGCGAGCGGCTGGGCGATGTGCACCGCGCCCACGACGAGCAGGCGCAGCGGCGGGTTGAAGGGCTCGACCAGCGCCTCGCCCCGCGCGCCCGACTCGACGACCAGGCTCTCGTCGGCGGCGAGGGCGCGGCGCGCGGCGTCGTCGAGCTCGGCCTCGAGCGCGGCGCCCGCCGGCCCCCCGGCCGAGGGGGGCGCGCCCGCCGGGGCGGAGGGGGGCGGGGCGCCGGGGCGCGAGGGCGGCAGAGCGCCCGAGAGGGGGGGCGCCTCGTCGGGGTGCGAGAGCGACTGCTCGCCCGAGGCGAGCCAGGTCACGAGCACGGCAGGACGCTGGGCGCGCACGTCGCGCAGGAGCCGCTCGAGCAGCTCGGCCTTGGGCGCCTCGACGTAGATCTGCACCCGGCCCCCGCAGGCGAGCCCCACCTCCCAGGCGGCCTCGTTGCTGACGCCGAACTCGAGCACCTTCGGCCCCGCGCCCGCCATCACCGCGCGCGCCTCGTGCATCACCGCCGGCTCGATGCAGCCGCCCGAGACCGAGCCGACGAACTCGCCCCGATCGTTGACGGCGAGCTTGCTGCCGGGCGGGCGGGGCGACGAGCCCCAGGTGCGCACCACGGTCGCGATCGCGATCTTGCGCCCCTCGGCCCGCCAGGCGGCCGCGCGCTCGAGAACCTGGTCGGTGTCGTAGCTCATGGGTACCCTCGTCGGCGGGGGAGGCTACCACCGCCCGCCGCCCCTTGCATGGCCGCGCGGCGGGGGCCGTTGGGCGTGGGCGGGGCGGGGCCGCCGTGCTAGTGCGGGCGGGTGGCAGGCAGCGGCGCCACCCCGCCCGAGACCGGCGCGTCGCCCTACGACGTCGGGGCGCTGCGCGCGGACTTCCCCGCGCTCGACCAGCGCGTGCACGGCCGCCCCCTCGTCTACCTCGACAACGCCTCGACGACCCTCAAGCCCCGGGCCGTGGTCGAGGCGGTGCGGCGCGCCTTCGAGCGCGAGTGCGCCAACGTGCACCGGGGCTCGCACGCCCTCAGCGCGGCCGCGACCGAGCTGTACGAGGGGGCCCGGGCGAAGGCCCGCGACTTTCTGGGGGCCGAGCGCGAGCGCGAGATCGTGTTCGTGCGCGGCACGACCGAGGCCATCAACCTGGTCGCCCAGTCGTACGGGCGCTCGAGCGTGGGCCCGGGCGACGAGGTGCTCGTGACCGAGCTCGAGCACCACTCGAACTTCGTCCCCTGGAAGATGTTGTGCGACGAGCGCGGCGCCGCCCTGCGCGTCTTGCCGGCGGGCGAGGGGGGCGAGCTCAGGCTCGATCTCTTGCCGGGGCTGCTCGGCCCGACGACGCGCGTCGTGGCCGTGTCGCACGTGTCGAACGCGCTCGGCACCGTCAACCCCGTCGCCGCGATCGCGCGCCTCGCGCACGAGGCGGGCGCGGTCGTCGTGGTCGACGGGGCGCAGGCCGCGGCCCACGGCCCGGTCGACGTGCGGGCGCTCGGCTGCGACTTCTACGCCTTCTCGGCCCACAAGGCCTACGGGCCCACGGGCGCCGGCGTGCTCTACGGGCGCGAGGCGCTGCTCGAGCGCATGCCGCCCTGGCAGGGCGGCGGCGACATGGTGCTCTCGGTGTCCGAAGCCAAGGTGCGCTACCGCGAGCTGCCCTACAAGTTCGAGGCGGGCACGCCCAACGTCGCCGGCGCCTTCGGCCTCGCCGCCGCCCTCGACTACCTCGGCGGCGTCGGGCCCGCCCGCGTCGCCGCCCACGAGGCCGCGCTGCTCGAGCGGGCGACGCGGGCGCTCTCGGCGCTGCCCAACGTGCGCCTCTTCGCCGCCCCCGCGCGCCGCGCCCCCGTCGTCTCGTTCGAGGTCGAGGGCGTCCACCCGCACGACGTCGCGACGGTGCTCGACCGCGAGGGCGTCGCGCTGCGCGGCGGGCACCACTGCGCCCAACCCCTGATGCGCCGGCTCGGCGTCGCGGCCACCTGCCGCGCCTCGTTCGCGCTCTACAACACCTTCGACGAGGTCGACGCGCTCGCCGCCGCGATCGGCGTCGTCACCGAGGCCTTCGGATGCCGCTCGACGAAGGGCTGAAGTCCCTCTACAACGCGCTCATTCTCGAGCACGATCGGCGCCCCCGCAACGAGGGCCCGCTCGAGGGCGCGACGCACGAGGCGAGCGAAGACAACCCGCTCTGCGGCGACGAGATCACGGTGCGCCTCTCGGCCCCCGCGGGCGCCGTCGACGCGGCGCGCTTCGAGGGCCGGGGCTGCGCGCTCTCGCGGGCCTCGGCCTCGCTGATGACCGAGGCGCTCGCGGGCAAGGGGCTCGCCGAGGCGCTCGCGCTCGCCGACGCGTTCGAGGCCTCGCTCGAGGGGCGGGCGCCGGCGCCTTCGGCCGGGCTCGAGGCGTTCGCGGGGGTGCGCGACTTTCCGTCGCGCGTCGGGTGCGCGACGCTCGCGTGGCGGGCGCTGCGGGGGGCGATCGGGGGCGGGGGGCCTGCGCCCGGTCGCTAGCTCGCGCAGGGCCGAGAGCAAGATTTCGTGCGGGGCGCCGGGCATCGGGGCACCGTGAGGCGGGGCCCTTCGCCGTCGAGACCGGCTCGCCGGCCTGCCGCGCTCGACGCGCCCGCCCGAGGCCCCGCGCCGTGGGCCCTTCGCCCCGGCGCGGGGGCGGCGCCACGTCGCGCCCGGGGGCTGGGCCCGGCCCCCGGCGGGCGCGCGACGCCGTGGCCGCTCGGGCCCCGAGCGCCTCAGCGCGCCGCGGGGTCGGCCAACCACGCCGCCAGCGCTTCGGCCGACGAGTCGAGCGCTAGGTCGAGCAGCCGGTCTTCGCCCAGCCGCCCCCAGCGCTCGCGCAGGGCCGCCCGCTCGCCCTCGCGCAGCGACCGCCCCAGCCGCCGCTCGTACAGCCGCTCGCACTCCTGCTCGCGCCCCTCTTCGCGCCCCTCTTCGCGCCCCTCTTCGCGCGCCTCGCTCAGCAGGGCCTGCTTGGCTTCGGGGTTCTTGTTCAGCAGCATCTGCACGATGAACTGCTGCCGCTCGCGCACTTGGGGGTCGTCGGTGGCGGGGAAATTAGCGCTCGAGCTCGGCGCGCACGGCGGGGGTCATCGGCAGGAACCGTACCATGCGCAGCACCAACGCCCAAGGCCGCCGCCCGGCCACCCACCGCAGGAACTCGCCCAGCCCGGCCCCCGAGCGCGCCACCAAGAACGGGATCAGCTCGTCGCGCAAGGGCAGCTCGTTGGCCGCCACCCACACGAACCGAAACGGCCCGGGGCCCAGCCCGTAGCAGCCCGGCGCCACCGCGGCGCCGGCGCCCAGCCAGCGCGGCACGTGCGGCGCCGCCAGCCACAGCGGCACGTGCCCGGCCGCCGCGCCCGCGGCCCCGCTCGCCCCCGCCGCCTCGAGCCGCCGCACCTCGTAGGCTTGGCGCCGAAGCAGCGCCCGCTCGACCGCCACCCGGTCGAGGTGGTCGCCGGCCAGCTTCACCTCGAGCACCACCTCGCCGCCCTCGCCGGCCAGCGACCAGGGCGCCGCGAGCGTCCGAAGGCGCGCGGGCGCGGGGGCGGCCGCGCGGGCGGGGTCGGCGGCGGCTGCGCGGCGGGGCTCAGCGGGCGCCGCCGGCGCGGGCCTCGGCGACGCGCCGGCGGCACGCGTACTCGCTCTCGCGGGCCTGCGCTTCGGGCTCGCGCAGCAGCGTGAGCCTGCGCTCGGCGGGCAGGCAGTACGTGGTGGCGGCCCAGAGCCTCGGGTCGTCGGGCCCGAGCAGGGGCTCGAGGTCGGACCAGACCCAGACCGTCGCGTCGTCGGTGCCGATGACGAGGCGGCCCCCGTCGGGGCTGAAGGCGAGCGAATAGATGGCGCCCTCGTGGCGCAGCTCGCGCGGCGCGCCGGCGCCGGCCCAGAGCCGGATGGTGCCGTCGAGCGACGAGGTCCCGACGGTGGCGCCGTCGGGGCTGAAGGCCGCGTCGGAGACCCAATGATGGTGGCCGCGCAAGACGGCGGGCTCGCCCGCGCCGTCGGCGGCCCAGACGCGGGCGGTGCGGTCGGCCGAGGCGGTCACGACGCGCCGGCCGTCGGGGCTGAAGGCGGCCGCGAGCACCCGGTCGCCATGGCCGCGCAGAACGACGAGCTCGCGGCCGTCGTCGGCGGACCAGACGCGCGCCGTCTTGTCGTCGGACGCGGTGACGATGAGGCGGCCGTCGGGGCTGAACTCGGCGGCGTTGACCGCGTCGTCGTGGTCGCGCAAGACGGCGGGCTCGCCCGCGCCGTCGGCGGCCCAGACGCGGGCGGTGCGGTCGGCCGAGGCGGTCACGACGCGCCGGCCGTCGGGGCTGAAGGCGGCCGCGAGCACCCGGTCGCCATGGCCGCGCAGAACGGCGAGCTCGCGGCCGTCGTCGGCGGCCCAGACGCGCGCGACGCGGTCGTCGGTGGCGGTCACGACGCGCCGGCCGTCGGGGCTGAAGGCGGCGGCGTTGAAGGGCGCCTCGGGGCCCCGCAAGACGACGGGCTCGCCCGAGCCGTCGGCGGCCCAGACGCGGGCGGTGCGGTCGCTCGAGGCGGTCACGACGCGCCGGCCGTCGGGGCTGAAGGCGGCCGAGTGCACCGCGAGGCGGTGGCCGTACAGGGCCAGCGCGCCGCGGCCGGGGGCGGCGTCCCAGACGCGCGCGGTCCCGTCGTACGAGGCGGTGGCGAGGCGGCCGCCGTCGGGGCTGAAGGTGATCGAGAGGACCTCGTTCTCGTGCCCGCGCAAGATGAGGGCCTCGCCCGAGCCGTCGGCGCGGAAGACGCGGGCGGTGCGGTCGGCCGAGGCCGTGGCGACGCGCCGGCCGTCGGGGCTGAACTCGGCCGAGTAGACCGTGCCCCCGTGGCCGCGCAAGACGACGGGCTCGGCCGGGTCGCCGCCGGCCCAGGCCCAGACGCGGGCGGTGCGGTCGCTCGAGGCGGTCACGACGCGCCGGCCGTCGGGGCTGAAGGTGGCCTGGTAGACGAGGCCCTCGTGGCCGCGCAAGACGGCGGGCTCGGCCACGCCGTCGGCGTCCCAGACGCGCGCGGTCATGTCTTCGGAGGCGCTGGCGAGGTGGCGGCCGTCGGGGCTGAAGGCGACCGCCTGGATGTCGCCGTCGTGGCCGCGCAAGACGACGGGCTCGCCCGCGCCGTCGGCCGGCCAGACGCGCACGGTGTTGTCGACCGAGCCGGTGGCGAGTCGGGCGCCGTCGGGGCTCCAGGCGACCGAGAAGACGGCGCCGTCGTGGCCGCGCAAGACCACGGGCTCGCCCGCGCCGTCGGCCGGCCAGATGCGCACGGCCTTGTCGGCCGAGGCGGTGGCGATGCGCCGGCCGTCGGGGCTGAAGGCGGCGGCGGCGGCGTAGTCGGGGTGGGCGAAGGAGACGAGCGGCTCGGCCGCGGCGCCGTCGGCGCGGAAGACGCGCACGGTCTTGTCGTTCGAGGCGGTGACGAGGCGCCGGCCGTCGGGGCTGAAGGCGGCGGTGTAGACGACGTCGGGGTGGGCGAAGGCGGCGCGGGCGATGCCGAGGCGGAGCGCCTGCTCGGCCACGGTCGCCCAGCCCTCGGGCCGGTCGGGCGGCTCGAGCTCGCGCACGAGCGCGAGCGCGGTGGTCGGGTCGGCCTGCTTCTCGCGCGCGACGGCGAGGCGCGTGGCGTTGCGCGTGCGCAGCGCCTCGGCGCGGGCGCGCTGGGCCTCGCGGCGGGCGGTCACGGCGAGGTACGACACGACCGCGGCGACGAGGCCGAGCGCGGCGACGAGGGCCGCGGTGGCGCGGCGGCGCAGGCGCTGCGCGCGGTCGCCGAGGTCGACGACGGCCCGCAAGAAGCGCTCTTCGCGCGCGCCGATCGCCGCGCGCTCGCGCCGCGGCGCGGCCCGGTGCCGCTCGAGCCAGGCGCGCGCCTCGAGGGCGGCGCCCTCGCGCCAGAGCAGCCCCGGGGCGCGGCCGCCGGCCTCCCACTGGCGGGCGGCGTCGCGCAGCCGGGCGAGGAACTGCGCGTCCCGGGCGCGCTCGTCGAGCCAGCGGCGCAGCCTCGGCCAGCGCTCGATGAGCGACTCGTGCATGAGCTCGACCGTCGCCCCGGCCCCGTCGCCCTCGCCGGCCTCGATCGCGACGAGGCGCGCGTCGGCGAGCCGGCGCACGACCTGCTCGAGCGCGCCGCCGCGCCCGTCGCCCTCGCGCACCAGGTCGCGCAGCTCGCCGACGCTGGCCGAGGCCCGCGTGCGCTCGGGGGTGACCAGGCGGACGAGCGCGTCGCGGGCGAGGCGCCGCTCGCGCGGCGACAGGGCGTCGAAGACGGCGTCGGCGTGGGCGGCGAGCGCGCCCTCGACGCCGCCGACCCGCTCGTAGCTCGCCTCGGTCAGGAGCCGCCGCGCGCGGTCGCGCTCGTCCCAGAGCCGGGCGGCGGCGAACTGCAAGAGCGGCAGCGGGCTGCGCGCGCCCTCGAGCGCGTCGAGCGCGCGCTCGACGAGGCCCGGGCTCTCGAAGCGGTGGCCGAGCGCCTCGACCGGCCGCACCAGCGCCCGGCGCAGCCCCTCGCGCCCGACCGGCCCGAGCGCCCAGAGCCCGCGCGCCACCTCGACCGCCAGGCCTGGGTCGTCGAGCACGCGGTCGAGGAAGTCCGAGCGCAGGGCGACGATCACGCGCAGGGGCGACGAGGCGTCGTCGGCGGCGCCGAGCAGGCACGCGACGAAGGCGGCGCGGGCGGCGGGGTCGGCGCCGAGGGCGTAGAGCTCTTCGAACTGGTCGGCGAACACGAGGGCGCGGCCCTCGCGGCGCCGGCAGCGCTCGCGCAGCCGCGCCCCGAAGAGCCCGGGCTGAAGGCGCAGCTCGTCGGCGAGCGCGGCCGCCCCGCCGGCCTCGGGGGCCTCGCCCGGCTCGCGCGCCTCGATCAGCAGCTCGGCCAGCGCCGAGAGCGGCGCCCGGCCCGGGCGGAGCACGAAGGCCTCCCAGCGCTCGCCCGAGCGCTTGAGCGCCGGCACGACGCCGGCGCGCACGAACGACGACTTGCCCGCGCCCGAGGGGCCCGCCACGGCCATGAGCGGGTGCGGGCGCAGGGCGCGCGCGACGGCCGCGACGTCCGGCTCGCGGCCGAAGAAGCGCCCGGCGTCGGCCTCCTGAAAGGCCGCGAGCCCGCGGAAGGGGCCCTGCGCCTCGTCGCCGAGGCGCTCGCGCCGGTCGGCCGAGAGCGCCTCGAGCGCGGCGAGCAGCTCGCGGGCCGACGCGAAGCGCGCCTCCTTGCGCTTGGCGAGGCAGCGGTCGACCACGCCGGCGAGCGCGCCGGCCTCGGGCCGGGCCTCGAGCAGCGAGGGCAGGGGCCGGTCGGGGTCGCGGACGAGCGCGGCCCAGGCGCCGAGCGAGGGCGCCTCGCCGGCCGGGGTGGCGCGCGCGAGCGGGTGCTCGCCCGCGCACAGCTCGTAGAGCATGACGCCGACGGCCCAGAGGTCGACGCGGTGGTCGGGCTCTTCGCCCAGCCACTGCTCGGGCGCCATGTACAGGTAGGTGCCCGCCGGCCGGCCCGGGCCGCCGGCGGGCGCGGGCCCCGCGTCGCGGCCGCCGCACGTGGCGATGCCGAAGTCGACGACCTTGACCCGACCCGCGTCCGAGAGCAGCACGTTCTCGGGCTTCAGATCGCGGTGCACGATGCCCTGCTCGTGCGCGCACACGAGCGCCCGCACCACCGGCACCATCAGCTCGAGCGCCGAGCCCGGCGCCGCCCCGGCGCGCCCCGCGCCCCGGGGCGCCCGCGCCTGCCGGTCGAGCCAGGCCCGCAGCGTCTCGCCCTCGACGTACTCGAGCACCAGGTAGGGGTCGCCCTCGACCTCGTCGACGTCGTGGATGACGACGATGTTCTCGTGCTGGCAGCGCGCCGTCGCGCGCGCCTCGGCCAGCAGCCGCTCGGCGCTCCGTTCGTCGGGGCGGCGCAGCAGCTTGAGCGCGACCAGGCGACCGAGCTTGAGGTCGCGCGCGAGGTAGACCTGGCCCATGCCGCCCGCGCCCAGCTCGCGGATGAGCTCGTAGTGCTTGATCTTCGTGCCCGCCGCGAGCGACCGGGGCGGCGAGGGCGGCTGGGCCCCGGCGCTGGCCGGCGGCGCGACCGGCGCCGCGGGGCCGGCCGGCGTCTTGGCGCCGGCCTCGGCCGTGACCGTGAGCCCGGTCGCCATCAGCGCCCCCCCTGGCCGGCCGGCCCCTCGGCCGCGGGCAGCGCCGCGAGCCGCTCGCCGATGCGCGCCCAGTGCGTGCCGCGCCAGAAGAGCTTCTCGCAGCGCTCGCAGCGCCAGAAGCGGTCGTAGTGGGCGAAGGCCTTGGGGGGGGCCTCGGCCCGGGCGGCGGCGCGGTCGATCTCGCGCAGGCGCCCGCCGCAGGCCATGCAGTGCGGCTCGCGGCGCGGCAGGCCGAGCGTGCGCAGGACGAAGCCGAGCTGGGCGAGGGGGGCGAGCCCGCGGGGCACGAAGAGGGCGCGGGCCTCGCCGCGCCGGACGAGGACGCGGTCGAAGAGGGGGCCGTCCGAGCTCAAGACCACCCGCCCGCTCTCGGCCGCGCGCCGGACGAGATCGCCGTCGTCGATGCCGTGCTCGAAGAGCGCGTCGTAGCCGGCCGCGCGCAGCCAGCGGGCCAGGCCCCCGAGCATGGCGTCGCAGAAGAAGCGCAGCTCGTCGAGGGCGGGCTCGGGCTGGGCGGGCCCCTCGGGCATCACCCCGAGTATGGCAGCGCCGGGGCGCTCGGGCCCGTGGCCTTTGCCGGGGCCCGGCCGCGCCCTTCCGGGGCCGCCGGCGGCGCCTCGGGCGGGCTCATGCGTGGCCCGGAGCGCTCGGGGGGGCCTCGCGCCTTGCTCGCCGCCACGCCCTTGGTAGCGTGTGGGCACCGAGGGCCAGAATGCGCGTCAAAGTTCTCTACTTCGCCGTCCTGCGCGAGCTGACCGGCCGCGACGAAGAGTGGGTCGAGCCGCCCGCCACCGTCGCCACGGTCGCCGACTTCGCGCGCTGGCTCGAGGGGCAACGGGCCGAGCTCGAGGGGCGCCTCGGCTCGGTGCGCCTCGCCCGCAACGAGCGCTTCGCCGCGCCCGGCGACGCCATCGCCGAGGGCGACACGCTGGCGCTGATCCCGCCGGTCGCGGGCGGCTGAGTCCGGCCCGGCCCGCGAGGGCGGCGGCGTGGCGCGCCCGGGAGGCGGGGACCCCACGGTTTGAGCGAAGCGAGTTTGGGGTGCCGGACGGGCGCGCCGGGCGAGCCGCGCCGCCGCCCTCGCGGCCCGCTCGTATCGCCCTTCGAAAGTTCGACTTGAACGCCCTGCGGCTCGGGGTGAAGGTGCGGGCCCATGCGACGAGTGGTCATCACCGGGTTGGGCGCCCTCACCCCTTGCGGCAACGACACGCAGCAAACCTGGGCTTCGGTCTGCGCGGGCAAGAGCGGGCTCGGCCCGCTGACGCGCTTCGACGCCTCGGCCTTGCCCTCGCGCATCGCCGGCGAGGTCAAGGGCTTCGACCCGACGCGCTGGGTCGAGAAGAAGCGCGTGAAAGAGGGGCACGCCTTCATTCACTACGCGGTCGCCGCCGCGCGCATGGCCGTCGAGGCGTCGGGCTACGCGCCGGCGGGCGACGAGGCGCGCGAACGGACGGGCGTGTACATGGGCGTGGGCGTCGGGCCCCTGCACTTCATCGAGGAGGCGTCGCGCACGCTGAACGAGAAGGGCCCGCAGCGCGTCTCGCCCTACGTCATCCCCTCGCTGCTCTTGAACCTGGCGGCCGGCCACGTGTCGATGGCGCTCGGCTTCCGGGGGCCGGCGATGGCGACGGCGAGCGCGTGCGCGTCGGGGGCGCACGCGATCGGCGAGGCGTTCCGGCTCATCAAGTTCGGGCTGGCCGACGCGTGCGTCGCGGGCGGCGCCGAGGCGGCCCTCTCGCCGCTGGCGGTCGCGGCCTTCGCGCAGATGCGCGCGCTCTCGACGCGCAACGACGACCCCGAGCGGGCGAGCCGGCCCTTCGACAAGGGGCGCGACGGCTTCGTCATCGCCGAGGGGGCGGCCGCCGTCATGCTGGAAGAGCGCGAGGCCGCCCTCGCGCGCGGCGCCGAGATCTACGCCGAGGTCGCGGGCTACGGCGCGACGGCCGACGCGCACCACATCTCGCACCCGCCCGACGACGGCGCGGGCGCCCAGCGCGCGATGCGCGCCGCGCTCGCCGAGGCGAAGCTGGCCCCCGCCGAGGTGCGCTACGTCAACGCCCACAGCACCTCGACGGGCCTCGGCGACAAGAGCGAGATCGCGGCCATCCGGCGGGTGTTCGGCGAGCACGCGACGGGCGGGCTGCTCGTCTCGGCGCCGAAGTCGATGACCGGGCACCTGCTCGGCGCCGCCGGCGCGCTCGAGACGGTGCTCACCGCGCTCGCGGTCAAGCACGGCGTCGTGCCGCCGACGATCAACCTCGACGACCCGATCGACGAGGCGGCCGGCATGTGCCTCGTGCCGCACGAGGCCCGCCGGGTCGAGGTGCCGGCGGCGCTGAACAACTCGTTCGGCTTCGGCGGCGCCAACGCCGCGCTCGTGCTGAGGCGGGCCTAGGGCGCGGGCCCCGGCGGCGGAGGCGAGTCACCCCCCTTGGCGCGCGACGACTACCCCCACACCTGCCTCATCGGCGCCGGCTCGAGCGGCATCGCCGTGGCCAAGGCGCTGGCCGACAAGGGCCTGCCCTTCGACTGCTTCGAGAAGAGCGACCGGGTCGGCGGCAACTGGGTCTTCAAGAACAAGAACGGCATGTCGTCGGCGTACCGCTCGCTGCACATCAACACGTCGAAGACGCGCATGGCGTACGCCGACCTGCCCATGCCCGACGACTACCCCGACTTCCCGCACCACGAGCAGCTCGCGCGCTACTTCGACGCGTACGTCGACCGCTTCGACCTGCGGCGCCGCATCGCCTTCGAGCGCGGGGTCGCCCGGGTCGAGAAGCTGCCGGGCGGCGACTTCCGGGTGACGCTCGAGGGCGGCGAAGAGCGGCGCTACGACGCGGTGCTCGTCGCCAACGGCCACCACTGGCACCCGCGCTGGCCCGAGCCGCCCTTCCCGGGCGAGTTCGAGGGCGTCGAGATGCACTCGCACGACTACATCGACCCGGGCGAGCCGCACGATCTGTGCGGCAAGCGCGTGGTCGTGGTCGGCATGGGCAACAGCGCGATGGACATCGCCTGCGAGCTCGGCCGGCCCGGCGTCGCCGCGCGCGTCTACCTCTCGGCGCGGCGGGGCGCGTACGTCTTTCCGAACTACCTCTTCGGCCGCCCCGCCGACCTCGTGCTCGGGGGCCCGACGCGCAAGCTGCCCTACGCCCTGCGCCGCGCCCTGTACGAGCGCATCTTCCGGCTCGCGGTCGGCAAGATGGAAGACTTCGGCCTGCCGAAGCCCGAGCACCGCATCGACCAGGCGCACCCGACGGTCTCGAGCGAGCTGCTCGCCAAGCTCGGGCGGGGCGACGTCTGGCCGCGGCCGAACCTCGCCGAGAAGCTCGGCCGGCGCGTGCGCTGGGCCGACGGGCGCGTCGAGGAGGCCGACGCCATCGTCTACTGCACGGGCTACAAGGTGAGCTTCCCCTTCTTCGACGAGCGCTTCGTCGCGGCGCCCGACAACGATCTGCCGCTCTTCCGGCGCGTCTTCAAGCCGGGCGAGCCCGGGCTCGGCTTCGTCGGCCTCGTGCAGCCGCTCGGCGCCATCATGCCGATCGCCGAGGCGCAGGGCCGCTGGCTCGCCGACTACCTCGCCGGCGAGTACGCCCTGCCGAGCGAGGCCGAGATGCGCGCCGACATGGCGCGCGAGCGGCGCGCGATGTTCGCCCGCTACGTCCCGTCGCAGCGGCACACGATGCAGGTCGACTTCGACGACTACCTCGACGACCTCGCCGCGGAGCGCGAGCGGGGCCGCGAGCGCGCGCTCGCGCGGGGGCGGCGCCCGCCGGTGCCGGCGCGCGCGACGGGCTGAGGGCGGGCGGGGCGGCGCCCCTCAGCCCGGGCCGCGCTGCGCGAGCAGGTAGCAGCGCAGGCTCGGCACCTCGGCCTCGACCCACGGGCCGCGCTCGAGGCGCGCCCGCGGGGCGAAGCCGGCCGCGGCGAGCTCGGCGGCGACGACGTCGGGGGCGAGGAAGTGGCCCCGCAGGTTGACCCGGACGCCCTGCCAGGCGTCGAGGTCGATGGCGCTGCCGGGCGGCTGTCCGGGCATCGAGACGTGGAAGGAGACGAGCAGCCAGCCGCCGGGGCGCAGGGCCCGCGCGAGCTCGCGGAAGGCGAGGGGGCGCTCGCGGGGGTCGAGGTGAATGATCGCGTAGAGGGCGACCGCGCCGGCCCAGGCGCCGTCGGCGGCGCCGAGCGCGGTGAGCGAGCCGACGCGCACGTCGAGGCCGGGGTTGAGGGCGCGGGCGACCTCGACCATGCGGGGCGACAGGTCGACGCCGAGGGCGGGCAGGCCGCGGGCGCGCAGGTAGCGGGCGGCCTGGGCGGGGCCGCAGCCGACGTCGGCGACGGGGCCGCCGAGCGCGGCGCACGCTTCGGCGAGGCAGTCGAGCAGCCCGCGCTCGGGGCGGGCGGCCTCGAGCTCGCCGGCGAAGAGCTCGGCGTAGCGCTCGGCCATGGCGTCGTAGCTCGCGCGCACGCGGTCGGTCGGGTCGGCGGCCATGGGCGGCTCAGAACCCGAGCTCGGAGGCGGGGTAGACGGGCACGCGCGCGCCGGCCTCGAGCGAGGCGGCCTCGGCCTCGACGCGCAGGAGCGCGTCGGCCTCGGCCATCGAGGTGACGGCGCCGCTCGCCTGGTTCGAGAGGGCCTCGACGACGCGCTCGCCGCCCTCGTCGTAGAGGCGCGCGCGGGCGAACTCGGTGCGCCCGGGCGCGTGCCGGAAGGGCGCGGCGAGGCGCGCGAGCAGGGCCGGCGGGAAGCACACGCGCTCGCCCTGCAGCGCGCGCAGGGCGGGCAGCAGGAAGAGCGCCGCGGTGACCATGGCCGAGCCCGGGTTGCCGGGCAGGCCGACGACGAGCGCGTCCCGCCGCGTGCCGACCGCGAGCGGCTTGCCGGGCTTGATCGCGACGCGCCAGAAGTCGAGCGCGACGCCCGCGGCCTCGAGCGCGGGCTTGACGAAGTCGCGGTCGCCGACGCTGACGCCGCCGACGGTGACGACGACGTCGGCGCCCCGGAGCGCCTCGTCGATCGCGCGCCGCGTCGCCCCGGGGTCGTCGCCGACGTAGGGCAGCACCTCGGCCTCGGCCCCCGCCCGCCGCGCCATCGCCCGCAGGGCCACGCCGTTCGACTCGGGCAGGCTCGCCTCGCGCGCGGGCGACCCCGGCGCGCGCAGCTCGTCGCCCGTGCACACGATGGCGACGCGGGGCCTGCGGGCGACCCAGAGCCAGGCCCGGTCGGCCGAGGCCGCCAGGCCGAGGTGGCTCGGGCGCAGGCGCGTGCCGGCGGCGAGCGCGAGGCCGCCCGCGCGCAGATCGTCGCCCCGCCGGCGCACGAACGCGTGGCGCGGGGCCTTGACGCGCACGACGACCTCGTCGCCCTCGCGCGAGGTGTCTTCTTGCGGCACGACCGCGTCGGCCCCCTCGGGCAGCTCGGCGCCGGTGAAGATGCGCATGGCCGCGCCCGGGGCGAGCGGCGGGGGCCTCTTGCCCGCCTGCGACTCGCCCCGCACCGGCAGCCGGAAGGGCGGCTCGCCCCCGAGCTCGGCCGACCGGAGCGCGTACCCGTCCATCGCGCTGTGGTCGGCCGCCGGCTGGTCGGCCGGCGCCAGCACGTCTTCGGCGAGCACCCGCCCGAGCGCGGCGTCGAGGTGCGCCCGCTCGGCGCCGAGGGGCTTGACGAGGCCGAGCAACCGCGCCTGTGCTTCTTCGAAGCGCAACATCGCCCGCGCACCATAGCGCGAACGAGGTACGAGCATGCAGAACGAACGAGGCCCCGGGGGCCCGCCGCCGGCGACGCCCCTCTCGAACCACCTGAACGAGGCCGGCGAGGCCCACATGGTCGACGTCGGCCCGAAGGCGCCGACCCAGCGGCGGGCGCGCGCCGAGGCCCGGGTGCAGATCTCGGCCGGGACGCTCGAGCGCCTGCGCCAGGGCGACGCTCCCAAGGGCGACGTGCTCGCGGCCGCGCGCATCGCGGGCATTCAGGGGGCCAAGCGCACGGCCGAGCTGATCCCCCTTTGCCACCCCGTCGCGCTCACCCGGGTCGAGGTCTCCCTCGAGTTCGCCCCCTGGGGGGTGCGCGTCACGGCCACCGCCGAGGCCTTCGACCGCACCGGCGTCGAGATGGAAGCGATGGTGGCCGCCTCGGTCGCCGCGCTCACGCTCTACGACATGCTCAAGGGCATCGAGCGGGGCATTTCGTACTCGGTGCACCTCGTCGAGAAGACGGGCGGGCGTTCGGGCACCTGGCGGCCCGAGTCGCCTTGAGCAGAAGACGGGCGGGCGCTCGGGCACCCGGCGGCCCGAGTCGCCCTTAACTTGGCGGGGGTCGCCGGGGCGGCGGGGGTCGCCGGGGCGGCGGGGGTCGCGGGCGTCGCGGGGGTCGCGGGTGTCGCGGGGGCGCCGGAGGCCTGGCAGGCGGCGAGGCACTCGGCCTTCTTGGCCGAGCAGGCCTCTTCGGTGGCCGACGACGACTCGCCGAGCTCGTGGCACTCTTCGCCCTTGCCGCCCTTGCCGGCCGAGGCGTCGCAGGCCTCGTCGATGGCGTGGCAGGAGGGGCGGGCGTCGGCGGCGGGCGAGGCGGCGGGGGTCGAAGGGCCACAGCCGGCGGCGAGGGGGGCGTGGAGGGCGAAAAGGGCGAGCCAGAGCGTAGATGCCTTCATGACCGGGGCCTTTCGCCCGCCCCCGCGGGCACGTCAAGCGTTGGGGCCCGGCGCGAGGGCGAAGGGTGGGCGGGTAGGGGGTCTCCGGAGGGGCCCGGCCGGGGCCCTACGGCGGGGCCGGGCCGGGGGCCTACCGGCGGTCAGGGCCGTGGCCCTGGGGCCTCGGGCCGTGTCATGATTCGCGCCCCGGAACGGCCATGAGCGTCGCGCCCGTCACCCCCCCCGATCCGTCCGGCGCGACGCCGCTGCCGACCCCGCCGCCGACCGAGTCGATGCGCCGGCCCCGCTTCTCGGCGCTGCCGCCGCTGCGCCCGGGGCCGCTCGGGCACCTCGTCGAGGTGGTCGACGCGACCTGGCACGGCATGGGGCGCAGCCGCGCGCTCCTGCACGCGGGCTCGCTCGCGTTCTGGACGGTGCTCACCATCGTGCCCTTCCTCATCGTGGCCGCCGCCCTCGTGCTCACCTTCGGGGGCGACCGGGCCGAGCGGGGGCTGCTCGGGCAGCTGCACCAGATGCTCATCCCGGTCGCCGGGGGGCAGGTGACGACCTTCTTCGACGAGGCCATCCGGCGCTCGACGATGACGTCGAACATCGGGCTCGCGGGGGGCCTCGCGCTCATCGTCGCCTCCGTGCTGCTCTTCTTCGACGTCGAGGCCGCCTTCAACGACGTCTGGTCGGTCGAGCGGCGGCCGCTGCGCGAGCGCGTGCTGCTCTACTACGCGCTCGTGACGCTCGGGCCGCTCGTGCTCACCGCCTCGCTCGTGCAGACGACCGACGCGGCCCTCGCCATCGCCCGCTTGGGGCCGCTCGAGGCCGTCTCGCGGGCGCTCGGGCCGATGCTCACCTCGACGCTCGTGCTCGCGCTCGCCTACCGCTACCTGCCGAACGCCAAGGTGCGCTGGCACCCGGCCTTCGTCGCCGCGCTCGTCACGGCGCTGCTGGTCGAGGCGGCGAAGGTCGCCTTCAACCTCTACGTCGGGCGCGTGCTCGCCACGCGCTACGACGTCATCTACGGGCCCGTCGGGCTCGTGCCCATCTTCCTGACCTGGCTCTTCGTCTCGTGGGTGCTGGTGCTCGGCGGCGCGCAGTTCTGCTTCTGCCTCGAGCACCTCGAGACCGCGCGGCGCGCCCGCGACGCGCACGCCCCGCTCGCCGGGCCCCGCTCCGCGCTCGCCGTCTTCGCCCCCGTCGCCCGCGCCTTCGGCCGGGGCGAGGGCCCGCTCGACGCCGACAGCGTCGCCGAGAGCGCCGGCTGCGACAAGGCCGTCGCCGTCGCCCTGCTCGAGCGGCTGCGCAAGTCGAGGCTGCTCATCTGCACCATGGCCGAGGGCCGCGCGGTCTACTACCCCGGCCGCCCCCTCGACGAGATCTCCCTCGCGGCCGTCGTCGCCGCCTGCGACGACGAGCTCTTGCGCCCCGACCCGGCCCTCGACGCCCTGCTCAACCGCGGCCCCGAGGCGCTCGGCGAGGCCAAGGCGAGCGAGCTGTTGCGCGAGTAGCGCTCCCCCGACTGAAGTCGGGGGCACGGCGTATCCAAGGCGTGCCGCGCGGAAGCGGGCCGGTCCGCAGAGCAAAGCCCGCCCCTCGTTGGGGGCGGGCTCCCAAGGGCTCCGGGCTTCCGGGCGAGCGTGCGAAAGCACCTCGCGGCGCGCGAGCCCGCCCCCAACGAGGGGCGGGCTTTGCGGTCCGTTCGAGCGGGCTACTCCGTGCCCCGCACTTCAGTGCGGGGCGCCCTGCTGATCAGTGCCGCGCGAGCACCTCGTCGATGCTGTCGAAGCCGTCGTAGCGCTGGCTGTGGTAGTTCATCATGCGGCCGTGGCTGTGCACCCAGGCCGCGTGAAAGCGGTTGTCGCCCGACTGCACGCGCACGAGCCGGTCGCCGCCCTGAAAGGCCCAGTGCCGCCCGTCGGCGTAGAAGTGCTCGACGAGGGCGCCCGAGCGGGTCTTGACGTGCCAGTAGTCGCGCGGCTCCGTCCACGACTGGTCGACGACGAACTCGATGACCTGCCAGTGGTTGCCGGACGGCAAGACGCCCTGGTCGAGGTAGATGCCCGCGTCGTTCGGCAGGCCGAAGGCGAGGCAGTGCGGCAGGCGGCGCGCGCCCTCGCGCAGCTCGCCGTTTCTGCCCCCGTCGTGGTGCAGGGTGCAGATGACGTTGCGCGCGAGGCCGAAGCCGTCGGTGTCGGCCTGCACGCCCTGCGTGCGCGCGAAGAGGTACTCGGCGAGCTGGTCGGCGCCGGCCGAGAAGCCCACCGTCAGCAGGCCCCGCGCCTGCCGCTCGTGCAGCAGGCGCCCGAACTTGCCCCACTCGCCGTCGAAGCGCGCGCCGAGCTCTTTGTAGCGCCGCAGGCCCGTGCGGCTGTGGCCCCCGCCCAAGATGACGACCTCGGACGACCAGAGGTGGTGCCAGAGCTGGTCGACGTCTTCCTTGCGCAGCGTCGAGCGCCAATAAAAGGGGAAGTACTCGAGCCCGAAGCGGTCATAAAAGCGGAAGAACCACTCGAAGCCGCCGTACGAGAACTCTTGCCGCGACAGCTCGTTGCCGTTCTCGACGGTCTCGGACATCGGCAAGAAGAGAATGCGCCGGTTCTGCCGGCCTCGCAGGGCGCGCTGCACGATGTAGTCGTTGTGAAGAAAGCTGCCTCGGTTGTGAGAGCTGTAGAGGAGGGCCGTTCCGCGCATGGTTTGCCGTGGTATGGGGTGGGCAAACCCGCGAACTGTCAAGAAGACTGCGGGGCCCCGGCGTCGCGTTCGGCCGGCGGCCTAGGCCCGCCCGGGCTTCAGAGAGCCCCGAGGCGGCCGGCGGGGCGGCGGGGGCGGCCCCCCCCGCGCCGGGCGCCGCCCCCGTCGCCCCCGGGCGCCGAGGGCCGACCCGGGGGGGCCTAGGGGTGTCCGGGGGGCTCCCGGGGGGCTCCCGGGGGGGCACTGGCCGGCCAGGCCAACCTCGGGCATTGTCGCCCCATACGCTGTCTTGGTAGGGTGGGGCGCATGTCGGCTCGTGGCGGCTTGGCCGTGGGGGCAACCTTCGGCAACGATTACGTAGTTCAAAAACCAGTCCGAGAGGGCGAGGGCTGGGGGGTTTACGAGGTTGAGCAGCAGAGCACGGGGCGCTTTCTCGTCCTCGAGGCCTTCGACCCGAAGGTCGCGACCGGCGCCGACGCCCGCGCGCGCTTCGTCGACGCGGTGCGCAAGGTCGGGCGCCTCGGCAACGACCGCTTCGTGGCGTACCTGGCGGCGGGCGTCGACGATGGCAGCGGCCGGCCCTACCTGGTGCGCGACTACCTCGACGGGGCCGATCTGGCGGCCGCGCTCGCGAACTACCAGGGCGACTGGCCGCTGCCGATCTGGGACGAGGTCCTCGGCCAGCTTTGCCAGGCGCTCGAGGCGCTGCACAACGCGGGGCTGGTGCACGGGGGCGTGACGCCCGAGACCATCTTCTTGTCGCTGCCGGGGCGGGGCGAGTCGCCCTTCTTCTTGCAGCTGCTCGACGTGGGGCTGCCGCCCTCGGTGCACGAGGCGGTGGGCCGCTCGCCGGGGCGGGTGCTGTGGCTCTCGCCCGAGCAGCTCGCGGGGCAGCCGGCGACCAAGGCGTCGGACGTCTGGGCGCTCGGGCTGGTGGCCTTCGCGCTCGTGTGCGGCCGGCCCTACTGGCAGGCGACCGAGGGCGACGCGCTCGCGCGCGAGATCAAGGCGGGGGCGGCCGAGCCGCCCTCGGCGCGGGTGCGCTCGCTCGGGCTGCAGGCGCGGCTGCCGAAGTGGTTCGACAACTGGTTCGCGCGCTGCGTCGCGCCCGACCCGAAGGCGCGCTTCGCCGACGCGGCGGCGGCGTACCGGGGCGCGTCCGAGCTCTTCAAGGAGGCCAAAGTCCTCGACGAGTTCGACGTCCAGGAGGACACCGAGGACGAGGCGCGGGTCGCCGCGCGCATCGCCCAGCAGCGGGCGAAGCCGCCGCCGCTGCCGCCGATGATGCAGGCGATCGCGAGGAACCCGAAGCCGGCCATCGCCGCGCTGCTCGCGCTCGTGGCGATCGCGCTCGGGGGCGGCATCGGGCTCGGCCGCCTGATGGGCGGCTCGGACGCGGCGAACTCCGCCCGCGCCAAGGCCCTGCGCCTGGCGATGGGCGACCTGCCCGAGGCCGAGAAGGCGTGCGCGGGCGGCGACGCCATCGCGTGCCACGGCGTGGGGCTGGTCTACCGCGGCGGGCTGAAGGGCTCGCGCAACGACGCGCGCGCGGCCGAGCTCTTCAAGAAGGCGTGCGACGGCGGCGACATGGCCGCGTGCAACGAGCTGGCGCAGCAGTACGCGCTCGGCGAGGGCGTGGCCGAGAGCAAGGCGACGGCGGCCTCGCTCTACCAGAAGGGCTGCGACGGCGACGACGGGGTGAGCTGCTTCGACCTCGCCAACGTCTACCGCCAGGGGCTCGGCGTCGCGAAAGATACGGCGCGCGCGGTCGAGCTGCAGAAGCGCGCCTGCGAGCGCGGCGTCACCGAGGCGTGCAGCGCGCAGTGAGGGCGCGCGCCCGGCGCCTCTGGCCCGCGCTCGCCGCGGCGGCGCTCGCGCCCGGCTGCGGCGGCAAGGCGAAGGTGTCCGAAGAGAAGGCGCCGGCGCACGCCGCGCGCCTCGCGCAGATCGCCGACGAGGACGTGAAGCAGGTGCGCGCGGGGCTGCCGGCGGGGGCGAAGCGGCTCGGCGAGCGGCTCTTCGCGGGGCGCGACAAGGTGCCGCCGCCGGCCGACATCCGCGCCGCGATGGACAAGGCGCGGCAGGCCGAGCGCGATCTGCTCGTGGCCAAGAGCACGTTCTTCGCCGTCACCGACCCGGCGGGGGTGGTCCTGGCGAGCGATCGCGAGGGCGAGCCGCTCGCGGGCAAGTCGCTCTTCGGGGCGTTTCCGGGGCTTGTGGGGGCCTCGGGCGGCTACGTCGAGGCGCTCGGCGAGATGGCCGAGCTGCGCTCGGTGCGCGAGGGGGCGGACGCGCAGTGGGTGGCGGCGGCGGCGATCGCGGGCGAGGGGGGGCCGCGGGGCTACTTCGCGACGGGCTGGGCGTGGCGGCTCTTCGCGCGCCACCTCGAAGAGCAGATCAAGACCGAGGTCCGCTACGAGCCGGGGGCGAAGGCGACCGAGCTGCCGCTGCTGCACGCGTTCGTGGTCGTCGGCGAGCGGGTGTACGGCAGCCCCACGGTGCCCGAGGTCTCGCGCCAGGCGGTCGAGGGGCTGGGGCTCGGGGCCAAGGTGGGCGCGGGGGCGCCGCCCTTCCGCGGGCAGGTCGAGATCACGGGGCGGCCCTTCGGGGTCGGCGCCGCGCGCGCGCCCTCGCTCTGCGAGCGCTGCCTGGTCGTCGCCCTTCGCTCGGAGGTCTAGGCCCGCCCGGGCCCGGGCCGAACGATCGTCGCCGCCCCGGGGGCGCGGGCGGCGGCCCGAGCGCGGCGGGCGGCAGCGGAGAATTCGGGCCGGGCTGTGCGGGGCGCGCAGCGGGGCAAGAAATTGGTCAAGCCGGTCTAGTTTTTGGCCCTCGCGGGGGGGGCGATGAGAGCCTGAGCCGGCTCTTCCCGTTCGTCCGCTCGCGCGGGCGCGCCCCGCCCGACGATCGGGCGTCCGGGGCGTCGCACAAAAAGTTGGCCCCCCCTCTCGCTTTGTGGGCAAAGCTTGTGGGGGCAGGGAGCCCCTGTCCGCCCGTTCCGAGGCCGGCGCCGCCGGCACAGGAGACCCGGCATGAGTTCCATGCGCGAAGCTTGCAGCGTCTGTGGCCAACACTTCGACGTGCAGTTCCGCTACCAGATGGAGGAGCGGCAGGGCGGCTTCGCGTTTTACTGCTCGCAGGGTTGCCTCGAGCAGAGCCAGCGGCGCTCGGGCGACGACGGCACGGCGACCTGCGACGCGTGCGCGACGCGCTTCCGGGTCGAGCTGGTCTCGCAGGTGCTGCACGTGCGCGGGCAGCGCCGCTACGCCTGCTCGATGGCCTGCCGCACGCAGCTCGTGGCCGAGGCGAAGGGCCTGCGCCTCGGCGAGCTCGCGGCGCGCTGCTCGGCCGAGCAGTCGGGCGAGGTGCCGGCGCGCCTGCTGATCGAGGCCTCGGCCGGGCCCGCCGAAGGGTCGGAGGCCGCGCCCGCGTCGCCCGCGTCCGACCTCGCGGTGACGCCGGCGCTGGGCACGAGCCCGCCGTACGCGGCGCGCTTCGAGGCGCCTTCCGCGACCCCGACGCCCCGCCCCGGCGTCGCCTCGCCCCACCCGCCGCGCGCGGTCGCGCCGACCTTGCCGCCGCCGTCGCCGAGCCGGCCCGAGCTCGCCGCCTCGCCGCCGCCTCCGGCCGCGCGGGCCGGCGCGCCCTCGCCCCAGGCGATGGCGCGCGCGGGGCTGGCCGCGCCGCCGCTGCCGCCCCTCTCGCGCGGGGGGGCGACGTCGCCGCTGCCCCCTTCGGTGCGGCCGGCGTCGGGTGCGTCGCCCTTGCCGCCCTCGGTGCGGCCCGGGGCGTCGCCGCTGCCGCCCTCGGTGCGGTCGGGCGTGGGCGCGTCGCCGCAACCCCCGCTGGCGCGCCCGGGCGCGGTCGCGTCGCCGCCGCCGCCGCTGGTGCGTCCGGCAGGCGCCTCGCCCCAGCCGCCGCCGGTGCGGGTCGGCCAGGCGTCGCCGCCGCCGCCGCTGGCGCGGCCGGTCGGCGCGTCGCCGCTGCCGCCTTCGGTGCGCGCGCCGGCGGCGGGCGCGGCCGGCCGTGGCTCGCCCGCGCCGCCGCCCGTCCGGGGCCCGGCCGCGGCCGAGCCGGCGTCGGGTCGGATCCCGGTCGCCGAGCCGGTTTCGGGCCTCAGTCCGGTCGCCGAGCCGGTTTCGGGCCGCAGCCTGGTCGCCGAGCCCGTCTCGGGCCGCAGCCCGGTCGCCGAGCCGGTCTCGGGCCGCAGCCCGGTCGCCGAGCCCGCGTCGGCCCAGGGCCCGGCGGCGAGCGAGGCGCCGGCCCCGCGCGCCTCGGCGTCGCCCGCGCCGCCTTCGGTTCGCGCCCCGGCCGAGGGGGCCTCGACGCGCCTGCCGGCCGCCTCGCCGCAGCCCCCGCCGGCGCGGGCGTCGGGCCCGGCGTCCTCGCCGGCGGCCCCGCCCGTCCGCGCGCCGGCCGAGGGGGCGCGCGCCTCGGCGTCGCCGGCCGCGCCGCTGCGGGGCGTCGGCCCCGCGAACGCGTCCCGGCCCTCCGCGGCGCCGGCGGCGCCCTCGTCGCCGCGCCTCGTCGCGGTGTTCAACCACAAGGGCGGCACCGGCAAGACGACCACCTCGGTGAGCCTCGCGGCGGGGCTCGCACTGCGGGGCAAGCGCGTCTTGCTCGTCGACGCCGACGCGCAGGGCAACGTGGCCGTCTCGCTCGGCGTGCAGGCCGAGCGCTCGCTCTACCACGTGCTCGTGATGGGGCTCGCGGCGGGCGACGCCATCACCACGGTGCGCCCGGGGCTCGACCTCCTGCCTTCGAACGAGACGCTCGCGGCCGCCGAGCTGTACCTGGCCGGCCGGCAGAACCGCGACCGGGTGCTCGCCGCGAGGCTCGCCCCCGCGCTCGAGGGCTACGACTACGTCATCGTCGACTGCTCGCCGAGCCTGTCGCTGCTCAACCAGAACGCACTTTGCCTGGTCGACAGCGTGCTCGTGCCGGTCGCGTGCGACTACCTGTCGCTCGTCGGCGTGCGGCAGGTCATCAAGACGGTCAAGAACGTCAACCAGCTCTTGCACCACCCGGTCCGCATCTGGGGCGTTTTGCCGACCTTCTTCGATGCCCGGGCGAAAATTTGCAACGAGGCCGTCGATACGCTCAAAAAGCACTTCGGCGATCGTTGTCTGCGCCCCGTCCGGCAGGCCATCAAGGTCAAGGAGGCCCCGGCGCAGGGGCAGACCATTTTCGAGTACGCCGCCGGGTCGCCGGCGGCCGAAGACTACGCGAGCCTCGTCGACACCGTGCTCGGCTCCCGGGCCGCGGCGGCTTCGGGCTCGGTCGGCAACGTGGTGAGCGCGTGAGCGCGCGGCGGCCGTCGTGCCCCGCCCGCCGCCCCGGGTCGCCTCCGGGCGGCGGGGCCAACTTTTCCCGCGAGGTGTTCAATCATGAGTGAAAGCGACCAGTTCGGCGCGCCCCGCACGGTCCTCGACCCCGACGAGGTCGAGGGGGTGCTCTCGGGTTCGTTCTACGCGCCCGCGCCCGCGCGCCGCGCCCGCCAAGGCGCGGCGCCCCGGCCCGACCACTACAAGGTCATCTGCATCTCGCTCTACAACGAAGACCTCGAGCGTCTCGACCAGATGGTCGAAGCGCTCAAGGCCCGCGGCCTGACCAAGGCGAACCGTAGCGCGCTCATTCGCTACGCCCTCGAGCAGGTCGACCTCGCCAAGGTGCCGCGCGGCATCGGCTGAGCCGGTCGACCCCGCCCGCCAGGTCGAAGCGCCGCTCGAGCGCTCGCTCGCCGACCTGGGCGACGCGGGCGACGGCGCGCGGCTACGCCCTCGCTGGCAGCGACCGGCGCGCCCGGCCGAGCCCGCCGCGCCGCCCGGGGCGTGGTCGCTCAGCGCCGCTCGCTCTTCGGGCCCTCGTCTTCGTCGCCCTCGCCGCCCCAACGCGCGATGGACGCTTGCGCCTCGGCGTACGCCCGAGCCCGCGTCCCGTCCCGATCGCGCTCGCGCCGCTCGTCCCGCCTGCGCAGGCGGCCGAGGACGTGCACCGCGCGCCGCAGCGCCTGCGACGCGGGCTCCAGCGCGGAGAGCGCCGCTTGCCGCGCCTCGGCCAGGCGCGTGCGCGTCGTCACCGAGGGCGAGGCCCTCGTCATCGAAACCCGCCCCCCGCCGCGGCGCCGGGCGCCGGCCGGCTGCCGCCGCGGCCCCGAGGCGCGCCGGGCGCGCGAGGCGCGGCCGGCATCGAACGAAGAACGCCCATGAGACGGACCTCCTCACGGGACGAGTTCGGCCCCGCTGGATTTACGTCATGGCAGGCTTATCATGACAATCAATTTCCTAAATTAGCTATCAAGAACCAAAAGCATGACCCTTACCTTGGTGCCCACGTGGGCGTCCAGGCGCCCCAGGGCGACCGCGAAGACCGCGCCGCCACGGCGGGCGTCGCGGTCGCGAAGGTCGAACGCCGCCGCGCCGCGGGCGCGGGCGGGGTATTCGGAAAGGTGCGACCCGCGGACTTCACCGGGCGCGATAGCCGGAAAGGTGCGCGGCGAAGCGCCCAACGGGCGCCGAAAATTGCACGCGTCGGCCCCACAAAGCGCCGCCCGTGGATCGCCGGGGCGCCCCCGCGCCGCCGCTCAGGCGAGCCGGGGCGGCGGCCCGCCCTCGCCCTCGTCGTCGGGGCCGACGCCGAGCCGGGCGCCGACCAGGCGCAGGCGGTTGCGGGCGGCGAGCAGCTTCTGCCGGATGCTCTCGAGGTGGCGCGTCACGTCGTCGAAGCCCGCCGCCTTCGACGCCCCGACGAGCTCTTCGGCGCCGGTGACGAGCGCCTCCATGCGCTCGATGAGCTCGCCGAGCGCGCCGACGAGCGAGGCGTCGGCCGCGCCGTTGCTCGCGCCGTTACCGGCCCCGTTGCCGCCCGGGGCCCGGTGCCGGCGCAGCAGCTCTTCGCTCAGGGTCATGATGTGCGCCGCGCTCGTGCCGAGCAGCGACTGGCCCTCGGCGAGCTTCTCGAAGAGGGCCTTGCGGCTCTGCACCTCGGTCGCCCGCTGGTGCACCGCCGCGGCGCGCGCCTGCTGGCCGTCGCGCGCCTCGCCCATCGCTTCGAGCAGCCGCTGCGCGCGCAAGGCGAGCTCGGCCTCGCTCGCGGCGACCTGCTCGAGCGCGCCCACCGCGCGGTCGAGCGCCTTGGCCGAGTTGAGCTCGACGCGCAGGAGCGAGAGGGCGAGGCCCTCGTAGCGGGCGAGCTCGGCGTCGAACGCCGTGGCCGCCGCGAGCAAGGGGGAGGTCGAGGTCGAGGTGGGGGGTCGCGGGGTGGACACGGGCTCGGGGGCGGGGTTCGCGGTGGTCGGGGCGGCGCCCCGCGCCGGGGCACCGCGGGCGCCACCCAGGGTACGACGCGGCGACCGGCCTTGCACGCGCTGCGTTCCCCGGGGCCCTTTCCGGCGCGCTCGGGGCCCGCGGCGGGGGCGCCGCGGCCCGTTCACGCGCGGCAGGGGTGAGTAAGGTAGGTCAAGATGGGCTCGGGCCCGAGGCCCCAACGGCGAGAGCGTCGAGGCGCTCTGCTGCTTCGAAGGCGGTGGGTCCGAGGGCGACGGGCTCGACGACCGCATCGTGAGCTGCAACGGAGGCGACGCGCTCGACGACCGCATCGTGAGCTGCAACGGAGGCCCGGGGCGCGCCGGCCGCCGCCGGGGGCCCCGCTACGACCCCCGGCGCGTCTTCAGCACGAGCCGCACGGTCGTGAGAAGCTCGGTCTGATCGATCGGCTGCGCCATGTAGGCGTCGCCGTCGCCGGCCTCGGCGTTCACGACGTCGACGGGGTAGTAGGCGGACACGTAAAGAATGCCGATGCCCGCCGTCTCGGGCTCGGCGCGCAGCCGGCGCCCGACCTCGTAGCCCGACACGTTGGGCAGGCGCACGTCGAGCACGACCAGGTCGGGCCGCTCGCGCGCGACCACCTCGAGGGCCTCGGCCCCGTCGTTCGCCTCGAGCACTCGGAAGCCGCCCTGGCGGAGGTAGCGGGCGAGGAGGTAACGGCTCGGGGCGTCGTCGTTGACGATCAAAAGGAGGGCGCTCGCTGGTTCCGGCATTTCCCACCGTGTTCATAGACTCGGGGCTCGTGTCAGATCTAGCCCCACCTGAGCTTAGAGTGCAGGGATGCTCCGGGATTCAAAAACCAGCAACGTTACCATGAGTCGGGCGGGCGCCGCCCGGGGGCGGCGGGCGTGAGGCGCCGGGCTTTTCTCGCCTCGCTGGGGCTGGGGGCCTGCGCCCCGGCCGCCCGGCCGCCCGCGCCCGGGGGGGGCGAGGCCGAGCGCGTCTTCGTGCGGGGGCGGGTCTGGACGGGCGAGCCCGGGCGGCCCTTCGCCGAGGCCCTGGCCGTCCGGGGCGGCGTCATCGCGGCCGTCGGCACGGACGCCGAGGCCCGGGCCCGGGCCGGCCGGGGCGCCGAGGTGGTCGATCTGCGCGGCCTCTTCGTCTACCCGGGCTTCAACGACGCGCACCTGCACTTCGTGGGCGGCAGCCTGACGCTCGGCATGGTCAACCTCGCGGGCGCCTTCACGGTCGAAGAGATCCAGCGAAAAATCGCCGCGTTTGCCCGGGCGAACCCCGAGGCGCCCTGGGTCGTGGGGCGGGGCTGGGCCTACGCCGCCTTCCCCGGCGGCCTGCCCCACCGGCGGCTGCTCGACGCCGCCGTACCCGACCGGCCCGCCTGGATGACCAGCTACGACGAGCACACGGGCTGGGCCAACACGGCGGCCCTGCGGGCGGCGGGCGTCGGCCGGCTCAGCCGAGACCCCGAGCACGGCGTCATCGTCAAGGACGAGGGCGGCGAGCCCACCGGCGTCTTCAAAGAGGCCGCGCAGGCCCTGGTGAGCGGGCGCGTGCCGCCGCCCGACGCCGAGGCGAAGTACCGGCTCGTCCGCCGGGGGCTCGATCTGGCGGCCTCGTACGGCCTGACGTCGGCGCAGAACGCGGGCTTCGACGAGGCCGACCTGCCGATCTTCGACCGGCTGATCGCCGAGGGCGCGCTCACGGTGCGCATGTACTCGGCCCTCGCGATGGCCAAAGAGCCCGGGCCCGAGCTCCTCGCGCGCTACCGCGCCCTGCGCGCGCGCTACCGGTCGGACACGTTTCGCTTCGGGGCGGTCAAGGGCTTCGTCGACGGCGTGGTCGAGGCGCAAACGGCGGCGATGTTCGACCCCTACCCGGGCGGGGGCCGGGGCCTCGCCAACTGGACGCCCGAGGAGCTCGACCGCGCGGTGTCGCTGTACGACCGCGAGGGCTTCCAGATCTTTCTGCATGCCATCGGCGACCGGGCGATCCACATGGCGCTGAACGCCTACGAGCGGGCGGCCCGCGAGAACGGCCCGCGGGCGCGGCGCCACCGCGTCGAGCACGTCGAGGCCCCGCGCTTCGAGGACGTCGCCCGCTTCGGGCCGCTGGGGGTCGTCGCGTCCACGCAGCCGACCTTCATCTACCCGGACAAGAACCACTTCGAGGCGTACGTGCCCGCCCTCGGCCCCGAGCGGGCGCCGCGCGCCATGGCCTTCAAGTCGATCGACGACGCGGGCGCGGTGCAGGCCTTCGGCAGCGACTGGCCGGTGTTCTCGTGCGAGGTGCTGCGGGGCCTGCGCGCGGCCGTGACCCGCACGACCGTCGAGGGCAACCCGCCGGGCGGCTGGCACCCCGAGCAGCGCATCGGGGCCGAGGCGGCGCTGCGCCACTACACCCGCGACGCGGCCTACGCGAGCTTCGACGAGGGCCGCAAGGGCACGCTCGCGCCCGGCAAGCTCGCCGACTTCGTCGCCGCCTCGGCCGACCTCTCGGCCGGCGCCGAGAGCATCGCGAAGGCCGAGATCGTGCTCACCGTGATGGGCGGGCGCGACACCTACCGCGCGCGGGGCCTCTGAGCCTGCTAGACCAACCCGACCCGATGGCCCCCGACGCCGCGCCCGCCCGAGCCCCCCGCGGCGTCGCTCTTGCCGCCCTGCTCGCGGCCTTCGCCGCGGCGCCCGCCGGCTGTGGGGGCGGGCCGAGCTGCGCGGCGATCGACGAGTGCGAGAGCTCGATGTCGTTCCGGCTGGCGCCGCTCTCGTCGCTGCTGCGCGAGGCGGGGGGCGCCCCGCTCGCGCTGCGCGCGTGCGTCGACGAGGTCTGCGGCGAGGCGATCTTGAGGCCCGACGGCGGCTGCGCCGGCTACCGGGGGGCTCTGCGCTCGTGCGAGGTGTGGGGCCCCGAGGGGCCCGAGCGGCCCGAGCCACGCGCGATCGGGGGGCCCGAGCGGCCCGAGCCACGCGCGATTGGGGGGCCCGACGAAGCGTCGACGCTCGTGCTGGGCCTGCGGCTCGGGGGCCGCTCGCGCTCGTGGCAGGGCGTGCATACTGCCGCCCTGACGGTGCAGCGTGCGGACGGCGAGGCCGTGATCGAAGCGCAGCGCGAGATCGAGCTCCTTGCCTTGCGCCCCCCGATCGAGGGCTGCAGCGGCGCGGTCTGCTGGGCCGGGCCGTCGTTTGCCATCGAGGTGCCCTGAGGCCTGCGGGCGCCCGGGGGGTTCGCGCTCGGAGGGCGGGTACCCTGCGGTCGGAGCCCGGAGGGCTGCCCGAGGGGCGCGCAAACCCGACCGCCGCCCGGATCAGGGCTCGGGCTCCGGCGCGAGCGCCTGCCAGAAGGCGGCGAGGTCGGGCGGCAGCGGCGACTCGATGGCGACGCGGTGGCCGCCGAAGGGGTGGTCGAAGGCGAGGCGCGCGGCGTGCAGGGCGTGGCGGGGCAGCTCGAGGCGGGCGCGGTCTTCGTCGGTGTCGAGCCCGTCGATCGAGCGGGCGAAGTAGCCCTCGTCGAAGGCGTAGAGCTTGTCGCCGACGATGGGCGTGCCCGTGGCGGCCAGGTGCACGCGGATCTGGTGCTGGCGCCCGGTCTCGAGCTCGCAGCGCAGCAGCGAGTAGGCGCGCCCCTCGCGCCGGCGCGTCTCAAGCAGCGTCACGCGCGTCGCGGCGCTCAGCCCCTCGCCGGGGGGGGCGACGCGCATGCGCACCTTCGTCTTGGCCGTCGGGTCGAGCTCGAGCGGCAGGTCGATGCGGCGCGCGGGCTCGGGCGGCTCGCCCCAGACGAGCGCGAGGTAGGCCTTCTCGAAGCCCTCGCGCGCCTCGAAGGCTTTCTTGATGGCGCGGTCGGCGCCGGGCGAGCGCGAGAGCAGGAGCACGCCCGAGGTCTCGCGGTCGATGCGGTGCGCGAGCGACAAGAACTCGCCCGGCCGGGCCGCCTCGAGCACCTTGACGACGGTGTTGCGGTAGTAGCGCGCGCTCGGGTGCACGGGCAGGCCCGCCGGCTTGTCGACCGCGAAGAGGTGCGCGTCTTCGTAGAGCAGCGGCAGCTCGGTCGGCACGGGGTTTTCGTCCCAGGGGGGGCGCCAGAGCAGCACCCGCTGCTCGGCCCGCACGCGGTCGCCCGGGCGGAGGCGCCGCCCGTCGGCCGCGTGCGCGCTTATCTTGGCGATGTCGCGGGCGCGGGTGCGGCTCGTGCGCTTGAGCTGGGTGTGCAAGAAGCGGTCGACCCGCATGCCGGCCATTTCGGGCGGGACCCGGAAGACGGTGACGACCGACCCCTCCTCGACGCCCTCGGGCCGCTCGGGCGCCTCGTCGCGGGCCCGCAGGCGGGTCACGGCGCCGCCTTCCGGCGCGGGCGCGCCTTTGCTATCGCCACCCCGTGGCCACCGTCCGACCCTTCCGCGCGCTGCGCCCGGCCCCCGGCCTCGCCGCCCGCGTCGCCTGCCCGCCCTACGACGTCATCGACACGCGCGAGGCGCGCGCCCTCGCGGCCGAGAGCGACCTCAGCTTTCTCTACGTCTCGCGCCCCGAGGTCGGCCTGCCCCAGGGCACCGACGAGCACGACCCGCAGGTCTACGCCGAGGGCCGGCGCGCGCTCGAGCGGCTCGCGGGCCGCGGCGCCCTCGCGCCGAGCGCGGGCGCGCGCTACTGGCTCTACGCGCAAGAGCGCGGCGGCCGCCGCCAGGCGGGGCTCGTGGCCTGCGTGTCGGTCGACGAGTACGACCGGGGCGTCATTCGGAAGCATGAGAACACGAAGCCCGACAAAGAAGACGACCGCACGCGCCACATCGACGCGCTCGGCGCCCACGACGAGCCCGTCTTTCTTACCTACCGGGCCGAGCCCGACGTCAAGGCCCTGCTCGCGCCCCTGCTCGCCTCGGCCCCCGCCGACGACTTCGAGGCCGAGGGCGTGCGCCACACCGTCTGGGACGTGCCCGACGCCGTCGCCCCCGCCCTCGAGCGCGCCTTCGCCGAGAAAGTGCCCGCCCTCTACGTCGCCGACGGCCACCACCGCAGCGCCGCCGCCTCGCGCGTGCACCAGCAGCGCGCCGGCGAGCCCGGCGACCACGGCGTCTTTCTGGCCGTGCTCGTGCCCGACGACGAGGTGCACATCATGGCCTACAACCGCCTGGTCAAGGACCGCCGCGGCCGCGGCCCCGCCGAGCTCCTGCGCGAGATCGCGGCCCGCTTCGACGTCGAAGACGCCGCCGCGCCCGAGCCCGACGCCCCCCGCTCGTTCGGCTTCTTCCTCGGCGACCGCTGGCGGAGGGCCCGCGTGCGCCCGGGCGGCTTCGACGCGCGCGACCCCGTCGCCTCGCTCGACTGCTCGCTCGTTCAGTCGCAGCTGCTCGAGCCCGTCTTCGGCGTCGCCGACCCGCGCCGCGACCCGCACCTCGAGTTCGTCGGCGGCATCCGCGGCCCCGCCGAGCTCGAGCGCCGCGTGCGCGAGGGCGGCTTCTCGCTCGGCCTCGCGCTCTACCCGACCCGCGTCTCCGACCTCATCGCCGTCAGCGACGCCGGCCTGCTCATGCCGCCGAAGAGCACCTGGTTCGAGCCGAAGATGCGCAGCGGCCTCTTCGTGCACCCCTTCGGCCCGCTCTGAGGCCGCGCCCGGCGCGCGGGGTGCCGCCCGCGCGCCGGGCCGCTTTTCGCGGCGATCGCGGGGCCGCCCTGAGCCGCCGGGGGCGCGTCCGTCACTTTGTTGACCCCCCGCGCGGCGCTTGATACCGGGGTGGTCACCGGAATGGAGCGTCAAGGCAACATGCAACGAATCGGCGTGGTGATGGGCGGTACGTCGGGCGAGCGCGAGGTGAGCCTGCGCTCGGGCGAGGCGGTGGTGGCCGCCCTGCGCGGGCGCGGCCACGACGCGGTGCCCCTCGTGCTCGACGACGCCCGCGAGGCGTCGTCGCTGATCGGCGGCGCCGGCGTCGACGTCGCCTTCCTGGCGCTGCACGGGCGCTACGGCGAAGACGGCTGCGTGCAGGGCGTCTGCGAGCTGATGGGCGTGCCCTACACGGGCTCGTCGCTGCTCGCGAGCGCGCTCGCGATGGACAAGGTCAAGTCGAAGGAGCTCTTCCGGCTGCACAACGTGCCGACGCCGCCCTACTACGCGGTCGCGTCCGACGAGCTCGCCGGCGACCTCGAAGAGCTGCACGGCTCGTTCGGCTTCCCCGCCGTCGTCAAGCCGCGCGGCGAGGGCTCGAGCCTCGGCGTGCGCCGGGTCGACGACCTCGCCGGCCTCGGCCGCGCCCTCGGCGAGGCCTTCCGCTACGACCGCGTCGCGCTCGTCGAGCGCTACGTCGCCGGCCGCGAGGTGACCGTCGCCCTGCTCGGCGGCCGCGTCCTCGGCGCGCTCGAGGTCGAGCCGAGGGCCGGCCTCTTCGACTTCGAGGCCAAGTACACCCCGGGCATGACCGCCTACCACCTGCCCGCGCGCCTGCCGCCGACGCGCCTGCGCAACGTGCTCAACCTCGCCGAGCGCGCCGCCCGCGCCCTCGGCTGCACCAGCGCCGTGCGCGTCGACGTGCTCGTGACCGAGGGCGAGAACGAGTACATCCTCGAGGTCAACACCCAGCCGGGCATGACCGAGACGAGCCTGCTGCCCCGCATCGCCGCCGCCGCCGGCTACGACTTCGCCACGCTCTGCGAGGCCATCCTCGCCGGCGCCGCCCTGCACTCGGCCTCGCCCGAGCCGCGCTCCTCGCGCCGCCTCGCCGCGCACGCCGAGCCGCGCCCCGCCCGCCCCCGCGAGGCCGCGCCCGCGCGCCTGCGCGCCGCGGGCGCCTGACGCCGCCGGCGCGCGCGGGCGCCGCCCCGCCCCGCTAACGGCGCCGCCTTCTTGGCGGGCGCCCCGCCCCGCGCCGCCGGGAAGCCCCGCTTGCGCATCAGCGCGTCGACGCCCGGGTCCTTGCCCCGGAAGGCCCGGTAGCCCTCGGCCGGGTCGACCGTGTTGCCCGCCGCGAAGACGTGCTCGCGCAGCTTGCCCGCGACCTTCGGGTCGTAGGGGCCCTTGGCCTGCGTGAAGGCCTCGAAGGCGTCGGCCGTCAGCGTGTCCGACCAGAGGTAGCTGTAGTAGCCGGCCGAGTAGCCGTCGCCCGCGAAGACGTGGTTGAACTGCGGCGTGCGGTGCCGCATCACGATCTCGTCGGGCATGCCCAGCTGCTTGAGCGCGTCGCGCTCGAACGCGTCGGCGTCGACCGGCTTGTCGCCCGCCAAGTGCAGCTTCATGTCGACGAGCGCCGACGACAGGTACTCGACCGTGCCGAAGCCCTGGTTGAACGTCGCCGCCCGCTTGATCTTCGCCACGAGCGCCGGCGGTATCGGCTTGCCCGTCTGGTGGTGCAGCGCGAACCGGTTGAGCACCTCCGGCGTCGGCAGCCAGTGCTCCAAGAGCTGCGAGGGGAACTCGACGTAGTCGCGCGGCACGTTCGTGCCCGAGAGCGAGGGGTACGTCACGTTCGAGCTGAGGCCGTGCAGCGCGTGGCCGAACTCGTGAAAGAGCGTCTCGGCGTCCGCCCAGCTGATGAGCACCGGCTCGCCCGGGTTGGGCTTCACGAAGTTCGAGTTGTTCGACACGAGCGTCGTCACCTCGCCCCGGAAGCGCTCCTGGCTGCGGTAGGCGTTCATCCACGCCCCGCTGCGCTTGCCCTTGCGCGCGTAGGGGTCGAAGTACCAGAGCCCCACGTGCCGGCCGCTCGCCCGGTCCTTGACCTCGAAGACGCGCACGTCGGGGTGGTAGACCGGCACGCCGTCGGCCGGCACGAACTCGAAGCCGAAGAGCTCGCCGGCCACCCAGAACATGCCCTCGCGCAGCTTCTCGAGCTGCAAGTACGGCTTCACCTCGTTCTCGTCGAGGTCGTACTTCGCCTTGCGCACCTTCTCGGCGTAGTAGCGGTAGTCCCACGGGGCGATCTTGGCCTTGTCGGGCGAGCGGTCGGCGATCGCCTGCATGTCGGCGACCTCCTCGCGCACGCGCGCCACCGCCGGCTTCCAGACCGCTTCCATCAGCTGCGTCGCCCGCTCGGGCGTCTTGGCCATCGAGTTGACGAGCCGCCAGTGCGCGTGCGTCGCGAAGCCCAAGAGCTTCGCCCGCTCGGCCCTTAGCGCCAAGATCTCGCCGATGTTCTTGTTGTTGTCGCGCGCGTCGCCGTTGTCGCCCCGGTTGACGTAGTTGCGAAAGACCTTCTCGCGCAGATCGCGCCGCGACGAATACTTGAGGAAGGGCTCCATCGCCGAGCGCGTGTTGGCGATCGCCCACTTGCCCTTCTGGCCGCGCGCCTCGGCCGCCGCGGCCGCGCCCGCGCGCACCGAGTCGGGCAGCCCCGCGAGGTCCGCCTCGCCCTCGAGGAAGACCGCGTACTGCTCTTCGTCGCCGAGCACGTTCTGCGAGAACGAGGTGTAGAGCGAGGCGAGCCGCTGGTTGATCGCGCCGACCCGCCGCTTGCCCGCCGCGTCGAGCTTGGCGCCGGCCAGCACGAAGTTCGTGTACGTGAGCCAGACGAGGCGCTGCTGCTCGGGCGTGAGCCGCGCCTTCGCGGGCGCGTCGTAGACGGCCTCGATGCGCCGGAAGAGCGCCTCGTTCTGGGTGATTTCGTCCGCGAACGCCGCGAGCTTGGGCGCCATCTCGCGCTCGACCGCCTGAAAGTCGGGCGAGCTCATCGTCGAGGCCCACACGCCGTAGACCGTCTGCACGTCGTTGAAGGCGCGCCCCGCGTCCTCGAGCGCCACGATCGTGTTCTCGAAGGTCGGCGCCTCGGCCGAGGCGGCGATGGCCGCGATCTCGCGCCGGTTGCGCTCCATCGCGGCCTCGAGCGCCGGCTTGAACTGCTCGACCTTCACCCGGTCGAAGGGCGGCACGCCGCCGTAAGGCCCCGCCCACTTCTCGAGCAGGGGGCTCGACACCTCGGCGGCTGTGGCGGCGGCCGGAGTCGGGGGGGCCGCCGGGGGCGGCTGCGCCGCGGAGGGCGGCTTCGGCGGGGCGGGGGGGTCGCACGCGGCCGACGCGAGGGTGAGCGCGCCGAGGCCGACCAGGAGAAACGTACGCTTCATGCGGATGCCTTCAAAAACGAGGGGGGGCGGGGGTGCCGGGGGGGCCGCCTGCGGGCGGCTGGCGGGCGCCTGGGGCCGGTCTAGGGCCGCGCGAGGCGCCCGGCGGACCATCGCCAGAGAACACCGCCAGGGCAAGCGTGTTCACCCTGACCTACCTCGACCGACGAGAAGGCGAGAGCGGTTCCCGGGTTGGTGGCGCCTGCCCGCCGGCGGGGACCCCATGGTTGAGCCGGGAGGGCGAGTTTGGGGTGCCGGAGGGCAGGCGCCACCAACCCGGGAACGGCTCTAAGATTTGCAGCGTCGGCGTAATTGTCGGCGACTTCAACCTCTTCATGAAGATGAGAGGGGGCGCCCCGCCGCCTGGGGTCAGGGCCGGGCGGCTTCGCGGCGGGCGACGCCGGTGTAGGCCAGCAGGGTCGAGCGGCTGAAGGTGAAGGCGAAGTCGTCGGGCACGACGCCCGTCGCGGCGAGCTTCAGGAGGGCGGGGCCGAGGCGGGGCCGGGAGCCGAGGACTTCGAGGGGCTCGAGGCCGCTCGCCCGGCACATCGCGGCGAGCTCGTCGGGGCGCAGAAAGAGGCGCAAGACGTGCATGTCGCGCGGCGTGTTCTTCACGAACCACTCGACGGCCTTGATGATGACGAGGTACGCGAGCGCGTTGCGGTTGAAGGTGTGAAAGAAGAAGAGGCCCGAGGGGCGCAAGACGCGCGCGATCTCGGCGACGGCGCGGGCGGGGTGCTCGACGTGCTCGAGAAAGTCCATCGCGCAGGCGACGTCGAAGCTCGCGTCGGGGTAGGGCAGGGCGAGCGCGTCGCCGAGGCGGTAGTCGACCGAGCGCGAGGGGTCGTGGCGGCGGGCGACCTCGAGGCTCTCGGCCGAGGCGTCGAGCCCGCTCACGCGGTGGCCGCGGGCGGCGAGGTAGTTCGACAGAAAGCCCGCGCCGCAGCCGACGTCGAGGGCGTCGACCGGGCGGCCGCCGAAGGCCCGCTCGACCCGCCGGGCGACCCAGGGGTTGCGGTGGCGCGACTCGGCGCGCAAGAGCGCCACCGGGTCGTCGTGCGCGTCGTACCACCGGTCGCCGAGCTCGGAGTAGATGGCGTTGTTCACGGGGCGGGCGTTCGCTTCCAAGGCAGGCTCCAGTAGGCGATCTGGTAGGTCATGAAGGCGAGCGTGAGCGCGAGCTGCAGCGCGATGATGGCCGGGTCGCCGCCCGACCGCCAGTGCGCCCCGAAGGCCAGAAAGACGATCGGGTGCAGCACGAAGAGCACGGCGTGCAGCCAGTGCTCGCCCGGGGCGCAGTGGCGGGCGTGCACGAACTCGTCCTTCGTCACGAGCAGGCACGAGGCGAGGGCGAGCCCGGCGTAGACCGAGAGCGCGCCGGGGTCGCCGGGGCTCCGCGCGAGCAGCCAGCCGTAGCAGAGCGCGACGCTCGCCGTGTCGACCGGGTGGCCGACGCGCTCCCAGCGGGGCAGGCCCCGCCGGCGGTGAAACCACGCCTCGTCGACGACCATCGCGAGCGCCTGGAGCGCGGCCGGGGCGAGCAAGAGGGCGCGCATCAGCGCTTCTCGAGCAGGCACCCGCAGACCGTGAGGCCGGGGCCGAAGGCGAGGCCGACGACGAGCGTGCCGGGCCGGACGGCCGGGTCGTCGAGGACGCGGGCCCAGACGTGCGGCAGCGTCGCCGACGACATGTTGCCGTAGGCGCGCAAGACCTCGCGGCTCGCCCGCACCTGCGCCTCGTCGAGCTCGAGGGCCGCGCGCACGCCGTCGATGATCTTGGGCCCCCCGGGGTGCACCGCCCAGACCGCCCCGGGCAGCTCGCCGAGGCCGCGGCCCCCGAGCGCGAGGAGCTCGGCGACGAAGCCGCGCAGCGACCCGGCGACGCGCGCGGGCACCGCCGGCGAGAGCGTCATGCGCATGCCGTGGTCGCCCACGATCCAGGCCATGTCGCCGGCCGAGTCGGGCAGGACCCGCTCGTGGGTCGCGAGCAGCGCGAGCCCCGGGCCCCGCCCGCCCGGCTCGACCGAGTAGCGGATCATGCCGTCGGCGAAGAGGCTCTGCACCACGAGCTGCTCGACGCTCTGGGCCGAGGGGTCGAAGTGCAGCGAGCAGAGCTCGGTGTGCACGACGTCGACCCGCCCGGCGCCGGCCGGCGCCGCGGGCGTGGCCGTGGCGAAGCAGCCGGCGGCGAGCCGCAGCGCGGGGATCGAGGCGTAGCAGCCCATGTGGTAGGCGTGCGTGACCCGCGTCCGGCCCCCCCAGCCGCGCGCGGCCACCAGCCGCTGCGCCGCGCTCGGCGCGACGTAGCCCGTGCACGTCACGTGAATGAGGTCGCGCGGCGCGGCGGCCTCGCCCGCGTACTCGGCCTCGAAGTAGGCGGAGGCGAGCGCGTCGAACCGGCGCGAGCGCTCTTCGGAGCCCGGGCCCCGGGGGCGCCGCGCGACGTCGAAGAAGTCGTTGTCGTCCCAGCGGGTGGTGAGGCAGTCGGGCAGCATGAAGCCGCGCGCGGCGATCTTGTCGGGCGGGCAGCCACAGCGGCCGAGCACCTTGCGTACCCGCTCGGCCAGCGGCCCGCGCGCTTCGGGCGGCGCCCCCTCGAGGCGGGCCTGCGCCTCGGCGTGCGCGGCGGCGAGCCAGTCGAGCAGGCGGGCCTGCGGCAGCTCGTAGCGCGGCCGGGTGGGGCGGAAGCGGACGAGCGTGAGGGCCGGGGCGGGCATGCGATCTCGGGCCGGACGGGTTGCAACTCTCGAGCCCGTCGGGGCGGCCGCGCCGGGCCCGCTTGCCCGCCCGTGGCGCGGGCCCCGCGGCGGCGAAGGGTGCGGTCAGAATCCCCGGATGTGTCATTCTGGCGCTCGTGCTCAACCGTGGCCTCTTGGCCGCCGCCGCCCTCGCGCTCTCGCCGGGGGCCGCGGGGTGCGCCCAGTCGCTCGACAAGACCCTGATGGACCTCGCCATGGGCAGCGCCTACCAGCCGCCCTCGGGCCCGGCGCTGCGCGCGGCGGTGCCGCCCTCGCGCTACCTCCTGCTCGCGGGCGACTTCCACTGCCACGTCAGCCCGCCCGACTCGGACGGCCACGTCTCGCGCGGGCTCGACGACACGATCGAGCTCGCGCGGCGCGAGCGGCTCGACTTCGTGGTGCTGACGCCGCACATCCGGCGCCGCTTCTTTCAAGAGCCCGCGCTGCGCGAGCGGGCGCTCGGGGCGCACGCCTACCTGCGCGAGCGGCTCGCGCGCGAGTTCACCGGGCCGGTGCTCTTCGTGCCGGGCTTCGAGTACACCGACGGGCTCTACGGCCACGTCGGGCTCTCGTTCGGCGATCTCGAGGGCACGCTCGCGGCGCTCCCGCCCGGCGAGGCGAGCGAGCACCCCGAGCGCTTCTTCGAGAAGTACGTCGCCTCGGGCGGCGTGCTGACCGTGAACCACCCCTTCCTCGAGCCCGTCCGATCGCCCTTCTCGTTCACCGGCTACGACCTGTCGTGGCGCCCCTTCACCTCGGCCGAGCCGCTGCCGCCCGAGATCGCCGCCGTCGACCGGGCGGCGCAGGCCTACGAGGCCTTCAACCTGAACGTCGCGCACCTGCGCGACCGCCTCCTGCTCGGCGACGAAGACCGCTCGCTCGAGGCGACGCTCGCCCGGCTCGACCGCGAGATACCCCGCCGCCAGAAGCGCATGGCGCCCGTCGGCGGCAGCGACAGCCACAGCTACTACCTGCGGGCGACCACCTTCGTGCTCGCCGAGAGCAAGACCGCGCGCGGCGTGCGCGACGCCGTGCTCGCGGGGCGCACCTGCGTGCGCAACCCCCGCGCCTGCTCGCTGCAGGTGCGGGGCGACGAGGGCGGCTGGCGGGGCGTGGGCGGCGCCGTGCGGGCGCGCGACTCGGTCGCGGTGCGGGCGGCGGGCGAGACCTTGCGCGTGCTGGTCGACGGCCGGGCGGCGGCGGCGCCCGCGTCGGGCGAGGTGGCCGTCGTGCCGGTGCCCCCGGGCCGCTGCGCGATCGTGCGCGCCGCGGTCGACGAGGGCTTCTCGGCCCCGATCTACGTCAACTGCCCCTTCGCCGAGGGCGGCTGAGGGGCCGTCCCGGGGCGCGGCCGCGCGCCGCCTCAGCGCCCGCCGCCCGGCGCGGCGAGGGGCGCGGCCGCGTCGCCCGCGTCGACGTCGAAGGGCAGGGCCTTCCGGAAGCAGGCAAGCTGCCGGATCATGTCGTCGCAGGCCAGGCGCTCGAGCACCATGCGCGCCTGCGGCTCGGACGCGAAGCCGAGCACCTTGACGAGGTCTTCGCGCTGCTTGTCGTCGACGCGGCCGGGGCGCAGAAAGTCGGCGGCGAGGCGCTGCGCGTCGATGGCGCCGCGCAGCTGCAGCTGCTCGCGGAAGAGCCGCGCCTTCGGCTCGCCGAGCCGCACGACGAGCAGCGCCTGGTCCTGCCAGTCGCAGATGCGCTGCAGGGCGTAGGGGGTGTTGAAGAAGAGCTTCGCGGTCGAGCACATCGCGAGCGCGTGCGCCGAGTCGATGCCCTCCTCGCCGAGGCGCTCGAGGTCGTCTTCGCCCATGCCGTCGAGGCGCCGCAGGCTCTCGCCGTCGTCCTGCGGCGGGCGCTTGACGCCGAAGAGGGCGGCGAAGCGGTCGCCGACGGCGTCCATCACCTGGTCGGCGAAGAGGGCCATGGCCCCGCCGATGAGCAGCCAGCCGGCCGGGCCCTGCAGCGCCTCGGGCAGCGAGCCGGCGAAGGCGAGGCCGCTGAGCAGCAGCGTGCCGACCGCGGTCATCATCAGGCGCTTGATGTTCCACGCGAGCATGCGGCTGCTGGCGTCGCGGTTGGCGGCGCGCACGGCCATGCGGCCGACGTCGCGCGCGAAGTTGATGAGCAGCGCCGTCGCGACGGCGAGCGCGACCTTCTCGGGCTGGGTCGAGGGCGGGCGGCCGAAGAGCACCTGCGGGGCGGCGATCATGGCGCAGAGGCCGAGCAGGAGCGACACGAGCAGGCCGTAGAGCCGGCCGTGGTGGGCGATGCGCTTGCGGGCGAGCACGACGTGCGCGGCCTCGTGGCGCCAGCGCAGCCGCGCCTCGACGTAGGCCGGCGCCCACTCGGCCTCGCGCTGCGAGCTCGGGCCGCCGGGCACGTCGAAGTTCAGCCGCGTCTCGAGCGAGCGCTGGCCCGCGGCGATGAGCGAGTACGAGAGCAAGGTCGGCAGGGCGCAGACGACCGCCGCGGGCGAGCAGGCGACCAAGACCTCGGCCGAGAAGAGGCCGCCCGCCGGCGGCGGCGCCGGCAGGCTCTGCAAATAGAGGTGGGCGTGCCGCACGTAGAGCTCGCCGAAGAGGTAAAGGCTCAGCCCCGCCGCGACGACGAAGGCGTAGACGTCGGCGAAGGCGTCGGCCGCCCGCTGCGCGAGCGACGAGGCGGCCTCGGGCCGCATTCGCGCCCGCATCAGGTCGCGGGCGCGCTGGGCGAAGAGCCCGAGCAAGGCCGGCCACGGGCGCGCTTGGCCCGCGCCGCCCCGCCGCCCGAGCCCCGGCCCGAGCCGCTCGGCCGCCGCCCCCTCGCGCGCCCGCGCCTTGGGGGGCCCCTCGGGCCTCGCCGTGGGCGGCGTGAACGACGGCTCGAGCTCGGCGGGCTCGACGCCCTCGGGCGCCCGCAGCGCCTCGGCCGGCGCCGCCGTGAGCCCCCCGGTCGCCCGGGCCGGGGTAAACACCTCGTCGGACGCGCGCTCGGGCTCGACCGCCAGATGCGCCCGCTCGGGCTCGACCGCCGCACGCGCCCGCTCGGGCTCGGCCGCCGCACGCGCCCGCTCGGGCTCGGCCGCCGGGCGCGCCCGCTCGACCGCCGGCAGCAGGTCGCCCGCCGAGCTCGGCCCGGAGGTCGGCACCTCGCGCGGCGCGAGATCGGGCGCCGCGTTGGTCGCGTCGATGCCCCCCTCGACGGGCGAGGCCCCGATCGCGCCCGCAGCGGCCGGGCGGGTCGAACGAACGAACGAGCTTGTGCGCATGGGCCCCCGAGCGTTGGCGGGCCCGAAGCTGAGCCCAACCAATCTCGCACTTTACTGCCCGCGCCTTTCGCCGAGTACGAAAAAGCATGCCCCCGCGCGGCGCCGCCCACGCTTCGGCTCGAGCGGGAGCCGAATGGCGTCGCCGGCCCCACGAACTATGGTAACGGCGAGGGGCGCGGCGGCCGGGGCCCCCTCGGCCGCCCTAGAAAGGACAACCGATGAGCAACGACGAAGGCCAGAAGGGCACCCCGAAGGGCGAAGCAGGCGCACAACCGGGCGCCGAGGGGCCCGCCGAGTCCCGCCCCCGGGGCCCCGTCGTGAAGCGCGAGGCGCGCTCGCGCGGGCCGCGCTTCGACGTCCCCGTCGTCGAAGGCCGGCCCTGGGGCGAGCACCGCGCCCAGCGGCGCGCCGCCTGGGGCGACCGCCCCGAGGGCGACGAGCAGCCCGGCGGCGAGCGCGCCGAAGGGTCGCGCTGGGGCGACCGCAACGAAGACTGGAGCGAGGGCGATCGCGACGAAGGCCGCAACGCCCCCCGCGACCGCGGCGACGACCGCCCGGCCCGCGAGCAAGGGCGCCCCTTCGGCGCCCGCAGCGACGACCGCCCCTGGGGCGAGCGCCAGGGCTCGTACGACAAGCGCCCCTGGTCGCCGCGCCCTCAGGGCGCCCCCTACGAGCAGCGCCAGGGCTTCGATCGGCCGCGCACCGGCTACCGCGGCGATCTGCAGGGCCGCAGCGGCGGCTACGGCGGCCCCGCCGACGCGCCCCGGGGCGGCGGCTACGGCCGGCCGGCCGGCGGCTTCGACCGCGACGAGGGCTTCCGGCCGCCGCGGCGCGACTTCGACCAGCGCCAGGGCGAAGGCCGACCCCGCGGCGACTTCAACCGCGAAGGCCGCTTCGACCGCCCCCGCGGCGACTTCAACCAGGGCGGCTTCAACCGCGACGACCGGCCCCGCCCCGCCTTCAACCGCGACGACCGCCCCCGGCCGGCCTTCAACCGCGACGACCGGCCCCGCGGCGACTTCAACCGCGACGACCGGCCCCGCGGCGGCTTCGACCGCGGCGATCGCGAAGGCCGCCCGCGGCGCGACTTCGGCCAGGGCGAAGGCTTTCAGCGCCCGCGCCCCGACTTCAACCGCGGCGATCGCTTCGATCGCCCCCGCGGCGACTTCAACCGCGGCGATCGCTTCGATCGCCCCCGCGGCAACGTCAACCAGGGCGGTTACGGCCGGCCGAGCGAGGCCGACGCGCGGCGCCCGGGCCCCGAGGTCGCCCAGCCGCCCGCCGCCGACAAGCCCGCGGCGACGCCCGGCGCCGCCGTCCGGGGCCGCTTCGCCGGCGTCGGGCCCAAAGGCTACCAGAAGACCGACGAGCGCATTCACGAGGCCGTCTGCGACCGCCTGACCGAGCACGCCGATCTCGACGCGGCCGACATCACGGTCAGCGTCCGCGAGGGCGAGGTCACGCTCGAGGGTACGGTGCCCGACAAGTTCAGCAAGCGCCTCGCCCTGCAGATCGTCGAGGGCATGGCGGGCGTGCGCGGCGTGCAGAACCTGCTGCTCTCGCGCGCCGCGCAGCCGCAGCATAAGCCCAAGGCCCCGGCCGACGAGGCGGGCGACGCGTCCGGCGCCGACGACGCGGGCGAGACCGGCGAGATCGCCGCCGCGAGCGACGAAGGCGACGAGGGCGACGAGGGCGACTGGGGCGAGGCCGACGAGGGCGACGAGGGCGACGAGGGCGACGAGGGCGACGAGGGCGACGACGAGGGGGGCGACGCCCGCGGGCACGAGGGCGCCGAGGGCAGCGACGAGGCCAAGCGCGAGGGCGGCGACGAGGCCAAGCGCGAGGGCGGCGAAGGGGGCGAGCCGGCCCCGGGTGGCGAAGCGGGGGGCACGCGTTCGGAGTGAAGGGCCGGGCGGGCGGGGCCCTCTCGAAACCGACCCCGTCCGCCCCTACGCTCTTCGACGTGCCCTGCCGCCGCGTGCGCTCGGGCAAGCCGCTCGAGAGCCTGCGCGAGCGGGGCTGAGCGGGCCCCGGTTCAGGCGTCGTCGACCGGGCCGCGCGCGCCCGGCTCGAGGGGCACGCCGAGCTCGTGCGCGAGCTTGCCGAGCCCGAGGTGCTTCTCGAGCGCCTGCAGCGAGCAGGTGGCGAGCAGCTCGCCGAGCGACGGCGCCCGCCCCTTGCGCACGGCGAAGAGCATCGGGGCGTACGGCAGGTGCTTGGTCGCCAGGCCGAAGGCCCGATCGTCGAGGCCGGCGCCCTTCTCGAGGGCCGCTTCGGCCTCGGCCTTGAGGGCCTCGTAGCGCTCGCGCACCGCCCGCCAGGCGGGCCGCGCCTCGGGAAAGTACGCGAGGAACTCGTCGCCCTCGTTGGTCCGCACGACCTCGAGCAAATGCCGCAGGTTGGTCGCGCCGCGCATGTGGTGCAGCGCCACGAAGGCCGGCGACTTGATCTTGACCCGCTGAAAGCGCGCGTCGCGGGCGACGAAGCCCTCGCGCGAGGTCGGGGCGAGCGCGCGGGCCGCCCGCACCGCCTCGTCGAGGCTCGCGACCGGGTGCGCCCCCACGCACTGCCAGCCGTGCCGCTCGGCGAAGGGCTCGTAGGCCACCTCTTCGAAGGAGCGCAAGTCGCGCGCGCCGTGCGCGAGCAGCCTCGGCTCGTCGTGGCGCACCAAGACCGGGTCGCTCGGCAGGCAGAGCTCGAACATGAAGCAGTGGTCTTCGCGCTCGGGCAGGGCATACCCGCGGTCGCGGAAGACGCCCCAGAACGCCTCGGCGACGCTGCGGCCGGCGCCCCGGAGGGCGCCCGAGGCGTCGGGCAGCGTGGCGCTCGCGACGTGCCAGCGCCCGCGGTACGCGTAGAGCGTGCACAGAATGCCGTCGGCCTTGTCGAAGACGCGCGCCGTCGACCAGTCGAGCTTGGCCGCTTGCCCCTCGTGGTAGTTGAAGAACTTGTCGAAGGGGTACGCCACGGGCCGAAACCCGTCGGCCGTGTCGACGACGATGCCCCGGCACTGGCGCACCACCGGGTCGCCCATCGGCGAGTCGATCATCGAGTACTTGAGCAGGGCGAGCTCGGGGTGCTCGCGGTGGCGCCGCACCTGCAGCGAGAGGCGGGCCGAGAGCGCCTCGAGGCCCTCGGCCCCGAGCGCCGCGACGACGGCGAGGGTGGTCATGGCAGAACTAGGGTGTCCGGGGGCGGGGGGCGGGGCAAGGCCCGGGCGGAGCCCGACGCCTTGAGGTTGGCGCCGGCGCTCCCTGGGTTCCCCGCGGGGCGCGCGGGAGCAAGATTCTGCAAGCCGGTCCGCGGGGCCGGGTGCTAGCGTCCGGCGGTGCCATGACGACGAGGGAAGGCTTCACGCTCTTCGACACCGCCATCGGCCTCTGCGCCATCGCCTGGGGGCCCGGCGGCGTCGCCGGCGTGCAGCTGCCCGAGGCGACCGAGCTCGCGACCCGCGCCCGCATGCGAGCGCGCTTCCCCAATGCTCGCGAAGAGGCCCCGCCCCCGCCCGAGGTGCGGCGCGCCATCGCGGCCATCGTCGGCCTCCTGCGCGGCGAGCCGAACGATCTGTCGGCCGTCGCGCTCGATTTGGGCGGCGTGCCGCCCTTCCACCGACTCGTGTACGAAGCGGCCCGCGCGATCCCCCCCGGCGAAACGATCTCGTACGGCGAGCTCGCCGCCCGCGCCGGCGCCCCCGGCGCCGCCCGCGCCGTCGGCCAGGCCCTCGGCCGAAACCCTTTCGCCATCGTCGTGCCCTGCCACCGCGTGCTCGCCGCCGGCGGCCGGCCCGGCGGCTTCTCGTCCGAGGGCGGCCTGACGACCAAGCTACGCATGCTCGCGATCGAGGGCGCGGCAGCGGTCGAGGGCTTGCTGGCGAGCGAGGGCGCAGCGGCGGCCGAGGGCCTGCCGGCGAGCAAGGGCGCGGCGGCCGGCGGGGGCAGGGGGCCTTCTCGCGACCGAAGCGCGCGGGCGGCGGGAGGCCGCGCTAAAGTGCCGGCCGATGAGCCCGCCCGACCCCCTCGACGTGCAGGCGGCCGAGGTCGTCCTGCCCTGCGCCGAGCTCGATGAAACGCTCGCCTTCTTCACCGAGCGGCTAGGCTTCCGCGTCCGCGCCATCTTTCCCGCCGACGGCCCCCGCGTCGCGGTGCTCGCGGGCCACGGCCTGCGCCTGCGCCTCGAGCGCGGCGCCTCGGGCGACCCCGGCCGCCTGCGCCTGCTCTGCCGCGGCGCCGCGCCCGCGGGGGCGCCGTTGCGCGCGCCGAACGGCACCCTCGTCGAGCTCGCCCCCGCCGACCCGCCCCTCTCGGTGCCGGACGCGCGGCCCTCGTTCGTGGTGAGCCGGGCGGCCGACGGCGCGTCGTGGCAGGTCGGGCGCGCCACGATGCGGTACCGCGATCTCGTGCCCGACCGGCAAGGCGGGCGCTTCATCGCGTCGCATATTCGCATCCCGACGGGGGGGCCGGTGCCCGACTACGTGCACTTTCACAAGGTGCGCTTTCAGATGATCTATGGTTACCGGGGCTGGTCGCGCCTGGTCTACGAAGACCAAGGCGAGCCCTTCGTGCTGCGCCCCGGCGACTGCGTGCTGCAGCCGCCCGAGATACGGCATCGTGTGCTCGAGTGCTCGCCGGGCCACGAGGTCATCGAGGTCGGCTGCCCGGCCGAGCACGAGACCTTCGCCGACCCCGCGACCGAGCTGCCCACGGCCGCGCGGCGCCCCTCGCGCGACTTCGGCGGACAGCGCTTCGTGCGCCACGTCGCCGCCGACGCCTCGTGGCAGCCCTTCCGCCTCGGGGGCTTCGAGTGCCGCGACACCGGCATCGCCGCGGCGACGGGCGGCCTCGCCGGCGTCCGCGTCGCCCGCCGCCGCGGCGAGCCGACCCGCGAGGCGCTGAGCCACGACGCCGAGTTCTTGCTTCACTTCGTGCTCGAGGGCGCCCTGACGTTGCGCTGCGAGGGCGAAGGCACTTACGAGCTCGGCCCGGGCGACTGCTTCGTCGTCCCCCCCGGCCGGCGCCACGCGCTCGAGCCCGGCGCCGGCGCGCTCGAGCTGCTCGAGGTCGCCCTGCCCGCGGCCTTCACGACGACGCGGCACCCGGGCGAAACCCTCGCCGACGAGTAGGCGAGTCGCGGGGCGCCCATCAGTTGGCCCAAGGGGCGCACCCATCGTACTGCGGCCTTCGCCGTGCCCCGCCGCCGCCACGACTCGATGAGCAAAGACCTGCTCACGCTCTGGTGCGAGCCGCTCGGCTCCGTCACGGCCTCCCTCCGCGTCCACGGCGAGGAGCGGCAAATCGACGTCGTCCTCGACGCCCGCCAGCGCGGCCCCCAGGCCGACGCCCGCCGCCGTGAGCTCGGGCTCCTGGGCCGCATGGGCCGGGGGCTCGCGGCGTTCGAGGCCTTCCGCAACCCCTGCACCGCCGCCGAACTACGCGCCGCGCTCGTCAAGCTGATCGAGCTGCACGACGAGCTGCGCCGCCGCGCCCGTCGCCGGGGCCAGAGCCCCGCGGCGGTGCCCCTGCCGCATCTCTGGGTGCTGACGCCGACCCTGCCGGAAGGCCTGCTCGGCGGCTTCGGGGCGCGACCACGCGCGGACTATGCCCCAGGCTGCTTCGGCCTGCCCGACGAGCTGGGGCTGACGCTGGTCGTGTTGGCCGAGCTGCCCGAGACCCCCGAGACGCTGTGGCTGCGCCTGCTCGGGCGGGGCGAGGTGCAGCGGCGCGCGCTCGAGGAGCTCGCCGGCCTGCCCGACGAGCACCCGCTGCAGGGCGCGACCTGGCGGCGTGTGGTACGATGGAGCAAGGAGGCGAAGCGAGAGCCGAACCCCTCGGAGGCCGACCAGGAGTTGATCATGAACACCGACCGCTGGGTAGAGCAGTGGGAGCGTCGGCTGCTTCGCAAGGGCAAGGCCGAGGGCAAGGCCGAGGGCAAGGCCGAGGGCCTGCGGCAGGCAGTGGCCGCGCTCTGCGACGTGCTCGGCATCGCCCTGCCGCCCGCTCGGCGCGCCCGGCTCGAGGCGATGGGGGTCGACGAGCTCGAGGCGCTCTGCCAGGCGCTACGGCAAGACCGGCGCTGGCCCCGCCGCGGCGAGCGCTGAGGCCGGCGCCGTCGAGTCGCTCAGTCTCCGGGGGCATTGGGGCGGGCTTCGTGAGCACCCAAGTCACGTCGTCCCGAGCCGCAGCGCCGTCGTATCGTTCGCGATCCGCCGCTCGTTGACCACGAGCGCTCGGGCCAGGTCGGCGGCCCGCGGCCTACGCGCGAAGGCCGAAGCGGCGCTCGGCCCGGATGCGAGCCCAGTGGCCTTCGGGTAGCGTCGGCAAGAGCGCGACGACCTGCGCCTTGATCTCGCTGGCCTCGCCGTCGCGCCCGAGCGCGGGCGTGCTGGCGCGTGCCGTCACGGGGTGCTTGAGCAAGAGCAGTTCGAACAGCGCGCGCAAGCAGCGGTAGCGCTCCTCGAAGCGGCGGTGGCTCTCGCGGGTCAACACGACCTTCGGCCAGTCGTTCAGGTCGCCGTGAATCGACAGGTACCAGGTGCCCGCGCCGGGGCGGGCGAGGTTCTGCGCGAGCACGCTGTGCGTGTGCGGGGCGCCGAGCTCTTGCATCGCGCGACGCAAGAGCAAATCGTAGCTCGGGTCGACGACGAAGGGGAAGGCGCCCGCGTACGCCAGCTCGGCCAGGTGCCGGTGCAGCGCCCCCGGCTGCGGGTCACGCTTCTCTGGACGCAGCTTGTTCTCGAGATAGTCGTGCAACTCGCTGGGCTGGGCGATGCCCTCGGTCAGGCACCGGTCGAAGACGACGTAGGGGTCGACGTCGTCGGGCATGTCGCCCCAGCCGATCGCGGGGTCGTCGCGAAGGCCCATGGCAAGCTCGGCGAGCGTGGGCAAGGGCGGGGCGGCCTGACGGCTCAGGCCGGCGCCGACCCAGAGCACCGGCTTGCGACCGAGCTGACGAAGAAGAAGCGGGGGAGGCGTCGCGCTTACGTTCGTCATCGTCGCCTCCCGAAGGCGTTGCCTGCCGTCATCGGTGTGCTTTGCCGGCCCTCGGCGACTCGCCGACTGCTCGGTGCGCTCGACCCCCTGTTCCTTTAGGCGAGCGAGCGAGTCGGAAGACGACACGGAACGAAGCCCCGAGGCGCCGCCACCCGCCTTTCTTCCCCCCCTCGAGTGGGTCCGAAGGCGCCGCCCGCCCTTCTCCCCCCTACTCCCCAGCGCAAGGGGGCCAGGGGGGTGACGGCTCTTTCCGCTCTATCGCCCGAGCCCCCCGCCGGCTTTCGAGCGCCGTTCGATCGCTGTCCCGAGGTCGCCGACGCCCTCGGTCCAACGGTCGGACCGCTGTGCTGCGGTCGCCGCCGCCCTCGGTCGAACGGTCGGACCGTTGCCCGAAGGGCCCCGGCGCCCTCGGTCGAACGGTCGGACCGTTGCCCGGAGAGCCCCGCCGCCCTCGGTCGAACGGTCGGACCGTTGCTGCGAGTCGGAAACGGGCTTCGGGAACCGTTGGACCGTTCGCCCGGAGACGGCTGCCGTTAGGAAGATGGGGCTCTGCCTTGCGATCGGACTCGCTTTGGGCCCCAAAGCAACGGTCGGACCGTTCGACCGAGGGCGGCGGCGACCGCAGCACAACGGTCCGACGGTTGTCGGAGCTCAGGTCGGGGTCACAACGGTCGAACCGTGACGTGGGCCAGGTTCGGGGCGGAAACGTGCTCGCCGAGGCGAAGGCCGTCACGTCGGTGGCGAGGGGGCCCGAGCGAGATGGCGAGGGGAGCGGGCCCGAAAAGGGGGGGTGAGGGCGAAGGGGCGAGGGAAAAAAAGGGGGCGGCGAAAAAAATCGACGAAACCCAGCAACTGGGCAGACGGGTGGCCGAGAGGACCAACAGAAGGAGGTTTTCTGATCATGGTCCGTCCGTATTTTCGCTTTGTCTCTCCCGTTGTTTTCGCGGTGTCGCCCGACGAGGCCGCGGGGGCCTACGAGCGGGTGCGCCCCGACCTCGACGCCATGCCGGCCGAGGCCGTGGGGCGCATCACGGCCAACGTGACGACCGCCGCCGCCACGGTGTTCGGCGCCCTGCCCGTCATCGAGGCGATGGGCGAGGACATCAAGGGGTTGCCTCACATCGACCACCCGCTCCTCGGCAAGCTGCGCGACTACGCCCTCGCGCTCTATTATGTCGGCGTCATCGTGATGCACGCCGGCGGGGGCAAGGCGGCCATCAACGCCCTGATGGGCGAGGCGATGCCGCTGCGCGCGCGCCTCTTGACGTCGGCCGAGACCTTGGCGGCCTACGACCTGGTCGACGCCCAGCGGGTCGCGTCGATTCGCGCGGGCGCGGGGCAGCTCGACACGGCCAACGATCTGACGGCGCTCTCGCAGCTCTTCCGGTCGGGGGGCGACGCGCTCTTCTCGAACGTGCCCGTGACGCGGGCCGAGATCGATCGGGCCGCCGAGCTCGGCTTGCAGCTCCTCGCCGCGCTCGGCCGGCGCATGGTGGGCACCGACGGCGAGGGCCTGCCGAGCCGCTACGAAGACGATCGGGCGCGGGCCTTCCGGCTCGTGGTGCGGTCGTACGACGAGGGGCGGCGGGCGGTGACCTTCTTGCGCTGGCGCGAGGGCGACGCCGACTTGCTCGTGCCTTCGCTCTTCGCGGCCAAGCGCCGCCGCTCCCCCCCGAAGGACGAGCCGGGCGAGGGCGAGCCAGGCGAGGGAGGGCCGGGCGACGGCGGCTCGGGCGAGGGCGAGCCGGGCGGGGGCGGCGAAGGCGGCGCGGCGACCGGCACGCGGTGAGGCCCGGCAGGCGTCGTGCGTCGCCGGCGAGGGCGCCGGTGCGGGCCGCGACGCCGTGAGGAAGGTGGGGCAGGGGGGCGCCGATGAGCTGGCGGTCGAGCGGGCCCTCTTGCGCCGGCAGGCCTACCAAGTCGTTCGGCTCGAGGCGGCGATGGCGGCCCGACCCCGAAGCTCGCTAGGTGGCGGGCGATGTCGACCGGCCGTCCGGCGGGCGGCTCGCTCGACGCCGGGCGACGTTGGCCGGCCGCCCGGCCAATGGCTCGCTTCAGCGAGCCCCGGGCGCCGCCCGCGCCGTTAGCTCGTGGGCGTGCAGCGGGTTCGACTCGCGGGCGCAGCCGGGCACCGAGGCCTTGCAGCGGGCGCGCAGCCGGGGCGCGTCGTCGTCGCGCCGGTAGGCGTCGTAGGCGTCACGCGCGACCGAGGCGTCGGCGGGGCGGCCGAGCTCGTCGTAGGCGAGCGCGGCGAGGTGGTAGAGCTGCGCGCCCTCGGGGTCGGTGCCGAGGGCCGAGCGCAGCACGTCGAGGGCGCCGGCCGGATCGTGGCGCAGCTCGAGCGCTTCGGCCAAGAGCTCGCTGCTCGGCAGGTGCCGCGGCGAGAGCGTCGCGGCGCGGCGCAGAGGGTCGACCGCGTCGCCCAGCCGGTAGATCTCGGCGAAGGCGACGCCGCGCAGGAAGGGCACGCAGGGCGTTTGGGGGTCGAGGCGCGCGGCCTCGTCGAGGGCGGCGAGCGCGTCGGCGGTGCGCCCGCGGCGGATGGCGAGGCGCGCGCGTTCGACGTGCCCCTCGGCGCGGCCCGGGGCGAGCGTCAGCACCTCGTCGACGGGGGCGGCGGCCTCGCCGACGTCTTCTTGTACCGCTTGCAGGAGGCCGCGGGCGTAAGCGAGCGAGCGGCGCCAGCGGGGCGGCGGGGCGGGCGAGCTATGGCGGGCGCCGTCGCCGCCGCCGAGGGTGAGCTCGTCGCGGGCGATCTCGGTCAGGGGCGGCGTGGGGCACGTGGGGGGCGGGGGCGCGGTCGAGGCGCGGGTCCGGCAGGCGAAGGCGGCGTAGGCGGCGCTGAACTTGCGGTGCAGGACGCGCGCCTCGGCGCGCAGCGGCGCCTCGGCCCAGGGCGGCAGGCGGACGACGTAGCGGACGACGCGGGCGTCGCGGGGGGCGAGGGTCGTGTCCCAGCCGATGGCGGCGAAGCGGTGGGCGTCGCGGCGGAGGGCGGGAGCGCCCTCGCGATCGAGCTGCAGCACGCCGAAGCGGTGCGCGTCGGGGTCGAGCTCTCCCGACGGGTCGAGCGCGCCGCTCTCGGCGACGACGCGGCCGCGGGCGTCGCGCAGCGTGAGCGAGAGCCAGACCTGGTTCGAGTCGGCGGTGCCGCCGGGGAAGCGGTGTCCGGTGCGCAGGTTCTCGACGACGAGGTCGAGGGCGACGCGCTCGCCGGCCGCGAGCGGCGTCGATTCGGCGGGAGAGGCGGGGCCCCGCGGCCCGCCCCGGCGCAGGGCGACGAGGTCGACGCGCACGGCGCCGCGCAAGAAGTCGGCCTCGCGGGCGACCATGCCGGCGTCGCCCGCGAGGGCGGGCAGGGCGGTGTTGCCGCCGAGAAACCGGTGGGACGCGACGGCGCGGGCGCCCTTCGCCGCGCCCGCGGTCGGCGACGCGCCCGCGGTCGGCGACGCGCGTGTGGTCGGCGACGCGCCCGCGAAGGGCTTGGCCGAGAGGTCGCCGCGCGTCGCGAGCTCGGGCGGCATGTGGCAGCCCCGGCACGAGGTCGCGGCGACGTCGGGGTCGTAGACGGGCCCGGCGCTCGCGCGCCCGCCGGGAGCGAAGGGGCCTTGCTCCCAGGCGTCGAAGTCGTTCTGCCCGCGGTACCAGCGCTTGCCGTTCACCTCCGCGGGGATCGACACCTTGTGGCAGCTCGCGCAGAACTCGGCGCCCCCGAGCGCCGGAGGGCGCATCGCCGCCTTGTGCGCGTCGACCGAGCGGGGGTCATCGAGCGCGGGCGGGCGGAAGGCGTGCGGCGCGAGCTGGTAGCCCCCGTTGCCGAGGCGGCTGCCCGCGGCGGTCTGGTGGCAGACGAGGCAGCCGATGCCGTCGCCCGCGCGCGGGTGGAGGGCGACGTCGGACGATTCGAGCGCGGTGGCGAGGCCTCCGGCGGGGTCGGGCCGGGCGTCGAGCAAGAGCGAGGGGTCGTGGCAGCCGGCACACCAGCGCGTCGCCCGCGCCCCGCGGTCGGAGCGCGTCAGCTCGACCGCGGCCGCGTAAAAGCGGTTGCTGAACGACGAAGCGCGGTGGGCCGAGCCCTGCCACTGGGCGACGACGTCGGCGTGGCAGGCCTCGCAGAGGGCGGGGTCGGCGAGCGAGGCGAGTTCGGGCGGGTCCGAGCCCTTGGCGAGGCGCAGGGGCGAGGGGGCGAAGGGCGAGTCGTTGCGGGGGGGCGGGGGCGTGGGGGCCGAGGCCGCGTCGGGGCGGGCGCCGGCGCGGGGGCGCGCGTCGGGGCGGCAGGCGGCGAGGGCGGCGAGCGAGAGGGCGAGGGTGAGAAATAGGGGCGACCACGGAGCCCCCGGCGCCCGCGCTCGCGTCGGGGGCAGTCTCGGCGACGTCAGAGGGCCCCCCGACGCCGCACCGCGCGCCTGCGCAGCGCGATGGCGGCGGCCGCGAGGGCCGCGGGGGCGAGCGCGTCGAGGGCGTCGCCTCGCGGGCCGGCGACGCGGCAGGCGCAGCCGCTGCGCGCGGGGAAGGGGCGGGCCCAGCCGCCGCCGGGGGGCGTGATGCCGGCGGGGCGGACGGAGAACTCGGGCTCGCCCTCTTTCAAGAACGAGAGGTAGGCGACGTTTTCGCGGGGCGCCGAGGCGAGGCCGAGGGCGGGCTCGACGGGGCGTTGGGCGCCGCCGGGGGGGCCGCCCCAGCGCCCGCGTCGGGGGTTCTGGCAGGTGACGGGGCCCGTCCAGGGGTGGCGAATGATGTAGCGGGCCTGAAAGTTGTTCGTCGCGTCGGGGCGGGCGCCGCGCTCGGGCGACCCGTTCGGCCCGCTCGTGATCTCGCGGCCGCCGACGACGGGCGGGGCGGCGGCGAACACGAGATCGTCGCGCAGGGTCGCGCCGTCGTAGCGCGCGTGCAGGCGCGTGAGCACCATCTGCGCGGCGAGGGCGGGGCCCTCGTCTTCGTCGCGCCCGGCCCGGGGGTAGAGGACGTCGGCGCCGAGCGTGGCGAGGTCGTCGGCCTCGAGCGGCGGGGTGGGGCAGGGGTCGCACGAGCCCGCCTGCCACGCGTACTCGGTGACGATGCCGCGGCCGTCGCCCCGCCGCACCGCCTCGTCGAAGAGGGCGGCGTAGAAGGGGCCGAACGAGCGGCGCGTCGCGTCGCTCACCTCGAGGTTGGTGGGTATGAACACGTTCGGGTAATTGGCCACCTCGTAGCGCTGCTCGCGGCCGAGCAGGTAGACGATGAGGTCTTGCTTGCCCGCCGCGTTGATGAGGCCCAGCCTGACGGGCAGCCGGAAGTCTTGCGCCTCGTACGAGAAGCGCAGCGGCGAGAGCGTGGCCGCGCCGCGGGCGTCGAGCCGCACCTTGGCGATGTTCACCTTGGCGACGAAGAACTTCTGCTGCTCGCGAATGTAGGGCGCGAGCGCCTCGGACGCGCCGCGGGGGATGTTGTAGCGGTTGTCGCGCAGCCAGCGCTCGAGCCCGTCGGACTCTTTGGCGCTCAAGATGACGATGTCGTACTCGCCGACCGAGAAGCGCGCCTCGACCTTGACCCCGTACGAGCGGTCGCGCCCGCTCTCCTCCCTATCGGCGGCGGGCGCTGCGTTCATTGGCATGGGCATCTCGTCGTACTTCGGCTCCGGGGCGCAGGGGTCTTCTTCCCAGTATTCGACGAGGCGGGGGGCGCTCAGCGACTCGAGCTTGGCGAAGAGCTCGCGGGGCAGCGTCTTGACGTTCTCTTTCTGCAAGACGACCGGCACCGGCACGACGAGGGCGAAGTTCTTGGCCGGCCCGCGGTAGTTGTTCGACATGCTGATGACCGTGCGCGTGCCCTCGCGCATCAGCGCCACCTGCGAGGCGTCGTTGTAGAGGGGCCCGTCTTCGGGGGCGACGTAGAAGCCGCAGAAGGCCGCGGCCTCGCGCGCGCCGAGCGCCAGCGCGGCGAGGGCGGCGAGGGCGGCGAGGGCGATCGCGAGAAGGGCGGACGGGCGTCGCGGCGTGCGCATTCGGGTGACCTCCCCCCGCCCGGGGCGCTGCGTGGCGGGCCGTGACCCCAGGAGAGACGAATCGGATCGGGCCCGTCAAGGCCGACCCGGGGCGGGGCCGCCCCCGCCGGCGCCGGGCGGGAGGCCGGTGCGAGGCGCCGCTCGGATCGTTGCGGCGGCCGCCGTGCGCCCGCGCCAGGAGGGCCGCCGATCGCGTTCGGCCCCCCCGAGCGCGCGTTGCGCTCCGACGGCCGGGCGCGGTCGAAGGGCGGGCCGGGGGCCTGAGGGCGCCGGGCGGCGCTCGTCCGTTTTGGCGTGGCGTCGTATCGTACGCGGTGGGTCGATGGCGAGGGGGGCGAGGCGTTCGCGACGCCCCGGTGGCCGCTCTTGCCGCTCGGGTTGGGCGCGAGCCTGCTGGCCGCGCCGGCGTTCGCCGACGAGCTGGCCGGGTTCTGGGCGCCCTTCGCCGCGACCCTGCTGGCGCTCGCGCTCTCGGCGCGGGCGTACGCGCGCGTCCGTGCGGGGCAGCCCCCGGGGGCGCTGGCCCTGACGATGGCACTGCCGGCCCCGCTCTTCGTCGCGCTCGGTAGCTGCATCAAGGGCGGGGCGCAGGGCGCGCTCCTGGCGCTGCCGTTCGCCCCGGTGCTCGTGGGGGGCGCGCTCGCGCTCGAGCGGGCCGAGGCGCTGCCGATCGCCCGCGGCCGGGCGCGGGTCGGGTTCGGGGCCCTCGCGGCGCTCGCGCTCGCGGGCTTCTGGGGGCACTTCTGGGCGGTCGATCTGGGCCACGCGCGGGCGCGCGTCGTGCTCGCGCCCGTGCAGGCGCTCGCGACCGCGGCGGCGGCCTTCGCAATCTTCTACTCGGGGGGCCGCCGCCCCTCGCCCTGGCGGATGGCCCTCGGCGGGGGCGCGCTGGGCCTCGGCGTCGCCTTCGCCCTCTTGGCCGCGCGGGCCGAGGGGGTGGGCTGCGTGGGCGTCTCGCCGGCGTACCAGGCGACCCTCGCCGCCACGGCGATCTTGCTCTACGGGCTCGGCCCGCTCGCGGCCGAGGCGGCCTGAGCGCGCGGGGCCTGGGGGCCGCCCGCGCGCCCCGCCGGGGTAGCCGGCCACGCGCGCCTCGCCGGGGCAGCGGGCCGCCCGCGCGCCCCGCCGGGGGTGGCAGGCCGCACGCGCGGCGACCCCGGGGGGCCGGGCGTACCGCGCCTTTGCGCCCGCGCGGCGGCCGCTTTGGTCTACGCTAGCCGAGATGCGCTCGATGGCCCTGGCGGGGCTCGCGCTGCTCGTCGCGGCGCTCACGGCGTGCGGCGGCAGCGGGCCCCCGACGTCGCGGCCCGCGGGCGGGGTTGCGGCGAAGGGGGCGGTCGCCGGCGGGTCGCGCGAGGCGGGGGGGCCGGGGGCTCCGGCGGCGGCCGAGGGGCCGCTCGGGGCGCTCGGGCGGGCGGTCGAGGCGGCGGCGCGGGCGGCGATCGACGAGCGAAAGGTGCCGGGCTGCGTCGTCGCGATCGGCCGGCGCGAGGGGGTCTTGTTCGAGGCGGCGTACGGCAAGCGCGCCCTCGAGCCGGCGGCCGAAGACATGACGGTCGACACGGTGTTCGACCTCGCGTCGCTGACCAAGCCGGTCGCGACGGCCGCGAGCGTCGTCGTGCTGGCCGACCGGGGGCGGGTCGATCTCGACGCGCCGGCGTCGCGGTATGTTCCCGAGTTCGGGGCGCGCGGCAAGGCGGGCGTGACCGTGCGCCAGCTCTTGACGCACGTGGGCGGGGTCGCGGTCGAGACGCCGATGGCCGACTACGAGCTGGGCGAGCGCGAGGCGCTGCGCCGTGCGCTCGGCGCCGCCCCGGCGTACGCGCCGGGCGCGCGCTTCGTCTACTCGGACGTGGGCTACCTGGCGCTCGGCGAGCTCGTGGCGCGCGCCTCGGGCAAGGGCCTCGCGGCGTTCGCGCGGTCGGAGGTGTTCGAGCCCCTCGGCATGGTCGACACGGGCTTTCAACCCCCGCCGGAGGCGCTCGCGCGCGTCGCGCCGACCGAGCGGGTCGAGGGGAGGGTGCTGCGGGGCGAGGTGCACGACCCCCGGGCGCGGCGCATGGGCGGCGTCGCGGGGCACGCGGGCCTCTTCGGCACCGCGCGCGATCTCGCGCGCTTCGCCCGCGCGCTGCTCGGGGGCGGCTCGCTCGAGGGCGCGCGCGTCTGGTCGCCGCGGGCGCAGCGCGCCTTCGTCGCCCCGCACGACGTGCCCGACGGCGTGCGGGCGCTCGGCTGGGACGTGCAGACGGCGTATTCGAAGAACCGGCCGGCGGGCGCCTCGCGCCGGGCGTTCGGGCACGGCGGGTACACGGGCGTCTCGATGTGGGTCGACCCCGCGCTCGACCTCTTCGTGATCGTGCTGAGCAACCGCGTGCACCCCGACGGGGCGGGCAGCAGCAACGAGCTGGCCGCGCGCGTCGGCGGCGCGGCGGTCGAGGCGCTCGGGGGCGGGGCGCGCGCGGGCGAGGGCCCCTGCGCGACGCCGGCGCGCTTCGGCGTCGACGCGCTCGCGGGGCGGGGCTTCGAGGGGCTCGAGGGCGCGCGCGTCGGGCTGCTGACGAACGGGGCGGCGCGCACCCGCGACGGCGAGCGCACGGTCGACCGGCTGGCGCGGGCGGGCGGGGTCGAGCTCGTGCGCATCTTCTCGCCCGAGCACGGCCTGCGGGCCGACCAGGACGGCTCGGTCGCCTCGGGGGTCGACGAGGCGACGGGCCTGCCCGTCGTCAGCCTCTACGGCGGGCGCCTCGATCCGCCGCCGGGCTCGCTCGACGATCTCGACGCGCTCGCCGTCGACCTGCCCGACGTGGGCGCGCGCTTCTACACCTACGCCTCGACCTTGCACCGCGCGATGCGGGCGGCGGCGCGCCAGGGCGTGCGGGTCGTGGTGCTCGACCGGCCGAACCCGCTCGGCGGCCACCGCGTCGCGGGGCCCGTGTTCTCGGGGCCGCGCGCGTCCTTCGTCAACCACCACCCGCTGCCCGTCGAGCACGGCATGACCCTTGGCGAGCTCGCCGAGATGATGGCCGCCGACGAGCACCTGGCGCTCGACTTGCGCGTCGTGCTCGCGCCGGGCTGGCGGCGCGGCACGCTCTTCGCCGAGACGGGCCTGCCCTGGTCGGCGCCCTCGCCGAACCTGCGCACGCCCGACGAGGTGCTCCTTTACCCGGGCGTCGCGCTCGTCGAGGGCGCCAACGTCTCGGTCGGGCGCGGCACCGACACGCCCTTCGAGCTCGTCGGGGCGCCCTGGGTCGACGGCGCGAGGCTCGCGCGGGCGCTCGAGGCCGAGCGCCTCGCCGGCGTGTCGTTCGAGCCCGCGACCTTCTCGCCCAAGGCCGACCCGTACCGGGGCATACCCTGTCACGGCGTGCGCGTGCGCCTCGACGACCCCGCCCGCTTCGAGCCCGTGCGCGCCGGCCTCGCCCTCGCCCGCGCCCTCGCGACGCTCTACCCGATCGACTTTCGCGCCGAGAAGATGGCCGATCTGATCGGCGACGCGGCCGTGCTCGCGGCGTTGCGGGCGGGGCGCCCCGTCGACGAGATCATGCGCTCGTACGCCCCAGGGCTCGACGCCTTCGCCCGCAAGCGGCAAAAGTACCTACTCTACCCCGAAGGCGCCTGCCCGCCGCGCTAGCCTCGGCCCCGAAGACCGTCGGCTCGCGGCCGACCGAAGGCACTTCGGCATCGAGCTTGCATTGCTGCCCCGGCTCCCCGGCGGGGCGGGGGGAGGGGCGGCGAACGGGGGGTGAATTGGGCGCCGGCGTCGGCTCGTGAAATTGCCGGGGGGGCTCGGTCGACGTGGGGCGAGTCGGCCCTGCGGCCCGGCGCGCGCCGGGCCCCCTGCCGCCGGAGCCCAACGCATGAACCCCTTCTTTCTCTCCGCCATTGTCGAACAGGCGATGCCCGCCGTCGTCTCGCTCATCGTGTTCGGGTCGCCGCTGGCGCTCGTCTACACGCTGCGTAGCTTCCGGCTGCGTGAGAAAGAGCTCGATCTGAAGCGCGCCTTGGCCGAGCGCCCGCGCGACGAAGAGATCAAGGCCCTCGAAGAGCGAGTCGAGCGGCTCGAGCAAGACCGCGCCTTCTTCAAGCGCCTCGCCGAGCGCAGCCTGCGGGTCGACGAGGCGGCCCCGGCCTCCCCGCCGGCCGGCGCGAGGGCGCGGGTGCCCGAACCGATCGAGCTCGAGGCCATTCTCGAGGCCCCGCCCGAGGCGGTGGTGTACGGCGCGCCCCGCAACGGCGCCTACGCCCGCTGAGGCGAGGGGGGCAGGGGTCGAGCCCTCCGGGGGGGTTATCGCCAGGGCGGGGCTCGGGCGGCGTTGTCGCCGGGGCCCGGCCGGGTCATGACGTGCCGACGCCGCCATGAACGCGCCCCGCCTCGTCACCATCGGGTTCAGCCATTACTGTGAAAAGGCCCGCTGGGCCCTCGATCTCGCCGGGGTCGACTACGTCGAAGACGATCACGTGCCCGTCTTTCACGCGCCCTTCAGCCGGCGCGCGGGCGGGCGGCGCACGGTGCCCGTGCTGAGGGTGGGCGGCGACGTGTTCCGCGAGTCGGGCGACATTTTGCGCTTCGCCGACGGGCGGCTCTCGCCCGAGCGCCGGCTCTTCCCCCAGGGTGGTGGCGCGCGGGCCGAGGTCGAGGCCCTGGTCAACGAGTTCGACCGCTCGCTCGGGCCGGCGACGCGGCGCCTCGCGTACTTTTACCTTCTGCAAGACGCCCCGCGCGCGAAGGCGCTGATCGCGGGCACCGGCCCCGCCTGGGAGCGCCGGCTCGCGCCCTCGCTCTTCCGGCCGATGCGCCTCTTGATGCGCGCGGCGATGAACATCACGCCCGAGGGCGCGGCCCGCTCGCATGAGAAGATCGACGCCACGTTCGCGTCGGTGGCCGAGCGCCTGTCCGACGGGCGCCGCTACCTCGTCGGCGATCGCTTCAGCGCGGCCGACCTCACCTTCGCCTCGCTCGCCGCGCCGGTGCTGTTGCCCCCCGAGTACGGGCACCCGCTGCCCCCGCCGTCCGAGCTGCCGGCCGAGCTGGCCGGGTTGGCCGAGCAGCTGCGCGCGACGCCTGCGGGCCGCTTCGTGCTACGCCTGTACGCCGAAGAGCGCCCGGCGGTGCGGGGGCGGGGGCCCCGGGCGGTCGCGTCGTGAGCGGGCGCTGACCCTTCGCGCGAGCGCCGGGGTCAGGGCGAGGGGGCGCGGGCGTCGCGTCGGGCCCTCGCGCGCCGGCCGGGCGCGAAGTGGGGCTCGAGCGCGGTCATCTGCGGCTTGTCGGCCGCGCCCGCGGGCTCGAGCGACATGAAGTAGTCGCCCCACCAGGGCCCGCCGGCCCAGTAGGCCCAGCCGAGGTAGACGTCGGCGTTCTGCTCGAGGTGCTCGAGCAGATCGCCGAGGGCGCGCAGGCAGGTCGGCCCGGGGCCGGCGCCGATCTCGGCGACGAAGCCCTTCTTTCGGTGGGCCCGCAGCCACGCGGTAAAGCCGCGCACCGACTCGGAGCCGACCGTCGGCCCGACGCACTCGGCGCTCGTGCCCGAGAAGTCGGCGTCGAGGTACTGGTGCACCTCGACGGCGTAGCGGTCGAGCGGGTCGACGATCTGCAGCATGGCGACGGCGTTGGGGGTGCCGTACGAGCTCTTGTGCCACGAGTGGGCGCCGCTGTAGTCGTTGCCGGGCACGAGAATGAGGTTCTCGGCGCCCGCGCCGCGGATGGCCGCGATGGCGGCGTTCGCGGCCGAGACCCACTGCTCGGTGGGCATGTCGTGCGGCTCGTTCATCAGCCCGAAGGCGACCTTCGGGTCGGCCTTGAAGGCGAGGGCGAGGCGCGCCCAGACGTCGGCGAGGTCGGCGTCGGGCACCTCGGCGGAGCCGACGGGGGCGCCGCGGTAGCGCCCGAAGTTGTGCAGGTTGAGAATGACGAGGGCGCCCTGCGCGGTCAGGCGCCCGACGGTGCGCTCGAGGCGGGCGAGCTCGGCGGCGTCGAGGCCGGCGCGGCGGGCGGGCTGCAGGCGCTCCCAGCGGAAGGCGACGCGGAAGGCGTTGGCGCCCTTGCCGAGGTAGTAGGTCGCCGAGTCGTAGCCGGCGGCGTAGGCGGGGTCGGGGTAGACGTAATCGACGCCGTGCACGCCCGGCAGGCGCCCGCCGCCCCAGCGGTCGGCGCCGAACTCGGCGCCCGCGAGGTTGACGCCCCGGTACGCGATCGCGGGCTCGGGGCGCGGCTCGGGCCGGGTCTCGGCGCGCGGGGGCGGGGGCGCGGGGGGCTTCGGAGCGCACGCCGCCGCGTGGAGCGCGAGGCAGGCGGCGAGGGCTGCGGGGCGAGGGGTGGGCATGTCGGGCTAGCCGTTGGGCCCCGGCCCCGCCTCGGCCGAGGGCAGCGAGGGCAGGCGGGCGAGCGCGGCCGCGGCGGCGACCAGCGCGACGAGCGGCGCCGAGCCGAGCACGACGGCGCGCACGCCGAACGCGTTCGCGGCCACGCCGGCCGCCGTGCTGCCGACGGCGTAGAGGCCCAAGAAGAGCAGGTTGTCGATCGACTTGACGCGCCCGCGCAGCTCGGGCGCGGCGCGCGTCTGCACGAGCGCGTTCTGGGTGCTGAGCGCGCTCAGCCACGCGGCCCCCGCGGGCACGAGCGCGGCGACGGCCCAGGCCGGCGCGGGCGCGAGCCCGAGCGCCGCGGTCGAGAGCGCCGAGACGAAGATGGCCGCGGGCACGAGCCGCGCGGCGCCGAGCCGCGCCCGCGTCCGCGCGAGGCTGAACGCGCCGACGAGGGCGCCCGCCCCGAAGGCGCCGAGCAAGAGCCCGAAGGTGCCGCCGTCGCCGCCGAGCTCGCGGGCGACGTAGGCCGGCAGGAGCGCGAGCACGGGCGAGGCGCAGAGCCCGAAGGCCGCCGTCGTCGAGCAGATGACGCGCAGGTCGCGCGTGCCGAAGGTGTAGTGCAGCCCGCCCCGGATCGAGGGCCAGAGCCCCGCCGGCGCCCCCCGCGGGGGCTCGGGCGGCGTCGCCGCGAGCACGCCGAGCACGCCGCCGAAGCTCAGCCCGTTGACGACGAACGCGGCCGCCGGGCCGAGCCTCGCGACGAGCAGGCCGCCGAGGGCGGGGCCGAGCGTGCGGGCGAGGTTCCAGTTGAGCGACTGGACGGCGACGGCGTCGGGCAGATCGCGGCGCGGCACCCGGTCGGGCACGTACGTCGACCACGAGGGGCCGTGCACCGCCTGGCCGACCCCGATCGAGGTCGTCGCGACGAGCAGCCCCGAGGGCGTGACGCGCCCGAGGGCGGTGGCGGCCGCGAGGGCGAAGGCGGTGAGTGCCATCCAGGCTTGGGCCGCGACGAGCACCCGCCGCCGGTCGGCCTGGTCGGCGAGCACGCCGGCCGGCAGCGTGAGCACGACCGCGGGGAACCACGCCGTCGCCGACACCAGCGCGATCTCGAGCGGCGTGCCCCCGAGCTTGACCATCAGCCACGCCTCGCCCACGTCCTGCACGAAGGTGCCGAGGTTCGACACCAGCGCCGCGGCGAGCAGCGTGCGAAACCCGCCGTGAGCGAGCACGCGGAGCGAGCCCCTCACCGGCCCTTCGCCCCCGCCCGCGAGGCGCCCGCGCCGTTCGCGCGCGCGGGGGCGGTGGCGCCTGCCTTCGCCCCCCCGCGCGGGGCCCGCGGCCGGCCCCCGCCGGCGCCGGCGACCTTCACGTCTCGACGCCGGCGCCCGCCGGCGCGAGCGGGGTACGAAAGGGCGCGCGCATCGCCGCCACCCTAGCATCGCCGCGGCGGCCGGCCACCGGCGGTGCAGGTCGTGGCGCGGCGTCTCGAGGGCCGCCCCACGACGGCGGGGGCAGCCCGGGCGGCTCGGGCGAGCCCGCGGGGCTCGGCGGTAGCGTCCGGCATGGGGGCCCGTCGCGGCGCCGGGAACGTGGCGACTCGGGCCGCGCTTCGCCCCCGCGACCGGCCCTCGCACGCCGCGCCGGCGCGCAGGGGCGCGAAGGCGGGTCTACAAAGCGCGCTCTTGTGACTATGGTCGCGGCCATGCCCTCGCTGCCGCCCGGCTCGCGCGTCCTCGTCACGTGGAACGACGGACAGGTCTACCCGGCGACCCTTTGCGCCTTCGCCCAGGGCCTGGCGCAGGTGCGCTGGGACGGCAGCGCCGCCTCGGCCTGGGTGCCGCTCGCGAGCGTCCGCCCGCTGACCGGCGCGGCGCCCGCGGCCGCCGCGCCGCCCTCCGCACCGGCCCCCCCCACGTGGAACGCCTACCCGGCCTACTCGGGCGCCCGCGCGGCCCCGGCCGCCGCGCACCCTGCGCCAGCGCACCCGCACGCGGTGGCCACCCCCGCGCCAGCGCACCCGCACGCGGTGGCCACCCCCGCGCCGGCGCCTGCGCGTGCGAGTGGCGCGAGATCGGTGCCCCCACCCTCTGCCCCCGCGAGCGGCGCGAGGTCGGTGCCCCCGCCCGCCGCCCTGGCCGCGCCCCCGCGCCCGATGCGGGCCTTCGTCGGCGGGCTGCCGCGGGGGCTCGTCTACGAGCCGACGGGCCCGGGGCCGGGCGCGGGCCAGGCGTTCTTCATCTTCTTCGGCTTCGTGACGAGCGCCGACGGCGACGCCGCCATGCGCATGACGGACATCGAGCACCTCGGCGACGACGTCGCGGCGCTGCGGGCGGCCGGCTTCCGGGTCGTCGTCGACCTGCAGGGCGACCTCGCGGGCCTGAACGCCGCGCTCGCGGGCACGCACCCCGACGCCGGGGGCGCCCCCGCCGCGGGCGTCTTCTGGGGCAGCCACGGCGAGGAAGATGGCACCATCGAAGACTGCCAGGGCTTCCGCATCGCCCCCGAGCAGATCGCTCAGGATGCGACGCGCCGCGGCGCCTGCAAGCTCTTCGTCATGAGCGCCTGCGGCACGGGCCAGCACGGCGAGCGCTGGCAGAAGGCGCTCGGCCCCCAGGCCGCGATCATCGCGTGGGGCGCGCCGATCACCAACGATCGCGCGATCGACTTTCTTACCCCCGACGACGAGTCGTCGAAAGACTTCGACGATCTGCTCGAGCGCCACCTCGGCGTGCGGCGCGTCGCCCCCGACGGGCCCCTCGTCGAGGCGCGCGAGCTCGCCCGCCAGCACGAAGACAAGCTCGCGACGCTGTTGCTCGGCTTCGACGAGCTCGTCGAGGCGGCCCACAAGCGGCTCGCCTGCCCGCTGCAGCGCGGCAAGCGGGGCGAGGCCTACTTCACCGTGCGCACGCCCTCGTCGAAGGAGCGCCCCGACGCCCCGCGCGCCCAGACCGTGCGGGCGGCGCCGGTGGGCATGGCCGACTCGTTCTTGCTCGTCAGCAGCCTGGTCGGCCCCTACTCGGACGCGCTCGACCTCGCGCGCGGCCTGCGCACGGTCTCGCCCGCGCTGCACCTGCGCCTGGCCATCGCCCGCATCAGCCCCCCCGAGCAAGACTTCGTCGTCGTCGAGACCCTCTTCCGGCGCCGCCGCCTCGACCCCATCACCCTCTCGCGCAACATCTCCGCCGTCGGGGCCTACGCCGACCGCCTCGAAGATCTCTTCTTCGGCAGCGATCAGCGCTAAGAGTGCCGAGCACAACGCCCCTTGGGGAGCCATTTTCCAGCCCGGGGCAGAGGGTTGTGCTCGGCGCTCTAAGCAAGCGCGGGCCGACGCGGGGGGGCGCGAGGGCGCGGCGGCCGCGAGGGCGCGCCCGCGCTCGGCGGCCGCCCTCTCCTTGCGCGGGCCGGCCCGGCGAACTACCTTTCCGGGCCGGGCGAGGGCTCGAACCCCTCGCCCGCCAAAGGCAGCACCTCGGTACCTTGAAGCACGACGCAGCGACGAACCGCCCGCACCGCTGACCGGCGCCCCGCGCCGAAGAGCCTACGGGTCCGCGCTTTCGTCGCCGAGCGTCGCCAAGACTAGCTCTGCCCGGCAGGCGTCCGGGCGGGGCTAGCCGCCGAGGTCGGGCGTCGCGCCGTCGTGCGTGCGCGCCGGCGACGTGCGGCCCGCCCGAGGGGGAAAACTGAATCGCCTCCGCGCCCCGTCCGCGCCCCCGCCGACAAGGCGCGCCAAGCCCTTTCGGGGCGCCGGCGCCGCGCGCCGCGTGAAGGCCCCGCCGTTTTGGTGTACACTTCGGCCTCCATCATCCATCCGGCGAAAGGGTGCCCTCCATGTTGTCTCGCTGCTCGCGACGCCTCGGCCGACCCTCCGCAACGCTCGCCGCCTTGTTGCTCTGCGCCGCCGGCGCGGCCTCGGGCTGCGGCGACTCGTCGTCCGGCGAAGCCGTTCCGGGCGGCAATTCCTGGGGGGGGGCCGGCCGCGGGCGCAATCCGGGCCCCTGCGCTCCCTTCGGGACCATCCTTCTTCGTACGACGCGCGAAGGTTTGGCGCGCGACGGCGGCCTCAACCCTTCGGGCCTGTCGGTGCGCCTCTGCCTCGACGCGCGCTGCGAAGATCGGCCGCTCGAGGCGGGGCGACCCACGTCCGACGAGAAGGGCGCGCCCGGGCTCGCCTTCGACCTGGCGCTCGACGGCCTCGACCCCCGGCGCGTTGACCACCTCGCCGCCGTCTCGCTCTACTCGCCCGGCCAGCGGGCGCCGCTCTTTACCGACGTGCGCGAATTTACGTTCTTTTCGGGCGGCGGCTGCCAGGGCTTCGACTGCGGCACCTTCTCCTGTGGGCCCCCCGTCGTTGCCTTCGACATCCCCGACGACGTCGCGCCGGCAGCGCCCTGCGGCGCCGGCGCCGGCGGCGAGCTCGTCGTCGCCGTCCGGGCCGAAGAGGCGCTCGTGCTCGCCTCGCCCACGCTCTTCGCCGAGGTCTGCGTCGACTCGGCCTGTCGCGAAGCGCGGGTGAGCGTGCCCGAGGGCCAGCCCGCCGGCGGCGACCTCGTCACGATCGTCGTGCCGCTCGGCGCCCAGGCCTTCGCGGGCGGCGAGCACGTGGTCAAGCTCGCGCTCGGCTACGAGTCCGGGGCGCCGCTCTACACCGACGCGCGCCTGATGAGCTTCGACCCGGGCGCGCTGTGTGGGCGCGAGGGCGAGGCCGACGTCGTCTTTTCGATCAACGCCGATGCGCTGCCGACGCGCCCCACGCCGCGCCCCATCCCGGACGCGGGCACGACCGAGCCCTGAGCGGGGCGTAGGGCGCCCCGGGGCTCGGCTGCCGCGCTCGGTCCGCCTTCGCCGGGCCGGGCGGGGGCCCGTGGGCCCTTGAAACGAGCCTCGGCGCGCGCGACGCGGCCCCCCACCGGCCCGGGGCTTCGTTCGCTTGTTGCTTTCGCGGGGGGGCCGGGCGCGCTACCCCGTCCAGATGCACGATCCCAGCGAGCCCGTCCGCACGGCCAACCACCTGGTGCGACTGCTGCCCGATATGAGCCTACTGCTCGATTCGGTATACCGCGATGTCGAGGCGGCGCGGGCGCGGGTGATGGTGCAGTGCTTCATTTACCGCGACGACGAGCTCGGCGCCGAATTCGCCGAGGTGCTCGCCCGCGCGGCCGCGCGGGGCGTGCCGACGCGGCTGCTCTACGACCCGCTCGGCTCGAAGGACACGCCCGAGGAGTTCTTCGACGGGCTGCGCGCGCGCGGCGTCCAGGTGCGCTCGTACCGGCACATCCCCGTCGTGCTCGGCTCGGCCGACCCGTGGCCGCGCGAGCACGGCCGCATCATCGTCGCCGACGACGCGGCGTACACGGGGGGCGCGGCCTGGGCGAAGCCCTGGCTGCCCATCGACCGCGGCGGCGACGGCTGGCACGACGTCTGTAGCCGCACCCAGGGCCCCTGCGTCGAAGACTTCGTCGCCCTCTTCGAGCAGCGCTGGCGCGAGGCCGAGGGCGGCGCGGGGGTGAGCGACTACGACACGAAGGACCGCTACCCCGACGTCCGCATCGTCTCCGATTCGCCGAAGCGCGACAGCCTCGTCTACAACCTGCACGAAGACGCCTTCTCGCACGCGAAGAAGCGCATCTGGGTCGCCAACGCGTACTTCTTCCCGCCGCCGCCCATGCTCGACGCCCTCGCCGGGGCCGCCGCCCGGGGCGTCGACGTGCGCGTCGTGCTGCCCGGCGAGAGCGACCTGCCCACCGTGCAGCACGCGGCCGCGGCCGACTACGGCACGTGGCTCGACCGCGGCCTGCGCGTCTTCGAGTACCAGGGCGTCGTCATGCACTCGAAGTACTCGCTCGTCGACGACGACTGGTGCTCGGTCGGCACCTTCAACGTCAACTCGACCAGCGTGGGCCTCACCAACGAGGTCAACCTCTTCGTCTACGACCCGGCCTTCGTCGCGCGCTGCGCGGCGCAGTTCGAGCGCGACCTCGCGCGCAGCAAGGAGGTCACCCGCGCGGCGATCGCCGGCAAGGGCTTCGTCGAGAGGGCGAAGGACGAGCTCGGGCGGGACGTGATGCGCCTCGCCGACGCGGTGTGGGGGCCCAAGCGCTCGTGAGCGGGGGGCGGGCGGCGGCGCGGGTCAGGCCGGCGGCTTGCAGCGGAAGAGCGTTCGCTGCTCGCGCAGGCGCCCCCAGAGGGCGTCGCCCGCCTCGCGCGGCGAGAGGGTGAAGAGCACGATCGTTCGGCCCGCGCACTCGCTCGCTTCGGCCTCGACGTTGAGCTTGAGGGGGGTGCCTTCGCCGAAGGCGTCGACCGTGATCACGGTGCCGGCCCAGCGCCCCGCGCCGTCGTCGCGCAGCTTCGCCGCCGAGGCGGGCGCGCCCGCGGCCTTGCCCTTGCCCCCGCCGACGGCCTTCATCAGCCCCGCGAAGTAGCGCCGCAGCTGCTCGCCGAGCGCGGCGGCGTCGAGGCGCGCCTCGCCGCCGAGCACCCAGGCGAACGAGTACGAGAAGTACGTCTCGGCCGAGGGGTCGAAGAAGCGCGGCGCGAAGCGCACCTCTTCGAGGCCCTGGACGGTCATGTCGCGGGCGAACTCGGGCGGCAGGACGATGCTCTCGCTGCGCCAGCCGTCGGGCAGGGGCCAGCGGAAGAGCGCCCGCTCGGGCGGCGCCGGCGGCGGGGCGTCGTCGTAGTCGGCGTCGAAGAGCAGGCGCGGCCGCCCGCCGCCCTCGAGCGTCCAGACGCTCAGGTACGTGCCGCGCGCCTCGCGCGGGGGCTCGCCCTCGTCGCCGGGGCGGGTGCCCTTCCAGCGGCCGACGGTGCAGCCGAGGTCGCGCGCCGCCGACCACGCGCTCGCGGCCGGCTCGCGCCGCACGCCGAGCCCGTCGCGGAAGTCGGGCGCCATCGCCTTGCGGATGGCCTCGCGCCCCGACGCCCGGCGGCCCCGGCGCACGAGCGCCCCGCGCTCGTCGAAGGCCTCGACCCAGGCCTCGACGCCGCGCGCGGCCACGTCGGCGTCGAGGCGGCGGTCGGCCTGCTCGAGCTCGGGGGCGGGCGCGGGCGGCCGCGCCGCCCACGCGAAGGTGGCGCTCGGCGAGGGGCCGGCGCCGAAGAGCCGCGCCTCGAGCCGGGCGCCCCGCCGCTCGTAGGCCACGCGCTTCGGGGCGTCGTGGGCGGCGTTCTCGAAGACGGCCCGGTTGGGGCCCACCTCTTCGACCTCGAACGAGGTCGCCTCGCGGCCCTTGGGCATGGCCCGGTAGCGCAAGAGCCCGTCGTCGGCGTCGACGCTCATCGCCTCCCAGAACGCGGTCTTGCCGCCCTCGGCGCGGAAGCCGACGCCGACGAGCACGGCGCCGGAGGCGACCCAGATCTCTTGGGAGGCGCCGTCGTCGGACGCCCAGTGTCCGGCGAGCCAGGCGGCCGGCTCGAGCGCCGACGCGGGGGCGGGCAGGTTGCTGCGCGCCGCGCTCGCGGCCGGCGCCGGGGCGGGCCGGCGCGGCGGCGGCTCGGACGAGCACGCGAGCGACAGGGCGGCGAGGCAAGCGAGCACCGGGCGCGCGGGCCGGGCGCCTCGTCCGGGGGGAGCGTCCATCGGGGGCGACGTTAGCGCCTCCGGCCGCGGGCGAACAAGCAAGCGTGCGGCCGCCGCGCCGGGGCGTCTAAGCGCCGTCGCGACGTAAGGGCCGGAGTGCCGGGACGCCCCCCGGCGCCGCCCTCGCACTCGGGGCGCGGCCCAGGCGGCGTCGAGCGCGGGCTCGCCCCGCACGCCAGGCGGCGTCGAGCACGAGCTCGCCCCGCGCGTCAGGCGACGTTGAGCACGAGCTTGCCCCGCACGTGCCGCCCGGCGACCCGCCGGTGCGCCTCGCGCACGTTCTCGAGCGGCAGCGTCGCCTCGATGCGCGGCCGCAGGATGGCCCGGTCGGCCAGGGCCGCGATGTACTCGAGGTCGGCGCGCCGGCCCTCGACCGCGAGCGTCGTGAAGCGGCGCCCCTCGGTCACCCAGCGCAGCCAGCCCCGCAGCTCGAGCGAGGGGTCGGGGTTGAGCGAGACGAAGACGCCGCCGCGCACCAGCACGCGCGCCGCCTTCGGGTACAGATCGAGCTCGGGCCGCGCGACCTGGAACACGACGTCGTAGCGCGGCTCGCCCTCGAAGACGTCGGGGCCCGCGTCGTAGGCGATCGTCTCGTTGGCGCCGTTGTACATGCAGTGCTCGCGGTTGCGCGCCGAGCTGACGGCCACCACGTGCGCCTCGAGGTAATTCGCGAGCTGCACCGCCGCCGTGCCCACGCCCCCCGACGCCCCGTAGACGAGCAGGCGCTGGCCCGCGCGCAGCCGCGCCTTGTCGCGCAGCGCCTGCAGCGCCGTCAGGTACGCGCAGGGCATCGAGGCCGCCTGCGCCTGGCTGAGCGTGATCGGCTTGAGCGCCACCGCCTTGGCCGGCACCGAGATGAGCTGCGCGGCCGTCGACGACTCGAGGCTCTCGACGTAGCCGTACACCGCGTCGCCCACCGCCAGGTCGCGCACGCCCGGCCCGACCTGCGCCACCTCGCCCGCGAAGTCGGCCCCCGTGCCCTTCGGGAACTGCTCGGTCATCAGGTGCCGGTACGCCCCGCTGCGCACCACCGCGTCGCGCGGGTTCACCCCCGAGGCCCGCACCCGCACGAGCACGTGGCCCCGCGAGACCGTGGGCCGGGGCCGCTTCTCGACGCGCAACACCTCGGGGCCGCCGAACGCGTAATAGACGGCCGCCCACATCGTGCTCTCTCTCCGGCCTCGCCCCGCGGACGCGCCTCGCCATAGTTGCGCCGCGAGAATATAGGCCTCGCCCCTCCCGTCAAGCGCCCGAACGGTCCGTCCCCGCCCGCGCGCCCGCGAAAACGGCCTCGCCCTCGCCTTCTGCCGGCGCGCGAAAGGGCGCCCCCGCTCGCGCGCCGGCGACGCCCAGCCGCACGCCGCGCGCCGGCGGCACCGGCCCGCACGCTCGCACGCGCCCTCACGCCGCCGGCACCGGCCTGCACGCCGCCGGCACCGGTCCGCACGCTCGCACGCCGCCGGCCCGCACGCCCGCGCGCCGTCGGAGCCCGCGCCGGGAGGAACATCACGCCGCCCTCGTCCGTGCGAGGGCGTCAGGGCCGAAGAACGAAGCGACCGCGTGGGCCAGGCGGTCGGCGCCTCGCCCGGGGCCTCGGGCCCCCCCTCCGCTCGCACGGCCGACGAGCGCGCCCGGCTCGGGGCGCGCTCGGCCCACGTCGGCCGACGGACCGAACCCGCCTCTGGCCCCGAACGAGGCTCGCCCCGCTTAGTTCGCTCCGAACGGAGGCCGCTAGCTCTTCCATAGCCCGAAGGGCCGACACCCGTCGGGACGCCCTGACGTGTCAAGCATGTCGTAGGTGTGTCAAGTTCGTTCGATGGCCTTGGCACACCGCCTCGATGGCCGAGCCTCAGCCGAGCAGCGCCGGCGCGACGAGCGGGCTCGAGCCTCCCTACGCGGTGCTTTCGCGCCGGCCCCGTCCGCCCGCCGCACGGGCTCGCGGGGGTGCGAAATGAGGAGCGCAGCTGCGAAGCGTCTGCCACCAATCGCGCCGCCCGTAGCGAAAACGCCACGCATCTCGCCGACACCCTGACCCGCCCGCGTTCACACCGCCCGAGCGCCAACGCCCCCCCGCAGAGCCCGCCCGAGCGCGCCGTCGCCGCGGCGCCCGAGGCCCCCGGCGCTCTTTTCAAAGGGCCTGCGCGGCCTCATGGTTCAAGGGCCCGAGCCCGCCTCTCGGGCCTGAAACGCCGGCCACACGAGCGCCTCGACGCGGCCCCGACTCGACCCTTGGCAGCAGGTATCTCCCTTGCATCAACGCGATCCCATGTCCCGCCCTTCCTGGGTTGAACCCACGGCCATCGAGGGCGCCGACGGGCACTCGGCGTCGGGCGTGCACCTGGCCGAGGGTCTCGTGCCCCCGCCCCTGGTCGCCCACGAGCTCTGCGCCCCCGAGGCCCAGGCGCCGCAGCCCTCGACCCCTCGAGCGCCTTCGCCCGCGTCGGGCGTCGTTCGCGTCGCCGCCGCCGCCGAGCCCGCCGGCGACCCGTACCAACGCCACCTCGACGACGTCGTGCGCGCCTTCTTCCCCGGCTGGGACCCTCGCTCGCCCCGCGCCTCGCGCCCGCCCCTGCCCCCGCAGGGCAAGCGGGGCTGAGCGCCCGCCGCCCGCCGCAGCCCCGCCGGCCGCGCTAGCAACCCCCCGGGCGGTCGAACCAGGCGAGCCACTCTTTGATGACGTCGAGCCTCGCCCGCTCGAGACGATAGACGCGAGAGCGGCCGACCTTCTCGTGCGCCAAGAGCCCCGCCGCCTCGAGCACGCGCAGGTGGCGCGTGGTCGTCGGCCAGGCGTGGGCGAAGCGCTTGGCGATGTCGCCCGCGCTCATCGAGCCGCCCCGGAAGTGCACCGTCAGCACGATCTGGCGCCGGGCCGGGTGCGCCAGCGCCTCGCAGACGGCGTCGAGCGCGGCGAGCCTCTCTTCGGGGTCAGCGCTCGGCAAGGGGCAGGGCGAGCGGCTCGACCTCGGTCAACTGCAGGTTGTCGAGCAGGGGCCCCATCGGCTCCCACAGGGCCATGACCTCGGGCGTCTGGTGCGCGACGTCGGACGCCCTCTCGTCGCGCCACTGAAAGAGCTCGACGAAGTACGTGCGCTTCGAGCGCCGGTCGCGGGCGCGAAAGAGCCTCGGCGCCTCGCCCGACACGAGGCCCAGCCGGTCGAGCGTCGGCCAGTGCTTTTCGACCAGGGCGCGCAGCTCTTCTTCTTTGCCCTCTTTCGGATAGTACGAAACGAGCATCGTCACGGGCTTCGACATGGCGGGGGCGCCTCCTGCGCGCGTCGGGGTGATACTTAGCCACTTCGCTAAATCTCCGCAAGGACATTTAGCCCCGACGCAAAATATACAGAAAGCAGCTAAAAACCCTCAAGTTGGGGGCCTTTGCGTACCGTTCGGGGTGACCGAACTGGGTGCGGTTTGGGGGGCGAGGGTCGGGGGCCGGGGGGGTGCGGCGGTGGGTGCGGGGGCGGCCCTCGGGTGGTACGCTTGGCTCGATGTCGCCGAACGCATCGGCGCCCTTGCCGCTCATCTCGATTGGCGCCGAGGCGCGGGGGTTCATCGCCATCGGCAACGTGGCGACGGGGGTCGTGGCGATCGGGTCGACCTTCGCGGTGGGGGTCGTCGCGATCGGCACCAACGCGCTCGGCTCGCTCTTCGCGCTCGGCTTGAACGCGGGCGGGCTCGTCACGCTCTCGCTCGCGAACGGCTGCGGGGTGGTCCTGATCGGCGCGGTGAACGGCGCCGGCGTCTTCGGGGGGGCCGGCGCGAACATGCTGCGGCACCCGGCCGTCGGGGCGCTCTGGGCGGCGGCCTCGGCGCTCACCTGGCTCGCGCTGCACGCGGGGCCGCGCCGGCGGCGGGGCGCGGGGGCGGCCTTCGACGAGACGCTCTCGGCGCTCGGGCGGGGCGAGCCGCGCTCGGCGCGGGTGCGCGCGCGGCTCGCCGCGGCGGCCCCGGGCGAGGTGGTGGCCCTCGGCGAGGAGGGGGGCGCGACGCGGCTCTTCGCCGAGGCGGCGGTGGTCGCGCGCGCCCGCGAGCTGCTCGCGTCCTCGCGCCGGCCCGAGGTGGAGCTCGACGTCGTGGCGGCCGACGAGCTGCCCCCGGGGGGCGCGACGCCGGCGTACCGGCGGGCGCCGACGACGATGCGGGTGTTGTCTTGTCGCGGGGTCGAGCCGCTCGCCCGCCCGGGCCTCGCGGCGCGCGGGCCCGAGTTCGAGCGGGCGAGCCTGCTCGCGTCGGCGGCGCTGGCCCTCGCCGCGGCGCTTGCGTCGCTGGCGCGCTGAGCGCCGCGGGGCGCGCCCGGCTCAGTTGGTCGAGTGGAACTTGACCATCTTGAGCTGGCGGTCGGCGGTCAGATCTTTGAGCCCGAAGTGGCCGAAGGGGGGCGACGAGAAGACGACCTCGCCGGTCTGCCCGGGCAGGCGGCTGGTGGCTTGGCCGTAGACGAGGCCGCCGAAGCCGACGAGCTCGTCGACCGTCGACCACATGCTGTAGCGGAACGAGCCCTCGTAGCCGCTCGACGAGAGCAGATCGTTCAAGAAGGCCGAGCGCCCGACGACGACGCCGAAGGCGAGCTGGCCCGGGTAGAGGCCGTTGGTCGAGCCGCAGGTGGGCGTCGTCGGGCCGCTCAGGAAGCAGTTGACGAGGCCGAGGTTGCCGCCGGCGATGCCGACGAAGGTGTCGACGCTGGTCTTGAGCGAGGGGCCGACCTCGTAGCTGCCGCCGTTGAGCGCGTCGCGGGCGGTGCCGCCCTTGATGGCCTTGCGCGCGAGCGTCACGCCCATCGAGTGGGCGATGACGTCGACCTTGGTCGCGCCGGTGTACGCCTTCACCGCCTCGATGAAGCGGCGCACCTTCATGACGTAGGGCTTCGAGTGGTACTGCTGCGAGGCGGCGAAGGCGTCGGCCGGGCCCCAGGTCGTGGCGTAGAGCTCGGCGGGCTTGTAGCCGTTGCGGGTGAAGTGGTCGTACGACGCGGCCCACCCGGTCTTGCCGAACGAGTCGCCCGAGGCCTTGTCGCTGTTGCCGTGGATGAAGATGACCGGCTGGTTGACGATCGCCTCGCCGGCGAAGGCCCGGCCGCCGAAGCTGCCGCCCTCGAGATCGTCGCGCGCGAAGTCGGCGACGTCGTAGCCGTTCGCCTGCAAAAAGGCGCGGAAGTCGGCCGTCAGCCCGCCCGAGGGCGGCAGCAGCGAGGCCGAGGGGCCCTCGCCGCCCTCGACGACCTCGTCGGGCGGGGCCGCCTCGCCCGCGTCGCCGGCGCCTTCGTCGGCCGGGGCGCACCCGCCGAACGCGAGGGGTACGAGACACGCGCCGAACGACAACCACCTTCGCGCTCTCATTCGCTCTGCCTCTCTCTCGTGCCCGGTCGGGCCGCGTAAGGTTTTCGGGAAGACGAGCCCGGAGCCTTACCGAATACCGTCCGGGGGGCAAGGTGATACCGACATCATGTTTGCGAAAAATGGCTTCGAACGAGCGCCGAGGCGTTGGCGCATGGCGTCAACAGGTCGACTCATTGAAAAGATGCAGGCAGGGCGCCCGGCGCCCCGATAACGCGATGCAGGCAGGGCGCTCGGCACCCCGATAACGCTGTAGGCAGGGCGCCCGGCGCCCCGATAACGCTGCAGGCAGGGCGCCCGGCACTCCGACTAACGATGCAGGCCGCCCGGCGCCCCAACGATGCAGGCAGGGCGCCCGGGCCCCCGATCGGCCGCCGTCGGCGGGAGGGGTCAGGGCAGGGCGGCCGCGGCGGGCCTGCCCTCGGGCGGGCTCGAGCAGCCGTTCTGCAAGACGCTCACGCCGAGCGCGGTCGCGGCCAAGAGCACCGCGACGGCGAGGGCGGGCAGGGCCCAGCGTCGCGGCGAGCGCTGGGACGGCGGCGCCGGGGTCGGGGCCCGATCGGCGCCGCGGGGAGGGGCGTCGGCGCGCGCGGGGGCGGGGGCGGCGAGCTCGACGACGCGGCCCTGCAGCTCGCCCTCGCGCAGCGCGCGGTGGAGGGCCGCGCCGAGCTCGGGCGAGCCCTCGGGCGCGGCGAGCACGACGTAGGGCTTGCCGTCGCGCCGCAGGAGCCGCTCTTCGGGCTCGAAGTCGTCGCCGGGGGGGCGCACGACGACGACGAGCGTGACGCCGGGGGCGTTCGCGGCCCCGAGCACGCGGCGCATGCGCTCGGGGTCGGCCGGCGGCGCCGGCGCATACACGATCGCGCCGGCGCCCAGGGCGGCGCCGAAGAGGTCGGGGTGGTCGAAGGGGGCGATGCGAAGGTCGCCACCCTCGAAGGCGGCCCGCAGCGCCTCGCGCAGGGGCCCTTCCGCAGCGATTAGCATGGCCATGGCGGCACTCATAAACATCGCTCGCGGCGAGCTCAACGGGGGGCGCGCGTTCGCGCGTTCGGGGGCCGCGGGGGGGGCGCTCGGGCGGGTGCGCGCCGGGCGCCTCGGGCCGGGCGGCCGGCCGCCGCTCCGCCCGGCCGGGCCCGGTTGTGGCATGGTGGGCGGGTGAACGACGCCCTTCGCTGGCTGGTACGCCCCCCGCCCCCCCCCGAAGCGCCGACGCTCGACGCGTGGTGGCGCGCGCAGTCGGCGCAGACGTCCGGGCTGCCCCTGCCCGTCGACCGGGCCCTCGCCGGCGGCGCGCTCGCCGACCGGCTCGGCTACGCCTTCGCGGCCGGCTACCAGGCCGCCCTCGCCTCGATCTTCGGCGCCCACCTGGCGGCCGGCGAGATCGCGTCGCTCTGCGCGACCGAGGCGGGGGGCAACCACCCGAAGGCGTTGACGACGAAGCTCGAGCCGCGGGGCGACTCGTTCGCCGTGACCGGGACGAAGACCTGGTCCACCATGGTGCCCCTCGCGGGGGTGCTCTTCGTCGTCGCCGTCGCCGGCGCCGCCGAGGGCGGGCGGCCGCTGCTGCGGCTGGTGCGCGTGCCGGTCGGGGCCACGGGGCTCGGCGTCGAGGCGCGCCCGCCCACCCCGATGGGCCCCGAGATCGTGCATGCGGTCGTCCGGCTCGAGGGCGTGGTCGTGCCGGCCGCGGCGGTGCTCGAGGGCGACGGCTACGAGCGGTACCTGAAGCCCTTCCGGACGGTCGAAGACGTCTGCGTGCTCGCCGCCTCGGTCGGCTACCTGGCGGCGGCGGGCGCGCGCCGCGGCTGGCCCGAGCCGCTGCGCGAGTCGCTCTACGCGCTCGGCCTCTCGCTGCGCGGCCTCGCGGCGCTCGACCCTTCGGCGCCCGAGACGCACCTCGGGCTCGCGGGGGCGCTCACCTTCGCCCGCCGGCTCTTCGACGAGTGCGCCGCGGCCTGGCAGGCCGCCCCCGACGACGAGGCGGCCCGCTGGGAGCGCGACCGAATGCTGCTCGTCATCGCCGAGGCGGCGCGGCAGAAGCGGCGCGAGAGCGCGTGGGGCCGGGTCGGGCCGGGGGCGCCGGCCGGCCGGGGGGGGCGCTAGGGCATGGGGGGCGTGCCGGCGGGGCCCGGGGGCGGGCGGCCCAGGGTCTACGTGACTCGCGCGCTCGTCCCGCGCGCCCGCGACGAGCTCGCGCGCGACTTCGATCTCGCGATCCACGACGCCGAGGCGCCGCCGCCCCGGGGCGAGCTGCTCGCGGCGGTGCGGGGCGCCGCGGGCCTCGTGACCATCCTCGGCGACCGGGTCGACGCCGAGCTGCTCGACGCGGCCGGGCCCGCGCTGCGCGTCGTGGCGAACCACGCCGTCGGCGTCGACAACGTCGACCTCGCCGCCGCCCGCGCGCGGGGCGTCGTCGTCGCCAACACGCCCGACGTGCTGACGCGGGCGACCGCCGAGTTTACGCTGGCGCTGCTCCTCGCGCTCGCGCGGCGGGTGGTCGAAGGCGACCGGCGGCTGCGGCGGCGCGAGCGCTGGCAGTGGGCGCCGACGTTCATGCTCGGCGCGGGCCTCTCGGGCCGCACCCTCGGGGTCGTGGGCCGCGGGCGCATCGGCGGCGAGGTCGCCCGCCTCGCCGAGGCCTTCGGCATGCGCGTCGTGCACGCGAGCCGGGGCGGGGGCCTGCCGCTCGACCGGCTGCTCGCCGAGTCCGACGTGGTTACGCTGCACTGCCCGCTCACGCCCGAGACGCGCCACCTCATCGGCGCGCGGGCGCTCGGGCTGATGCGGCCGGCGGCGCTCTTGGTGAACGCGGCGCGCGGGCCGGTCGTCGACGAAGAGGCGCTCGTGCGCGCGCTCGAGGCCGGGCGCCTGGGCGGGGCGGCGCTCGACGTGTTCGAGCGCGAGCCCGAGGTGCACCCGCGCCTGCGCGAGCTCGAGAACGTCGTCCTCGCCCCGCACCTCGGCAGCGCGACGCGCGAGGCGCGCGAGGCGATGGGGCTGCTCTGCGCGGGCGCGCTGCGCGCCGTGCTGCTCGAAGGGCGCCTGCCGCCGAACGTCGTGGCGGCCGGCTGAGGGCGCCCCGGGGCGGGCGGCGGGGGCGGACGCGAGGTCGGCGGCTCCATGCCGTCGAGCCCGGGCTCGCCGTGGGGCGGGCGATTTCTCGGCATGTTTCCGTTTGTTTCGGCTCGCGCGCGGCGGCGCCGGGCCGCTATCTTTCCGGGCCGAGGGCCCCCGCCGATGTCCGCGCCCATCTCGGTCTTGCTCGTCGAAGACGACGCGCGGCTCGCCCAGTTCACGGCCGAGTACTTCGCCGAGCACGGCCTCGCCGTCACGCTCGCGAGCGAGGGCGAGCGCGGGCTGGCCGAGGCGCTCGCGCGGCCCTTCGACGTCGTCGTGCTCGATCTGATGCTGCCGAAGCGCGACGGGCTGAGCGTCTGCCGCGCCCTGCGCGCGAAGACCGACGTGCCCATCATCATGGTCACCGCCCGCGGCGAAGAGGCCGACCGGGTGCTGGGCCTCGAGCTCGGGGCCGACGACTACGTGGTCAAGCCCTTCTCGGCGCGCGAGCTGCTCGCGCGCGTGCGGGCGGTGGTGCGCCGCGACCGCCGCGAGGCCGGCCCGGGGCGCCTGCTGCTGCGCGCCGGCCGCCTCTGCCTCTACGGCGCGAGCCGGCGCGCCACGCTCGACGGCCGCGAGCTGTCGCTCACCTCGTCCGAGTTCGACCTGCTCGCCGTCCTCGCCGAGCACCGCGGCCGGGCGCTCAGCCGCGAGCAGCTGCTCGACCTGGTCAAGGGCAGCGCCGAAGAGGCCTTCGACCGCTCGATCGACGTGCACGTCTCGCGCCTGCGCCAGAAGCTCGGCGACGACGGCCGCCGGCCTTCGATCATCAAGACGCTGCGCGGCCTCGGCTACATGCTCGTCGACGACGAGGGCGGGGCGTGAGCCGCCCGCCCCGCCCCCGGCGGCTGCTCTGGCGGCTGATTCTGCACGCGTCGCTGCTCTTTCTCGCGACCTGCGTGGCCCTGGTCACCGTCAACCTGCTCTTCATCAACGGGCGCCTGCGCGAGTTGCGCAAGGGGGCCACGGTCGCGGACATGTCGCGCCTGTACGCGTCGGCCGGCCAGCCCGACCAGCTCTCGCGCGAGCTCGAGCGCAACCTGGTCGACGCCACCTTCTACGATCTCGACGGCCGGCTGGTCTTCAGCAACCGCGAGCCGCCCTTCGCGCCGCTCGGGCCCGGCGAGCTGGGCGATCTGCGGCGCGACAAGGTCGCCGTGCTCAACTACCTCGACACGGACGGGGCGGTGCTCTGCGAGGACGCCGGCGGCCGTCCGATCGGCTACGCGCTCGTGCACGAGCGCGCGGCGGGGCAGGCCCTGGCGACCGCGGGCGCGGCCGTCGTGGCCTTCGCCCTGCTGATGGCGCTCGCCTCGGTGCCCTTCGCCCGCTCGGTCGTCATGCCCCTCGAGCGGCTCGTCGACGCGGTGCGGGCCCTCGGCAAGGGCGACCTCAAGGCGCGTGCCGACGTCTCGCGCCCCGACGAGCTCGGCGAGCTCGGCCGGGCCTTCAACGACATGGCCGAGCGCATCGCCGCGCTCATTCGCAGCGAGAAAGAGCTCATCGCCAACGTCTCGCACGAGCTGCGCACCCCGCTCGCCCGCATCCGCGTCGTGCTCGAGCTCGCCGAAGAGCGCCCCGAGTCGACCCGGCGCTACCTGCCCGAGATCGCGCGCGACCTCGCCGAGCTCGAGCGCCTGGTCGACGACGTGCTCACGGCCGCGCGGCTCGACCTGGCCGAGGGGCGCGCGGGCGGCGCGCTGCCGCCCCTGCGGCGCCTGCGCGTCGAGGCGCGCGAGGTGGTCGAGCAGGCGGCCGAGCGCTTCCGGCGCGCCCACCCCGGCCGCCCCCTGCGCCTCGATCTGGGCGAGCCGTTGCCCGCCCTCGACGCCGACCCGACGCTCTTGCGCCGCGCGCTCGACAACCTGCTCGACAACGCCCGAAAGTACTCCGACGACGAGAGCCCCGTCACGCTCGGCGCGCGCGTCGGGCCCGGCGGCGTGGCCTTCCGGGTGAGCGATCGCGGCATCGGCATCGACGAGGCCGACCTGCCCCGCCTCTTCGCGCCCTTCTTCCGCACCGACCGCTCGCGCGACCGCGCGACGGGCGGCCTGGGCCTCGGCCTGACGCTCACCAAGCGCATCGTCGAGGCGCACGGCGGCGCGATCGAGCTCGAGAGCCGCCCCGGCGTCGGCACCACCGTCTCGTTCACCGTCCCGGCCAGCCCGTCCTGACGCCGCCGGCGCCGCGGCGTCAGGGCGTCAGGGCTCCCAGGGCGGGGGCGTGAGCCTTCGGCGCCCGTCGGCCGCGCGCGCGACGCCCTCTTCGCCGGGCCGAAAGACGCGGTCCCAGCGCTGGCAGGTGACCTCCTTGTGGGCCTGGTCGAGCGCCTCGCAGTAGTTGGTAAAGAGGCAGCGCCGCACCTCGTGCCCGCGGCCGAGCCGCACCTTGCGGAACCAATCGGGGTCGGCGAGGCTCTGGCGCGCCGAGGCGACGAGGTCGGCCTGCCCGCCGGCGAGAATCTCTTCGGCCTGCGCGAAGGTGGCGATGCCCCCGGCGGCGACGACCGGCGTCTCGAAGCCGGCCTCGCGCACCGCGCGCCGCACGGCCGCCGCGAGCGGCACGTTGCGCGAGAAGGGCCCGCGCTCGTCGATGGTGGCGGTCGGCATGCACTCGTGCCCGCTCGGGCCCGTGTACGGGTAGGCGGCGGCGCCCACCTTGGGCTGCTTGGCGTCTTCGAACTTGCCGCCCTTCGAGATCGACAGAAAGTCGAAGCCGGCCCGCGCGAACTCGACGCCGAAGTAGCACGCGTCGTCGGGCCCGCTGCCGCCCGCGATCGCCTCGTCGCCCAAGAAGCGCACGCCGACGACGTAGTCGTCGCCGGCCCGGCGCCGCACCTCGCGGTAGACCTCGAGCGGCAGCCTCGCCCGGGCCTCGCGGGGGCCGCCGTAGCCGTCGCCGCGGGTGTTCCGGGCCGACAGGAACGAAGCCATCGTGTACGCGTGCGCGTAGTGCAGCTCGACGCCGTCGAAGCCCGCCGCCCGCGCGCGGGCGGCGGCCGCGGCGAAGAGGCCGGGCAGCGCCCGCGGCAGCTCGCGCACGTGCTCGAGGTCGGTGTCGGTCACCCGCTCGCGGTAGCCCATCTCGAGGCTCTCGAGGTCGCGCGCCGAGAGCACCTCGCGCCACCGCTCGGCCGGCAGGCCCGCGAGCCGCTCGCGCAGCGCGTCCTCGGGCAGCCCGGCCGCCCCCGGCTCGCCCGTCGCCCGCGCGAGCCGCTCGCGCGTCGCCCGGTCGATCCGCAAATACCGCCGGAAGAACGTCGAGGGCTCGGGCCGCCGCCGGATGGCGAGAAAGTCGATGATCTGAATGAAGAGCTTCGTCTTGCCCTCGCTCGCCCGGCGCACGGTCGCGGCGAGCTCGCGCAGCCCCGGCACGAAGCGGTCGTGGCCGATGCGCAAGAGCGGCCCGCTCGGCACGTCGCGGACGCCCGTCGCCTCGACCACCAGCACCCCGGGCTGCCCCCGCGCGAAGCGCTCGTACCAGGCGAGCACCGCGGGCGTGACCTCGCCCCCCTCGGTCGCGCGCCAGGGCACCATCGCCGGCACCCACGTGCGCTCGCGCGCCTCGATCGGGCCGATGCGCACCGGCTGAAACCAGCGCGCCGCCTCGGCCTCCTCGCGCGTCGGCCAGCGCTCGACGGGCAGGAGCCGGTCGAGCCGGCGGTCGTGTCGCTCGGGGCGCGGTTCGCTCACGGGTCGTCCGGACGGAGGGCGCGCGTCGCCGGGGCCGCGCTCACGGCATGCGCAGCCAGAGCTGCCCGAGCGGCTCGGCCGTCTTGCGAACGGAGTAGGTGCGCGCGTCGATCGCGCAGGTGTAGCGCGTCAGCTGAAAGAGCGCCGAGCCGCCGTCGGGCGCCACCGAGTCGAGCCCCTGCAGGTACGAAAAGGTCTCGACCCACCCCCAGGGCGCCTCGACCAGGTTCGGCGCCTCGAGCGTGGGCCGCAGCGCCCACCAGGCGTGCGGCTCGGCCGGCACGAGGCGGCTGCGGACGCTGCCCGAGTCGATCGTGCGCAGCGACACCTCGTCGAGCAGCGTGCTCCGGATGCGCGCCTTGCGCACCGGCGTGCTGAGCGCGCTGCCGTCGGGGCGCCGGTCGCCGACGACCGAAGGCGCCATGATCTTCGCCAGGATCTCGGCGTCCGCCGGCCGGAAGGCGTGCCCCTCGCGGCTGAACAGGTCGGTGAGCGCGCTCAGCCGCCCCGTCAGCGCCAAGAGGCCGGTCGGGCCGAGCGAGGTCTGGCACGACCGGACTTCGAAGTCGTCGCCGGCCTCCCACGAGAAGTACAGAAGGAAGACGACGTGGCTCCGCAGGAACGAATTGGTGGCCCAGGCGACCGGCGAGACCCCCTTGGGGCGGAGCGCGACGCCGTAACGCGCCGCGGCTTGCGCCGCCTCGGGGTAAGCGCCGGCGACGAACGAGATGAGCTCTTCGGGCGGCTGGCCGGCGGCCGCAAGCTGGCGCTGCCAGCGCACGACCTGCTTGAGGGGGTCGGAGGGGGCGGAGGCCATGCAAGCGTGTCCTCCGATGTAGGCTCGCTCATCCCGGCCCCGAGGTCGAGAGGTTGGTCACCCCGGGACGGGCGCCCGGCGGCCTCGGCGGCGGCGGGCATGCCGCGGCCCCGCGGCCCCCGGCCCGCGCGGCCCCACCGAGCGGGGGGCGAGGCCGGCGCGGCGCCCCGCGAGCGGCGGTTGACGCCTCAGTTGTACTCTTCGTACACGAGCTCGGACCGGCCCACCTTCACGACGTCGCCGGGCGCGAGGCGCTGCGGGGCCGCGCCGACGGGGTGGCCGTTGAAGAGCGTCACGTTGGTGCTGCCGAGGTCGGCGACCCAGAAGCGGCCGTCGTGCGCGAAGATCTCGGCGTGCCGCCGCGACACCATCTCGTCTTGCAGCGGCACGTCGGCGCTCGAGGTGCGGCCGATGCAGTTGCGCACGCCGAGCGCGACGAGCGCCCCGGCGCGCGGGCCGCCCACGATGCGCAGGCGCGCCTTGGGGTAGGGGCCCGCCGCCATCTCGGCGATGGCCACCTCGCGCGAGTGCTTCGGCGGCGGCATGGTGCTCGACGAGGTGAAGGTCAGGCCCTGGGTCGACTTCTTGTAGACCGAGTAGGCCTCGGCGCTCGGGCGGCGCTCGTAGGCCATCACCTCGTCGAGCAGCGCCTCGCGCGCCTCCGAGAGGGCGCTGCCGTCGGAGGCGGCGTACCCGGGCGCCGCCTCGATCTCGCGCAAGAGGCCCCGCAGGGCCGCCGCCGCCCCGTCGAACTGCCCCCGGTCGGCGAGCGCCCGCGCCGCCGCGCGCAGCTCGTCGCTCTTCGCGAGCAGCACCTTGCGGTGCGTCGGGGGGTCGAGCTCGGGCGCGCCGCCCGCGACGTCGACCGAGGCGCTCGCCTCGACCGACTCGAGCACCTTCGAGCCCGCGCGCCGGAAGCGCAGCATCGACCAGGCGATCTCGCCGCCCGCGCGCCCGAAGCGCTCGCCGAGCTCGAGCGCGAAGGCGACGTGCAGCTCGCCCCCCTGCAGCGCGTCTTCGAGCGGCACGACCAGCCCGCCCACCGACACGCGCATCGTCTGGCCGCCGAGCACCCGCAGCACCTCGACCCCCTCGGCCGGCCGCAGCGCCAGCTCGACGCCCTCGGCCACCACGTCGCCCTGCGCCCCCACGGCCTGCGCGAGCTCGAGCGCGCACGAGGCCGGGTCGGCGATGAAGCGGTAGCGCCCGCCGCCGCCCGTCGCCACCGCCGCGAGCAGCGCCTCGTCGTGCTTCGCCCCGTAGCCGAGCACCGACACCGACACGTCGGGCCGCATCGACGCCGCGATCGACGAGAGCGCCGCCGGCGCGCTCGCCCCGCGGTTGGGCACGCCGTCGCTCAGCAAGAGCACCGCCTGCCGCTCGTGCTCGCCGCGCGCCGGCAGCAGCGAGCGCGCGAGCCGGAGCCCCGCCTCGACGTTCGTGCCGCCGTCGGCCCGCAGCCGCCGCACCCGCCCCTTGACCGCGCGGCGCGCCTCGGCCGAGAGCGGCGCGAGCGCCGCCACCTCGGTCGCGTTCTCGGAGAAGGCGACCACGCCGAGTCGGTCGCGATCGCCCAGGAGGTCGACGATCCGCTCGACCGATCGTACCACCTGTTCGAGCGGCGGCCCGCTCATCGAGCCCGACACGTCGAGCGCGAGCACGATCGAGAGGTCGGGCCGCCTCGTGTCGACGCCCAGCGACGCGGCGCCGACCGTCGCCACCAGGTGCAGCTTCGTCGGGCCGGGGGCGACGCGGCGGTATTCGGGGGTAAGTTCGAGCCGGAGGGGGGGGCCTTGCATCGAGTTCATCTTCGGGTCGCCAGACCCCACTGTCTACGGTGCCCGGCCCCGGGCGGCCCCCGCCGCTCACGCCCGCGCGTCGCGCTCGGCGGGGGCGGAGGGCGCCTCATGTGAGACGTCCCCCTCGGGCCGGCGCACACCCTCCCCCAGGGCGCCCGCCGGCCCCTCGGCCGCGCCGAGCGGCCCGAAGCCGTGCACCGAGAGCGCGAGCACCTGGCGCAGCGGCCCCATCACCACGTCGGCCAGCACGTCGCCCGCGTCGGCGAGCGCGCGCACCCGCAGCTCGCGGGCGAGCCGCGGCGGCGCCGGCCCGGCCGACTCGGGCAGGGCCGAGAGCGCCGCCGAGAGCGCCACCGAGAGCAGCGCGCCGCCGAGCTCGGTCGTCAGGAAGGCCGCGAGCTTCGCCCGCATCGCGTCGTCGCCCGGGGCGAGGTGGCGCGTGAGCAGCCCGACGAGCGGCTCGCGCGCCAGCTTCACGAACTGCGAGGCCGCCGTCCGCCACGCCGCGTCGGTCGCGTCGGCCCGCAAGGTGCTGATCAAGGGTGAGTGGTTCGCGGTCATGGCGGTCTCCTCGGTTCGTAGGGCGCCGGGCTTGGGGGGGTGCTTCGAGGTCATGGCCTTCTCGTCGCGGGCCTTCGGGGCCCGACCCGGCGGCGCCCCGAGCGGGGGCGTCGCCCGCAGGCTCTCTGCGAGGGTCGGAAACAAGCCGGCAACGTGCTTGTGATAGGGGTAGCCCATCGTTGCCTCGCGTCCCGCCCGGGGGCCGGGTTCGTGGGTGGATGACGCCCCACGTCGCGCTCTTCGAACTCGGCGGACGGGGGCAGCGGGCCCCTTCAGCACGTGCCGTGCCGGGCCGCGCTGGCCCCGAAAATGCCGAAAAAAGCGGCGAAAAGGGCCCGGTCGGGCGCCGACTTCGTAGAAACTCGTCTAAGAACGTAGAAGCCCGCCGCGCCCCTTCGCGCCCGCCGCCGAGGCGCTCGGGCCGGGCGCAGTTTCAAAAAGCCGGCGAGCCTGTTTCAAGAGAGAGTTCGAGCACCTCGCGCCGATGGCGACTGCCCACCGCGGCCGGGCTTGGGCTAGCTCGGGGCGACGTGGGCTTCGGTTGGCGGCGCCGAAACACGGCGGCGAAGGGCATGCAAGATTGGGGTGGCCTCCGCCCGCTCGCGAGATGAGTCGACCAGGGCCCTCGGGCCTTGTCCGTGCGGGGCGACGAAGCCTCTCGACGCTCGCGCCCTCCGTTGTAAGCTGGCACCGATGTCGCCCCTTCGCTTGCCTCAACGCACAAACCCCTTGAACCTCCTCGGGCGGGGCGCTCTGGCGGGCCTGGGGCTCGCGACACTGCTCTCGACGGGCGCTTGTTCGCTGCTTTTTGACGATACCGGCCTGAGCGAAGACGAGGGCGATGCGGGCGCCGCCGGGGTGTCGGGCCGCGCGGGGCAGGGGGGCACGGGCACGGGGGGCCGGGCCGGGCGCGGCGGCAGCGGCGGGGCCGGCACGGGCGGCACGGGCGGCACGGGCGGCACCGGCGGCAAGGGGGGCTCGGGTGGCGGCGTCGTCTTGCCCGACGACCCGTACAGCCAGACGGTGCTCGCCGACCAGCCCGTCGCTTATTATCGTTTCAAAGACGAAGACGAACCAAACTTCGCGCGCAATTCGGTGCCGGGCGGCCCCGAGGGGCGCTTCCTCGGGCCGACCCCCCCGCGCGCGCCGAGCCCCCTCGGCCTCTTCGACGACAGCTCGATCGCGTTCGAGGGCCAGAGTACCCTCTTGGTCGAGGAGCTCGACGTCACGCTCGCCGAGCCCTTCACCGTCGAGTTCTGGCGAATGCTGCCCGTGCCGCCCGACCCCGAGCTCGGCGGCGGCTGCTTGCTCAGCACGACCTCCGGGTCCGAGGGCTCGCTGGCGCTGGGCACGACGTCCGTGCCCGACGCCACCGACGCCGGTCGCTACATCGACACCTACGCCTCGATCACGACGGACACGGGCGAAGAGGTGTTCGTCACGGCGGGGCTCGAGCCCCGGCTCGGCGCCTTCAGCTACGTCGCCGCCGTCTTCAACGGGTTCGCGCTCACCGTCTGCGTCGGCGAAGACGGCACCTTCACGTGCTCGGGCGGGGGCGCGTTCGACCAGCCGCCGGCGGCCCCCACGCCGCTGTCGTTCTTGGTCGGCCGCATCGGCTCCTGCGAGCTCGTCGGCCTCGTCGACGAGCTGGCCATCTACCGGCGCAGCTTCGACATCGTCGAGCTGCAGCGCCATTACGACGTCGGGTTCACGCTCGCGTCGGCGCCGCCCCCGCCCGGGCCCGTCCCGCCCGACCCGGGGCCCGTCGAGCCCAACTGAGCGCGCCCGCGCGGCCCGCCCGGGCCTCACTCTTCGGCGGCCTCTTCTTCGGCCGGCGCGGCGGCGCGCGCGAGCCGGGCCCGCACGGCGTGGAAGATGGCCTCGTGGGTCGCGGGCGAGGGCAGATCGACTTCGCCGCCGGGCTCGCCGAAGGCGGCAATCGCGTCGCGGATGGCCTCGCGCACCGCGATGGCGAGCATGAGCGGCGGCTCGCCGACGGCCTTGCTCCCGTGAATGGTGTTGCCCTGCGCGGCGCGGGGCAAAAGCTGAACGCGGAAGCGCGGGGGCGCGTCGCCGATCGAGGGGATCTGGTAGGTGCTCGCCGAGTGGGTCATCAGCCTGCCCGCGGCGTCCCACTTGAGCTCTTCGCCCGTCAGCCAGCCCATGCCTTGCACGAAGCCGCCCTCGATCTGGCCGCGGTCGACGCCCGGGTTGAGCGAGTCGCCGACGTCGTGCAAGATGTCGACCGAGAGCACGCGCTTCATGCCGCTGTAGCCGTCGACCTCGACCTCGGCGAGCGCGGCGCCGAAGGCGAAGTAGTGAAAGGGGTGGCCCTTGCCGGCGGCCTTGTCGTAGGCGAGCCCGGGGGTGCGGTAGAAGCCGGTGGCCGACAGGCTCGTCTGGCGTATGTACGCGGCCTCGACCGCCTCGGCGAAGTCGATCGCGGCGCCGCCCGGCGCGTGCACCCGCCCGCCCTCGAAGCGCAGGGCGCCGGGGTCGACGCGCGCGCCGTGCCGCCGCTCGAGCAGGTCGGCGGCGACGGGGGCGAGGCGGCCGCGCAGCTCGTCGCAGGCGGCCTTGACGGCGGCGCCGTTCAGGTCGGACCCGCTCGAGGCGGCCGTCGCCGAGGTGTTCGGCACCTTGTCGGTCTGCGTCTTCATGACCCGGACGCGCTCGGCCGGCAGGCCCAGCTCGCGCATCGCGATGCCGAGGATCTTGGTGTAGAGGCCCTGGCCCATCTCGGTGCCGCCGTGGTTCACCTGCGCGGTGCCGTCGCGGTAGATGAGCACGAGGGCGCCGGCCTGGTTCAAGAACGAGGCGGTGAACGAGATGCCGAACTTGACCGGCGTCACGGCGAGGCCCCGCTTGACGCGGCCGCTCGCGGCGTTGAAGCGCGCCACCTCGGCGCGCCGCTCGTCGAGCCGGGTCGAGCGCTTGAGCGACTGCCAGATGGCCTCGAGGCGGTTGTCGTCGATGTGCTGGCCGTAGTGCGTCGTGTTCGTCTCGCCCTCGCCCCGGTAGAGGTTTCGCTCGCGCACCGCCTCGGGCGGCAGGCCGAGCCGGCGCGCGACCCGGTCGAGAATTTCTTCGATGACCACCATGCCCTGCGGGCCGCCGAAGCCGCGGAAGGCGGTGTGCGAGACGGCGTTGGTCTTGGCCACGCGGCCCGAGAAGTGCACCGCCGGCAGGTAGTACGCGTTGTCGAGGTGAAAGAGCGCCCGGTCGCAGATCGACTCGGACAGGTCGAGCGCCCAGCCCCCGTCCGACACGAGCTCGACGCGCGCGCCGAGCACGCGCCCCTCGGCGTCGAAGCCCGCGCGGTAGCGGGCGAAGAAGGGGTGGCGCTTGCCCGTCAGCGCCATGTCGAGGTCGCGGTCGAGCTGCCAGCGCACGGGCCGCCCGAGCCGGACGGCGGCGAGCGCCGTCAGCGCCGCCCAGCTCGCGCCTTGCGTCTCTTTGCCCCCGAAGCCGCCGCCCATGCGCGGCGAGCGCACGACGACCTTGTGCCGCGGCAGCCCGAGCACGTGCGAGACGACCTCTTGAATCTCGCTCGGGTGCTGCGTCGACGAGGTGACGATCACGTCGCCGTCGTCGCCGGCCTCGGCGTGGGCCGCCTGCGACTCGAGGTAGAAGTGCTCTTGCCCGCCGATCTCGAGCTCGCCCTCGAGCTCGTGCGGCGAGGCCGCGATGGCCGCGTCGGCGTCGCCCCGGCGAATGACGTGCGGCTTCGTGTGGTAGCTGCCCGCCGCGATCGCCTGCCGCAGGCCGAGCAGCGGCGTCCGGGGCTCGTAGTCGACCTCGACCTTCGCGGCCGCCGCGCGGCACGCCTCGTACGAGTCGCCCACCACGACCGCGACCATGTGCCCGTGAAAGAGCGCCTCGTCTCGGGCGAGCAAGATCTCGCCGCGGCGCGGGCCGCCCACGTCATTCAGGCCGGGAATGTCTTCGGCCAAGAGCACCGCCGCGACCCCCGGCATCGCCCGCGCCGCGCCCGCGTCCCGGCGCACGATGCGCGCCCGGGCGTGCGGCGAGCAGACCGGCCACATCACCAGCGCGGGGCGCCGGCAGGCCTCGTCGTCGACGTAGAGCGCGCGGCCCGAGACGTGCCCCTCGGCGCTCTCGTGCGCGAGCCGCCGGCCCGGCCCCTCGGGCCCCTCGAGCGGCTCGCCCGTCTCGAACGAGAGCTTCTCGTCTTGCGCCTGGCTCGACTCGCCCGCGAAGAACTTCTCGAAGAGGCTCGCGACGAGCCCGCGCCGGAAGGGCGCCCCCGAGCGCACGTCGTCGATGGGCGAGAACTCGGCCTCGAGCAGGGGCAGCGCCGCCCGCACCGTCTCGGCCGTCCAGGGCTTGCCCGCCAGAAAGGCCTCGGTGCGCTCGGCCCGCACCGGCCGCGGCGCGACGCCCCCGTAGGCGAGCCGCGCGTGGCGCACGAGCCCCGCCTCGCTCAGCTCGACCGCGAAGGCGGCGGCGACGATGCTGATGTCGAGCTCGCGCCGCTTCGACACCTTGTACGACTCGACCCGGCGCCGCTCGGCCGGGCGCCGCGGGATCACCACCGCCTCGACGATCTCGTCGGCCGCGAGCGCCGTCCGCCGGTAGCCGGTGAAGAACTCGGCGAGCGGCAGCGCGCGCGCCCCGCGCGCCGACCGCAGCTCGATCGACGCGTCGAGCGCCAGCAAGAGCGGCGCCATGTCGCCGATGGGCGAGGCCGTCACCAGGTTGCCCGCGAGCGTCGCGCGGTTTCGAATCTGCCGCGACGCGAAGGCCCAGAGCATCTTGTCGACCGCCGGCACCTCGCCCGCGAGCCCCTCTTCGAGCGCCGTCAGCGTCGCCGCCCCCCCCACCCGGAACGCGTCGGGCCGCCGCTCGACCCGCCGCAGCGCTTCGACCCCCTCGGTCGAGATGAGCAGCGGAAAGCGCCGCGCCTTCTTCGTCACGTCGACGCCGACCTCGGTCGCGCCCGCCACCAGCACCGCCTCGGGGTGCTCGGCCCGCAGCCGCACGAGCTCGTCGAGGCTCGTCGGCCGCACGAAGCGCTCGCCGCGCGCCGCGTAGTCGAGCGGCGCGAGCGGGGCGGCCGGCTTGCGCAGCGAGATCTGAAAGAGGTCGGGCGCCGGGCGCCTCGCCCGCGCCTCGAGCGCCGCGACCATCGCGTCGCGAATCGGCCGGTAGCCCGTGCACCGGCAGAGGTTGCCGTTGAGCTGGTCGACGAGCTGCTCGCGCCCCTTGATGTCGTCGCGGTAGTAGGCCTCGAACATCGAGACGACGAAGCCCGGCGTGCAGTAGCCGCACTGCGAGCCGTAATGCTCGACCATCGACGCCTGCACCGGGTGCGGGCCCCCGCGCCCGACCCCCTCGGCCGTGACGACCTCGCGCCCGGCCACCATCGGCAAGAGCGTGATGCAGCTGTTGATCGCGCGGTAGGTGCGGCGCCCTTCGTGGTCGGCCTCGACGACCGCCACCGTGCACGCCCCGCAGTCGCCCTCGGCGCAGCCCTCTTTGGTGCCCGTCTTGCCCGTCGCGCGCAGGTACTGCAAGAGCGTCGTGTTCGCGGCGAAGCCCTCGACCGTGAGGGCCTCGCCGTTCAGCGTAAATTCGAATGCGCTCGGGGCCATGGCCCGCCGATCTTAGGCCAAGCAAGCCCCCCGCGCATCAGCCTTCCCCCCGCCCCGCCGGCCCGAAATCGCCGCACGCCGCGCCGCGTCTCGAACGCCCCGACGCCCGCGCGCCGCCCGCCGCCGCGGCGCGCCCGGCACGGCCGAAGCGCGGCGGCGGCCGTCGGCACGGACCGCGGCGGCCGGAGCGCGCGCCCGGGGCGCCCGCGTCGAGGGCGAGCGCCGGAGCGCGCGCCCGGGGCGCCCGCGTCGAGGGCGAGCTCGGCCCGAGCGTCGGTTCGCCTACGCCCGCGCGCCCCGAGCGGCTACCATGGCCCCGGCGTGGACGACGACGCGAAGGTGCTCGACGAAGCGGCCCGGCTCTCGGCGGCCGGCCGGCGCTTCGCGCTCGTGACCGTGGTGCGCACGGGCGGCTCGACGCCCCGCAAGGCCGGCGCGAAGATGGTCGTGCGCGACGACGGGTCCATCGAGGGCACCGTGGGCGGCGGCGCCCTCGAGCTCTGGCTCATCGACGAGGCGCGCGCCGCCATCGAGGCCGGCGAGCCGAGGCTCGCGCGACGCCACCTGACGCGCGAGCTCGCCATGTGCTGCGGCGGCGAGGTCGAGGCCTTCGTCGACCCGATGGGCCGGCGCGAGCGGCTCGTGCTCGTCGGCGGCGGCCACGTCAACCGCGCCCTCGCCCCGCTCGGCGCCGCCCTCGGCTTCGAGGTCTGGGTCGTCGACGACCTCGAAGAGGCCGCGAGCCCCGAGCGCTTCCCCGGCGCCACGCGGCTCGTGCACAGCTGGCAGCCGAACGAGTGGGGCGCCGAGCTCGGGCGCGACGCCTACGTGGTCATTGCCACGCGCGATCACGCCGTCGACCAGGGCGTGCTCGAGCAGCTCGCCCGCCTCGGCGCCACGCCCGCGTACCTCGGCGTCATCAGTAGCCGCGCCAAGATGGCTCGCTTCCGCAAGCGCCTCGAGGCGAAGGGCGTCGGACGCGACTGGGTCGCCCGCGTGCGCGGCCCCATCGGCGTCGCCATCGGCGCCGAGACCCCGGCCGAGATTGCCGTCTCGGTCGCCGCCGAGCTCGTCGCCGTGCGCCGGGGCGTCGCCACGGCCGTCGAGGCCCCGGCGCAGGCGCCCTCGCCGCCGGGCGAAGGCCCGGCGCCGCCCGAGCCGCCCTTGGCACCGGGCGAAGGCCCGGCGCCGCCCGAACCGCCCTCGCCGTCGGGCGAAGGTCGGGCGCAGCTCGCGCCGCCCTCGGCGCCGGGCGAAGCGGCGGGCGTGCCTGCGCCCCGCTCGGCACCGGGCGAAGCGGCGAGCGTGCCTGCGCGCCGCTCGGCGCCCGCCGGGGGCGAGGGCTAGCCCACCCCCGGGCGCGCGGCCGAAAGCCGCCCCAGCACGCCTTCGACCTCGGCCCGGTCGACCGGCTTGGTCAGGTGAACGTCGAACCCGGCGTCGAGGGCCCGCTGCTTGTCGCCCTGCGCGCCCCAGCCCGTGAGCGCCACCAGCGCCGCCCCCGCGAGCGCGGGCTCGGCCCGCAGGCGCCGCGCCACCTCGTAGCCGTCGAGGCCGGGCAGCCCGATGTCGAGGAAGATCACCTCGGGGCGGAAGGCTTCGGCCGCCTCGAGGGCCCCGGGGCCGTCGTAGGCGACGCGGGTGAGGTGCCCCGAGAGCTCGAGCGTCATCGCCAGGAGCTCGGCCCCGTCGGCGTTGTCGTCGACCACCAGGATGCGCCAGCCGCCGGGGCGCTCGCCGCCGCGCGCCGCCCCCGACGGCGCCTCGGCGCGCCCCTCGGCGGGCCGGACGAGCGGCAGCCGGACTTCGAACGAGCTGCCCCGCCCGAGGCCCTCGCTCTTCGCCTCGATCGCGCCGCCGTGCAGCTCGACGAGCCTCCGGACGAGCGACAGGCCGATGCCCAGCCCGCCCTGCGCCCGATCGCGCGTCCGGTCGACCTGGGCGAAGAGGTCGAACACGCGCGGCAACATCTCGGCCGAGATGCCCGCGCCGTTGTCGGACACCCGGATGACCGCCTCGCCCCCCTCGGCCCGCGCCGACAGCTCGATGCGGCCGCCGTCGGGGGTGTACTTCGCCGCGTTGTTGAGCAGGTTCGAGACCACCTGGGCGAGGCGGGTGAGGTCGCCGTCGAGCCAGAGCGGCTCGCCCGGCGCCCGGACGTCGAGCGCGTGCCGGGCCGCCTCGACGAGCGGGCGGCTGACCTCGACCGCGTGGTCGAGCACGGCCCGGACCTCGATCCGCTCGCGCCTCAGCTCGACCTTGCCGCGGCTGATGCGCGCGACGTCGAGCAGATCGTCGACCAGCCGCACCAGGTGCCCGAGCTGCCGCTCCATCACGCCGAGGGCCTTGTCGGCGCCCGCGCCGCCGCGCGACATCTTCACCACCTCGAGCCCCGTGCGCAGCGGCGCGAGCGGGCTTCTCAGCTCGTGCGCTAGCGTCGCCAGGAACTCATCTTTGCGCTCGTCGGCCGCCCGCAGCGCCCGCTCCGCCAGCTTTCGCTCGGTGACGTCGTGCGTGACGCCGAGCACGTGCTCGACGCCCCCGCCCGGGCCGACCTCGGGCACCAGCCAGGCCGCGTAGTGGCGCTCGGCCCCCTCGGGGCCGAACGAGAACTCGAGGAGGCGCCGCTCGCCGGTCGCGAAGACCTCGCGCGTGGCGCCCTCCCAGAGGTCGCAGAGCTCGCCCGGCATGCCGAGCTCGCGGTTCGTCTTGCCCAGGAACTCGCCCCGCGGCCGCCCCGCCGCCCGCTCGACCGCCGCGTTCACGAACACGTGCCGCAGGTCGCGGTCGAAGCGGGTCAGCACGTCGGGCGAGTGGTCGGTCAGCGTCCGCAGCTCGCGCTCGCGGGCCTCGAGCGCCGCCTCGGCCCGGCGCCGCTGGGTCACGTCCGTGATCGTGCCGAGCATGCGCCGGACCGCGCCGCCCTCGCCGTAGACCGCCCGGCCGCGGTTCTGCACCCAGACCACCTCGCCGTCGGGCCGCACCACCCGGAACTCGCACTCGTAGTGGTACCCGCCCTCGATCGCGCCCCGCACGGCCGCCCCCACCCGCGCCCGATCGTCGGGGTGCACGAGCCGGAAGAAGCCCTCGGTCGTGCCGTCGAACCCGCCCTCGGCCACGCCCACGATGGCGAAGACCTCGGGCGACCAGCCGACGCCGTCGTCGGCCGAGTCCCAGACCCAGAGCCCCGTGCTCGACGCCTCGAGGGCCAGCCGCAGCTGCGCCTCGCGCTCGCGCACCGCCTGCTCGTCGCGCGCGGCCCGCTCGTGCAGCCACTTGATGCGCGCGAGCGTGCGCACCCTCGCCCGCAGCTCGATCGGGTCGAAGGGCTTGCCGACGTAGTCGTTGGCGCCCGCCGCGAGCCCCTCGGCCAGGTCGGCCTTCGAGCTCTGCACCGTCAACATCAGCACCGGCAAGACCGTCTCGTCGTGGCTCTGGCGCAGAAAGCGCAACACCTCGATGCCGGACGCGCCGGGCAGCTGCCAGTCGAGCACCAGCACGTCGGGCCCCGGCCCCGCCGCCGCCCGCTCGAGCACGCTCGCCCCGTCCGAGAAGATCTCGACGTCGTGCTCGCCCGCCAGCGCCCGGCGCATCACCTCGGCCTGCGTCGGGCTATCTTCGACGAGCCACACGAGGCCCCGCCGGACCCCGCCCGGGGCCGGCAGGTCGGGCAGGTGCCGCAGCAGCCCTGGGTCGGTCATCGCGCCATCGGGCCAGAAAGGGGGGCCGGGTGTATCATCAACAAAACCATCGCAACTCACCTGAGTTTCAGCCAGTACTTAAGCGTAGGTTCGATTCGCGTTCGGGCCCCCAGCCCCCCGCACGTGCCGCCCCGGCCCCCGGCGTGGCCCCAAGTGGGCGCCCCGAACCCCGCGAGACGCGCTCGAACCCCCGGCGCCAGCCCCCCTCGGCGCCAGCCGTTCTCGAGCCCATCGGCGCCAGCCGTTCTCGAGCCCATCGGCGTCAGCCGTTCTCGAGCCCCTCGGCGCCAGCCGTTCTCGAGCCCATCGGCGCCAGCCCCCCTCGGGCCCCCTCGCGTACGCGTCCGCCCTCCGGCGAGCTTCGTTCGCTCGCGCGCGCCCGCCTTCCGGTGAGCCTCGCTCTCGCGCGCGCCCTCTGGCGCGCCCCGCGCGCGTGGCCGCACCGCCCTCTGCGAGCTCCGCCTCCCTCGGCGCCCGCGAAGGCGACAAGCGACACCCCGCTGTGTACCCTTCACGCCGTGACGCACGCCCTCGTCGACATCCCGCCCGATCCGCCCGGCCCGGCCGCGAGCGAAGCAAACACGCCCCTCTGGCGCCAGCCCATCACCTGGGGCTCGCTGGCCGCGCTCGTCATGGTCGTCGTCATCGCGCGCTTCGTGCTGCACCGCCTGCGCGGCGGGCCGAAGGGCAGGGGGTAGGCTGCCATGCAAGCCCGCCCCGACGCCCCGCGCGACTACCCCGACCCGCCTTGGCCGATGCACGGCTTCGCCTGGGCTCGCAGCTACCTCGTGCCCACCGACGCGCTCGACCTGCCCCCGCCGCTCGAGCCCGTCGCCGCCGGCGGGCGCACCACGGGGCTCTTGCTCTACGTGCGCTACACCGAGCCCTCGCCCCTCACCTACCACGAGCTCGTCTGGGCCCCCGCCCTCGTGCGCGCGCCCGGCGGCGAGATCGGCCTCTACGTCGCCGCCATCTACGTCGATGACGAGCGCTCGCTCCGCGGCGGCCGCGAGATCTGGGCCCTGCCCAAGGCCATGGCCCGCTTCGAGGCCGAGGGCGGCGCCGAGCGCGCCGGCGAGGGGGCCGGCTCGGTGCGCATGCGCGCCGACGACGGCACCTCGATCGATCTGCGCATGCGCGCCTTCGGCCCCTCGCGCGTCTACGTGCCGCAGTTTCTCGCCACGCTGCAGACGCGCGGTGGGCGCGTCGAGCGCTTCACGGGCCGGGGCTCGGGGCGCGCCGGCCTCGCTTCGCTCGAGGTGCCGCACTTCTCGTCCGAGCACGAGGGCTGGGCCGGCTTCATCGAGGCGAGGGCCCTGCCGGCCATGCGCCTCGCCAGCTTCGAGATCGGCATGCAGCCGCCCGAGGTGCTCGCCCGGCGCCCGGGCGACGGCGACGCCATCGGCGAGCCGCCGGCGTAGACGCGGGCCGCCCCCTCCACTCGGCTCGCTACCCGGCCCCGCCTCGTCGCCCGCCCCCTCGCCCCCGCCTTCGCGACTCCGCCCCCGCCCGCTCGCGGCGGCGCTACTCCGCCCCCGCCTCGTCGCCCGCGTCCGGCGGCTCTGCTCCGCCGCCCGCACCCGGCGGCTCCGCTTCGCCCCCGGCCCGCCGGCCGCCCTTGCGCCCCGGCACCGAGCCGAGCGGCGGCACCCGCGCGTCGATCTCGCGCCGCCCGTAGACGAACGCGCCCGCCCGCCAGAGCCGGTCGTAGCGCCGCGCCAGCAGCGTCCAGAACCGGTCGCGCAGCTCGGCCTCGCTCTCGCCCGGGCGCCGGCTACGGACCGGCTTCAGCCGCGTGCGCAGCTCGGTGCCGAGCTCGGCGGCGCGCTTCAGATCGGCCGCCGTCACCGCCGTCTTGCCCCGCAGCGAAGGCGCGTGCTTGCGATAGAGCGCGGCGAGCGCCACGCAATCGTCGGCCAGGTCGGACGGGCCCTGCCCCTCGCGAATCTTGGTCACCGCCGCGGCCGGCAAGAGCCCCGCCGCCGCGAGCGCCTCGGCGCCCGCCATCAGCGTGCGGCGCAGCACCGACGCCTCGCGCAAAAGGACGCGCGTCTGCCCGTCCGAGCTGCGATCGACCTGCAGCGCGGCGAACGAGAGCCCCAGGCAGAGCGCCGGCAGCTCACGCAGCTCGCGCAGATCGATGCCGGGCAGCTTGCGCACGTCCGCCTCGCGCGCCAGCACCGCCTCGACGCCCGCTTTGACGTTGTGGTAGGCGACCGCCGGGTCGACGGCCAAGCGCTCGACGTCGGCCTTGGGGAGCGCCCGGGCCGCGTCGAGAAAGCGCTCGTACTCGGCCTCCGACCCCGCCGCCTCGTCGACCGCGGCCGCCGCCCCGTTGCCACCCCGCGCCGAAGCCCGCTTCGCCGCGGCCGCCCCGTTGCCACGCCCACGCCCCGAAGGCGCCGCCGCCCGGGCGACTCGCCCGCGGCCCGCGGGCGCCTTGGCCGGCTTCGTCGCCGCCTCCGCCACGCTCGCTTTGGCCGGCTTCGTCGCCGCCTCCGCCGCGCCCGCCTCGCCCCTCGTCCGCCGCGCGCCGCCCGTACGGGCGGGCACCCGGCGCTGCCCCTCACTGCCGCGCTTGGTTGCCATCGACAGTAGGGTAAGGGCGATGCAGGTAGCTCAGCAATAAGAGAGTCGCGCCCGCCCGGACCGCCCGCCCAGGCGAACGGGCGGCCGCTAAGTCGGGCCAGCGCCTCGCCCGCTTGATCGCCGCCCGCAGCCCCTCGAGCTCATCGACCCCCATCGCCCCGAGCCGCGCCCGCTGCTCGTCGGTCGGCTCGACGCCGAGCACCTCGCACAGATCGAGCACCGCCGCCCGTAGCCCCTCGGCCTTGCCCTCGGCCTTGCCCTCGGCCTTGCCCTCGCGCTGCCCGCGCTCAAGGCCCTCGCGGTAGAACGGACTAATCGCCTTGACCTTCTCGTAGTCCATCATCGCCTCCAGGGCTCGCCGGGCGGCTTCACCCAGCGAAGCCCAGATGATCTGCTGGAGCATAGCACCCTCGTCGCCGCCCAGCCGCTCCGCCGCCCCCAGCGCCGCCAGCACGACCTCGTGGCCGCCGGGGTCGTTGCCGTGGGCCAGCGCCGAGAGCGTGGCCAGGTGCGGGTCGGCGCCCGGGTCGCGCACGCGCGGCACCGCCCGCGCGCCCAGCACCAGCGGCACGAAGGGCGAGTGCGGCTGGCCGGTGTCGATGGGCTCGGCGCACCAGCGCGCCAGCGCCGGCTCGAGCGCCAGCACGCAGAGCGTCGCCGGGCAGCGGTGCCGCGCCCGCAGCGCCGCCTGGTAGAGCGGCCAGCTGAAGCGCTTGTCGCCGTCGTCCGAGAG
>DASTPP010000373.1:0-41611 GCA_035762175.1 Polyangiaceae bacterium | reverse complement strand
GGGGGGCGGGCGGCGCGGGCGCCGTCGCGGCCCCGGTCGTCGCGGCGGGCGGCCGCGTGAGCGCCGCGGCCGTCGTCGCGAGCGCCGTCGCCGCGAGCGCCGTCGCCGCGAGCGCCGTCGCCGCGGGCGCCGTCACCGCGGGCGCCGTCACCGCGGGCGCCGTCGCCGCGGGCGAGATCGCGGCCGGGGCGGCGCCCGGGGGCCCCGGCGGCTCGAAGCCCGGCCCCTTCTCGGGCGCGTACCGAGTACGAACGAGCATCGAGAGCGGTAGGGCCGCCGCCGCGACCATGAAAAGGGCGCCGAGAACGCGAAGGGTGGGGCGACGCTTGGCCTGGGGCGTAACCCCGGCTATCGTAGAAAGCTCGCCGGTCTCTACTCGCCCACGCAGGCCCATCAGCGCGCAGGCACTCTACAAGGGCGATCTCGAACCGTCAAACGCGCGCCCGCCGCGAACGACGCGGCGATCGCGCCCGCGCGCCGCGCGCCTTCGGCGCCCTCGGCTTTCGTTGGGAAAGCGCTCAGAAGAGGACGAGCCCGTCGTCGCGGGTCCAGGTGCCGCGCAGCCGATCGCCGAACGGGTCGCCCTCGGGGTACTCGTAGAGGTAAACGGTGGGCGAGGCGTAGTTGCGGGCGGCCGAGATCGACATGGGCCCGAGGCCGATGTCGGCCGTGAAGTCGGCGAACACCTGCCGGAGCGAGCCCGGCGCGACGTTGCCGAAGCGGCGCACCGACTCGCGCAGGGCCTCGACGTAGTACACGCACCCGAGGTAGGCCTCGAAGCCGAGCTGCGAGCGCTGCACCGCCACGTCGCGCTGGTAGGCCTGGGCGAGGGCCGAGGCGCCGTCGGGGTCGGGCGTGGCGCCGGCCACGCGCGAGCGCTTGAGCAGGTCGGAGGCGCCGCCCGGCTGGGTGGCGATGATGGGGCCCATCAGGCTCGTGCCCGAGCCGGCGTAGAAGCGCAGGCGCGTGAGCAGCGAGCCGTCGAGGGCGGGCACCTCGGGCCGGCCCTCGACCGGGCCGCGCAGGCGGTTGTTCAGGCCGAGCAGGAAGCCGGCCGCGTCGGCCGGGCCGTCGAGCACGACGACGGCGAGGGGCCCGGGGCCCGGCGTCGCGAGGAAGGCGTCGAGGGCGGGCGAGGCGTAGGCGGTCTCGTAGCCGGCGGCGAGCAAGACCAGGACGTGGTCGAAGTACGTGCCCCCCGGGCCCGTCGGCAGCCGCGGGTCGTGCAGCTCGAAGCCGCCGAGCGAGCCCTCGTCGGCGATCTGGGGGGCGGCCGCGGGCCGGCCCCGGTTGCTGTTCCAGGCGACGCGAAAGGCGTCGAACAGGTCGGCCGAGACGCCGGCCCAGCGCGTGACGTAGACCGACTTCGGGTCGCTCACGCCGCTCGCGAAGATCGAGTCGACGATCGCGCCCATCTCTTCGAGCGCCGAAGGGCGGTAAAAGTAAAGGTTCTCGGGCGGCTGCTCGCGGTAGCTCGCGTTGCCGTCGCTCGCGCCGAAGAGCACGACGTCTTTGCCGCCGACGGTGCCGAGCTGGCGCACGACCTCGGGCTCGAGCTGCAGAAAGCCGTAGAGCGCGTCGACCGCGTTGGGCCCCGGCGCCGAGCCGGCGTCGGCGTCGAGCAACCCGAGGAACTTGGCGTACTGGTCGCCCGCCCCGGCGGGGTTGAAGGCCGCGATGTCGTACGGGGCCTGGCGGACGCGCAAGGGGTGGCCGCCGATGCGGTCGCCCCCGTCGAGCCGCTCGTTCACCCGCCGGACGCAGCCCTCGACGCCCACGTCCCAGCTCTTCTCGACCTGGAGGCCCGAGACGCCGATCACGATGGGCGCCGCGTCGGGCGCGACGCAGCGCTTGAGGGGCGAGAGCACCCGGTCGCCCTCGGGGTCGAAGGCGCGCGAGCAGAGCTTGCCGCCGGAGCAGTCGGCGTCCGACGAGCAGGACCAGTTGGTGCCCTCGGTCTCGACCGACGAGCAGCCCGCCGGCGCGAGGGCCCACGCGGCGAGCGCGGCGGCGGCGGCAGCGAGCGTGCGGCGCGCCCGGCCGGCCATCGCTCAGCGCCCTCCGGGGGGGGCGGCGTCACGCGCGAGGGTCGCCCCGGCGCCGCGGCCCGCGGAGGGGCGCCGGCCGGCTCTCGAGAAAGGCCTTCGCGCCATGCCGCCGACGGTACTACGCCCGCCCCTGCTTGCTCTACCACTTTCGGGCCCCGGGGCCCGGCCCGAGGGCGCCGACGCGACGCGGCGCGGGCGGCCGAGCTCGACCGCTACGGCAAGAGCAGCACCTTGCCGATGGCCTGCCGGCTCTCGAGGTAGGCGTGGGCGGCGGCCCCCTCGGCGAGCGGGAAGCGCGCGGCGATATGCGCCCGCAGCCGGCCCTCGCGCCACCAGCCGAAGAGCTCGTCGGCGCGCGAGCGGCGGTCTTCGGCGGTCCTGAGCACGTTCCACAGGTCGCCGCCGGTCAGGCGTTTTGAGGTGTCCATCAGCATGCGCGGGTCGACGAGCGGGGGGTCGCCGCCGGCCATGCCGAAGAAGACGACGTTGCCGCCGACCTTGACGGCCTCGAAGCTCTTCGAGAGGGTCGAGCCGACCGAATCGTAGACGACGTCGACGCCCCCGGGCGCGAAGGCCCGGGCGCGCGCGGCCCAGTCGCCCTCGTAGAGCGAGGCCTCGTCGGCGCCGGCCTCGAGCGCGCGCTGGCGCTTCGGCGCGCTCGAGGCGAGGCCGAGCACGCGCGCGCCGCGCAGCTTGGCGGTCTGCACGAGCAGCAGGCCGACGCCGCCGGCGGCCGCGTGCACGAGCGCCGACTGCCCCGGCCCGAGCGGGTGGCTCTCGCGGGTCAGGTAGTGGGCCGTCAGGCCCTGCAGCAGCAGCGCCGCGGCGGTCTCGAACGAGACGTCGTCGGGCAGCGGGATGAGCCGCTCGTCGGGCGCGAGCACGCGCTCGGCGTTGGCGAAGGGCACGTCGGCGAAGCCCACCCGGTCGCCGGGCCGGAAGGCGGAGCCGGGCCCGGCCGCCTCGACGACGCCCGCCCCCTCGTAGCCGGCGACGTAGGGCGGCCGGCCGGCCAGGTGGTAGCAGCCCTGGCGGCGGTAGACGTCGGCGAAGTTGAGCCCGATGGCGCGCATGGCGACGAGCGCGTGGCCGGGCGCGAGCGAGGGCTCGGGCACCTCGCGCAGCGAGAGCACCTCGGGCGGGCCGAAGCGGTCGAAGCAGAGGGCGTGCATGGCGCGGTCAAAACCCCCAGGTGTACTGCACCCTGAGCCCCCCGAAGAGCAAGGAGGCGCGGGGCTCGGTGAACGCCAAGTGGTAGCGCACGACGCCGCCCACGGCGACCGCGCGCGTCAGCTGGTAGTCGAGCCCGGCCGCGGCGCCCGCGTCGAGCGCGACGCGCCGGTAGGCGTCGCCCGAGAGCGCGCCGCCGAACCCCTCGCCCGCCGCGACGCGCGCGGCCCCGACGAAGAGCCCCCCGTAGGGCACCCAGCGCAGCACGTCGAGCGTGTAGGCCACGCCCACCACCGCCGACTGGAACGCGTAGTTGCCCGGCCCCGCGGGCGGCGGCGGCGGCGGCTGCCCCGGCGCGGGCGGCGGCGGCGCCGGGGCGCTCACCCCGAACGAGCCGAGCGCGATCTCGCCGAGCAGGTTGAACTGGTCGCTCAGGCCGTAGCTCACCCCGAGGTCGAGCACGGGCCCGACGCCGCTGCGGTCGCCGCGCGCGAAGCGGCCGACGCCGAGGCCGGCGCCGGCGTGCCACTGCCGCTCGAAGGCGTGGCCGGGCGCCGGGGCGGCGAGCGCCGCGGCGAGCAGGAGCGCCGGCGCGGGGGCGGCAAAGGGCGGGCGGGGGCGCAGTCGCGTCGGTCGCATCGGGGCTCGGGGGGCGGAGGTCGGGGCGGGCGCGCGCATCAGAGCATCGAGACGGGGTCGACGTCGACGATCACGCGCGCCTGGCGGCCGACCCGCGGCAGCGCCTCGGCCACGGCGAAGAGCACCGCGCGCAGCGGCGGCCGGGCGCGCGCCTTGAGCAGCACCCGGTAGCGGTAGCGGCCGCGCAGGCGCGAGAGCGGCGCCGGCGCCGGGCCCAGCACGTCGACGTCGCCCGGGCGCGCGCGCGCCGCGTGCCGCGCGACGCGCGCCAGCGCCTCGGCCGCCTCGCACGCGGGCGCCTCTTCGTGGGCGTCGACGCGCACCAGCGCCAGGCGCGAGAAGGGCGGGTAGCCGAGCTCGGCCCGCAGCCGCAGCTCGCGGTCGGCGAAGCCCTCGACGTCGTGCTCCTTGGCGAGCGCGACGGCCGCGTGGCTCGGGTCGCGCGTCTGCAAGAGCACCGTGCCCTTGCGCTCGGCCCGCCCCGCCCGCCCGGCCACCTGCACGAGCAACTGAAAGGTGCGCTCGGAGGCCCGGAAGTCGGGCATCGACAGCGCCGCGTCGGCGTTGATGACCCCGACCAGGGTCACGTCCGGCAGGTCGTGGCCCTTGGCCACCATCTGCGTGCCGATGAGAATGTCGATCTCGCGCCGCCGCAGCCGCTCGAACACCGCCTCGGCCCGCGCCCCGGCGGCCACGTCGCGGTCGATGCGCGCGACGCGCGCCCCCGGGAACGCCCGCGCCACCGTCTCCTCGAGCCGCTCGGTGCCCGCGCCCTCGAGCGCCAGCTTGTCGCTGCGGCAGGCGTAGCAGCGGTCGCGGTGCGCCTCCTCGTGGTCGCAGTAGTGGCAGCGCAGCCGCCCGCCCCGGTGGTAGGTGAGCGCCACCGAGCACAGCTTGCACATCGCGATGCTGCCGCAGGCCTCGCACACCACGCTCGGCGCGAAGCCGCGGCGGTTCAGAAAGAGAATCGCCTGCTCGCCCCGCGCGAGCACCTCGGCGAGGCGCCGGTGCAGGGGCAGCGAGATGCGCCGGTCGCCGCTCGGGCCGGGGCCCGTCGTGCGCAGGTCGATCGTGACGACCTGCGGCAAGACCGCCTCCGACCGCGCCCGCGCCGGCAAGACCAGCCGCTCGAGCTTGCCCGTGCGCGAGAGGTGCTCGCTCTCGAGCGAGGGCGTCGCCGAGCCGAGCACGCAGGTCGCCCCCGCCCGCCGCGCCCGCAAGAGCGCCATGTCGCGCGCCTGGTAGCGCACCCCCTCTTCTTGCTTGAACGACGGGTCGTGCTCTTCATCGACGACCACCAGGCCCAAGTCGGGGATCGGCGCGAAGAGCGCCGAGCGCGCCCCGATCGCCACGCTCACCTCGCCCGAGCGCAAGGCGCGCCACATGCCGTGCCGGTCGCGATCGCCCAGCCCCGAGTGCAGCACCGCCAGCCCGTCGCCGAAGCGCGCCCGGTAGCGCGAGACGAGCTGCGGCGTCAGCGCGATCTCGGGCACCAGGATGAGCACCCCCCGCCCCCGCGCCCGCGCCGTCGCCACCGCGTGCAGGTACACCTCGGTCTTGCCCGAGCCCGTCACGCCGTGCAGCAGAAACGCCCCGCCCCCCTCGCGCCCGAGCGCCCCGTCGATCGCCGCCATCGCCGCGCGCTGCGCGCCCGTCGGCTCGGGCGCCCGGTCGGGCTCGGCCGGCTCGCGGAAGAACGGGTCGCGCGGCAGCTCGCGCTCGTCGACCTGCGCGAGCCCCCGCTCGACCAGCTTGCGCACCGCCGCGCGCGCGCTCTTCCAGCGCTCTTCGAGCCGCGCGAGCGGCGTCGGGCCGTTCGCCCGCAAGTAGTGCAGCACGAAGAGCGCCTGCCCCCGCAAGGTGCCCGGCTCTTCGACCCGCTCGGTCGGCGCCGCGAAGCGCACCCGCCGCCCCCCCACCACCTGCCCCGCCACCGCCTCGCCGTGGCCCCGCCCCTCGAGCCGCTCGGCGTCGCCCCGCTCGACCCCCGGCAGCGCCAGGCGCAACACCTCGCCGACCGGCGCGAAGTAGTAGCGCGCCACCTCTTCGACGAAGCGCAAGAGCTCGCCCGGCACCACCGGCTCGCGCTCGACCACGTCGAGCAGCTCTTTGACCCGCACCCCCTCGGCCGGCTCGCGCCCGTGCCGCGCGAGCGCCACCCCCATCACCCGCCGGCGCCCGAGCTCGACCAGCACCCTGCTGCCCACCCCCACCTGGGCCTCGAGCGCCCCGGGCACGCGGTACGTCAGCGCGTGCGCAAGCGGGATGGGCACGGCGACGTCCACGAAGCTCACGGCGGCTCGCGCTCGTCTACCAGACCCCCGCCGCCGGCGCCACGCCGCCCTCCCGCCCGGGCGGCCGCAGCAATGTCCGCCCCCGCCGCCCCGCCGCCCTTGCGCCCCATCGCCCGCCGCGCCAAGGCTCCGCCCCGACGCCGTGCCCGACGCGCCCCTCACCGCCGCCGCCCTCGGCCTGCTCGCGCTCGTCGCCTACCTCGTGCTCCGGCGCGCCAACGAGCTCTTCGCCGTGCGCGTCGTCCGGGGGCGCATCACGACGCTGCGGGGCCGCCCGCCCAAGGCGCTGCTCGCCGAGTGGCACGACGTGCTCGCGCAGCCCCCGCCCGTCGAGCGCGCCGTCTTGCGCGTCACGGTCGAAGGCCGGCGCCCCATGCTCCGCGTGCGGGGCGAGCTCGACGCCGCGCGGCTGCAGCGCTTGCGCAACGTGCTCGGCCTCTGGCCCCTCGCCAAGCTCCGGCCCGGCGGCTGAGCGCGCGCCGCCCGGGCGCAAGAGCTCGACGCCCGAGGGGCCCGGGGCCGCGCGCCGCGGCGGCCCGGCCGAGCGAGAGCGAGCCTAGCGCCCCCCGCCCGCGCCGCCGCCGGCCGCGCCGCCCGCCGGCGGAAAGCCCGGGATCTGCGGGATCGGAATGTTCGTCGGGAAGCCCGAGGGGATCGGAATGTTCGTCGGAATCGGAAAGCCCGGCGGCGGTTGCCCGGCCGGCGGCGGCTTGGCCGTGCCGGTCGGCGGCTTGGCCGTCGCCGTCGGCACCGTCGCCACGGGCTGGCCGGGCTGCGGGGGCACCGTCGCCACGGGCTGGCCGGGCTGGCCCGGCACCACCGGCACGGGCTGGCCGGGCACCGTCGCCACGGGCTGGCCCGGCACCGCCGTCACGGCGCCGCCGGGCGGCACCGCCGGGATCGTGGCGGGAGGCGGCGCCGCGATCGGCGGGGGCGCCTCGTCTTTCTTGTTGTCGGAACAGCCGGCGCCCGCGAGGGCCAGGCCGACGAGGCCGGGCCCCGCCAACACACACGCCACCAGGGAGGGACGGAAACGCATGGCCGGCACGCTACACCCAAGCCCGCGCCCCCGGCTACCTTCTCACCGGCGTCGAGCGGTCGCGCCGTTCGCGCTTCGCACCGCTCGCAGGTGCGTAGCGCCTTGCGCAGCGCGAGCCCTCGGGGCCCCTGCGCCCTGGCTCAGCCGCGCGGGGCCTCGAAAAACCGGCCTCGGGGGCGTGCGATGCGGGGCCTTCGGCGAGGGGGCTCGCGCGGGCGCCGGCGCCTCGCTACCCTTGCTTTGACCCCGGTTTGCCTTCACATCGAACTCAGCCTCCCGATCGAGCTACGCCCCCGGCGCTCTGGACGAGCCGCGGGGGGTCGTCGTGGCTGGGTTCGGCCCGAGGTCATGCCGCCCGGGTCGACCTTCGCGCCCCATGAACAAGCCCCCCTCGCACGACGACGACGCCTCCCCTTCCGACATCGTCAAGGCGCCGCCGACCTCGCGCGTCGCGCGCCTCTTCCGGCTGGGGGCGCTGGCCCCGAAGGCCCTGCCGCTGGCGGTCGAGGGCGCCAAGCGGGCGCTCGGCCGGCCGCCGAGCCCCGAAGACGAGCGCGCGCAGCGGCAGAAGATGGTCGCCGAGGCGAAGAAGGTCGCCGAGGCGATGCTGAAGACGCTCGGCGAGATGAAGGGCCTGCCCCTCAAGCTCGGCCAGATGGCGAGCTACATCGACGGGCTGGCGCCGCCGGGCTACGAAGAGAAGTTCCAGAACGCGCTGAAGCGGCTGCAGCAGAAGGCCCCGCCGCTCGACCCCGAGGCGGCCGCGCGCGTGGTGCGCGAAGAGTTCGGCGTGCCCCCCCACGAGCTCTTCGCCCAATGGGAGCGCGAGCCCTTCGCCGCCGCGAGCATCGGCCAGGTGCACCGCGCCGTCACGCGCGGCGGCGACCTCGTCGCCGTCAAGGTGCAGTACCCGGGCATCGACAAGGCGATCGAGAACGACTTGAAGAGCCTCGCGCTGCTCGAGCAGTTCGCCGCGCCGCTCGGCCGCCGCTACCACACGAAAGAGGGCGTCGACGAGATCAAGGCGGTCTTTCTCGCCGAGCTCGACTACGGCCGCGAGGCCGAGATGACCGACCTCTTTCGCAAGCTGAACGCCGACCTGCCGGGGGTCGTCATCCCCAGGGTCTTTCACGCGCTCTCGTCGCGGCGCGTGCTGACGAGCGAGTACCTCGAGGGCCAGACCTACCACGCCTTCTGCGCCGAGGCCCCGCAGGCCGAGCGCGACGCGGCCGGCATGACCGTGTGGGCGTTCATGTTCCGCACGCTCTTTCGCTACGGCATTCTCTACGCCGACCCGCACCCGGGCAACTACCGCTTCCTCGGCGGCGGGCGCGTCGGCTTTCTCGACTTCGGGTGCGTCAAGCAGCTGCCCCCGCACCTGGTCGAGGGCATGAAGCGCTACATTCGCGCCGCGATCGACGGCGACTGGGCCGAGTTCGACCGCGCCTGCGTCGAGGTGCTCGGCTACGACCCGAGCGCGCCCGAAGAGTGGCAGCTCTACCGCAGCTACACCCTCGAGCTGCTCAAGCCCTTCCTGACCCAGGGCCCCTACCGCTGCTCGCGCGAAGAGGCCCGCGAGGCCGTCGCCTTCTTGGTGCGCGGCATGAAGCGCGTCACCTGGCAGGAGGGCGACGACATGCCGCACCTGCCGAAGCCCATTCACATGCCCCCCGACTACACCTTCGTCAACCGGCTGCAGTGGGGCCTCGCCAGCGTCATGGGCGGCCTCGGCACCGTCGGCAACTTCCGCGAGCTGGTCGAGCCCTGGGTGCGCGATCGGGTGTGGCCGCTGCCGGGCTGAGGCGGGGCGCTGAGCCGGGGCCGGGGCGAGTAAGGTGGGCCCCGGCGCCGGGGCGAGTAAGATGAGCCCCGGCGCCGGCCGCGAGGGCGCCCGAGGCGCCCGATGATCACCAAGCTACGCGTCCAGAACTTCAAGTGCCTGCGCGACGTGACGCTCGGGCTCGGGCCCCTGACGGTTCTGATCGGCCCGAACGACAGCGGCAAGTCGAGCCTGCTCGACGCGCTCTATCTGCTTTGTAAAACGACGACGGCGCCGGACCTCTGGTCAGTCTTTCAAGGCACCACGAGCGCCGAGAACCTCCGCTGGCGCCGAGAGAGAGAGCTCGACTTGCGCTGGGAGCTCGAAGCCCGGGTTGAGGCCGCTGATTTCACCTACACATTCGAGCTCACCAGCGACGGCACCTACGTCGAAGACATGATGGCCCCCGGCCGGTTCTCTTTCTCGGGTCGCACGCCATTCGCGGACCCCGGGGCAAGGAACAGAGTCCACCTCATCGATGAGCGGGACGGAAGACACCATCGCTTGCCCAGAGACCCGAACCGCTCGGCCCTCGGGGCGCTAGGTTATGATCAGGGGCGCAGGGTGGGGGCGTGGCCGTTCTTGGCGCTGCTGCAGACCAACGGCCGTTACCGCCTCTCGACCGACGCCTTGCGCTCCCCCTCGGTGCCCACGCCCGGCGCCGTGCTCAGCCCCACCGGCGACAACCTTGCCGCCGTCGTCGACGCCATCTTGGGCGGCCCCGACCGCGAGGCTCGAGTCGCGTTCGAAACCGCGTTGGAGGCGATCATTCCCACCTTGCGCGGGGTGACAACCCCGCCCGCCGCTGGCGGCGAGCCCGGCGCCAAAGAGGTGCACTTCGTGCTCGCCGGCACCAACGGCAAGCGCCCCGTGACCATCCCCGGCGCGCTCGCCTCCGACGGCGCCATGCTGGTCACCGCCTTTCTTGCGCTAGCCTACGGCCCGACGCCCGATCTCTTGCTCATCGAAGAGCCCGAGAACGGCCTGCACCCGGCGCGGGTGGGCGAAATCATGGAGCTCTTGCGGCGCATGAGCCGGGGCGAGGTGGGCGACCGGCCCCGCCAGATCATCGTGACGACGCACAACCCGCTCTTTTTGAACCAGGCTCGGCCCGAAGAGGTGCGCGTCGTGCAGCGCGATCTCGAGACCGGCACGCGCGTCACGCCCCTCGCCGACGTCAAAGACATCGACGAGATGCTGAAAGACTTCGGCATCGGCGAGCTCTGGGCGCTGCTCGGCGAGAAGGGCCTGGTCGAGGGGGCGACGCCGTGAAGGTTCTCTTCGTCGGCGAAGGCAACCACGACATCGGCCCTTCGGGCGACGAGGGGGCCGTCCGCCGGGGCGTTCACGCAGGCGAAGGCCGCCCCGCCGGGGGCGTCGTGACGGCGCTCGCTTGCAAGGTCGTGCCGAGCATCGATCGGGCCTCGTCGCGCGCGCTCGCCTGGCGAGAGGTCGCACTGATCACGGGCGACCGAAAGCCGGGCCTCGACCGCAAGGTCAAAGGGGCGGCGCTCCTGGCCAAGCGCACGATGAAGCTCGACGCCCTCGTCTGCGTGCATGACCGCGACGGCGAGCGCAACGCCTACCGCTTCGCCGACCTGACACGGGGGGCCGCCGAGGTGACGGCGCTGCCGGTAGCCTGCGGCCTCGCGGTCGAATCGATCGAAGCCTGGACGCTCGGAGCGTGCGAAGCCCTCGCCGAAGAGTTGGGGCTCGACCCGGCCAGCCTTCGCAAGCATTACGACGCCGCGCGAACAGAAACGTTTCTGCCCAACAGCGGCAAGTCCGAGAAGCAGCCGAAGGCGATTCTCGAGCGAGTGACGGCCGAAGCGCATCGAGACGCCGGCGTCGCCCTACGCGAGGCCGTCGCCGAGCGAACCGACGTCGAGACTTTGGCCAAACGCTGCCCCGAAGGCTTCGGGGCGTTCCGAGAAGAGCTCCGGAAGAAGCTGGGCCCCCCGGAGCAGTGAGACGCCCTCGCGGCTCACCTCGAAGAGGGTGGGCCGCGAAGGCACGCCCCGCCGCCCCGCTCTGGGCGTAGCCCGACGGCGGGACTTCGCCGCTGGCGTTAGAGCATTTCCCGGGCTCGTTGCGACGGCCTTCCGGCCCCCCGAACTCGCCTCCGGCTCAGACCGTGGGGCCCCCGCCTTCAGGCAGTCGCAACGAGCCCGGGAAATGCTCTGGGGCACACGCTGAGCCAGGGCCAGGCGGGCGGCCTCCCCTCCGCCTGCTCTTCCGCCCTTCCCAGGGAGGGGGGCCAGGGGGGCGGGCCCTCTTCCCCACGAGGAGGCCGGGGCGCTCTCACCGCCCGGCCAGGCCCCCCCGGCGAAGCGTGCGGGCCCCCGAACCCCCCCCGGAGAAAAAAAACGTTTTCGTACGCAACCAGCGCCGGCCGCTGGCCGAGCGGGAAGACATCGGAAGTCGTTCTCAGCGCCGCCGGGGGGGCCCGCCCCGCACGGCGCCTCGGGGGCGAGGCCCGGTACGTCGCACAAGAAAGGAGAAATGACGTTGTCTACCGCGATCCAGAAACCCGCTGACCCGAACCCCCAACCGACGGCGCTCGCCTCGGTCTCCGCGCTGCTCGCCGAGCTGCCCGAAGACGAGGTGCGGCCGCCGCCCTTGCCCATTGATCGCATGTCCGCCGAGGCGCACACCCTCGCGCTCACCGCCGAGTCGGCGCGCGCCGAGCTCGTCGCCAAGGGGCTCGACCCCGCGCAAATCGAGCGCCTCCCGGTGCTCGCCCGGGCCGCGACCGAGGCCCAATCTCAGGTCAACGCCCTGCGCGGCGCCCAGCGCAGCCAAGACGAGATCGCCCTCGAAAACGAGGCGGTCGAGCTGCGCGCCGACATGATGGCCGCCGGGCGCTTCGGCCTCCGCAAGAACAACGATGCTCAGGCCGCGCTCGACCGCGTGCAAGAGGGCAATGGGCTCGACGATCTCGTGCAAGACCTCAAAGATCTCGCCGCGATCAACGACCGCTACGCCGCCGACCTCGAGGTGATCGGCGCCGACCCCAAGGGCAAGGCCGCTCGCGCCAGGGCCCTGGCCGGCAAGCTCGAGATCGTGCTCGCCACCCGCCGCGCCGCCGACCGCACCGAACACGCCGCGATGGACACGCGCGACCGCGCCGCCACGCTGCTCGCCGAGACGATGGCCGACGTCCGCGCGGCCGGCGTCTACGCCTTCCGCAAAGACCCGCGCATGCTCGCGAAGTTTCGCAGCGCGTACAACCAGCGCCGCCGCAAGGCCGTCAAACCGCCCGACGCCGAGGAGCCGAGCCCCCTGAGCGAATAACCCAACCCCGGCGCGAAGGCGGCCACCCGTCCAGGGCCCGGGTGACCGCCGCGCTCACGCCAACCTTACCTGACACCTCCGCCGGCGGCGTCGCGACGCCGCCGGCGAAGACAACACCCGCGCTGGCAACGTCGCGACCTCGCCAGCCGCACCCCCGAGGCCACCCCGCCGAGCCCCGCGCCCCCAGCGCGACGCCGCCGGCGAGGTGGCCTCCGTTGCTTTGTGCGCCAAGAAGCGCCCAGAGCCCCCAAGAACCATACCGCGTGCGCCGACCGCGCCCCCGGCCCCCCGGAAGAGCCTCCCGACAGGCAAAAAAGGCTTCTGTACGCGTACAGACGCGTTCTCGGAGCGCCGAGACCCCTTCTGTACGCGTACAGACGGCCTCTCGGCGCCTTCCGACCCCGTCTGTACGCGTACAGACCCACTTTCTTAACCCCGAAACGCCGTCTGTACGCGTACAGACGGCTTCCGGACGCGTACAGACCCCCTCTCGGCGACACAAGAGGCCGTCTGTACGCGTACAGAAGCCTTTTCTGGCTCTCGAGAGGCCCTCCGAGCAGGCGCGGAGCCCCCGAAGCACCCCCTCAAGCCCCCCGAGCAGGCGCCGGCGCCCCGGACATGGCCGCCCTGGGACACGTCACGCCACCACGCAGGCGATCGCGCGACATTGTCGGGCCTCGACGACGTGCCGACAGAGGAGGCCCAGTCACTCTGGCGCGGCTCGGGGCCGCGGGCATCATGCGCCGCCTGGCCCGGCGCGGCGCGCGCTCAGCGCGCGTTCGGGTCGGCCAACCACGCCGCGAGCGCCTCGGGCGCGAGGTCGAGCACCACGTCGCCCAGCCGCTCGGGCCCCAGCCGACCGAGCCGCGCCAAGAGCTCGCCCCGCTCGGGCTCGAGAAGCGCCCGCCCCAGCCGCCGCTCGAACAGCCGCACCAGCGGCGCGAGCGCCTGCTCACGCCCCCGCTCGATCCCTTGCTCGATCCCCCGCTCGATCCCTTGCTCAACCAGGGGCCGCCCGGCCTCGGGGTCTTTCTCGAGCAGAACGCGCACGATGTGCCGCTGCCGCTCGCGCACCTCGGGGTCGTCGGTCTCGGGAAAGTCGCGCAGAATTTCTTCACGGAGCGCGGGCGTCATCGGAAGGAACTGTACCATGCGCAGCACCCACGCCCAAGGTCGCCGCCCCGCCACCCACCGCACGAACTCGGCCAGCGCCGCGCCCGAGCGCGCCACCAAGAACGGGATGAGCTCGTTGCGCAAGGGCAGCTCGTTGGCCGCCACCCACAGGAACGTAAAGGGCGTGTACTCGAGCCGGTAGCAGCCCGGCGCCACCTCGCGCCCCGCGCCCAGCCAGCGTGGCAGGTGCGGTGCCATCAGCCACAAAGGCACCGGCCCCGCGGCCACCACCCCCGACGCCACCCGAACCACCTGGTAGGCCTGCCGGCGCAAGAGCGCGCGCTCGACGGCCAGCTCGTTGAGGTGGTCGCCCGCGAGCTTCAACTCCAGCACCACCTCGTCGGCGCTTTGGCCCAGCGACCAGGGCGCCGGAAGCGCAGCGAGACGTGCGGGCGCGAGCAGGCGCAAGAGCCCGTCGAGGCGCACCTCGCTCAGCCCCAGCTCGACCGGCCCCCGCCAGGCGACCGCACCGCCGGTCAGCGCCGAGGCCTCTTCGGCGAAGAGCTGCTTGACGAACTGCTCAGGCTGACCCATCGGCCCCGGGCCTAGCGCAAGCACTCGGGCGCGACCAGGCGGCGCGGGCCTGCCTACTTCAGGGCGCTGCGCGAGGGCATCGTCCGTTCGGAGACGCTGCGGGGGCGCAGTCGGGGCTGCTCGGGCAGGGGCGTACCGGCACCCCTTCTTCTGACCGACGTTCGCGCCCTCGGGCGGTTGGCGTCCGCTCGACGGCCGCGACCCACTGCCCGCCGTGCCGCGCGGAGGGCGCGCCTGCGCCTTCGTGGAAGCGCAGATTCGAGGGGGCCGCCGTCGCTGACGTGACGTAAGCCCCTGGTGGGAGTAACCGAACCCGGCTGGTCATGCCTCGCGACCGGCCCTGACGCGCGCGGCGCGACCCCTCTGCACATGCCCACGCTCCGCCTCGAGATGTTCGTTCGTGCCCCCGCCGAGCGCTGCTTCGACCTCTCTCGCAGCGTCGAGGCGCACCTCGCCTCGGCCGCCGGCACCGGCGAGCGTGCCGTCGGCGGCGTGACGAGCGGGTTGCTCGGCCTGGGCGACGAGATCACCTGGCGCGCTCGCCACTTCGGGCTGCCGCTCTCGCTCACCTCGCGCCTGACCGGCTTCGACCGGCCCCGGTGGTTTCGCGACTCGATGGTGCGCGGCCCCTTCGCCCGCTTCGATCACGATCACTTCTTCGAGCCCCGCGAGGGCGGCACCCTCATGCGCGACGTCTTCGACTACGCCTCGCCGCTCGGGCCGCTCGGGCGCCTCGCCGACCTCGTCGCCGTCGAGCGGCACATGCGCGCCTTTCTCGAAGAGCGAAACGAGCACCTGCGCGAGCTCGCCGAATCGAACCGCTGGGCCGACTTCGTCACGCCGCGCTGAGACGCGCCAGCGAGCCGAGCCGCTCGCACCCCGCTGAACCGGGGGACCATACCGAACACCACCCCCGGGCTTCGCGCGCGCCGGGGGCGGGCTCGCGACGCCCAAAGGACGGGGCCCCCACTGTCTGAGCCCCCCGCAAGGGGGGCAAGTTTGGGGTGTCCGGAGGGTGTCGCGAGCCCGCCCCCGGCGCGCGCGAAGCCCGGCATGCTGCCGCGCCCCCTCAATGCTAGCCCCCCGAAGGCATGCCCCGGCCCCCCGCTCTCGCCGCGTTGACCGTTGCCCTCGCGGCTGCGTGCTCGCCGGCCCCGTCGTCCACCCGCCCCTCGCCCCCCGCGACCGCCTCGAGCGCCCTCGCCGCGAGCCCGCAGGCCCGGCCGGCGCCGCCGCTCGAGGTCGCCGTCACCGTCGACGACTTGCCGACGCACGGGCCCGCCTTCGCCGGCATCGACCGCGTCGAGATCGCCGAGCGGCTGCTCGCGGCCTTTCGGGCGCACAAGCTGCCGCCCGTCTACGGGTTCGTCAACGGCAAGAAGGTCGACGACGAGCCGGCGAGCCTCGCCGTGTTGCAGCGCTGGGTCGGGGCGGGGCACCCGCTCGGCAACCACACGTACTCGCACCCGAGCCTGAACGCCGTCGAGCTGGCCGACTACCTCGCCGACATCGATCGGGGCGAAGAGATTCTGAGGCGGCTCGTGCCAGGCGAGGCAATCTGGAAGGTCTACCGCTACCCGTTTCTCTTCGAGGGCCCGACGATGGAGAAGCGCGAGGGCGTGCGCCGCCACCTCGCCGCGCGCCGCTACGCGGTCGCCGAGGTGACGATCGACGGCGACGACTGGGCCTGGAACCCGCCCTTCGCGCGCTGCAGCGACCGCGGCGACCGCGCGGCGCTCGCCGAGCTGCGCCGCGGCTACGTCGAGACGCACGTGAGCGAGCTGCGCTACGTGCGCGAGGCGACGCGGGCGCTCGCGGGGCGCGACGTCAAGCACGTGCTCCTTTTGCATATTGGCGCGGCCGACGCCGACGCGATCGACGAGCTTCTGACGGCCTACGAGCGCGAGGGCGTGCGCTTCATCGACCTGCCCGCGGCGATGGCCGACCCCTTTTACGCCGAAGATCCGGCGCGCCCGAGCCGCGCGGGGGCGGCCCTCCCCTACCAGCTCGCGAAGGCGAGGGGCGTCGCGCTGCCCCCCGCGCCGAAGCGCCTCGCGGAAGAGGCGCTCGAAGGCACGTGCCGGTGAGCGTCGGCGAGCGCGCCTGCCGGCGCGGGCCGCGGAACGGGGGCGAGCGGGGGCGGGCGCGCCCACCTCCGCCCCCGTCGGCGCCCTGCCGCGGGGTTTTCGGAACGTTGACCTTTCATCGACGATACGATGCCTGCGTCGAGGGCCGCTGCACCTACGTCGGCTGCGAGACCGACAAAGAGTGCCAGCTCTACCTCGCCGGCAACCTGCCCGACCCGCCCTTCTCGGGGCAGCGCGACATCGTCTGCGTGCCCAAGCCGGCCGCGCCGGCGCCGGCCGGCCCTTGACGCTTCGGGCCGACGCGACGAAACCCCGGCCCCCCATGAGAGCGTGGCGGGCGGCGGGCGTGACGGGTCTCGGGGTCACGGTCGCCGCGGCGGGGCCCGCGCGGGCCGAGCCCTCGTCGGCCGACCGCGCGCTCGCGGCCGCCAGCGCCTCGCCGTCCCGCTGCGAGGTGGCCCGCGACGGCGTCGAGGGCGGGTTCTGCGCGGGCAATGACCCCGTCGTCCGGGTCAACTGCCAGGAGCGCGACGGCCTGCGCTGCGACACCTTCGGCTCCGGCCGCTGTGTGCCGCTCGGCACCGAGGGCGCCCCGTGCTTCAGCTTCTTCGACTGCGCGGGCGGCTTCTACTGCCGGGGGCGAGCCTGCACCGCCAAGGCGGGCGTCGGCGCCCCCTGCACCCCCGACGACGATCTGGGGTGCGGCGGCGCCGGCTCGGAGTGCCTCATCAGGGCCTGCGACCGCGGCCTGCGCTGCGACGCGGCGAGCCGCACCTGCGTCGAGGGCTTGCCCCTCGGCGCCCCTTGCGTCGACAGCCGCGAGTGCGCGAGCGACTTCTGCGGCGAGGGCGCCATCTGCCACGAGCTGGGCCTGATCGCCACCCCCGGCCTCTGCGGCGGCGTCGCCCCCGAGGGAGCCCTCGACCCCGCGGGCCCCCGACCCTCTGGCCGAGCTCGTCCGGCGAGCCCCCCCTCGCGACGCGCCGGCGCTGGCGGCCCGAGGGCCTTCAGGCGGGCGCCGGCCGGGGGCCCGCGCCGGGGGTCGCGCCGCGGGCGGTGTCCGGCTAAGAAGACCCGGACATGGGTTACGGACGCACCATCGATCAGTTGGTCGGCGCTGCCTCGCGCTTCATGCACATTCGCCGGGCGTCGATCAATTCGGTCGAAGACCTCGGGCCTTACTACGATCTGACGCCCGAAGAGCTCTTCCCTGACCCGGGCGGGCCCCCGGCCGACGTGCGGCACGACGAGCCGCGCTTTACGATCGGCTCGCGGCGGGTCGAGACGCTCAGCTGGACGAGCTGCCACCAGGTCTTGAGCCCCGCCTACCGCCGCCGCCACGAGGGCGAGTACGCCCGCAACCTCAAGGCCTACGCCCGCTGGATGCGCCCGCGCGGCGGCCGCCGCCGCTCGCTCTTGATCTACGTGCACGGCTGGCTCGAGCCGGGCTCGTGGGTCGAGGAGGCGACGCTGATGCCGACCTGGTACGAGCGGCTCGGCGTCGACACCGCGCACGTGCAGCTGCCCTTTCACGGGCGGCGCAGCCCGCCGGGGCAGCTCTTTCACGGCGAGTGGTTCTGGACGGCCGACCTCGTGCGCTCGCTCGAGGGCGTGCGCCAGGCCCTCTACGACGCGCGCTCGGCGATGGCCTACTTTCGCCGCCTCGGCTACGAAGAGATCGGCGTGACGGGCCTGAGCCTCGGGGGCAGCCTGACGATGCTGATGGGCTGCCTCGAGCCCGCGCCCGATTACATCGTGCCGATGATCGCGCACCTCGAGCTGGGTGACGCGGTCGAGTCGGCGCCGATTCTCTGGCGCATGAAGGCCGACCTCGAGCGCTTCGGCGTCGACGAGGCGCGCCGCCGCGAGATCTTCGACCGCATCGCCGTCACGCACGCGCTGCCGCGCCTGCCGCCCGAGCGCCAGCTCTGGGTCGCCGCGCGCGAAGACGCGTACCTCAAGGCCGAGTTGGTCGAAAAGCAGTGGGAGAAGTGGGGGCGGCCGCCCATCGTCTGGCTGTCCTGCGGGCATATGACCTTCCCGCTCGGCATGGACGACATCCTGCGCGCGATGGAAGGGCTGCCCCGCCTCGGCGAGCCGCGCTCGCGCCGCTGAGCCGGCCGCCGGCGCGCGGTCGAGTCGCCCTCGCGTCGCTGAGGCGGCCGCCTTCGCGTCGCTGAGCCGCCTTCGCGTCGCTGAGCCGCCTTCGCGTCGCTGAGCCGCCTTCGCGTCGCTGCGTCGCCTTCGCGTCGCTGAGCCGCCTTCGCGTCGCTGCGTCGCCTTCGCGTCGCTGAGCCGCCTTCGCGTCGTCGAGCCGGCCGCCGGCGCGGGGCCGAGCGAGCCCCGAGCACGGTGCGGCGAGGGATCGGGCGCACGGCTGAGTCGGCCATCGCCGACAGCGCGGGGCATTTTTGCGCCCGAAGACGCTTGGCACGCGTTCTGCCTCCGTACAGGGTGTCATGTCACGCACGCAAACGACTTCTTCGCTTCGTCCGCATTCGAGACAGAACGGCAGGCTGCGGGCATTGCACTCGGGCCCGACGGCGGGCCGGGCCGGGGGGCGCGAGGGTCGCGCCCCCGCGGTGTGCAACGCCGAGGCCGACCGGCGCTTTCGCGCGTACGCTTCGGCCCAGGGTTGGGACCCGGACGAGCCCTTCGTCGGCGGCTACGTCGACTGGGAGTGGCGGCACGCGCGCCACGCTTACGACGGCCTCGTGACGTCCGTGCGGGGCAAGAAGGTGCTCGAGTTCGGCTGCCACTTCGGCGGCACGAGCGTCGTGCTCGCGTCGCTCGGCGCGCGCGTCGAGGCCGTCGACGTCGAGCGGCGCTACGTCGAGCTCACGCGCCTGAACGCCGAGCGCCACGGGGTCGGGGCCCGCGTGCGCGCCCGGCTCGTGCCCGACACGACGCGCCTGCCCTTCGCCGGCGGCGAGTTCGACCTCGTCTCGTGCAACAGCGTGCTCGAGTACGTGCCCGCGGGCGCCCTCGACGGCGTCCTGCGCGAGCTCGACCGGGTGCTCGCGCCGGGCGGCTACGTCGTCATCTTGGGCACGAGCAACCGGCTCTGGCCCTACGAGCCGCACACCCACCGCTGGCTGACGAATTACGTCCCGCCCGCGCTCTACCGCCTGCTCTCCGCGGGCCCGCCCCGCGTCGGCGTCTCGCCGTGGCGGCTGCGCGGCGGCTTCGGCGATCGCTACCTCGATCTCACGTCGTGCGAGGGCGGCCGGCTGCTCGTCGATCTGAAGGCGAAGATGGGCGCGTCGCCCGGGCGCCTGCGGGCCCTCGGCGCGGCCAACCGCCTGCTCTTGCCCCTCGGCGCGCACGCCGGGCTCGTGACGCCGACCATCACGATGGTGTTGCAGAAGCGCGCCGACGCGGGCCCGAGCGCGGCCGACGCGCGGGCGGCCTGAGCGCGGGAGGGCGGCCGGCGCGGGGGGCCGCCCCGGGGCCCGCCCGGCGCGGGCCGCCCGCCCCCGGCGCTCGCGGCCGGCCCGCGGGCGGCGGGGGGCGGGCGGGCCGTAGACGGGCGCGGGCCGCGCGGCTAAGGCGGAGGGGCGATGTCCGACGTTTTGCATTTTTTCCTTCAGCTCTTGCGTGACCCGGGCCCGATCTTGAAGTGGGGCGGCTACCCGCTGGTCATGGCCATCATCTTTGCCGAGACGGGGCTGCTCTTCGGCTTCTTTCTGCCGGGCGACTCGCTGCTCGTGACCACGGGCGCGCTGATCGCGGGCGAGTTCATGAACCCGCTCGGCCTCTCGTCGTTCTCGAACCTGCTGGTGCTCAACCTCGTGCTCATCGTGATGGCGATCGTGGGCGACGCGGTCGGCTTCTGGACGGGCGTGAAGGCCGGGCCCCGCCTCTTCAAGCGCGAGCAGTCGTTCTTCTTCCGGCGCGATCGGCTGCTGGCGACGCAGCGCTTCTACGAGAAGCACGGCGGCAAGACGATCATCTTGGCGCGCTTCATGCCGTTCGCCCGCACCTTCGCGCCGATCGTCGCGGGCGTCGGCCTGATGCCGTACTCGCGCTTCGCCCTCTTCAACGTCACCGGCGGCGTCGCGTGGGTCACGTCGATGACCTTCCTCGGGTATTTCTTGGGCAAGATCATGGACGCGAAGCAGATCGAGCGCGTCGTCTACCTGGTCATCGTGCTCTCGGTCTCGCCGCTCGCCATCGGCTACCTCCGGCAGCGCTTCGGCAAGAAGGCCGAGCGCGACGACGCGCCCGCGCCCGCGCCCGCGCCGGCGTCCGAGCGCGGGCCCTGAGGGCGGGGGCGCGCCTCAGCCCGCGAGCAGCACCAGCTTGGTGAGCTCGGGCCGGGCGCCCGCGCGCATCGGCGGCCCGACGGTGCCGAAGCCGCGGTTGACGTAGAGCACGCTCGACTGCCGCTCGTAGCGGCCGGCGACGAACTCGTAGACGAGGCGCGCGGGCACGAAGCCGGGGTTGATCTGGCCGCCGTGGGTGTGGCCGCTGAGCTGCAGATCGATGCCGCCGGCGCGCAGCGTGCGGTAAAAGAAGTCGGGCTGGTGCGCGAGCAGCACCGTGGCGAGCCCCGCGGGCAGGTGGGCCCGGGCCCGCTCGAGGTCGGGCCCGAGCCCGCGGCGCCCGCCCGTCAGGTCGTCGACGCCGAGCAGCGCGAAGCCGCCCCCGTCGTTCGGGGCGATGATCTTACCGCGATTGACGAGCGCGTCGAGCCCGGCCGAGCTCAGGCCCTCGACCACCGAGCGCAGGCCCGCGTAGTGGTCGTGGTTGCCCGGCACGAACGCGACGCCCTCGCGCGGCGAGAGCGAGCCGAGCAGGCGCGCCGCCAGCGGCACGTAGCTCGGGTCGTAGTCGATGATGTCGCCCGTCACGACGACGAGATCGGGCCGCAGCCCCGCGACGAGCGCGAGGCCCTGGCGCAGCTCGCGCTCGCGCCAGAGCGGCCCGACGTGCAGGTCGGAGATCTGCGCGATGGTGAAGCCGTCGAGCGCCCGCGGCAGCCGCGGCAGCCGGACCTGCACCTCGTCGACGCGCCAGTCGAAGCGGCTGACCCGCATGCCCCAGCCCATCACCCCGGCCGAGGCGGCGAGCGCCCCGGCCCCGCCCGCCGCCTCGACGAAGCGCCGCCGCGAGAGCGCCCCGACCGGCCGCGCCGGGGGGCTCGTCGCTTCGCCGGGCGAAGGCGGCGCGGGCCGCGAGGGCGCCGGCGTCGGGGGGGGCACCGGCTGCGGGGGAGACGGCCCCGGGGGAGACGGCCCCGGGAGCGGCTCGGCCCGCCGAGGCGCCGACGCCGAGGGCGGCTCGGCCCGCCGAGGCGCCGACGTCGAGGGCGGCGCGGCGTCGCGGGGGGCGAGGGGCGCCGCGCCCGCGTCGTCGCGCCGCCTCGCGAGCAGGCGCGCCGCCCGGCGCCCGCCCGCGAGCGCGAGCCACGCGAGCCCGTAGGGGGCCATTGCCAGCACGACGAAGAGGTGCCAGGTCGAGCCGAACTGGGCGAAGGCGCGCAGCGGCATGGGCCCCCCGCTGGCGCGCACGAGCAGGCGCGCGAGCGGCCAGAGAAAGAGGGCGACGACCGCGGCCGCCCACGCGAAGCGGTGCCGCGCGAGGGCCGGCGACACCCGCAGGGCCCAGCGGTACAAGGTCAGGTGCGAGAGCGCCGTGAGGGCGAGGGCCCCGCAGGCGAGCGCGACGACCAGATACGCGATCACGCCCCCAGGCCTAGCACCGCGCCGGCCGAGCGCCGCCCGGGGCCCGGTTGCGAGTCAGTGCCGGCCCGTGCCGCAGCCCAGATCGCCGCGCGGTTGGGGCGAGACGAAGTCGTCGCCCGTGCCCGAAGCTTGGTCGGCGCCCGCCGAGTGCACGTAGACCTCTTCGCCCTCGCACGAGAGCTCGAAGAGGTTGCCCCAGCCGTCGCTGACGAACCCACGGCCGAGAAAGCCGTCGGCGACCAAGTCGTCGACGCTGGGGCAGGCGCTCTCGGCGCGGGTGCGGAGCCAGTCGCGGGCGCCGGCCCGGATCGCGAAGGCGCGCGTCTCGGTGAAGGCGAGCGGGGTCTCGGCCGGCTCGCGGTGGCTCGGCGGCGCCAGGGCCGCCGGCGGGGCGTCGAAGCCGAGCGCGGCCTTGGCCTTCGCCCTCGCGTTCGCGCTCACCGCGAGCGTGACGATCGAGCCGACGAACCCGAAGAAGGTCAGCACGATGAGGGTCTCGACGAGGGTCACCCCCCGCCGCTCGATACGTCTCGAAGCACGAAGGGGGTGCGCCATGGCAAGCCTCCGGAGCTCAGTCAGCTTAGCTCGCAGCCGCCGCCACGCCAGGCGGGGCCGGGCCCGCCGGGCGAAAGCGAGCCTCGCCGGGGGCGGGCCGCAGGACGGCCCGGGCGCGAGCCCCTCAGCACCACGGGGCGCCCTCCGCCGCGCGCCCCTCAACCGCACGCCCCTCAGCACCACGGTGCGCCCTCCGCCGCGCGCCCCTCGGCGCGACGGGGCGCCCTCAGCCGCGCGCCGCGAGGAAGGCGAGCAGGCGGGCGACGTAGGGGTCTTCGGCGAGGGCCGGGTCGAGCGAGGCGCGCGCCGCGGCGAGGGGGCGGCCCGAGTGGTAGAGGTGGCGGAAGGCGCGCTCGAGCGCCCCGCGGCTCGAGGCGGGCACGCCCATGCGCTCGAGCCCGACGAGGTTCAGGGCGCGCACCCGCGCGCGGTCGCCGGCGGCGATGACGAAGGGCGGCACGTCGCGCTCGACCATGGCGCCGGCCGCGAGAAAGGCCCCCGCGCCGACGCGCACCTTGGGCGCGACGGCGGCGCGCCCGCCCGTCACCACGTGGTCTTCGAGCACGACGTGCCCGCCGAGCAGCGTGCCGTTCGCCAGCGTCACGTGGTCGCCGATCGCGCAGTCGTGCGCCACGTGCGAGCCCGCCATGAAGAGCCCGCCCGAGCCGATGCGCGTCAGGCCGCGGTCTTTGGCGGTGCCGCGGTGCACCGTCACGTGCTCGCGGAACTCGTTGCCCTCGCCGACGACGAGCCGCGTCGGCTCGCCCTCGTGCGAGCGGTCTTGGGGCGGGGCGCCGAGCACCGCGAACGGGTGCACGCGGTTGCCCGCGCCGAGCACGAGCGGGCCCTCGAGCACGCACGAGGCCAGCAGCTTGCAGCCGGGGCCGACCTCGACCTGCGCGCCCACCACGACGAAGGGGCCGACCTCGACGCCCGGGTCGAGCCGCGCCTCGGGCGCGACGATGGCCGAGGCGTGCACCGCGGTCGCGGCCCCGCGCTCGGTCGCGGCCTCGCGCTCGGTCGCGGGCCCCTCGCCCTCGTCGAAGAGCTCGGCCTCGTCGACGGGCTCGGCCTCGCCGGCGGGCGCGGGGGGCGCCGCGGCCCCGCCGAGCATGCGGCGCAGGAGCGAAGGGTCGTACGCCGTCGACTCGTCGGCGAACGGCAAGGAACGGTCGGAAGACATCGCGAGCTCTCGGGCGAAGGGCGCGGGCGCGGGCCGGCCGCTCAGGCCCCGCGGTCGACGATGGAGGCGAGCAGCTCGCCCTGGGCGCAGAGCGCGCCCTCGACGCTCGCCTCGCCCCGCAACTTCCAGACGTTGGTGCGCTGATGCATGACCTCGCAGACGAGGTCGAGCCGGTCGCCGGGCACGACGGGCTTGCGGAACTTCGCCTTGTCGATGCCGAGGAAGTACATGACCTGGGTCGACGCGTCGAAGGGCTCGGAGGCGTACGCGAGGATACCCCCGAGCTGCGCCATCGCCTCGAGGATCATGACGCCCGGCATGATGGGCTGGCGCGGAAAATGCCCCGGGAACCAGGGCTCGTTGTACGCCACGCACTTGTGCCCCCGGATGCTCTTGTTCGGCACGATCTCGGTCACCCGGTCGACCAGCACGAAGGGGAACCGGTGCGGCAAGACCTGCAAGATCTGCCGGATGTCGAGCTGCGAGGGCAGGCGCGCCGGGTGCGCCGGCATCGAGGACGAGGACGGGTAGGGTATAGAGGGCACGGTCGTGGCTCGCGTCGTGGGCGGCGATCGCGGGGGCGGGGCGCGGAAGAAGCTCGTCGTGGGGGGCGGGGCGCGCCCGGGACTCGGGCCCGGCGCGGCGGCCCGCGCTAAGGTCGGCGGCCGAAGAGGCGCGCCATGGCGCGCAGCCACTGCCACCGTGGCACAGCAGGATACCCCGCCACCGCGGCGAAGGGAGGGATATTTCCGACGACGCCGGCCTTCGCCGCCAGGCGCGCGCCCTCGCCGACGCGCACGTGGTCGGCGACCCCGACCTGCCCCCCCACCAGCGCCCGGGCGCCGAGCTCGACCGAGCCGGCGAAGCCCGACTGCGCGGCCACCAGGGCGCCGGGGCCGATCTGCACGTTATGGGCGACGTGGACGTGGGCGTCGAGCTTCGCCCCCCGCCCCACCCGCGTCGGCGTGAGCGTGCCGGCGTCGACCGTGGCCCCCGGGCCGATGTCGACCTCGTCGCCGATGACGACCCCGCCGAGGTGCGGCACGCGCCGCAGCGCGCCACCCGGCCCGTTCGCCCACCCGAAGCCGGGCCGCCCGAGCACCGCCCCCGGGCCGACGACGACGCGACGCCCCAGGGTGACGCGCGGGTAAATCACGGCGTGCGCCCCGATCGAGCAGCCCTCGCCCACCCGGGCCCCCGCCCGAACGACGGCGAAGGGGCCGAGCTCGGCCGTGGGGTGCAGCTCGGCCCCCGCTTCGACGTAGGCGAGCGAGCGCGGGCCCTCGACCGCCCGGTCGAAGGGCGAGAGCAGCTCGCTCAGGGCGAAGAGGGGGTGCTCGTGCAGCCAGCGCGCCCCCGGGCTCAGCCGGGCGCCGAGCTGGGGGGTCGTGAGCACGACCGCGTCGCTCTTGCGCACGCGCTCGAGGTGGCGCGATGTCCACAGGGGCACGAGGCACGAGCCGTCGTGCTCGCCCTCGGGCGGCACGACCCAGCGCAGGGCCCGCCCGCGGCAAGGCCCGTCGGGCTCGCCGCCGAGGCGCTCGGCCAGCTCGGCGACGAGGGGCCCCCCGGGCAGGGGGACCCCGGGGCCGCCGGCGTCGCTCACCGGGGCGGCTTCGGCGCGGCGCCGGGCGCGGGCGCGGTGCCGGGCACGGTGCCGGGCGCGGCGCCCGGCGCGACCCTGGGGGCGCCGGGGCCCGGGACGGCGCCGGGCAGGGCGCCGGGGGTCAGGGGCGGGGCGGGCACGATGGGCGGGCCGGCCTCGTCGGGGCCGGGCGTCTCGCCCGCGTTGTAGAGCAAGATGACCCGGTCGGTCAGATCGAGCTCGGCGCGCACGTAGGGCACCGCCTGCCGCTCGACGATGAGGTCGAAGCCCTCGTTGCGCGCGATCTTGCGCACCAGGCCCGCGACGCGGCCGTAGACCGGGGCGAGCACGTCGTTCTGGCGCCGCTGCAGCTCTTGGTTCGAGTCTTGGAGCACGCCCTGCAGCCCGACGGCCTGCCGCTGCCACTCTTCGGTCGCCCGCTGCAGGGCCTCTTTCGAGAGCACCTTCGCCTGCTTCTCGAGCTCGTCTTTCTTGCGCACCAGCTCTTCTTGCCGGGCGTTCAGCTCGCTCTGCCGGCGGTCGACGTACTTGCGCAGCGCCGCCTGCGCGCGCAGCCCGTCTTCGGTCTCGATGACCGCGCGCTGCATGTCGATGATGGCGATGCGGGGGCCGACGCCGCCGGCGGGGGCCGGGTCGGCCGCGAGGGCGGGGCGCAAGAGCGACGCGGCCGCGAAGGCGGCCAGGCCGAGGGCGAGGGGTCGGAGGGGCAGACTGCGCATGGCCGCGGGCTCGCTCACTTCTTCGGCGGGGGGTTCGTCGCGGGCGGGGCCGGGGGGGCGGTCGCCCCGCCCGCGCCCGGCGCCTTGGGGGCCGCGCCGGGCTTGGGCGCCGGCAGCGGCTGCGCGCTCGACTCGGAGTTGAAGAGCTTGATGGCCGCGTCGGTCAGATCGATCTCGTCGCGCCGGTAGTGCACCACCGCGCGGTCGACGACGACGTCGAAGCCGTCTTTCTGCGCCAGCCGCCGCACGACGGCGAGCATCTTGGTCACGACGGGCTGCTGCCGGTCGCTCTGCCGCTTCTGCAGCTCGTTTTGGTATTCGAACTGCAGGTTTTGCAGCTCGACGAACTTGCGCTGCAGGTCTTCGGCGCCGCGCGCGCAGGCCTCGTTGCCGAGCTTGCCCTGGCAGCGCTTTTCGAAGTCGGTCTTCTCTTTGCCGAGCTGGTTGCGCTTGGTGTCGAGCTCGCCCATGCGCTTGTCCGAGAGCTTCTTGAGCTCGTCGATGACCCGCGCCCCCTCGTTCGTCTCGCTGACCGCGCGCTGCATGTCGATGGTCGCGATCTTCGTCGTCTCCGCCGCCCGGGCCGGGGTGGCCGCGCCGGCGAGCAGGGCGCCGGCGGCCAGGGCGAGGGCGAAAGGTCGATGCTTCATGCCGAGGCACCTACCGCCGCCCTCGCCCCGGGTCAACGGAAGGGGGTACCTCGGCCGGGCCGCGAGCCGCTCTTTGCGCGGTCGGCGGGCCGCACCGAACCGGCGGGGGCCGCCCCGGGGCCGGCCCCTGACAGAAAGGTCATGCCCCCGGGAACCGCCCCGCCCCGCCGCCCGTACCCAGACCAACCCCCGCGCGAACGCGACCATGCTGCTCGCCCTGCCGCCGCCCCTCTCCTTCGTCGACTGCGCGCCCGAACGGCGCGACGACGCCGAACGACCCGGGCCGGGCGCGGGCGCGGCGTACCCCAAGGTAATCTTTTCTCTTTGCGGCGGCAGTGATACGCCTAAAACCCCGAAGGTGGCCCCGGCTTTGGCGGTCTCGCGCTCTTCCAGTGATGCCGACGCGGCGCTCATGCGGGCCATCGCCGAGGGCGACCGCTCGGCCCTGGCGCGCCTCTACGACGAGCACGCCGACCGGCTGTTCGCGCTGGCGCGGCGGCTCTTGCGCAGCCCCCGCGAGGCCGAAGATCTGGTGCACGACGTGTTCATCGAGGTCTGGCGCCACGCCGCCGAGTACGCGCCCGAGCGCGGCTCGCTGCGGTCGTGGCTGGTCGTCCGGCTGCGCAGCCGCGCCATCGACCGGCTCAAGTCGACCGGCTACAGCCGGGTGATGTGCGTCGAGGCCGACGCGCTCGAGCGCAGCGTCACGAGCCAGCAGCCGCCGGCGTCGGCGCCCGGGTTCGATTTCGAGGGCGAGCACGTGCGCCGCGCGGTCGAGTCGCTGCCGGCCGACCAGCGCATGGTGCTCGAGCTCAGTTATTTCGAGGGGCTCTCGCTCGCCGAAGCGGCCGAAAAGCTCGGCGTGCCCCTCGGCACGATCAAATCCCGCCTTGCCCGCGCCCTGACGCGCCTGCGGCAAGACCTGCGCTCTCTGCACGAAGGGGCGGAGCTATGACCACGAACCACGACGACGAGGCCCTCGCCGCGCTCGCGCTGGGCGACGGCCTCGACCCCGGGGGGCCCGAGCTCGACGCCTGGCTCTCCGAAGACACCGACCGCCTCGGGGCCCTCGCCGACTTTCGCGACGTGCTCGGCGAGCTCACGCTCGCCCTGCCGCGCCAGCGCCCGCCGGCCGGGGGGCTCGAGACCTTGCTGGCGGCGACCGACCCGAAGACCCCGCTCCGGGGCCTCGAGCGGCGGCTCGGCCGCTACTTCGACCTGCCCCCCGAGCGGGTCGACGCGCTCATCGCCTCGGCCTTCGACCCGGCGCGCTGGCTCGACGCGGGCTTCTACCCGGGCCTGATGCTCTTTCACCTCGAGGCCGGGCCCCGCCTCGAGGGCGCCGACGCGGGGCTCGTGCGCATCCCCGCGGGGGCGGCCTTTCCGAGGCACCGGCACCTCGGCGACGAGTACGCCTTCGTGATGCAGGGCGAGTTCCGCGACGATGAGGGCAAGACCTACCGGCGGGGCGACGTGCTCTTCATGCCGGCCGAGAGCGAGCACAGCTTCGACGTCTTGCCGGGCGAAGATCTGGTCTACGCGCTGATTCTCTACCAAGGCGTCGACTTCAGCCCCGGCGGCATCGATCTGCGGATCGGCGGCTGAACCGACGGCACCGCTCGGCGGCTCGGCGGCTGAGCCCGCGCCCCGCCCGGCGTTCGCGGTGGGCTCTGCGGCGCGAGCCGGGCGCCGGGCCGCGGGCCGCGGGCCGCGGCCGGATCGAGGCGCCTCGCCCGGCGTTCGAGGCAGGGGTGCTCGGCGGGCTCGTCTGTGGGGGGGCGGGCCGCACGAGGGCCTTACGCGCGGTGGATGGGCGAGGTTTCGGCGAAACTCGCGGGGCGCGCGGCCGAAGGGGCCAGCAGAGGCCCAGCTCGGGACGGCGACCACAACAAAGTGGGCCGCCCGGGGCCGGGCCGTTTACGATGCCCCGAAGCCGCCCGATGTACGTGCCCGACCCCGCCCCGCCCGACGCCCGCGCCCTGGCGCGCCGCCTCGGCACGACCGTGACGATGGCCGACGTGCTGCTCGCCCAGGGCCTCGGCGGCGACGAGGCGGCGGCGCGGCGCTTTCTGAACCCGCGACTTTCCGACCTGACGCCGCCCTCGGCCATGGCCGACCGGCAGCTCGCCGCCGACCGCATCGTGCGCGCCCTGCGCCGCGAAGAGCGGGTCGTCGTCTACGGCGACTACGACTGCGACGGCATGACCTCGACCGCCATCTTGACCGAGGGGCTGCGGGCGCTCGGCGGCCGGGTCGACCCGGTGCTCGCCTCGCGCTTCGACGGCGGCTACGGGCTCTCGCCGGCGGGGCTGGCGCGGGCGCTCGCGGCGCGGCCGGGGCTCATCGTCACCTGCGACTGCGGCTCGGCCGACCACGAGCGCGTCGAGGCGGCCAAGGCCGCGGGGGTCGACGTGGTCGTGATCGACCACCACCTCGTGCCCAAAGAGCCCCTGCCGGCGCTCGCCTTTCTGAACCCGCACCGGCCCGAATGCGGGTTTCCGTACAAGGGGCTCGCCTCGTGCGGGCTCGCGCTCTCGGTGCTCGCGGCGGTGCGCGCCGAGCTGAAGGCGGCGCTCGACCTGCGCACGTACCTCGATCTGGTGGCCGTCGGCACCATCGCCGACGTCGCCCCGCTCGACGGCGACAACCGGGCCCTCGTGCGCGCGGGCCTCGGGGTCATCGCGACGGGGGCGAGGCCGGGGCTGCGGGCGCTGGCCGAGTACGCGCGGCTCGAGCTCGGCGCGCCGCCGCACGCCGAGGACGTGTCGTTCCGGCTCGCGCCGCGGCTGAACGCCCCGGGCCGGCTCGGCTCGCCCGACGACGCGCTCGCCGTCTTGCTGGCGCGCGATCTGGTCGCCGCCCGGGCCGCGGCGGCCGTCTGCGAGCAGGCGAACCTGCGGCGCAAAGATCTGCAAGACCGCATGATCGCCGAGGCCGTGGCCGAGGTCGAGCGCGAGGGCTACGCCGAACGGCCCGCCATGGTGCTGGCGAGCGAGTCGTGGCACCTCGGCGTCGTCGGCATCGTGGCCGGGCGCCTCGCCTCGACCTACGGCCGCCCGGTGGTGGTCGCGGCGGTGCACGAGGGGGTGGCGCACGGGTCGGTGCGCTCGGCGGGCGGGGTGCCCGTCGTCACCGCGCTCGGGCGCTGCCGCGACGCGCTGCTCGGCCTCGGGGGGCACGAGAAGGCGGCGGGGGTGAGGTTCGAGCCCGCGCGCCTCGGCGAGGTGCGCGAGGCCTTCTGCGCGGCGGTCGCGGCGCTCGAGGCGGGCGCCGAGGCCGACGCGGGCCCGAAGGCGGTGCGCCTCGATCCGAGCGACGAGCCGGCGGCCGTCTTGCGCGACTTTCACCTGCTCGAGCCCTGCGGCGAGAAGAACCGCGCGCCCTCGGTCTGCGCCGTCGGGGCGCGGGTGGTCTCGGCGCGCGAAGTCCGGGGCGGGCACTTGTCGCTCGATCTCGAGCACGAGGGGCGCCGAATGCGCGGCTTCGGGGCGCAGCTCGGCACGAAGGCGGGGGCGCTCGGGCGGCGGGTGAACGTCTGGGGGGCGCTGCGGCGCGACGGGTTCCGGGGCGGCGACGCGGTCGAAATCCGCATCGACGAGGTCGCGCCGGCCTGAGCAGAGGGGCCCGGGGGCCCTGAATGGCGGGGCCCGGAGGCCCTGAATGGCGGGGCCCGGAGGCCCTGAGCGGCGGGCCCCGGGGGCCCGGGCGGGGCGCGCCTTCGGGGCGGGGCGCGTCGAGATCCCGATTGACGAAGTGGCGCCGGCGTTCCAAGAGGTGGGGCCCCGACGGCCGAGCCCATGCTGGTACCCATCGAAGCCGACCGACCCGACCCGCGCACGATTCGGCGCGCCGTGCAGGCGCTCGAGGCGGGCGAGGTCATCGCCTACCCGACCGACACGGTGTACGGGCTGGGCTGCGACCTCTTCAACAAGAAGGCGATCGACCGGCTCTACCAGATCAAAGGCATGCCGCGCACGCAGCAGCTCGCCTTCGTCTGCCCCGACCTCAGCAACGTCGCGCACTACGCCATCGTCGAGAACGCGACCTACCGGCTGCTGCGCCGCCTCTTGCCCGGGCCCTACACGCTCGTCCTGATGGCGACGCGCGAGGTGCCGCGCCTCGTGCAGACGAAGAAGAAGACCGTGGGCCTGCGCGTGCCCCGCCACGAGGTGACGCTGGCGCTGGCGCGCGAGCTCGGCCGCCCCATCATCAGCACGACGGCCAACCCCCCGGGCGGCGAGCCGATGGTCGACCCCGACGAGATCGACGACCAGTTTCGGGGCCTGGCGCTGGTGCTCGACGCCGGCGGCGGCGGCACCGTGCCGACGACGGTGCTCGATCTGACGGGGCCCGAGCCGGTCGTCGTGCGCGAAGGCGCCGGGCCCCTCGACCTGCTCGAGCGGCCCCCGCGCTCGCTCTCGTCGGCCGACATCGAGGCCGGCCGCTACGGGCCGCCCGCGCGCCGGCCGCAGCCGCAGCGCTGAGGGCGCCGGCGGCCCGGCCGGGGCCGCCCGCGGGCGCCGGCGGGGCGGCGGGCCCTACCTACGCCGCGACGTGGGCGAAGGCGGCCTTGAAGGCCTCGGGCGAGAGCTTGGTGGCCGAGGCGAGGCGGGCGAGCGCGTCGGGGCTCTCGAAGTCGGACGTGAGCAGGCGGGTCATGAAGGCGCGGGCGACGCGGACGTTGTCGGAGCCCGCGTCGACCATGCGCACGCGCATGCGGCCGGTCTTCGGGTCGAGGATGTCGTCGAAGGCCTTGGGCGTGAGCTTGCCGTTCTGCACCGTGACCATGGCGCCCGAGCCGCCGCCGAGCAAAAAGCTCGCGGCCGCGTAGCCGAGGTCGCGGGTGTACTCGGCGTCGAAGGGCGTCGGGTCGACGCAGCGCAGCTCGTAGCCGACGTTCTTGGCGATGATGGTGGTCGCCGGCGCGCCGATCTCGGCGAGGCGCTTCTGGACCTGGGCCTTGACGATGTCGCCGAAGGGGATCTCGGCGATGCGGATGTGCCCGTGCGCGTCGCGCTCGACGTTGCCCATCGAGGCGATCTCGGCCTCGTCGAGCAGCTCGACGAGCCCCTCGGCGAGCACGGCGACGCCGTAGGGCAGGCCGAGCGCGGCGCGCTTGACGACGGCGCCGGCGAGGGTGTCGACGACGGTGGCGGCCTTGAGCGAGGTGCCGGCGTACTCTTCGCCGATGAGCGTGAGCGTCGCGCCCGCGGCCTTGCCCATGCCGAGGGCGAGGTGGCCGGCCTTGCGGCCCATCGCGACGACGAAGAACCAGCGCGTGGTCGTCTGCGCGTCGGTCAGGAGGTTCGAGACGATCTGGGCGCCGACGTGCCGCGCGGTCTGGAAGCCGAAGGTGCTGACGCCCTCGGGCAGGTCGAGATCGTTGTCGATGGTCTTCGGCACGTGCGCGACGCGCAGGCGCCCGGCCGAGTGCTGCGAGACCTTGTAGGCCGAGAAGGCCGTGTCGTCGCCGCCGATGGTGATGAGCTTGTCGACGCCGAGCTCGACCAGGGTCGAGACGGCGGCCTCGAGCTTGGCCGGGTCTTTCGTCGGGTTGGCCCGCGAGATGCCGAGGTACGAGCCGCCCCGGCGCGCGATGCTCTCGACCTCTTCGTCGCCGAGCGGCGGCGCGCACGCGCGGTCGCCCTTGATGAGGCGCGCGAAGCCCTCGCGCACGCCGAGCACCTCGTGGCCGCTGCGCAGCGCGTGCTGCGTCGCCGCCGCGATGACGCCGTTGATGCCCGGGGCCGGGCCCCCGCCCACCAGAATCGCGAATCGTTTTTTGGCGCTCACGGCGGGCGAGCCTGGCACTAACGCGCGGGCGCTTCCAGCGGGTTCGTGCCGGCCTCCCGGCCGAGGACGCCCGGGCACGTCGCGAACCGGGTCGACGCCCCGGCCGCAGCTACCCGGGGGCATCATCGGCCGGGCCGCCGACCCGATCGGGGAGGCCTTCGGGCCTCAGATCGTGGCGCCCTCGCGGCGCAGCTCGGCGATCTCGCCGTCGCTCAGGCCCGCCTCGCGCAAGATCTCGTCGCCGTGCTCGCCCCGGCCCGGCGGCGCCGACGCCCTCAGGCCTTCGGGCGTGACGGGCAGCCGGAACTGCCCCGCCTCCGGGCCCTTGCCGCCGGGGGTGGCATAGAAGAGCCCCCGCGCCTTGAGGTGCGGATCGTCGAGCAGCTCGCCCGGGGCGAGGGCGGGCTCGACGCAGCAGTCGCGCTGGGCGGCGAAGGCCTCCCACTCGGCGCGGGTCTTGGAGCGGAAGATGGCGGCCACCTCGGCCTTGAGGGCCGGCTGGTGGGGCCCGGGGAGGAGCGCCGTCATGTCGCAGGCGAGCCCGACGCCCTCGCAGAAGCTCGCCCAGAACTTGGGCTCGAGCGCGGCGAGCGTCATGATCTGGTCGTCTTCGCTCAGGTACGTGTTGTACGGGGCGATGCCGCCGGTCAGCACTTCGGCGCCCCGCTCGGGCGCGTGCCCGAGGCCGAGCCCGGCCATCGCCGTGGTCGCGAAGCCGAGCACCCCGTCGACCATGGCGACGTCGAGCAGGGCGCCTTCGCCGCTCTGGTCTCGCTGGCGCAGGGCGGCCAAGATGGCGATGACGCTCCACAGGCCGCCGGCGACGTCGGCGAGCTGAAAGCCCGGCACCGGGGGCGGGGCGCCCGCGGGGCCCGTCAGGCCGAGCAGCCCGGCGCGCGCGAGGTAGTTGAGGTCGTGGCCCGCCCGCTGCGCGAGCGGCCCCGTCTGCCCGTAGCCGGTCAGGGCGCAGATGACGAGCCGGGGCGCCGCGGCGCGCAGGGCGTCGTGGCCGAGGCCGAGGCGCGCGAGCACCCCCGGCCGGAACTGCTCGAAGAGCACGTCGTAGTGGGGCAAAAGGCGCAAGAGGGCGCGCCGCCCGGCCGGGCGCTTCAAGTCGAGCACCAGGCTGCGCTTGCCCCGGTTGAGGGCGGCGAAGGCGGCCGAGGTGCCGTTCTCGTGGGCCGGCGGCATCGCCCGCAGGTAGTCGCCGCCGCCCGGGTCTTCGAGCTTGTCGACCCGGGCGCCGAGGTCGGCGAGCACGAGCGAGGCGAAGGGCCCCGGCAAGAGGCGCGTCAGATCGAGGACGCGGACGCCGTCGAGGGGTCGCAAGGCCGGGGCCTCGTGCTCGCGCGCCGGGCGCTCAGGCCGAGAGGGCGAAGAGCTTCTGCAGCTTCATCGCCAGCATCGGGTTGCCCGAGACCTTCAGCTTCTGCTGCATGTAGAGCTGCATGCCGTTCGCCTGCGGGTTCTCGTGCAGCTTCTGGAAGTCTTCTTGCGAGATGGTGATGGTACAGTCGGCGCCGCCCGGCTCGCCCGCCTGAATCGAGGGGCCCGAGCTGCTGACGTCGATGAACCACGAGCCGGCGCCCGTCACGTTGATCTGGTATTTTGCGCCGATCGACTTCGCCTCGGCTTCGTTCTTGGCCAGCGCGGCGGGGAGATCTTGGTCGAAGAGCTTCTTGACGTCGACTGCCATGGGGTAGCCTCTCTCTCGGTGGTCTTCGGGCTGGGTCGTGGCAAAGGGGGCCCGCCGGGCGCCCCGAGGCCCTTTCGCACGCCGATCGTTCGCGTGCGAAAGGTCTCGCTACCGGTTCGGCCGGGGCGCGTCAAGGCGCCCGCGGTTCGGGGCGCGTCAAGGCGCCCGCGGCTCGGGGCGCGTCAAGACGCGCGCAAGGCCCAGGGCGCGTCAAGGCGCCCGCAAGGCGCAGGGCGCGTCAAGACGCGCGCAAGGCGCCGCCGGCCGAGTGGGGGCGCTCGCCGGTGCCGCTCGGCGCCTGGGTGCAGACCGGGGCGTGGCTGAGGGCGGCGCGCAAGGGCAGCATGAAGAGCCGCTCGATGGCCACGCGCAGGTGCGGCGGCGGGGGCTCGACGACGGTCACGCTGAGCAGGCCCTGGTCACGCACGACGGCGCGCTCGACCGAGGGCTCGCCCGTCGGGGAGGTGTCGCCGGGCGAGGGCGAGGCGAGGGCGGGCAGGAGGGCGACGAAGACCGCCTCGTGCTCGCCCTGGCGCACCTGGGTGCCCTGGTAGACGGCGGCGACGCCCTGGCCCTCGCGGAAGAGCAGGCCCTGCCAGTCGAGCGGGCGCGACAGGTCGAAGGCGAGCGGCCCCGAGACGAGCGAGGGGCCGTCGAGCACGACGGGCGCGCCGCGCGCGTCGCTCAGGTAGAGGCGCCCGGTGCAGCCCGGGTCGCGCGCGCAGAGCCGCTCGTAGAGCCGCTGCAGCGTCGAGCCGCTGACGATGAGGGGGGCGCCGTCGGGGGCGGCGGCGTCGAGCGCGCGCTCGTCGTTGGCCACGGTGAACGCGGCCGCGAGCAGCTCGCGGCAGAGCGCCTGGTCGCTCTCGCGCACGAGCGCGCCGACGTAGCAGCTGGCCGACGGCGTCGTGACGACCAGGACGGCGCGGGTGCGGGCGCGGTTGGCGAAGAGCGTCACGCCGAAGGGCCCCTCGAGCCCGGCGAGCGGCTCGAAGCCCCCGTCGCCCGGGTCGAAGCCGAGCCCCTCGCCGCGCACCACCACCGCCCGCGCCGCGCGCACGTGCGCCTCGACCGAGCGCCACTTGCGGCGCCAGAGCACGACGATGGTGGCGAAGAGGCCGACCATCACCGCGCCGAGCGGGACGCTGCCCGCCGGCCGCAGCCAGGCGAGGGTGCCGACGCCCAAGGCCGTGACGAGCGCGGCGGCCGCCACCAGCCGCGCGTCGGTGCCCTGCCCGAGCAGCGGATCGTCGGCCCCGAGCTCGGGGAAGCGCTCGCCCGCGTCGTTGTCAGCCGGTTCGAACTTCACTCGGTTTGCCTCGAGGCCGTCTCGCGGGCGTCGCCGCCCTGTTACGACGCTAGCATCCATCGGCGTCTTCGGCAGCGGCCGGCTGCCCGGAGGGGCCTCGGCTCCCCCCGGGCGCGGGGGGGCGGGCACCCCGACCGCGGTGTACGCGTGCGGGTCGAGCGGGCCCCCCGGGCGCGAGGGGGCGGGGCGCCGCCGACCCGGGGGCGGGGCGCCGGGGCGGGCCCGCTCGGCCGCGCTCGGGCGCCGGGGCGGGCCCGCTCGGCCGCGCTCGGGCGGCGCGGCGGGTCCGCTCAGGCGCGCTCGGGCGGCGCGGCGAGTCCGCTCAGGCGCGCTCGGGCGGCGCGGCGGGCCCGCTCAGGCGCGCTCGGGCGGCGGGGGCACGGGCAGGCCGAGCGCCCGCATCAGACGCAGGGCGTTGCCGGCGTGGACGACGCCCTCGCGCAGGCGATAGTCGAAGGTCATGCGCTCGCCCTCGGTCTGCTCGAGCAGGTGCACCGGGCGCACGTGCCCCCCCGACTCGTCGACCAGGTCGGACAGGGCGGTGTCGTGGGTCGAGACCGCGCCGAGCGCGCCGAGCCCGAGCAGGTGTTTGATGACACTCTTGGCCCCGAGGTGGCGCTCGCGGCTGTTCGTGCCATGCAGAATTTCGTCCAGGAGAAAGAAGACCGGCGCCCCCCCTTCGGCCGCCTCGACCACGCGGCGCAGGGCCAAGAGCTCGGCGTAGAAGTGCGACACCCCGGCCGCGAGCGAGTCGCGCACGCGCATGCTCGTCTGCAGGGCGAGCGCCGAGACCTCGAGCGAGGCGGCCGGGGCCGGGGCGCCCGCCCGCGCGAGCACGACGGCGACGCCCATCGACCGCAGGAGCGTGCTCTTGCCCGACATGTTCGAGCCGGTCACGAGCAGCGCGTGCCCCGGCCCCTCGAGCGCGACGTCGTTGGCGACGCGCGAGCGGGGCGGCAAGAGCGGGTGCACCAGGCCGCGCGCCCGGAAGGTCGGCGCCCCCTCGACCAGCTCGGGGTAGGCGAAGGCGGGGTGCTCGAAGGCGAAGGTGCCGAGCCCGGCGAGCGCGAGCGCCTCGGCGGCCGCGTCGAACCAGTCGCCCGCGTGCGGGCCGAAGGTGCCCCGCCAGCGGCGCAGCGCGTAGACGAGCCAGAAGTCGTAGGCCAGAAAGGGCGCGATGAACGCCCGGAACAGGCCGTTTTCGCGCGCCTCGGCCCAGGCGGCGAGGCGGCCGAGGCTCCGCAGGCCCGAGGGCGCGTCCGCCCCCCGGCTGCGCAGGCGCGCCGCGAGCGCCGTCATCGAGGGCGACGACCAGGTTCCGCTCGTCACGCGCTCGAGCAGCGTGCCGTAGGCCCCGAACACGCTCGCCCCCGACGCGATCGTCGAGAGGGCCTCCGGCTCGCGCGCCGAGGCGGCCTGGTTGAGCGCGAGCCCGGCCAGGTAGACCAGCGCCGGCACGTACGAGGGCAGCCCGAGCGGGCCCGCCCCGAGCGCGGCGAAAAGGCCCGCGGCCACCAAGGGCAGGGCGAGGGCGGCGACCCAGGCCGGCGGCGCCGCGCCCGCGCCCCGGCACCAGGCGAGGAAGGCGTCGAAGCGGCCGCCCGTGCCCTCAGCCCCGCGCGAGAGCACGTAGAGCTCTTCGCGGAACTCGCGCATCGGGCCGAGCTCGCGCACCGCGCCCTGCCGCGCCCGCGCCTCGACCAGCGGCCCCGGCTCGGCCAGCCAGCGCGCCAGGCGCGCCTCGCTCAGCTCGGCCTCCATCGCGTCGAGCAGCTGCAAGAGCGACGCGCCGCCGAACAGATCGAGGTCGCCCGCGTAGGGGTGCCCCTCGGCGTTGAAGGCCCCGCCCCGCGGCGGCAGGCCCTCGAGGCGCACCGCCGCCCGCGCCAGGCCCCGCTCGCAGAACGTGAGCGCGGCGCGCGACCGCTCTTCGGCGCGCGCCACCCGCGCGTGCCAGACGACCAGCGCGACGAAGGCGGCGCCGAGCGCCCCCGCCCCCGCCCCCGCCGGGCCCGAGCGGCCCCAGATCGCGGCGCCCGCCGCCGTCGCCGCGAGCAAAAACGTCACGAGGCGCGCGACCGAGAGCGCCGACGAGCGCCGGGCGTGGCGCGCGAGGTCGGCCCGGTGGAGCGCCGCGCGCTCGTGGTAGAAGCTCACCACCGAGGGGGCGACGCCCTCGAGATCGGCCTCGGCGGGCGGCGCCTCGCGGCGGCGTTCAGAACCTTCGGGCGGGCGTTCTTCGGAGGCCACGGCGGAGACCGGCCCCGTTAGCACCGCGCGCCCGCCGAGTGGGGGCAAACCTGCCCCCGCCCGACGACGCCCCGACAATGAGCGACCGAGACGACGCCCCCGCCCCCCGCCCCGCCGCCGCGAAGCGCGGGGCCGCCCTTCGCCCGAGCCTCGTCGCCTTTTTCGCGCTGCTCGCCCTGCCCTACGCCCTCGTCTTCCCCTACCTGGGCGACCTCAACAACCCGAACGAGACCGCGCGGCTCTACCTCACGATGGCCCTCGTCGACGACGCCTCGGTGCGGGTCGACGGGCCCCTGCGCCGCCAGGGCTGGACCAACGATCTCGCCCTCGTACCCGCCCCCGAGGGCGCCTACCACGCCTGCGTCAAGGGCCCCGCCCTCAGCGCCCTGGCCGCGCCCGTCTACGCCCTCGAAGGGGCCCTGGCCCGCCTCGCCGGCCGCCCCCGGCCCGGCGACGCTGCGCCGCCCGACGAGCAGGCCGAGTGGCTCCGTCTCACGGCGCTCACGCTGCAATTTTTCACCGTTCATGTGCCCTGCTTCGCCTTCCTCCTCTGGCTCGAGCGGCGCCTGCGGGCCTGGTCGGCCGACGCCGTGCTGCGCCTCGCCGCCGTCGCCGCGCTCGGGGTGGGCACCAACTACCTCGCCTACAGCTTGCTCTTCGCGAGCCACGCCCCCGCCGCCGTCGCCGCCTTCGTGGCGCTCGATCTGCCCTTTCGCGCCGCCCTCTCGAAGCGCCCCCGCGGCGCCCCGGCCTTCGCCGCCGGCCTCGCCGCGGGCTCGCTGCCCGCGCTCGAGTACACCGCCGCCGCCCCCGCGCTCGGCCTCGCCCTCGGCGCGCTCGCCGCGCTGCGCGGCCGGCGCGAGCGCGCCGCGTTCTTGGCCGGGCTCGCCCTGCCGCTCGGGCTCTTGGCCCTCTACCAGTGGCGCGCCTACGGCGACCCCCTCGCCGCCGGGCACCGCCTGCTCGAGACCGAGCCCTTTCGCGTCGTGTCCGAACGGGGCTTTTACACGCTCGGCGCCCCCAACCCGCGCGCGGCCCTCGCGCTGCTCTTCGACGGGGGCTTCGGCCTCTTCGCCACGAGCCCCTTCTTCGCCCTCGCCGCGCTCGCGGCGCTGAGCCCCCGCGTCCTGGCCGCGCTCCGGGCGCTGCGCCCCCGCGCCCCCGCCGCGCTGCGGGCGCTGCGCCCCCGCGCCCCCGCCGCGCTCCGGGCGCTGAGCCCCCACGCCCGCGGCCTGCGCCCCCCGGCCTCGCGCCCTCGCGCCCGCCGGGCCCGCGCGCTCGCCCTCGCGACGGCCGCGCTCGCCTTCGCCCTCGCGCTCGTCGGCGTCTCGTCGTCGGCGGTCTGGCGGGGCGGCTGGACGATCGGCCCGCGCTACCTGTGCGCGGCGACCGCGCTGCTCGCCCCGCTCGCGCTCGCGGGGCTCGAGGCGGTCGCGCGGCGGGGCGCGGGGCCGAGGGCGTTCGCCCGCGCCCTGGCCCTCGGGCTCGCGCTCGCCTCGTTCGTGCGCGGGGGCGCGGTCGGCCTCTTCGTCACGACGCTGCCCGAGGCGATCGAGCGGCCGGTGGCGCAGGTGCTCGTGCCCTTCTTGCGCCTGTCGCTCGTGCCACACCACGCCCTCGAGCCCCTCGGGGTGGGGGCGGCGTGGCCCTTCTTTCTCGCGCCCGCGGGCGCGCTCGGCGCGCTCGTCGTCGCCGCGCGCCTCGTCGCCCGCGGCCGGGCGGCGACGAGCGCGGCGGCGCTCGGCCTCGCGGCGGCCGCGGCGTGGCCGGCGCTCCGCTTGCCCGCGGGGGCGGTCGACCACGGGCCGGCGGTGCGCTCGTTCTTCTACGATCTCTGGGAGCCCCGAGGCCGCGACGCCCTCGCGCGCGCCCTCGCGCGGGCCGCGCGCGGGCCGGGCGCCTGGGGCGAGGTGGCGGCGGCGGCCGAGCTCGCGGGCAAGCCCGGGCTCGCGGCGGCAGCGCGCGAGGCGGCGGGCGCGGGCCAGTGAGGGGCGGCGCGTCCGGGTAAGGGGCGGGGCGCGCTCGGCGGCGCGCTCCGGCGCGCGGCGGCGGGGGCGCGCTCGGCGGTGCGCTCCGGCGCGCGGCGGCGGGGGCGCGCTCAGCGGCGGGGCGGCTTCTTGCGCGAGGGCTTGGGCGGCGGCGCCGCGGGGGGCGGGGGCGGCGGCGGGGGCGGCGGGGTCGCGGCGGGCGCGCGCTTCTGCCGCTCGATGCGCTCGAGCCGCTTCTTGAGCAGGCTCTCGGCGTCGAGGCGCACGACGGCCTCCATGGGCCAGAGGGCGACGGGCCGCTCGTTGAGCGTGAAGACGACGTCGTAGGCGCCCTCGCGCATGGCGAGCGGGGTGCCGCCGGTGCCCATGCAGCTCCAGCTTTGTTCGGGGCGCAGCTCGGGCCGGAAGCAGCCGACCGAGCGGCCGACGACGCGGCCCTTCTCGTCGAGCACGAAGGCGTTGACCGCGACGTTGGTGCCGCTCCAGCCCCGGCTGCCGCGGGCGAACCAGGTGAAGTCGACGCGGCGCGGGTAGCTGCGCTCGGCCCACGAGGCGCGCACGCCCGAGAGCACGAGCGGCTCGTCGCGGCCGCCGGAGGCGACGACCACCTCGACCGTCGGCTCGCCGTCGCGGGCGCCGACGAGCTCGCCCTCGTCGATGTCGTTCTCGTCGTCGCCGGGGGCGAGGATTTCGACGCGGGCGTGGCCGACGGGCGCGCCGCCCTGCTTGGCGACGACCTCGTAGGTGCCCGAGGCGCGCACGCCCGCGCGCAGCGTGGCGCTCAAGAAGCCCACGCGGCGGCGGCTGCGCAGGGGCTTGGTGACGGTGTCGACGAGCTCGCCGCCCGGCTCGTGCAGCTCGAAGGTGAGGTCGCGCTTGCCCTCGGGCAGGTGGAAGACCATGGCCGCGACGGGCACGCGCGCCTGGCCCGAGGGGTCGGCCCGCAGGGCGGTGGCGTTGCCGCGGATCTCGGCGAGCTGCTGGCCCTGCAGATCGCGGTGCACCGCGAGCGCGTCGGTGATGAAGAGCTGGGCCTTCGGCTTCGCGCGCTCTTGCTTGGCGTACGCGGCGAGCGCACCCTCGAGCGGGTGCGGCCGGCCCGCGACCACGGCGCGCACCTCGCCGGCGGCCGCCGCGCTCGAGATGGTCGCCACCGGCATCACGCCGCCGGTGAACAGGATGGCGTGGTTGACGCCGACCACGGCGAGCCTGCCGTCGGGCCCGCGCGCGACGACCGGCCCCCCCGAGAAGCCCGGGTAGACCGGCGCGTCGAAGAGCAGGAGCTTCGCGCCGAGCATGTCGACGATGCCCGAGGCGATGCCTTCGGAGATGCCCCAGCTGAGCGCCCAGAGCCCCTGGCCCGTGTGCCCGAGGGCCCAGACCGCCGAGCCGACCGGCACCTCGCCCTGGCCCCAGAGCGCGAGCGGGGGCGCGCCCTTGAGCGGCTCGTCGGGCCGGAGCACCGCCACGTCGCGGATCTCGTCGATGGCGTGCACCTTCGCGCCCGTCGACTGGCCGCCCCGGGTCATCACCCGCAGCCGGTCGGGCCGCAGCACCACGTGCGCCGCGGTGACCACGAGCCCGCCCTCGACGAGGAAGCCCGTGCCGTGCGGCGTCTTCTCTTTGCTCCGCGAGACGTCGACCACCTTCTGCGGCGCCTTCGGCTCGGCGCCGAGCGCCTTGGCGAACTCGTCTTGCTCGGCCCGCCGGTCGGCCTCGTCGTCGTTCAAGATGGCCACGACCGAGGGCGCCACGGTCTCGAAGACGCCGCGCGTCGCGCTCTCGGCCGCGGGCGCGGGCGCGGGCGCGGGCGCGGCCCGCGGCGCCGCCCCCTTGCCGCCGCAGCCCGCCGCCGCGAGCCCGACGGCGGCGGCCCAAACGCGCGCGCGTTTGGAGAGGGTTTTCATGCGCACAACGTACACGATACGGCCCCCCGCGCGGGCCCCTTCGTGGCGCGGGGGGCGCCCCCGGGCCGGGGGCTCAGCGCGGCGTGCGGTACGGGTTCGCGGCCGGCGCGGGCGGCGCGCTTCGCTTCTCGGCGGGAGGCCTCGGCGCGCCCGCCGGCGCCTTCGCGCCCG
>DASTPP010000372.1:0-48980 GCA_035762175.1 Polyangiaceae bacterium | reverse complement strand
ACCCCGCACTCCGGCCGCGTTTCGCGTCGCGTTGCGTCAGGGCGGCCCCCCGCGACGCCCCCGCGCGGCGAGAGGGCCGCCCGGGCCCGTGCCCTCGCGCGGCGAGAAGGCCGCCCGGGCCCGCGCCCCCGCGCGGCGAGAGAGCCGCCCGGGCCCGCCCCCGCGCGGCGAGAAAGCCGCCCGGGCCCGCGCCCGCCCGCGCTAGCGTTCGCGCCGCCATGACCCGCACCCCTCCCGCCGCCCTCGTCACGGGCGCCTCGTCCGGCATCGGCGAGGCGATCGCGCGCGAGTACGTCCGCCGCGGCTTCCGCGTCGCCCTGCTCGCCCGGCGCCTCGACCGGCTCGAGGCCCTCGCCGCCGAGCTCGGCCCGGCCGCGCTCGCGCTCGCCTGCGACGTCGCCCGCGACGGCGAGCTCGAGCGCGCCGTCGGCGCCGCCCTCGACCGCTTCGGCCGCCTCGACGTCGCCGTCGCCAACGCCGGCGTCGGCGGCCCGAGCACCTTCGCCCGCTCGACCCTCGACGACTACCGCCGCGTCTTCGAGACGAACGTCTTCGGCGTCCTGCGCACCGCGCGCGCCTGCCTCGGGCCGCTGCGCCAGGCGCGCGGCCGCTTCGCCGTCGTCGGCAGCGTCAACGGCTACGTCTCGCTGCCCGGCACGTCGGCCTACTGCGCGAGCAAGCACGCGGTCCGGTCGCTCGCCGAGTCGCTCGCGCTCGAGTGGCGGGACGAGGGCGTCTCGGTCACGCACATCGCCCCGGGCTTCGTCGCGAGCGAGATCCGGCTGATGGGCAGCGACGGCGCGCCGATCGAGGGCGCGAAAGACCCCGTGCCCGCCTGGCTCATCATGCGCGCCGAGGTCGCCGCGCGGCAGGCGGCCGACGCCATCGAGGCGCGGCGGCGCGAGGCGGTCATCACGCTGCACGGCAAGGCGGTGGCGAGCCTGGCGCGCCACGCCCCGGCGCTCGTGCACGCGATCTTGCGGCGCGCGGGCCGGCGCATCAACACGCGCCAGGGCCCGGCCGGCTCGCCCTGACCCCGGGCGGCGGGCGCGCCTCGCCCGCGCTCCGGGCGCCGGGCCCTCGCCCGGGCGCCGGCGGTCGGCGCCGGCGCGCGCCTAACCCCGGCCGGGCGGCGCCGGCGCGAAACTTACCCTTCGCGGCCGCCACGAGCTCGCGCACCCGCCCCGCGTCGACGGGCGCCCGCACCTCGCCGCGCTGCTTGAACCAGGTGCCTACGATGGCCCCGTGGGCCAGCGGCGCGAGCGCCTCGGCGCTCTCGGGCGTCAGCCCCGACCCGAGCCAGACCGGCGCGCCCTCGGCCGCCTCGGCCACCTCGCGCAGGCGCGCGAGCGAGACGGGCTCGCCGGTGGCGGCCCCCGTGACGATCAGCGCGTCGGCGAGGCCCCGCTCGAGGCAGTCGCGCGCCGCCTGCCGCGCGTCGAGCGGCGCGAGCGGGGACGCGTGCTTGACGAGCACGTCGGCCCAGATCGCCACCGCCCTCGCGCCGAGCGCGTCGCGGTACCGTAGCGTGGACGCCGCCTCGCCCTCGATGAGCCCCTGGTCGGTCACCATGGCGCCGACGTGGACGTTGACCCGCGCGAACGAGGCGCGCGCGGCCGCGGCGACGCCGAGCGCCGCCGGCGCGTCGTTGCGCAGGCAGTTGACGCCGACGGGCTTGCCGAAGCGCACGAGCAGCGCGCGGGCGACCAGGGCGAGCGCGGCCACCTGGTGCGGCGGCGCCCGGTGCCCCTCGGTGCCCTTGACGAAGGGCGCCGAGCCGAAGTTCTCGACGATGAGGCCGTCGACGCCGCCCTCGACGAGCGCCTCGGCGTCGTCGAGGGCGCGGCGCTCGGCGTCGCCGAAGCCCGCGCCGGGGCCGGCGAGGGGGTCGCCCGGCAGGGGCAGTAGGTGAATGACGCCGACGAGGCCGCCGCCCGGGGCCGCCATGCGCTGCTCGATCATGGGCGGGCTTATACTGCGTTTTTCGCCGGCGTCGCGCGCCCCGCGCCCGCCGCCCTGGCCGGCCCCGCGCGCCCGTGCTATCTAGTCGCTCGCCGGGCGTCGTGCGCCCGGCGACGATGACCTCTCTCTCTTCTTGAGCTCAGCGACAGCGTGCCGCGGCGCCCCCCTTGGCGGGGGCCGCCGCCCGTCTCGGGTCTGAACGAAGAAGAGAGGTCGCCCATGCACCTGTGGGCCCAGAAGGTTTCGTTCGCGTACGGCGGGGCCGACCCCGTCCTGCGCGACGTCAACGTCCGCCTCGAGGCGGGCTGGTGCGGCGTGGTCGGCGAGAACGGCGCCGGCAAGTCGACGCTCTTGGCGCTGCTCGCGGGCGAGCTCAGGCCCTCCGAGGGCCGCGTCGTGCGCTCGCCGCCCGGCGCGCGCCTCGTGCGCTGCCGCCAGGGCGTCGACGAGCTCGACGAGGGGGTGCGCCGCTTCGCCGCCGCCGACGACGCGGCGTCGGGCCGCTGGCGCTCGCGCCTCGGGCTCTCGGCGGAGGCGCTCGCGCGCTGGGGCTCGCTCTCGCCCGGCGAGCGCCGGCGCTTCCAGCTCGGCGCCGCGCTCGCCGACGAGCCCGACGTCTTGCTGCTCGACGAGCCGACCAACCACGTCGACGCGGCCGCGCGCGAGCTGATCGCGCGCGCGCTCGCGGGCTTCCGCGGCGTCGGCGTCGTCGTCTCGCACGACCGCGCGCTGCTCGACGCCCTGACCCGGGCGACCTTGCGCGTGCACCGCGGCGGCGCGACCCTCTACGAGGGCCCCTACGGCCGCGCCCGCCCGCTCTGGGAGGCCGAGCACCGCGCCCGCCAGGGCGAGCGCCAGCGCCTCGGCGACGAGGCCCGGCGCGCCGAGGCCCGCCTCGCCGACGCCCGCCGGGTGCACGCCTCGGCCGACCGCAACACGAGCACCCGCGCCCGCATGCGCAACGCCGGCGACCGGGAGGCGAGCAGCATGGGCGCGAAGAACCTCGCCGCCTGGGCCGCGGCGCGGGCCGGGCGCGTCGTCAACGTCCGGCGCGCCGAGGCCGAGCGGGCGGGCGAGCGGGCGCGCGCCTTCACCCTCGACAAGGAGGTCGGCGGCGAGCTCGCGCTGCCCTTCGAGCCCTCGCCCCGCCCCGTGCTCGCCCGCCTCGAGCGGCGCGAGCTCGCGCGCGGCGGCCGCGTGCTCGCGCGCGAGCTCGGCCTGCTCTTGCGGCGCGAGAGCCGCGTGCGCGTCGAGGGGCCGAACGGCGCCGGCAAGAGCACCCTGCTCGCCGAGCTCTACGCGGCCTGCGTCGAGCCCGGGCGCGTGGTCTTCTTGCCCCAGGAGCTCTCGCCCGACGAGGGCCGCGCCCTGCTCGAGGGGGCGCGCCGCCTCCCCCCCGCCGAACGGACGCGGGTGCTGCACGTCGTCGCCGCGCTCGGCCTCGATCCGGCGCGCCTGCTCGCCGCCGCCCGGCCCTCCCCGGGCGAGGCGCGCAAGCTCGCCATCGCCCGGGGCCTCGGCGGCGGGGCCCACGCCCTCTTGCTCGACGAGCCCACCAACCACCTCGACCTGCCCTCGGTCGAGCGGCTCGAGCGCGCCCTCGCCGCCTACCCCGGCGCGCTCGTCGTCGCCACCCACGACCCCGCCTTCGCCCGCGGCGCGCTGGCCGAGACCTGGCGCTTCGAGGGCGGGCGCCTGCACGCCGCCTGAACTGGCGCTTCGCGGCGGCCCCCAAACGCGCTAAGGAGGCGCCCATGACGGCACGAGGGCCTCTGCTCTGGCTGCCCCGCGGCGCGCTCGGGGTTCTGCGCGAGGTCGGGCGCCACCTCCTGCGGCGCCCCGTGGTGGGCATCTGCGCGGTGCCCCGCACCGCCGACGGGCGCGTGCTGCTCATCCGCCGCGCCGACACCGGCGGCTGGTGCCTGCCCGGCGGCACCCTCGAGTGGGGCGAGACGCTCGCCGCGGCCATCCCGCGCGAGATCGAAGAAGAGACCGGCGCCACGGTCATCGGCGTCGGGCCCGTCACGGGCGTCTACTCGCGCCCCGACCGCGACGTGCGCTTCCACGCCGTCACCGTCTGCGTGCTCGCCGAGGTCGAAGAGCCCGTGCGCGGCCCCCACAACCCGCTCGAGATCCGCGAGGCGCGCCTCTTCGCCCCCGCCGACGTGCCCCGCCCCCTCACGATGGGCATGACCGACGCCCTCGACCACGCCCTCGCCGGCGGCCGGGTCGCCTTCGAGTAGCCGGGGCCGGGGCTTCCCTACAGACGGGCGGGGGCTAGGGCTTCCCTACGCGGGGGCGAGGGGGCCCGACGGCCCCGGCCGGCCGGCGCCTCCCTCTATAAGGAGGGCGCCCCGCCGAGCCCCTGCAGGAACGAGGCGACGCGCGGCACGAGCAGCTCGGGCCGCTCGAGCAGGGCGAAGTGGCTCGCCCGCCGCAGCGCGAGCAGCTCGGCCCGCGGCATTCGCCGCGCCATCTCGCGCGACTGGTAGGCCGGCGTCAGCACGTCGAGCGCGCCGCACACGACGAGCGCCGGCGCCTTGATCTCGGGCAAGAGGTGGTAGGCCGAGTGTGCGTCGAGCTCTTGAAAGAGGCGCAGGTAATTGCCGAAGCAGGGGCCGAGCACCCCGTCGAAGTAGCGCCGCACGAAGTGCCGCAAGAGCGGCGCCCTCGCCCCCGCCGTCAGCGCCAGCATCGTCGTCACGGGCAGCTCGGCGCCCCGCGCCGCGAAGGCGAGTGCCCCGGCTGCGCCCGGCCGCGCCCGCAGCCACTCGACCGTCGCGTGCAGCCGCTTCGGCACGAAGCGCATCGAGAAGAGCGGCTGGAAGCCCGTCGAGAGCGCGTGCCCGTAGGTGCCGTTCATCAGCACGAGGCCGCGCACCCGCTCGGGGTGCGTGGCGGCGAGCTCGAGGCCGATCTGCACCCCCATGCTCCAGCCCACCACCGCCGCCGCCGCGCCCCCGCCCCCCTCGGCGTCGAGCACCGCGATCGCGTCGTCGACGTGGTAGCGCACCGCGAGCCGGTGCCGCCGCTCGGGCATGTCCGAGTCGAAGAGGCCGCGGTAGTCCCAGGTGACGAAGCGGTACCCGGGCAGGAGCGCGGTGATGAGCGGCTCCCACGCGAAGAGCCTGCCTCCGAGCCCGTTGGCCAGCAGAATGGTCGCGCCGCCCTCGCCGACCGCGTCGTACGCGATCCGGGTCCCGTCGCGCGAGGTCACGTGCCCGCGGCGCACGTCGGCGAGCCAGGGCGGGTTGAGCGGGTCTCTGTCTTTGTAGGCGTTGCGCCCCATCATGCCCCGAGCCCACCACGGACCGGGCGCCGAGCCAAGCGCGAGCCCCGGCGTCGCGCGCTCCGGGCGAAGCCGGCCCCGCCGCGCGCGGTCGTGTCGGCTCCGATCGCACCCCGCCGCGCGCGGTCGTGTCGGCTCCGATCGCATGCCGCGCGCCGGGGGCGCGTGCCCGAGGCGGGGGCATGGCGCGAGGCAGGCGCGAGGCGCGAGGCGGGCGCGCGGCGCGAGGCAGGCGCGAGGCGGGCGCGCGGCGCGAGGCAGGCGCGTGCCCGAGGCGGGCGTGTGCCCGAAGCGGGCGCGAGGCGCGAGGCGCGAGGCGGGCGCGGGGTGCGCGGCACGAGGCGCGTGCGTGGTGCGTGGTGCGTGGTGCGTGGTGCGTGGTGCGTGGCACGAGGCGCGTGCGTGGCGTGTGGCGCACGGCGCGTGCGTGGCGCGTGTGCGAGGCGAGCGCGTGGTGCGTGCGCGAGGCGGGCGCGGGCACGTGGCGCGTGCGCGAGCGATCGACGGAGGGCGCGTTGCGAGCGCGGCGACGTTGCGAGTTCGCTGCACTTTTTCGATCTCGGCGTGCAGCACTCGGGAGCGCGCGAGCGTTGGTCGGGCGCGTCCCGATCGGGCCGGCGATCGCTCGGAGAGGGGGGCCGACGCGTCCAATTGGGGTGAGCTCTCGTCGCATAAACACCTGCATTGCACGATTCTTGTAAGCAAAGATCACAGTATGCCAACGTTAATATAGTTTAATAAGTTAGATTGTCGTTCTTCGATGATTTCGTCCGCCTTAATTCTATATCAGGGCGTAAATTTCAGTCGTTGCTGCATGTTCCAGGGCATCGATTGAAAGAAAATTGAAATTGTAATTTTGGCGTCGTGAGGCGTTATGCGTTGGGGGTGAAATCTAGTGCCGCAAAAAAAAATGAAAACGGGCTTGAAAAGTTCAAGCACATCCGAAATAGTGACTACACCAGGTCGCGGGGTGTCAGGTGCAGGGGCCCAATCCGAAAGAAACGCAGGTTAAGGGTACCCCTGGGCAGATGACTCCGCTCTTTGCGCCGGCCCCCCAAGCCCGCGCCTCGGTTGTGGCAGTGGGCACTTCTTCTTCTGGCTCTCTCGGGCTGCTTGCCTCATCCGTCGTCCAGCAAAGGGAGAAGATCATGTTGACGGTGCACACGGTTTCGAGGGCGTCGCGTTCGGTGGTCGGGCTCGCCATGGTCGCGCTGGGCACGCTGCTCGGCGCGTGTGGCGGGCGCGTCGACGAAGAGGCGGGCGACGAGCGACTCGAGATGGAGGCACCGACGGAGGAGGGCTGGGTCGGGTTCTTCCGGCCCTCGAAGCCGAAGCTCGACTTCAAGCCCTGCGAGGGCGCCCCGGGGCTCGAGTGCGCGAAGCTCGAGGTGCCCCTCGACTACAGCGACGGCGACTGCGACACGACCGACATCTCGGTGGCGCGCCTGCCCTCGACCTCGTCCAAGGGCCCGAAGAAGGGCGTGCTCTTCCTCGCGGCGGGCGGCCCCGGCAGCTCGGGCATCGACCAGCTGCGCGCCATGACCCCCTTCTTCAGCTCGGGCAAGCTGCGCGAGAACTTCGACATCGTGACCTTCGACGCGCGCGGCGTCGGGCGCAGCAACGCCGTCCGCTGCGACGTGGTGATGCCGCCGCGCCCGGCCGACGCCAACGACGACGAGGCGCTCGCCGCCTACTTCGACGAGTTCGGCCACCGCGTGGCCGACGCGTGCCTCGAGCAGAACGGCCCCCTGGCCAAGCACGTGGGCACGAACAACGTGGCGCGCGACCTCGACGTCTTGCGCAAGGCGCTCGGCGAGCAAGAGATCACCGTCCTCGGCTACTCGTACGGCAGCGCGCTCGGCGCGGTCTACGCGAACCTCTTCCCCAAGCGCGTGCGCGCCATGGTGCTCGACGCGGCCGTCGCGCCGACCTTCGTCGACTCGCTGACCGAGCGCGCCCGCGACTCGGCCGCCGCGTCCGAGCAGGCGCTCGCCCGCCTCGACCAGCTCTGCAAGGCCGACCCCTCGTGCCCCCTGCAGAAGGTCGGCATCACCGCCGCCTTGGACCTCGTCACCGCGAAGCTCGACGCGGCCCCCGTCGCCGTCGGCCCCGGCCAGGCGCCGATGACGGGCGACGACGTGCGCTTCCTCGTGATGGGCATGCTCTACAACGAGCGCGCGCACGCCCCGCTCATCGTCGCCTCGCTCGCCACGGCGGCGGCCGGCAACGTCTCGGTCCTCAAGTCGGTCCTGCCGCTCGCGCGCTCGAACAGCGCCTACCTGCTCGGCGGCAAGGCCCGCCTCGACGCGCTCACGGTCGTCACCTGCAACGACTTCGGCACGCGCCGCGAGGCCAACGACTACCTCGACCTGGCGCGCACGACGGCCAAGGTCTCGCCCCACTTCGGCGGCCTCTTCGGCGACCTGCTGCGCTCGACCTCGTTCGCGGCCGCGCAGTGTCGCGACTGGCCCGACGCCGACGTGCCCCGCATCGAGGACGTCAGCGAACGCGTCAAGACCCCGATCATGATCGTGGGCAACGACTTCGACAACGCCTCGCCCCTCTCGCGCGCGCAGAGCCTCGGCAAGGCCCTCGGCATGGAAGAGTACGTGCTGCGCTACCAGGGCGGCGGGCACACCATCTACGGCCTCGGCAGCGCGTGCATCAACAGCAAGGTCGACGCCTACCTCATCGATCGCAAGACGCCCCCGGCCGGCACGAGCTGCGCGGCCGAGCCCGTGCCCTTCACCTTCCCGGCCTCGGCCGCCTCGAGCCCCGAGACGGGCCTCTACGGCGTCCCCTCCGCGGACTGAGACGCCGCCGGCGCCCCCCGCGCCGACCCTCCGCCGCGCCAGCCCCCCGGGCTCGCGCGGCGCGCTGCTTTGTGGGGGACACCGACGCCACGCGCTCGGTCGACGGTCCGAGCTCGAAGGGCGGTGTGCACATTGTGCGCGTAGGTAAGGCGATTGGGCCCCGCCCCGGCCCTCGAAAGCATACGCACCCGGGGCCGAGGCGTGGGTGCTTGTAGGGGCGCTCGCTGTGGGGGTGCGGTGGGGCGTCGCTCAGGGGCGCGATGGGGCGTCGCCCAGGGGCGCTCGGAGGGCCCTGCGAGGGCACCAGAGAGCGGGAGCTTCTGGCAGACCAGCCAAGGCCTCGGGGCAAGCGGGCGAGGCCTCGGGGCGAGCGGGCGAGGCCATTGGGCTACCGGGCAAGGCCTCGGGGCCACCGGGTAAGAGCTGGGGGCGAGCGGGCGAGGCCATGGGGCCACTGGGCAAGGCCTCGGGGCGAGCGGGCAAGGCTTCGGGGCGAGCGGGCAAGGGTATGGGGCTACCGGGCGAGGCCTCGGGGCTACCGGGCGAAGCCTCGGGGCGAGCGGGTGAGGCCTCAGGGCGAGCGGGCGAGGCCTTCGGGGGTTGGTCGAGGCCTTCGGGGTTGGTCAAGGCCTTCGGGGGTTGGTCGAGGCCTTCGGGGGTTGGTCGAGGCCCTAGGGTTGTCAGGGGAGGCCCTGGGACGGTCAGGGGGAGGCCCTGGGGCGGTCATGCGAGGCCTTGGTGATCGGGCGAGGCCTGGGGGCGGCGGAGCGGGGGGCGAGGCCTGGGGGCAGTGGCGCGGCGGAGCGGGGGGCGAGGCCTGGGGGGCGGCGCGGCGGAGCGGGGGGCGTTGCCTTGAGCGCGGTGCGTCGTACGCTCGCTAAGCCGAATGGGCGGCCGATTTTTACAAAATTAACGGATGATTCGGCTAGGCGGGCGGCGATTTTCTTCATATTGTGCCGCGCCCGCGTGGGCATGTGCGGTAGGCGCGTGCTACCCGTTTCAGGGTGATTTTCGGGCCGGTGGCGATTGCTACTAGCACGCACGTCGGCGTGCGAAGTGCGATTGGGTGCCCCGGCGAGGCCGTGTCAGAGAAGGTGGTCCGGTGCCCCCGGCCCTTTGGGTGACAGGGCGCAAAGGTGGGCCCACCGGGGCCGATTGTTGCGAACCGGGGCGGTGTCCGCGTCGTACAATGAGCCGGTGCGGGCGCGCAAAAAAATGAAATTTTGCTTTACCGCTTTTCGACGGCGGTGGTAGTTTATTGCAGGCTAGGCTGGGGTCGTGCGAGTAACGTTTGTGCAGAGGCTGTTCGGCGTCGGTGGGGCGGCTTGGCTGCCCGGGGGGGCCGGCGGGGCGTGGGTCGGGCGGCCCTTTCGGGCGAGAGGTTTCGAGCGTACGGTGGCCTGAGACGCTTTCGTTGTGCGCGGCCCCGGCGCCGCCCTCCCCGCGCGAGGGGCTGGGGGGCGCGGCGCGGCCCTTCCTGCAGCCGGGGCCCTTCGGGGGCCGCGGCGCTGCGACCGGAGAGATGCCCATGGCTCGGTTTCTTTTTTGCAGTTATGCCGCCACCGGCCACGTGACGCCGCTCTGGCCGGTCGCCTCGGCGTTGCGCGCGCGCGGGCACGAGGTGGGCGTGCTGACGGCGCCGGGCCTGCGGGCGAAGGTCGAGGGGCTGGGCCTGCGCCACTTCGCGACCCGGGCGTGGGACGCGACGTTCGAGCGGTTTCAGACCAACCGCCCGACGCCGCGGGGCGGGCTCGAGGCGATGCGCAAGATCAAGCGCACGCTGAACGAGCACGTGCTGCCCGACGCGCTCCGGCAGCTCAGCGACCTCGAGGCGGTGATCGGGGCGTGGTCGGCCGACGTGGTGATCGGCACGGTGTCGACCTTCGGCGTGTCCTTGGCGGCCGAGCGCACGAAGACGGCGTGGGCGACGCACGCGCCGCAGCTGACGTGCCCGCTGCCCTCGCGCGACCTGGCGCCCTGGGGGGTCGGGGCGCTGCCGCCGCGCGACGCGGCGGCGAAGACGAAGGCGGCGCTGCAGCGGGGCGTCTACCGGGTGCTCAACGGGGTGCTCTCGCGCGAGTGGGCGAAGATGCGCGAGCGCGAGGGCCTGCCGCGCGACTCGAAGTACCTGAGCGAGGCGGTCTTCTCGCCCTATCTCTATACGATCCCGAGCCCGGCCGCCTTCGACTTCCCGCGCAGCGACCTGCCGCCGCAGGTGCACTACGTCGGCCCCTGCCTGCTCGACGAGGGCGAGGGCGGCGCGTGGCGCAACCCGTTCACGAACGGCGACCCGCTCGTCTACTGTACCTCGGGCACGGTGAGCGACCCGCGGGCGCTCGTGCGGGCGGCGATCGAGGCGGTGCGGGGCCAGCGGGTGAACCTGTTCGTCACGCTCGGGCCCCAGGTCGCGCCGTCCGAGCTCGGCGACCTGCCGCCGAACGTGGCCGCCGCGTCGTTCGTGCCGCAGCACCTCGTCCTCGAGCACGCGAGCGCCGTCATCTGCAACGGCGGCAGCGGGGCGGTGATGGGCGCGCTCGCCGCCGGCCGGCCGCTCGTCGTGATGCCCCAGATCGCCGACCAGCCCGAGAACGCCGCGCGCTGCGTCGCGCTCGGCGCCGGCGTCACGCTGCCGCAGCAGCGCCTCTCGCCCGCGGCGCTGCGCCAGGCGCTCTTCACGGTGCTCGACGAGCCCTCGTACGCGGCCGCCGCCCGGCAGATGGCCGCCTCGGTCGCCGCGACGAAGGGGCCCGCGATGGCGGCGCGGCTGCTCGAGCGCCTCGCCGAGACCAAGCGCCCGGTCTTCCGCGACGACGTCGAGCCCCTGCCCGAGTCGTCGGCGTCGCCGGGGCGGGCCCGCCTCGCGCCGCTCGACGCGGCCGCCGCGGCCTCGCCGGGCGAGCTCTCGCAGTCGCGCGTCGTGCGCGTCGACCGCTCCGCGCTGCGCGAGAAGGTGAGCGTCCAGAGCTGAGGGCCCCCGCGCCCGCCCCGCGCCCCCCGCCGCCCGCATGCTGACCCTGCGCGACCGCCTGGTGACCGCCCGCGCGGTCTACGGGCGGCGGCGCCACGAGCTCGCCGAGCGGCTCGTGCGGCCCGACCGCCGCACGCCCCCCCCGCTCGACTACCCCTACCGCGAGGCGGGCTCGGGCCCGCCGCTCGTGCTCGTGCACGGCATGGTCGACCAGCAAGAGGCCTGGCGCTTCAGCGTGGGCGAGTGGGCCAAGCGCTTTCGCGTCATCTCGTTCGACCTGCCGGGCTGCAACCGCATGCCCCGCCGCGGCGAGGCCAGCGTCGAGGGGTACGCCGACTTCGTGCACGAGTTCACCTCGTCGCTCGGCCTCGAGCGCTTCTTTCTACTCGGCCTCTCGCTCGGCGCGCGCGTCGTGCTCGAGTACGCCGTCCGGCACCCGCCGCGCGTGCGGGGCCTCGTGCTCGCCTCGCCCTCGCTGCGGCGGCCCGACGAGGCGGCCCGGCGGCGCGCCGCCTTCGTCGCCCGCCACAAGGGCCGGCGCTGGGCCCAGGCGCTCGTCGGCGCGATCAAGACCAGCCGGCCCTACCTCTACTTTCTCGCCAGCTCGGTCACCCATTGCTCGCGCGACCACTTCGCCTTCAACGTCTCGCTCCTCGCCGAGGGCCAGCGCGCGTCCGACCCGCTGACCTGGCTCGACAACTACCAGTCGCTGCTCACGTCCGACGCCCGCGACCGCCTCGACGATCTGGCCCGCACCGACGTGCCTTACCTCGCCGTCTTCGGCGAGAGCGACGGCATCGTGTCGCTCGGCCGCCTGCCCGAGGTCGGCGCGCTCGCGGGCCGCGTGCGCATGCTGCCCGGCACCTACCACTGCGTGCACATCGAAGAGAGCGCCGCGTTCAACGCCGCCGTCGCCGAGTTCTTCGAGGGCTGCCCCCCCTTACGCCGCCCGCCTCAGGGCGCCCCGCCCTCGGGCAGCGCGCGCGCCTCGCCCGGGCGCTCGCCGAGCCGCGCCAGGGCCAGGCCCGAGAGGGCGAGCAGGCCCATGTACCAGGCCCAGGCCGGGGCCCAGCCCCGGTCGAGCAAGAGGCCCCCGACCAGCGGCGAGGCCATGCCCGCGACCGACTCGAGCGAGCGCGTGACGCCCAGCACCGCGCCCTGCTCGTCGGGCCCGACCTCGCGGCTGACGAGCGAGGTGAGCGTGGGCCGCAGCACGTTGAAGCCGAGCGTGACGAGCGTGCAGGAGGCGACGAGGACGGGCACCGAGTGCGCGGCGCCGAGGGCGAACTGCCCGAGCGCGGCGGTGGCGAAGCCGGCCTTGACGAGGCGGCCGTCGCCGAAGCGGCGGGCGAGCGCCCGCATCGCCAGCCCCTGGAACAGGATGCTCAACACGCCGCCGTAGGCCAAGAGATAGCCCACCTCGCTCGCGCCGAAGGAAGGGAAGGCGCGCACGACGAAGACGGCGAAGCAGGTGAAGAACGACGAGACCGCCAGCATGAAGAGCAAGAACTGCACGAGCAGGGGCCCCAGCCGGGGCCGGCGGAAGTACTCGGCGTAGGTGCCGACGCGGAAGAGCGACCCGGGCCCCCGGGGGCGCGCGGCCGCCGGCCCGCCCCCCCCGCCGGAGGCGGGCGGGCCGCCCGGCAAGAGCGCCCACGAGACGGCGACGCTCAGCGCCGAGAGGGCGGCGCCGACGAAGATGGGCGTCCGGATGTCGAAGCGCGCGAGGTAGCCGCTGAGCAGGGGGCCGACGAAGAGGCCGGTGCCGAAGGCGGCGAGCAAGATCGAGAAGGCCTCGGAGCGGCGCTCGGGCGGGGTGCGGTCGGCCGTGAGCGCGTAGGCGACCGGCACGTTGCCCGCGGTAAACCCGTCGATGGCGCGGCCGGCGTACAGCTGCCAGACCGAGCCCGAGACCGCCGTGAGCACGAGCCCGCCGAAGGTGCCGAGCTGGCTGAACACCAGCACGCGCTTACGCCCCACGCGGTCGGACAGGGCGCCGAGCACCGGGGTCGCGAGCAGCTGGCAGGCGGAGAAGGTCGCCGAGAGCATGGTGGCCCCGAGCGCCGAGGCGCCGAGCTGCTGGGCGAAGATCGGCAGGACGGGCATGAGCGAGGTCGACGCCGAGATGTCGACCAAGATCACCAGAAAGAGCGAGAGCAGCAGCGCGCGGGGCAGGGCGGGGCGCTCGGCTCGCGTCACGGGGCCCCCGCCAGAGCGCGCCCGGCGCCCGGCCGGTGCAATTCGGTCATTTTACGAGCCATGCCTTCGCCTCGGCCCCCGCTTACGAACCATGCCTTCGCCTCGGCCCCCGCCCCGCCGCGCCTGCGCTCGGCCCGACGCAAAGCCTATGGTTTGTCGGGGCGCCCGCCAAGGGAGCTGCGGGGGCCCGCGCGAGCGCGAAGGCGCCCACCCTCGCGCACTCCGCCCCGCCCCCGCGCTGGGCCCTCGCCTCGCTTTGCCGTTGCGCCCGGCGCGCGCGGCCCCCCGCTTCGCCGTTGCGCCCGCTGCGCCCTGCGCCCCGCTTCGCCGTTGCGCCCGCTGCGCCCTGCCCCCCGCTTCGCCGTTGCGCCCGGCGCGGGTGGTTCTACGAAGTTATACCCCCGTCTAAGCCTGGCCGGCCCTCAACCGGCGCGTTTCGGGCGATTTCTCGCGATTCGGCCGCCCGAGCTCGGCCGGCACGGCCCTTGTAAAAGCCCCTCTCACGAAAGGTTGCCCGGCGCCACGATGGCGCGGGGCCGAACAGAGGGGAGCTTACAATGGCCCGCTACGCTCAGCACGTCTCGCCCGCGCCGCAGCACGCCAAGGCGCGCGAAGGCCAGGTGATGAACCACGCCGGTGGTTACGTCTTCGCCGTCGACAAGTGGACGCAGCTCGACCGCTTCTTGATCCTCGGCTGCGAGGGCAACACCTACTACGCGACCGAGCGCGCGATGACGGTCGACAACGCCAAGTGCGTCCGCGCCTGCCTCGACGAGGACGGGCCGCGCGCGGTGGCGCGCATCGCCGAGGTGTCCGACGCGGGCCGCGCCCCGAAGAACGACCCCGCCGTCTTCGCCCTGGCGATGGCGGCCGGCCACCCCGACCCGGCCACCCGCAAGGCCGCGCTCTCGGCGCTGCCGCGCGTCTGCCGCATCGGCACGCACCTCTTCCACTTCGCCCGCGACGTCGGCACCTTCCGGCGCTGGGGCCGCGGCCTCCGGTCGGCGGTCGCCGCCTGGTACAACGACATGACGGCCGAGCGGCTCGCGCTGCAGGTCGCCAAGTACCGCCAGCGCGACGGCTTCTCGCACCGCGATCTGCTCCGCCTCGCCCACCCGGTTGGCAAGACCCCGGCGCACAACGCCGTCTTCCGCTGGGTCGCCGGCGAGGGCTCGGCCGCGCTCGACCACGAGACGCGGCGGGGCCAGGCGCCCTCGCGGGCCGACCTGCCCGAGCTCTTGCTCGCGTTCGAGAGCCTGCAGGCCGCGTCGTCGACCAAGGACGTGGTGGCGCTGATCCGCAAGCACCGACTCACCCATGAGATGCTGCCCACCGAATGGAAGACCAAGCTGGAGGTCTGGGACGCCCTGCTCGACGAGATGCCGCTGACGGCGCTCGTGCGCAACCTCGGCAAGATGACCGAGGTCGGCCTGCTCGCCTCGCTCTCGGAGCCGGCGCGCCGCGCCTGCCAGCAGCTCACCGACCCGGCCAAGCTGCACCGGGCGCGCGTTCACCCGCTGTCGTTGCTCGCGGCCCTCAAGGTCTACGAGCAGGGGCACGGCGAGAAGGGCAAGCTCACCTGGAAGCCGGTGCGGTCGATCGTCGACGCCCTCAACGAGGCCTTCTACCTGTCGTTCAAGTCGCTCGAGCCCACGGGCAAGAACCACCTGCTCGCGCTCGACGTCTCGGGCAGCATGACCTGGGGCAACCTCGCCGGTATGCCGGGGGTCAACCCGCGGGTCGGCAGCGCGGCGATGGCCATGGCCACCGCGCGCGTCGAGCAGAGCTGGCACGTCATGGGCTTCTCGAACACCCTGGTCAACATCGACATCTCGCCCAAGATGTCGCTCGACGACACCATCAAGAAGATCGAGCGGGTGCCCATGGGCGGCACCGACTGCGCGCTACCGATGATCTACGCCAAGCAGAACAAGCTCGCGGTCGACACCTTCGTGGTCTACACCGACAACGAGACCTGGGCCGGCAAGGTCCACCCCTTCCAGGCGCTGCGCGACTACCGGCAGGCCTCGGGGCGCCCCGCCAAGCTCGTCGTCGTCGGCATGACGGCCACCCGGTTCACCATCGCCGACCCCAGCGACGCCGGCATGCTCGACGTCGTCGGGTTCGACTCGGCCGCGCCGGCCATCTTGGCCGACTTCGCCCGCGCGTGAGCGGCGCCGGGGCCGCCCCCTCGCGAGGGGGGGCGGCCCCGCGGCGCCCAGACTCGGCGCCCTCTCTTTCACGACCCTCGAGGCGGGTCGAAGCACGTGGGTTATCCTTCCAAACGACACCCCACGGGCAGCCCCCTTATCCGCCTTCTTCTTTCGGCGCGGCGCGGCCCCCCGGGCCGCGCCGCACCGGCCACGACGTTCGGGGTGGGTCGAAGCTTCTGGGTTATCCTTCCATGATACCCCCCAGAAACGCACTCTTTATCCACCCTTTTTCGCATCGCGAGGTTAGCTCAGCGGCAGAGCGCTCGGCAATACGTCGTTTCTCACCCCCCTTGCCCGCCCGCCGGGCCGACGAGAAATGGTTATCGTTTGGGGCCGAGAGGTGGCAGGTTCGACTCCTGCACGTCGCGCCGCTTCGTTCTTCGAGTGCGCCCGCCCCCCGGGGCGGGCCGGCCGGCCCCCGGGCCGCGCCGCACGGTGACGTTAGCTCAGTGGTAGAGCACAACCCGTTTCTACCCCCTTGCCCGCCCGCGGGCCGACCTGAGACGGTTATCGCTTGACTGTTAATCAAGAGGCCGCGGGTTCGAATCCCGCACGTCACCCCGATTCGTTGGCTTCGACCCAGGGCGGCCCCCCCACGGCCGCCCGCCTCGCCCCGCCCAGGGGCCCGACCAGAAAGGACCGGACACCACACCCCGACTGACCCGTCGAACCGAGGCGCGGCCCCCGCGCGGGCCCGGCCCGACACGTATGGTGGCGTTAGCTTAACGGATAGAGCGTCACATCGTCTTTCACCCCCTTTGCCCGCCCCCGGGCCGACCGAGAGACGGTTATCGACTTCCAATCGAAAGGTGCGGGTTCGAATCCCGTACGCCACCCCAGCGGTTGCCCTTCATCGCTTGCCCTCCATCGCTTGCGCTTCATCGCTTGCCCTTTCTCGCTTGCGCTTCCTCGCCCGCCCTTTCTCGCTTGCGCTTCATCGCTTGCCCTTGGCCCGAGCGTCTCACGTGACGGTAGCTCAAACGGTAGAGCACGTAACACCGTCTTTCACCCCTTGCCCGCCCGCGGGCCGACGAGAGATGGTTATCGACTCATGCTCGCGGGGTTGCAGGTTCGAGTCCTGCCCGTCACACCGCCCCCGGCCCCGCCGGGGCACGACACCTTGCCCCTTCGCCTCCGCCCTGGCCCCCTCTCTCGTGATCGTACGAGCGCCCCCCGATGCCGAGCTCGGCCCCGCCGCGCGCGACCCCGAGGGGCACCGCCCCGTCCTTCACCCCTTGCCCGCCCGCCGGGCCGACGAACGACGATTACCCGAACGATCACGAGAAAGGGCGCCAGCGCCCCGGCCCCGTAACACTCACCCGCCGCCCGGCCGCCCCTGGCCGCGCGACCCTCACCCCGACCGCCCGGCCGCCCCCGGCCGCGCGACCCTCGCCCGCCGCCCGGCCGCCCCCAGCCGCTCGGCACCCACCCCCGCCGCCCGCCCGCCGGTCGGCCGACCATGACCCTTCGAGTTCGTACGTGGCGTTAGCTCAGTTGGTAGAGCACGATCCCCTCCGTCCCTCGCCCCTTTTGCCCGACCCCGGGCCGTAGAGAGACGGTTATCACCGAGGCCGCGGGTTCGAGCCCCGCACGCCACTCTGCAGCCGTCGTTCAAGTATAGGACAACCCGAACATCGTCGTTCACCCCCTTGCCCGCCCGTCGGGCCGACGACCGACGGTTACCGTAAACCGGGGCATGCGGCGCTGAAATTGCCCGCCGGCTGCGCTTTTTGCTTCGATTTTGACCATGTGTGTGTGGCGTTAGCTCAGTGGTAGAGCACGTAAACGCCGTCGTTCACCCCTTGCCCGCGCGAGCGGGCCGACGAACGATGGTTATCGCTTGAAACGCACGGGGACGCGGGTTCGAACCCCGCACGCCACTCTGCAGCCGTCGTCTAAATTAGGACACTCGGAATATCGTCGCTCAACCCCTTTGCCCGCGCGAGCGGGCCGGCGAACGACGGTTACCGTCAACTGGGTGATGCGGGGTGAAACTCCCCGCCGGCTGCGCCAATTTCGCCGAGTTTCGGCCGTCGTCTAACAGCAGGACACCGGGAAAAATTCGTCGTTCACCCCCCCCTTGCCCGCGCGAGCGGGCCGACGAACGACGGTTCACGCCAACCCGGAGACGCGGGCTGCGACGCCCGCCGGCCGCACCTACGTTTGCTACCCCCCCGGGGCCACGCCCGCACCGACGGCGCTCGAAGCGCTCGACGATGGCGCCGACGGCGCTCGAAGCGCCCGACGATGGCGCCGACGGCGCTCGCGCCCGCCCGCGAACGGCCGGGCGTTCGGCGGGCTACGGCATCGTGAAGAGGCACCGCGTGATCGGCTGGAACATGTCGCGCGACACGTACAGATAGTACGCGCCCCCGGCCGCCAAGCCTTCCGGCGGGCCCGCGGCGGGAAACCGCTGCGCGGCGCCGCCGGGCAGCTCGCCGTAGCGGACGCCGCCCGGCAGCAAAGGCTCCGCCGCGGGCGGTACGTCGACCCGCCACAGGGTGCCCGCGGGCAGGTCTCGGTCCGGCGGGACCGAAGGGTTCTTGCTCCCGACGTTCATGACGTAGATGTAGCGAGCGGGGCCGCCGGCCCAAGAGAGGACGCCGTCGCGATCGACGCCCTCGCCGGCCGCGCAGGGCCCCGGCACGTACGCCGCTTGCTCGAGCAGGGGGCCGCCGGTCGGCGGGGCGTCGGCGAAGTCTTCGCGCGTCAGGCCGCGCTGCGCGGCTTCCGCCTCGAAGAACGCCTTGACCCGGCCCGGGTCGCGCGAGGGCAGGCCGTGGGGCCTCTGAAAGCCGTTGTTCGTTTCGGGGGGGAACCGCTCGAACATGCTGGTGTCGATCCAGTCGGCGAGCGCGGCCACGTCGCGGTCGCTGAGCGACGTGGCCCAGTCGCCGGGCAAGTCGATCGACCATCGCACGGGCCCCCCGGGCGCGCTGTCCGAATGGCAGCACGAGCAGCCGACGGCGTCGACCTGGCCTCGCACCCAGTCGAGCTCCCCGGCGTACCTCGCGTCGCCCATCCGGGGGGTCTCCGCGCGGTAGGTCGGGCTCGGCGGCATCGGGTAATACGGTCGCTGGGTGCGAACCACGTCGCAGTCTGCATAATCTCGGAAGCGCCGCCCCTCCTCCGTCGCCCCCGCGACCGACTGCCAGGTGCAAACGAGCCCGCCCTCCGAGGCGCCGGCGGGCTCCTCGGGCAGCGGCGCCCGGCACGCTCGGGTGGGCTGGACGTACACGGGCAGGTCCGGCGGCAGCCCCGCGCCCCCCGGGGCGACGGGCCCCGCGCCGCCCGCCCCCGCCGTGGCCCCGGGGCCGTCCGCGGTCGTTGCCGAATCGCCGCACGCCAGGCCCGCGACGCATACCCACAAATACCAGCCGGCTCGAACGTTCATGTCTTCTCCCTCGCGAAGGCCGCCGGCCCGCGGCCGACCTTCGATTCGTCGTTCACAATGCGAAGATGCGATCACGCGCCCGCCCGGGCCATCGCCAATCGCGGGACCGAAGGTTCCCCCCGTGGAACGCTCGGGCCGCGGCGCTCGGGCCCGGGGGCGCGGGGCGCACCTCGCCCGCCCGGGCCGAAGGGCCGCCGCGCGGCGGCCGGGCCGGGCGGCGGCGCGCGGGGGGAGGGAAGGTCGCGCGTTCGCTCAGTCGAGCGCGGCGCCGTCGTAGTCGTCGCCCGACGGGAAGTGCTCGAGCACGAAGTCGCGGAACAACCGGACGCGCTCTGGCAGGTGTCGCGCCGAAGGGTAAATGAGAAACAAGGGGCTGCTGGTCATCACGAGCGCGGGGAGCACCGGGCAAAGCTGGCCGCGGCGGACCGCGACCGCCGCGGGGATCTCGGGCAGCAGCGCGACGCCCGCCCCCGCGATGGCGGCCCGGCGCGAGAACGTCAGCGAGTTGCTGTTCACGCGCCCTCGCACGGCGACTTCGACGGCCCCCTCGGGGCCCGACAAGGCCCAGCGGGCGGCCCCGTCGCGGCCGAAGAAGAGGACGCACTCGTGGCCCCCGAGCTCGCCGTGGTGCTTCGGCACCCCGGCCCGGGCCAGGTAATGGGGCGACGCGTACAGTCGAAAGCTCGTGTCGCGCAGCTTTCGAATCACCACCGCCGAGTCGGGCACCGGCCCCCCGACGATGGCGAGATCGAGCGACTGTTCGAGCAGGTTCGGTAGCGCCGACGAAAGCTCGAGGTCGAGGCTGATGCCGGGGTAGCGTTGCAAGAAGCGCCGGGAGAGCTCGGGCAAGACCTCCGTGCCCACCCCGTCCGGCGCGGAGACCCGTACCGTGCCGCGCGCGGTCGACGCGCTCGCGGCCCCCGATGCTTCGATGATTCCGGCCAGGTTGGCCGCGACCTGGTGGTGGTAGGCGCGGCCGGCCTCGGTCAGCGCCACCGAGCGGGCGTTGCGCTGCAGCAGCCGCACGCCGAGCCGCTCTTCGAGCCGGGCGAGGCAGCGGCTCACCGACGACTTGGCCGTCTTCATGCGCCGGGCGGCGGCCGTCAGGCTGCCCGCCTCCACGACGCGAACGAACGTCATCACGTCGTTGATGTTCAGGTCGTCCACGGGCAGAGCGTCGGGGGGGCTTTCGACCCGAGGCCCCCGCCCTCGGGGCGGGGGGGGCGTCTGCGACCGGGGGGCAAACGCAGTGTGGCCGAGAACGGCAAGCGGCTCAAGGGGCGGGCCCGACGGGCCTGAGAGCCCGCCCGCCGCCCGCGTCGCCGCCCGCCGCCCGCGCCCCCGCCCGCCGCCGGTTCGGGGCGCCGTCGCGTGCGCCGCCGCGCGCCCGCTCAGCCCGCGATGCCGTCGTCGCGTGCGCCGCGGCGCGCCTGCTCAGCCCGCGACGCCGTTGTCGCGTGCGCCGCGGCACGCCTGCTCAGCCGGCCGGACCGTTAAAAAGTAACCCCCCGAGGTCGCTTGGCCGGCCGGACGGTTAAAAAGTAACCCCTCGGACGGCCTCTGGCACACAAAAGGGTTACTCAGTAACCCGCCGAGAGGGGTTTTGGCACAAAAAGGGTTACTCAGTAACCCGCCGGGAGGGGTTTTGGCACAAAAGGGGTTACTTTTTAACGTCGCGGAGGGCCTTGGTGGCACAAAAGGGTTACTCAGTAACCATCCGCAGGGGTCGTGGCACAAAATGTATTACTGAGTAACCCCCCCCGGCTTTGGTGGCACACCGGGTGGCTCAGCGAGGGGGCCGCCGCCGGCCGCGGGCCAAAACAAGGGGCTCCGACGCCGCGGGCGTGTTCTGCACGGCGTCGGGGCCTCGAGCCGCTGAACCGCCCGCCCTCGCCCCGGCCGAGCCTCGACGAGGACGTTCTGCGGCGCGAGCTGGACGAAAGGTGGAGGCACGCGGGCGGCCAGATGCGGTGGCTCTCCCGAGCGCGCACCACATGGGGGGCGCGGGCCGGGGGGCCTTGTCGGGCGGGGGGTTGCGCACGGCAAGGCACCTTGGTAAGGCGCGGGCCGCGACGCGGCGCGTCGAGCGAGCGAGGGTGCGACCATGATGAAGATCGGTACGCTGTCGGTGTGGTTTTCGTGCGCGGCGGTCGGGGCGGCGGCGTGCGCGTCGCCCCCCTCGACGGCGGGCGACGAGGCCTCGGGCGTCTCGCCCCTGGCGGCGACGGCGGTCGCCGGGCGCGATCTTGCGATCGCCCTCTCGCTCGAGAGCGCTTCCCTGCCTTCGGCGCTCGACCGCCTGGGCGGGGGGCCGCCGCTCTTGCCCCCGGCCTGGTACAACGAGGTCGTGCGCGCGTACGGCGAGACGTCCGTCGGCTCGGCGCTCGAGAGCGAAAACCTGCTCGCCGACTGGCGCGTCGTCTCGCTGCGCTTGGCGCCCTGCGCGCCCCTCGGCCTGACGCCCGCCCACGACGTCGACCGCCTCTGTTGGCCCGAGGTGCGCCTCGTCTGGCAGCCCATCTTGCCCGGCTTTAGCGACGATAACATCGGGTCCGATACGCACGCCGACGACCGCGCCATTCACGCGCTCTACGACGCGCCCCCCGAGGCCGCCCTCGGCGCGGCCGACGCGGCCCGCGCCCGCGAGCTGCTCGCGGCCGTGGGGGCGTACAACGCGGCCTGGTCGGGCGGCCCCTACGCCCCGCTCGGGGCGTCCGAGCTCGGCGAGTTCGTGGCCCTGCGCGATCAGGTCACGCGCGCGCTGCTCGACGCCGCCCTCGCCCTGCGCAGCGGCGCGATTCCGGCGTCGGCGTACGCCGGCGTCGGCCTGCGGCCCGAGAGCGGCAAGCCGTCCGAAGAGAAGGCGCTGCGGGGGCGGCTGCTCGGGCTGTTCGCGACGTACGCGCGGCCCGAACGCCTGAAGGCGCTCACGTCGTTTTCGCTGCCCGAGGGGCGGCAGCCGGCGCTGCTCGACGAGTGGGTGTTCTTGTCGTTCCGGGCGTCGGGCGGCACCTTGGTCCAAGAGAACGTGACCTTCCGCGCGCCCGACGACGGGCGCGTGCTCTTCGACTTCGGCCCGAGCGAGTCGGCGAGCGCGTCCCGCGATGATGCCGCGATCTATGACGTGCTCGACGACCCGACGGACGGGCCCGCGATCGCCGAGAGCGTCATTCTCTTCAACACCGACCGCGCGCGGCTCGCCCCGGTGCTCGCCGACCGCGGCCAGCGCCTCGTGCCCAACACGTCGTGCGCTTCGTGCCACAAATTGAACCCGCTGCGGTTCGATTTTCACAATTTCTCGTACCTCGAAGACCGCGAGCTGACGGTCTCGCCCCGCGTCGTCACCGACGTCGCTCTCGATCTCGCCTGGGTGGCGAGCCACGCCCCCTGAACGCCCCGCCGGCTCTCGCCGCGCCGCCCCCGCGGCGTCGTTGCGTCTTTGTAAGGTGGCGCCGGCTAGGGGGGGGGCAAGACGGCCCAGGCCGACTCAAGAGCAGGGGGGCGGCCTCGACCGGGCTCCGCCCGCCGTTGATTCGGAGGGGCAGGCCGAGCCACAGGCGGTCACGCAAGACGCAGGCTCGGGCGAAGGTTGAGGGTAACGCCTCCGGAGGCTAAGCTCAGGTCCGGGCCGGGCAGAGCAGGTCGCCGGCCGCAAGAAAGGTCGAAGGGGCGGCGGGCGCGAGGCGGAATGGGTCGCAGGTTCAGGCAGGTCGGTGCGTGGCTGCAGCACCTCCTTTCGCTCCTGCGTACCTGGTTCGGCCTGCGCGAGCTCAACGGCGTGGGTCCGAGCCCGTCGGCGTCGGCCCCGCCGGCCGCCCCGGGGGCAACGCCCGACGCTGCGGCGGCCGAGGCAGGGCTAGAGGGCGGCGCTTCGTCGTGTGCGACGGCGCCCGACGCCCGGCGAAGGTGCGAGGCGGCGTCGGAGGGCTCCCGGTGCGGGGGGGGGGTGGCCGAAGCCCCCTTGTCGGGCGCGGTGGCGATCGAGGCCCTCACCTTCGCCTCGGGGGTGGTGCTGCCGGCCCCCCCGCCCTCGTTCGGCCGAAAGCGGCAGCCGGTCTATCGCGAGCCCGCCCCGAGGGGCGACGAGGGTTCGAGGGGCGAAGCGCCCGCGCCGCCCGCCCCGGCCTCGCCCGGCGCCTCGCCCCGTCAGCCGGCCGATGACGGCGTCTGGCTCGAGCACCCGGGCTCTGACCCCATCGTGTGGCTCTGGGGCGAGGTGAGCGCGACCAAGACGCTGTCAGAAAAATGGTACCGCCGCTGGGCCGACCCGGCGAAGCCCGATTCGCTCGAGCGGGCCTGGCGCGCCTCCGAGTACGGCGAGATCATGGTCGTGCTGCTCTACGAGACCGACCACCCGGCCTTCGAGCGGGCGTCGTGCGCGGCGTGGCCGCTGCGCAAGTACCAGCGGCGCGGGCGCGCGGGCTTCCGGGCCGGCGGCGACGGGTTCGCCGACGCGGTGCGCGCGATCGCCGGCGAGCCCCCGTCGCTGTCGGCCGCGATCGCGGCGCTGCGATCGCCCAAGCCCATGTGCCCGATCGACGAGCTCCTGCTGCACCTGCGGTACGACGCGGGGTCGGCGCTCGCGGCGTGGGCCGCGCGCTGGGGCGCGGGCGGGCACGAGCCGATGCTGGCGGCGTGGCGCGTCGCGCGCAGCGCCCGCTCGATGGACCAGCTGCTCGAGCACGCGGGCAAGCCGGGCGCGATCGGGCCGATCCGCGAGGCCGTGCGGCGCGAGCTCGGCGGCACGCTCGACGGCCACCCCGAGCACCACTGCGCGGCGGCGATCCGGCGGGTGGTGCCCGCGCCGCCCTCGCTGCGGCGGGTGCTCGCGCGGCGCGACGAGATCGTGTCGTCGCTCGCGGGGGGCGACCCGTAGGGCGCCGGGCGGACGCCGCCCCGCACGGAAGTGCTGGGCGCGCCTCAGCCGCCGGCGGGCTCGACGCTCGGCGCGGGGGGGGGCAAGAAGGTGATGGGCAGGGCGGGGCAGGACGCGCCCGCGGGCGGCGTCTCGAGATCGAAGAGGTAGCGGGAGGCGAGGTCGTCGATGCAGGGCACGGGCTGGCGCGAGAACGAGACCGTGTGGCCGCCGCCCTCGTAGCGCAAAACCGAGGCCTCCATGCCGAGGGCGCGGGCGAGGTGGCGCGTCCAGTTGAGGGGGGTCGCGGGGTCGAACTCGTTGCCGATGAAGAGAATGGGCGTCTTCATCTTGGCCGCGACGTTGCGGAAGGTGGGCGGGTCGGCGGCGGGCCAGGCTTGGCAGGTGCTCAGCAGGACGTCGAACTCGACGAACCGGCCGACCGGGTAGAGCGACTCGATGGCCTCGAGGGCCGGCAAGAAGTCGGCGGCGGGGCGGCGCGAGCCGAAGTCGTTGCAGAGAATGGCCGAGTAGGCTTGCAAGTAGGGGTCGGAGCCGACATCACTCGGGAAGGCGAAGTCGAACCAGGCGTCGTACTCGCCCGCGAGCGCGGCGGCGACGAAGCCGGGCAGCAGGCGCCAGCGGTTGCGCTCGCCGATGAGCAAGACGTAGACGCCGCGGGCGGCGGCGCCTTCGTCGAGCACGAAGGTGCCGTCTTCGGAGGGCACGGGGTTGGCGCGGAGGGCGGCCAAGACCTGCCCGAGCCCGGCGGCGAGGCCGGTCTCGTGCAGGGGGCAGCCGGGGTCGGCCTGGCAGAGCTGGTCGACGCGGCTGAGCGCGAGCTCGGTGGCGGCAGCCTGCTCGGCGTAGGCCTCGACGGTGTAGTCGGCGAAGGTGTCGGAGGTGCCGCCGTCGAGCACCATGGCGCGCACGCGCTTGGGGAAGAGCGAGGCGTAGACGGCGCCGAGCTCGGCGCCGTACGAGAAGCCGAGGTAGCTCAGGGTCTTTTCGCCGAGCGCGGCGCGCAAGAGGTCGATGTCGCGGGCGACGTGGTTGGTGCCGATCTTGGTGACGGCAGGCCCGGTCTGCGCGAGGCAGGCGTCGGCGAAGCGCCTCGCGTGCTCGTCGAGGTACGCGGCGCGGGCGGCCGGGTCGCCGGGGGCGGGCGGGGGCGGCGGCTCGAACTGGCAGCGCGCCTCGGGCGTGCTCGAGGGGGTGCCCCGCGGGTCGAAGGTGACGAGGTCGAAGCGCTCGCGCAGGGACGCGAGCCTCTGGCCGGCGAGGAACCGGAGCGTGTCGGTCTGGAAGCCGCTCGGGCCGCCGACGTTGACGAAGAGCGAGCCGATGCGCTCACCGGTCGCGCGCGCCCGGGTGACGGAGAGGGCGAAGGTCTCGCCGCCCGGCGCGTCGAAGTCGACCGGCACGAGGAGGGTGCCGCACTCGAATTCAGGGGCCTCGGCGCAGGGCCTGAGCTCGACCGTGGGCTGGAAGCGCTCGCCGAAGCCCTCGTCGTCGGGGGCGGCCGCGCCCGCCGGGGGGGCGCCCCGGCCCCCGCCGAGCGCGATCGGGGGCGCCGACGTCGACGTCGCGTCGCCCGCGCACGAAAGTGCGACGACCGCACACCCGAGCGCGCCGGCGAGCGCGAGGCGCGTGGCGTAACTGCTCGCGGAACTCGTTCGAACCATCATGACGACCTCGTGGGTAGAAGGCGAGGGGAGAAACCCTCACGCCCGGGCCCGGCAACGTCGCCGCGGCCTCCGGGCGCGCGGCGACGCGCTCGCGAAGAGCAACCGCCGTACCGGCGCGCGAGGCCCCCCGCCGGGCGGCGCGAGCCGGCGGCGCGCCCGGCGTGGTAAAGGTCGGGGCGAGATGACGACGGACGCAACGCCGGCCCTCGCCCGGGGGGCCCCGGTCGCCCCCGAAGAGCGCGTCGTCGCGCTCGACGCCCTGCGCGGCTTCGCGCTGCTCGGCATCGCGCTCGTCAACATCACGATCATGGCCTACGGCTTTTGGAACCTGGTGCCCCTGCACCGGCGCTTCGGCGCCTGGTGGGACCAGGCCGCCCTCGCGGTCGTCGGCGTCCTGGTGGCCGGCAAGGCCAACTCGCTCTTCAGCTTCCTCTTCGGCCTCGGCTTCACGCTGCAGCTGCGGCGGCTCGACGAGCGGGCGGGGCGGGGCGTCGCGATCTACCTGCGCCGCCTCGCCGTGCTCTTCGCCTTCGGCCTCGCGCACGCCCTGCTCGTCTGGTCGGGCGACGTGCTGCACCACTACGCGGTCTTGGGCCTGCTCCTGCTCGCGCTGCGCAAGGTGCCGCGGCGCTGGCTCTTCGCGCTCATGGCCGTCGCCTTCCTCGTGCCGCAGTCGGTGCGCCTCTCGCGCGCGCTGACCGCGACGCCCGAGCGGCGGGCCGAGCGCGAGGCGGTCGTGCTCGATCTGCAGGCGCGCTCGCGCGAGGCGTACGCGGGGGGCTCGTACGCGAGCGCGGTGCGGATGCGTGTGGTCGACGTCCGGCAGCACGACGTCGACCGCCCGGTCGACACGCTCGACTGGCTGACGACGCTCGGGCTCACCGCCCTCATCGGCCTGCACTTCGGCCGCGAGCGCCTGATCGAGCGGGCGGCCGAGCGGGCCGACTTCTGGGCGCGGCTGCAGCGGTGGTCGCTCGCGCTCGGCCTCGCCTCGGGGCTGCTCTCGGTCGCCATCGGCCGCCTGATCCCGACGCGGGGCCCGACGCCCCTCGGCGTGCTGTCGGGCCTCCTGTTCGACCTCTGCCGGCCGACCTTGATGCTCTTTTACGTCTCGGCCGTGGTGCGCCTCGCCCGGCGCCGCCCGGGCGCCCGCTGGCTCGCCCCGGTCGCCGCCGCGGGGCGCATGCCGCTCACCAACTACGTGATGCAGTCGGTGCTCGGCACCTTCGTCTTCTACGGCCACGGCCTCGGGCTTTACGGCGAGGTGGCGCCGCTCGCCTGCTACGGCGTCGCCGCGGCCATCTGGGGCGTCGAGGTGGCCTGGTCGCGGTGGTGGCAGCGGCGCTTTCTGTTCGGCCCGGGCGAGTGGCTGTGGCGCGTGCTCACGTACGGGCGGCGCCTGCCGATTCGGCGGCCGGCGCCCGCGGCCGCCGCGGCGGCGGGCGGCGGGGCCGACGGGGGCTGAGGGCGCGGGGGGGGGCGGCCGGCGGGCGGCGCCCTGGCCCCGGCAGGGGCGCCGGCGAAAGCGACTTTGGGGCTGGACTCGTCTCCGAAGATGTTCATAGGCTTCGCCCCGTCGGGTGCCCCCTGCGCCGCAGTCTCGGTGCGCCCGACGGGCGGCCATTGCGCGGCCCCGCCGCGCGAGAGAGGCGATGAATCGGGGCGTTGAGCTCGAGCGCGTGACACGGGTCGTCGGCGGCGAGGTGCACCTCGCCGACGTCTCGCTGGCGTTCGAGCCGGGCGCGCTCACGGTGGTGCTCGGCCGGACGCGGGCGGGCAAGACCTCGCTCTTGCGCGTGCTCGCCGGCCTCGACCGGCCCACCGCGGGGCGGGTGCTCGCGGGCGGCGCCGACGTGACGGGGGTCGACGTGCGCCGGCGCAACGTCGCGATGGTCTACCAGCAGTTCGTCAACTACCCCTCGTTGACCGTCTACGAGAACATCGCCTCGCCGCTGCGGGTGCCGCAGCGGCGGCTCGCGGGGGCCGAGATCGACCGGCGCGTGCGCGGGGTCGCCGAGGCGCTCGGCCTCGGGGGGCTGCTCGGGCGCCGGCCGGCCGAGCTGAGCGGCGGCCAGCAGCAGCGCACGGCGCTCGCCCGGGCCCTCGTCAAGGACGCCGACCTGTTGCTGCTCGACGAGCCGCTCGCCAACCTCGACTACAAGCTGCGCGAGGGCCTGCGCGCCGAGATCTTGCAGGCCCTGCGGGGCGCGCTGCGCGAGCGGGGCGCGGTGGTGGTCTACGCGACGGCCGAGCCCGGCGAGGCGCTGCTGCTCGGCGGGCGGACGGCGGTGCTCGACGAGGGGCGCCTCGTGCAGGCGGGCCCGGCGCTCGAGGTCTACCACGCCCCGGCGACCGAGCGGGTCGGCCAGGTCTTCAGCGATCCGCAGATGAACCTCTTCGACTTCGCGGTGGGCGAGGGGGGCGAGGCGAGGCTCACCGACGAGGTCACCTTCGCCCCCGCGGCCCTCGCCGGCCCGGGGCCCGCGCCGGCGCTCGGGCCGGGGCGGTACCGGCTCGGGGTGCGCGCCCACCACGTCCGCCTCGCGCCCTCGTCGCCCGACGACATCCGCGTGCCCTCGGTCGTCTTGCTCGAAGAGGTGAGCGGCTCCGAGACGCTGCTGCACGCCGCCTCGGGCCCGCTCTCGATCGTCGCGCAAATCCCCGGCGTGCATCGTCACGCCCTCGGCTCGCGCGTCGACCTCTTCTTGGCGTCGGGGCGCCTGTTCGCGTTCGACGCCGGGGGCCGGCTCCTCGTCGCCCCCGCGCGCCCGGCCCCGCCCGCGGCCCCGCCGCCCGCGGCGCGGCCGGAGGCGGCGGAGGCGCATGGCCGAGCGACGCGGCCGGCGGAGGCGGCGGAGGCGCCCGGCCGAGCGGCGCGACCGGAGGCGACGGAGGCGCATGGCCAAGATTGAGCTGCGGGGCGTCGCGCACCGCTACGGGCCGCCCGGGGGCGGGGGCGCCCACGCGCTCAAGCCGCTCGACCTCGCCTGGGAGGCGGGCGGCGCCTACGCGCTGCTCGGCCCCTCGGGCTGCGGCAAGACGACGCTGCTCAACGTCATGTCGGGGCTGCTCGCGCCGACCGAGGGCTCGGTCTGGTTCGACGGCGTCGACGTCACCGCGGCCCCGCCCGAGGTGCGCAACATCGCGCAGGTGTTCCAGTTTCCCGTGCTTTACGACACGATGACGGTCTTCGAGAACCTGGCGTTCCCGCTGCGCAACCGGGGCGTCGGCTGGGCCGAGGCGCGCGCGCGCGTCGAGCAGATCGCCGAGCTGCTCGAGCTGACGGCCGACCTCGGCCGCAAGGCGAGCCGGCTGACCGCCGACCGCCAGCAGCGCATCTCGCTCGGCCGCGGCCTCGTGCGCCGGGACGTGGCGGCCATCTTGCTCGACGAGCCGCTCACGGTCATCGATCCGCACGAGAAGTGGCGGCTGCGGCGCAAGCTGCGGCAGGTGCACGCCGAGCTCGGCGTGACGCTGGTGTACGTCACGCACGACCAGGTCGAGGCGCTGACGCTCGCCGACGAGGTCGTCGTCATGAACGAGGGGCGCGTCTTGCAGCGGGGCAGCCCGCAAGACCTCTTCGAGCGCCCCGCGCACGCCTTCGTCGGCCACTTCATCGGCAGCCCCGGCATGAACCTGCTGCCCTGCGCCCTGGCGGGCGACGACGCCCTCGTCGAGGGCCAGCGCGTCGCGCTGCCGCCGGGCGTCTCGGCCCGGGCGCGGGCGGCGGGGGGCGAGCTGCTGCTCGGCATCCGCCCCGAGCACCTCGCGCGGCGGGCGCCCGCCCCGGGGGGCGAGGGGGGCCCGCCGGCGGACGGCGCGCCGAAGGCGGTCGTCACGGCCGTCGAGGCGCTCGGGCCCTACGCCCTCGTCTCGGCGCGCCTCGGGCGGTGCCCGGTGAAGTTCAAGCTCGACGAGAGCGAGGCGCCGCCCGCGCCGGGCGACGAGTGTTGGCTCGAGTTCCCGCCGCGCTTCACCACCCTTTACGCCGACGGCCGGGCCGTGGCCTGAGCGGGCCGCTCGATGGACAAGCCCACCAACGAGCGCGCCTGGCTGCTGGTCTTGCCGGTCGTCGTCGTCGTCGCCTTCAGCGCCGTCGTGCCGCTGATGACCGTCGTGAACTACTCGGTGCAAGACATCTTGGGGCCCGACCAGCGCGTCTTCGTCGGGCGCGAGTGGTACCACAAGGTCTTGACCGACCCCGAGCTGCACGGCGCCCTCGGCCGCCAGCTCGTCTTCTCGCTCGCGGTCCTCGCGATCGAGGTGCCCCTCGGCCTCGCCCTCGCCCTCGGCATGCCGCCGGGCGGCGCCCGCGCCTCGGCCGCGGTGGTGGCGCTCTCGCTGCCCCTGCTCATCCCGTGGAACGTCGTCGGCACCATCTGGCAGGTCTTCGCCCGGGGCGACATCGGCCTCGGGGGCGCGCTCGTCAACGCGCTCGGGGTGCGCTACAACTACACCGCCGACGCGCTCGACGCCTGGCTCACCGTCGTCCTGATGGACGTCTGGCACTGGACGCCGCTCGTCGCGCTGCTCTGCTACGCGGGGCTGCGGGCCATCCCCCAGGCGTACTACCAGGCGGCGCGCATCGACGGCGCCTCGCGCCTCGCGGTCTTCCGCCACGTCGAGCTGCCGAAGCTGCGCGGGGTGCTGACCATCGCCCTGCTGCTGCGCTTCATGGACAGCTTCATGATCTACACCGAGCCCTTCGTGCTGACGGGCGGCGGCCCGGGCAACGCGACCACGTTCCTCAGCCAGTACCTGACCCGGCTCGCCGTCGGCCAGTTCGACCTCGGCCCCGCCGCGGCGTTCTCGATCGTCTACTTTCTCGTCGTGCTGCTCTTCAGCTACGTCTTCTACACCGCCATGACGGCGCGGGGGGCCGAATGAGGCCCGCCCGCGCCCTGCTGCCCGCGTACCTCGCGCTCTCGCTCGTGCCCGTCTACTGGCTCGTCGGCATGTCGCTCAAGACGAACGAAGAGATCGTGGGCGCCCTCGCGGTCGTGCCGCGGCGGCCGACCCTCGCCAACTACGTCACCATCTTCACCGACCCGGGCTGGGCCCAGGGCTACGTCAACTCGCTCACCTACGTCGCCCTCAACACCGCCTTCTCGGTCGCCCTCGCGCTGCCGGCCGCCTACGCCTTCTCGCGCTACCGCTTCCTCGGCGACAAGCACCTCTTCTTCTGGCTGCTGACGAACCGCATGTCGCCGCCCGCGGTCTTTCTGCTGCCCTTCTTCCAGCTCTACTCGAGCGTCGGGCTCTTCGACACGCCCTGGGCCGTCGCGCTCTCGCACACCCTCTTCACGGTGCCCCTCGCCGTGTGGATCTTGGAGGGCTTCATGTCGGGCGTGCCCCGCGAGATCGACGAGACCGCGTACGTCGACGGCTACGGCTTCTTCCGCTTCTTCGTGCGCATCTTCCTGCCGCTCGTGCGCGCCGGCGTCGGGGTGACCGCCTTCTTCTGCTTCATGTTCAGCTGGGTCGAGCTGCTGCTGGCGCGCACGCTCACCTCGGTCAACGCCAAGCCCATCGCCGCCACCATGACCCGCACCGTCAGCGCCGCCGGCATGGACTGGGGCGTGCTCGCCGCCGCCGGCGTGCTCACCATCGTGCCCGGCGCGGTCGTCATCGGGTTCGTGCGCAACTACATCGCCAAGGGCTTCGCCCTGGGCCGGGTCTAGCCATGAAATGGATGGCCTGGACCGCCCCGACGGCGCTCTTCTTCGCCGCCGTCGCGCTCTTGCTCGCGGGCTACACGGTCGCGGGGGTGCGGCGGCCCTCGGCGCCGCGGCGCGGGCTCTTGCCGATGCCGACGACGCGCGGCGACCGGCTCTTCGTCGGCCTGCTCGGCAGCGCGTACATCAACCTCGCGTGGGCCGGGCTCGCGTCGGCCTCGCAGTGGTTCGCAGTCGGGCTCTCGGTTCTCTTTACGCTCGCCGTCGGGCGATGGGGTTGACCATGAAATCAGCGACGCGCCGTGCGACCCTCCTGTCCCTCGCCCTCGCGGCCCCCTGGGCCGCCTCGTCGTGCGGGGGCGACAAGAAGCAAGACGTGGCCGAGACGCGGCCCGAGGCCCGGGCCGAAGACCCCGCCGCGCTCGCCCGGGCGGCCGAGCGCTGGGTCGACCAAGAGTTCACGCCGAGCACCCTGAGCCGCGAGAAGCAGCTCGAAGAGCTGAAGTGGTTCCGCGAGGCGGCCAAGCCCTTCCGCGGCACCACCGTCAACGTCGTGTCCGAGACCATCGACACGCACGTCTACGAGTCGAAGACCATGGCCAAGGCCTTCGAAGAGATCACCGGCATCAAGGTCAAGCACGACATCATTCAAGAGGGCGACGTCATCGAGAAGCTGCAGACGCAGCTGCAGTCGGGCCAGAACATCTACGACCTGTACGTCAACGACAGCGACCTCATCGGCACGCACTTCCGGTACGGCTTCGCGCTGCCGCTGTCCGACTTCATGGCCGGCGAGGGCAAGGACGTTACGTTGCCCACCCTCGACCTCGACGACTTCGTCGGCAAGAGCTTCGGCACCGCCCCCGACGGCAAGCTCTACCAGCTGCCCGACCAGCAGTTCGCGAACCTGTATTGGTTCCGCCACGACTGGTTCAGCCGGCCCGAGCTGCAGAAGAAGTTCAAAGACAAGTACGGCTACGAGCTCGGCGTGCCCGTCAACTGGTCGGCCTACGAAGACATCGCGAACTTCTTCACCAACGACGTCAAAGAGATCGACGGCGTGCGGGTCTACGGCCACATGGACTACGGCAAGAAGGACCCCTCGCTCGGCTGGCGCTTCACCGACGCCTGGCTCTCGATGGCCGGCGTCGGCGACAAGGGCCTGCCCAACGGCAAGCCGGTCGACGAGTGGGGCATCCGCGTCGAGGGCTGCCACCCCGCCGGCGCGTCGGTCGCGCGCGGCGGCGAGGCCAACGGGCCCGGCGCCGTCTACGCCCTCACCAAGTACCTCGAGTGGCTCAAGAAGTACGCCCCGCCCGAGGCCCCCGGCATGACCTTCTCGGAGGCCGGCCCCGTGCCCGGCCAGGGCCAGATCGCCCAGCAGATCTTCTGGTATACCGCCTTCACCGCCGCGCTCACCAAGCCCGGCCTGCCCGTCGTCAACCCCGACGGCACGCCCAAGTGGCGCATGGCCCCCTCGCCCCACGGCCCCTACTGGGAGGAGGGCATGAAGCTCGGCTACCAGGACGCCGGCTCGTGGACCATGCTCAAGAGCACCCCCCTCGCGCGCCGCAAGGCCGCCTGGCTCTACGCCCAGTTCACCGTCGCCAAGTCGACCTCGCTCAAGAAGTTTCTCGTCGGCCTGACGCCCGTCCGCAAGAGCGACATCATGTCGGAGCACACGACGAAGGTCGCGAGCAAGCTCGGCGGCCTCGTCGAGTTCTACCGCAGCCCCGCCCGCGAGGCCTGGACGCCCACCGGCACCAACGTGCCCGACTACCCCAAGCTCGCGCAGCTCTGGTGGCAGAACATCAGCCTCGCCGTCACCGGCGAGAAGACCCCGCAGGCCGCGATGGACGGCCTCGCCCAGCAGATGGACGACGTGCTCGGCCGCCTCGCCCGCTCGGGCATGGCCAACTGCCCGCCCAAGCTGAACGAGCCCAAGGAGGCGAAAGAGTGGTTCGACGCGCCCGGCTCGCCCAAGGCGAAGCTCGCCAACGAGAAGCCGAAGGGCGAGACCGTGCCCTACGAGACGCTGCTTGCGGCCTGGAAGGAAGGGCGCGTCAAGTAGGGCGCGCGAGAAAGCGAGGACGAACCGTGTACGCACCTAGCAACCAACCGCGTCCCGCCCCCGCGCGCCCCCGCCGCGCCCTCTGGCCCGCGGCCGCCGCGCCGCTCGCGGCGGCCTGCGGCCTCGCCCTGAGCCACTGCGCCGGCGAGAGCGACCCGCCGAACCCCATCCCCATCGTCGGCAGCGTGCGCCCGCAGCCCACCACCATGCCCCCCTCCGACCCGCCCGCCACCGCCGCCAAGCCCGTCGTCATCGGCCACCGCGGCGCCAGCGCGCTGCGGCCCGAGCACACGCTCGCCTCGTACCGCAAGGCGATCGAAGACGGCGCCGACGTCATCGAGCCCGACCTCGTGCTCACCAAAGACGGCGTGCTCGTCGCCCGCCACGAGAACGACATCACGGGCACCACCAACGTCGCCGAGGTCGACGAGTTCGCCGCGCGCAAGACCACCAAGACCATCGACGGCGCGGCCATCGAGGGCTGGTTCACCGAAGACTTCACGCTCGACGAGCTCAAGCGGCTGCGCGCCCGGGAGCGCATACCCTCGGTTCGCCCCGACAACCAGCGGTACACCGACGAGTCGATACCCACCCTCGCCGAGGTGGTCGCGCTCGCCAAGACGATGTCGGCCGAGACCGGACGCACCATCGGCCTCTACCCCGAGACCAAGCACCCCTCGTACTTCAAGTCGATCAACCTGCCCTTCGAGGCCAAGCTGATCGACCTGCTCCGGGCCGACGAGTTTACGGCCAAGACGACCACGGTCTACATTCAATCGTTCGAAGTGTGGAACTTGAAAGAGCTTCGCGGGGCCATCGGCGCCTCGCAACCCAACTGGAAGCTCGTGCAGCTCATCGACGACGCCGCCAAGGCGCCCTACGACTTCGTCGCGGCCGGCGACGCGCGCACGTACGCCGACCTCTTGACCGAGGCGGGCATCAAAGAGATCGCCACGTACGCCGACGGCATCGGGCCCTACAAGCTGAACCTGATCAAGGTCGACGCGGCGGGCGCGTTCCAACCGCCGTCGGACGTCATTCGCCTCGCGCACGCGTCGAAGCTCGTCGTCCACTCGTGGACGTTCCGCCCGGAGAATAGCTTCTTGCCCGCCCCCCTCAAGGCCCCCGGGGCCGACAGCGTGCGCAACCCGAGCGGCTCGGTCACCGAGATTCAGGCCTACCTCAAGGCCGGGCTCGACGGCGTCTTCACCGACGACCCGGCGGTGGGGCGCCAGGCGGTCGACACGTTCAAGCCCTGAGCCGAAGCGGGGCGCCCCGCCGGCGCCGACGCGATCGCACCCCGCGCCATGATTCGAGGGGGCGTCGAGGGCGATGGCGGGGGCGGCGGAGCTTTCAGGGGGGCGTCGCGCCCGGCGCGGCCGCCGGCGGCGGGGCGGGCTCGACGGGGCCCGGGGCGGTGCCGGGGGGCGGGGCGCGAGGGGGCAGGTGCCAAGGGGCGGGCGCGCTCGGGGGGGCGGGGTGGCGAGCCGGCGGGCAGGCGCAGAGGGCGAAGGCGAGGGGCGCCGTTCGGGCGAGCGTGCGGAGGGCGAAGGCGAGGGGCGCCGTGCGGGCCAGCGTGCGGAGGGCGCGGGGCATGGTCGAAGGGCGGCCCTTCAGAGAGCACCGGGCTCGAGCTCGCGCACGTCGAAGCCGGCGGCGCGCAGCTTGGCGAGGAATTCTTTGGTTGACGACGAGGCGCGCAAGAGCTCGCCCGCCTTCGAGCAGGCTACGATCTCGCCGCCGCAGGTGCCGCTCAGAAAGGGGTGCGGGGGTGGGATGGCGTCCGGCGGCGGGGGCGGGGCGTTGGTATCGATGATGCGGCCTGGCTCGTCGGTAAGACGAAGAAATACCTTACCGTTTCGGGAGACCGCCCAGCGGCGGGGCGGGGCCTTGGCGGGGCCGGCGTCGCGGGGCAACGGCTTGGGGGGGCCGGCGTCGCGGGGCCGGGAGCCGGGCTGGGGCGGGACGTCGGGCGGCGATGCGTCGGGGGGAGACGCGGGGGCGACGCTCGCGGCCTCGGAGGGGGCGGACTCGAGGGCGGGCGGCACATTCGAGCGCTCGCCGCCGCAGGCGCCGGCGCTGAGCAGGACGAGGCACAAGCGGGCGCCGGCGCTGAGCCAGGCGAGGCGCAGGGGGCTGCCGGTGCTGAGCCAGGCGAGGCGCAGGGGGGGGCCGGCGCTGAGCCGGGCGAGGCACGAGCGGACGCCAGCGTTGAGCCGGGCGAGGTACAAGCGGAGGGGCGGGCGGGGCATGGCGGCCGCGCCCATCGTACCGAATCAGCCGCCGAGTGCGCCGACGGCCGTCGCGCCGCCCGGGCTTTGCGCCGGCGGCCGCGGGCGCCGCCGGGTTATTGCAGGCCGTGCCAGGCGCGGTTCGAGGCTTCGGTCACCAGGATAGAATACGACTTGGTCGTCTTCGCGGCGCAAAACTTGATTGCCTCGAGGACCTGCCGGGGCGTGGCGGCGCCCTCGTAATTGTATTCTGCCATCGGCAGCTTGTGGCGGACCCCGGCGGGCGAGACGATGGTGTTGGTAATGTTGTATTCGGCGAGGTGGCGATAGAGAACGTCGTAGTCGCCTCGCGTGGCATCGTGCAGTTCGACTCGAATGGTGAAACATGCCATGGGAGACCCTCCCCCGTTGGACGGGTGTGGCGCGGTCGCACGGCGGCCGTGTTGCGTTGCCGGCCGCCGCGCTGCGGCGCGCGGGCCGTTTCTCGACGCGGGCATCGGCGCGACGGCGGCCGAGCGAAGGTATAGAAGAGTAGCCCCGAGGGCCGAACCGTCAAGGCCCGCGCGGGCGTTGTTCGTCCCGCCGCGCCGCGGGCGAAGGGAGGGCCGGGCGGCCCGCGCGGCCGGGGGGGCGTTCGGGCGAAGAAACGCCTCGGATCGAGGCCCCCCGGCGCTCGCGCCCGCGGCGGTCGAAAAGGCGACGCCCGCCGGGGCCTTACGGCGTTCGGCGGGCGTCGGATACTGCGTTGGGCTCAAGGTAAGTTGATAAGAAGTGTGGTTCCACCGTCGGACCGGAAGAAAACCTTTGGGGCGCCGGGCGAGGGAGCAAGTGGGTCGGCGCGGCGCCCGATCGTGCAGCGAACGGGTGCCGCGCTAGAACGCCGGTCGGATTAAGCCTAACACCAGCCCCAAACCCCGAAAAATTGCCCCCCTGCGACAGAAGCCTACAGCCCCGAATTGGCCGGGCTTTCGCGTTGTCCGACCGGCGCTCTAGGAGCAGCCCATCGAGTTGCCGCAGTTGAGGCACTTGTAGCAAGCGCCGTTGCGGACGGTGATGTGGCCGCATCCGTCGCAGACGGGGGCGTCGCCCATCATCTCTTCGAGCTGCTGGTCGAGGGCCGAGTTGATGCCCTCGCCGGCGGTGAGCGCGGGCACGGGGGTGGCGGCGGCGTGGGGCACCTCGCCCTGGCTGAAGGACGCGCCGATGGGCGGCAGGATGCTCGGGGTGTCGACGCTCTGCGAGACGCCCTCGGGCTTGACGTGGGCGAGGTCGTAGCGATGCAAGTACTCGACGCCGAGGACGCGGAACAGGTAGTCGACGATCGAGGTGGCGAGCTTGATGTTCGGGTGCCCCTCGACCGAGCCCTGCGGCTCGAAGCGGGTGAAGGTGAACTGCTCGACGAAGGTCTCGAGGGGCACGCCGTACTGCAGGCCGACCGAGACCGACATGGCGAAGCAGTTCATCAGCGAGCGGAAGGCGGCGCCCTCTTTGTGCATGTCGATGAAGATCTCGCCGAGCGTGCCGTCTTCGTACTCGCCGGTGCGCAAGAAGATCTTGTGGCCGCCGACGCGGGCCTCTTGGGTGAAGCCGCGGCGCTTCTTCGGCAGGCGCACGCGCACGCCGCCCGGGTGCGAGCGCACCTCGGCGGGCAGCGGCGCCGCGACGGCGACGGGCACGGGGTCGGCCGCGGGGGCGGGCGGGGGCGCCTCGTCGGCGGGGGCCTTGGCCTCGGCCGCCTCGGCCTTGTCTTTGTCTTTCGACGAGGTCGAGAGGGGCTGCGAGGCCTTCGAGCCGTCGCGGTAGAGGGCGACGGCCTTGAGGCCGAGGCGCCAGCCCTCTTCGTAGATCTCGCGGACGTCTTCGACCGTCGAGTCGGCCGGCAGGTTGACGGTCTTCGAGATGGCGCCCGACAAGAAGGGTTGCGTCGCGGCCATCATGCGCACGTGGCTCATGGGCGGCAGAAAGCGCTGGCCGGTCTTGCCGCAGCGGTTGGCGCAGTCGAAGACGGGCAGGTGCTCGGGGCGCAGGTGCGGGGCGCCCTCGATGGTCATGCGGCCGACGATGGTGTCGTTGGCCTCGGCGATCTGCGAGGGGCTGAAGCCGAGGTGGCGCAGGAGCGAGAAGCCGGGCGCGCGGGCGCCGTCGACGGGGCCGGCGCCGAGGCGGGCGAGGGCGTCTTCGCCGAGCACCCAGGGGGCGAAGGCCTGCTCGAGGTCGAAGACGCCGGGGATGGCGGCCTCGACCTTGGCGAGGTCGACGTCGTCGAGGCCGCGGGCGCGCAAGGTCGCGCGGTTGACGTGCGGGGCGCCGAGCAGCGTGTTGGTGCCCGAGACGTAGGCGACGATCTCTTGCGCCTCGACGGCGCCGTAGCCGAGCCGCTGCAAGGCGGCGGGCACCGACTGGTTGACGATCTTGAAGTAGCCGCCGCCGGCGAGCTTCTTGAACTTGACGAGGGCGAAGTCGGGCTCGATGCCCGTCGTGTCGCAGTCCATCAGCAGGCCGATGGTGCCGGTCGGCGCGAGCACGGTGGCCTGCGCGTTGCGGTAGCCGTGCTCTTCGCCGAGGCGCACCGCCCCGTCCCAGTCTTCGCGCGCGGCGCGCCAGAGCGCCTCGGGGCAGGCCTCGCGGTCGATGTCGTAGGCGGCGTCGCGGTGCATGCGCATCACGCGCAGCATCGGCTCGCGGTTCTTGGCGAAGCCCTCGAAGGGGCCCTTCGAGCCGGCCATCTCCGCGCTGGCGCGGTACGCCTGCCCGCAGAGGATGGCCGTCAGGGCGGCGGCCATGGCCCGGCCCCGGTCGCTATCGTAGGGGATGCCGAGCAGCATCAGGAGCGAGCCGAGGTTGGCGTAGCCGAGGCCGAGGGGCCGGTAGTCGTGGCTGTTCTTGGCGATGTTCTTCGTCGGGTACGACGAGAAGTCGACCAGGATCTCTTGCGCCATGAAGAAGACGCGCGTCGCGTGCCGGTAGGCCTCGACGTCGAACGAGCCGTCGTCGCGCAAGAACTTGGTCAGGTTCAGGCTCGCGAGGTTGCAGGCCGTGTCGTCGAGGAACATGTACTCGCTGCACGGGTTCGAGGCGTTGATGCGCCCCGAGTTCGGGCAGGTGTGCCACTTGTTGATGGTCGAGTCGTACTGCACGCCCGGGTCGGCGCAGCCCCAGGCGGCCTCGGCGAGCTTCTGCCAGAGGTCGCGCGCGTTGTAGGTGTCGACGACCTCGCCCGTGGTGCGCATGCGCGTCTGCCAGGGGGCGCCGGCGAGCGCGGCGCGCATGAACTCGTCGGTGACGCGCACCGAGTTGTTCGAGTTCTGGCCCGAGACCGTGTGGTAGGCCTCGCCGTTGAAGTCGCTGGCGTAGCCGGCGGCGATGAGGGCCTGGGCCTTGCGCTCCTCGCGGACCTTCCAGTTGATGAAGTCGGCGATCTCGGGGTGGTCCATGTCGAGGCAGACCATCTTGGCCGCCCGGCGCGTCGTGCCGCCCGACTTGGTGGCGCCGGCGGCGCGGTCGAACACCTCGAGGAAGCTCATCAGGCCCGACGAGGTGCCGCCGCCCGAGAGCTTCTCTTGCTTGCCGCGGATGGCGCTGAAGTTCGACCCGGTGCCCGAGCCGTACTTGAAGAGGCGCGCCTCGCTCTTGACGAGCTCGTAGAGGCTCATCAGGTCGTCGTTGACGCTCTGGATGAAGCAGGCCGAGCACTGCGGCTGCTCGTAGGCGTTCTTCGTCTCGACGACCTCGCCCTGCTGCTCGCTGTAGGCCCAGTTGCCGCCCGAGCCCGCGATGCCGTAGCGGTGGAAGAGGCCGCAGTTGAACCACACGGGGCTGTTGAAGGCGCCGATCTGGTGCACGAGCATGTACGAGAGCTCGGCCTCGAAGGCGTCGGCGTCGCGCTTCGACGCGAAGTAGCCGCCCGCGCGCTCGCCCGCCTCGCGGATGGTCTTCGCCAGCCGCTCGACCACCTGCTTGACGCTCGTCTCGCCCTGCTTCGCGTCGCCGCCGACGCCCGCCTTGCGGAAGTACTTCGACACCACGATGTCGGTCGCGAGCTGCGACCAGCCCTCGGGCACCTCGGCGCCTTCCATCTTGAAGACGACCGAGCCGTCGGGGTTGGTGATGACGCTGGTGCGCCGCTCCCAGACGACGGTCGAGAAGGGGTCTTGCCCGGCGGCCGTGTAGTGCCGGGGCACCGGCACGCCGCGCCGCGCGCCGCCGCGGGCCGACTTTGGTTTCTCTTTTCGGCCGGAATTTCGGCCGGTCATCCCCGTCATCCGTTCACGGGACACGTGTTCAGCCCTTCCGTGCGCAAGCCCGTTGCCGTTCAGCGCCTTCGCGACCGTCATGATGTCCTCTCCTGCTCCGAAAAAGAAGGGTACGCCCGCATGTTCGAGAACCCGATGTGCCCCAAATATGGTGTGCTGCCGACCCGCTCTACACCTTGGGTTGTGCCCGCTCAGGTTCAGGGCGCGCAAGGGGGTCGAGGCGGTCGACGCTAGGTAAGGAAAGGTGCGAAGGCAAATTCGTTGCGCGCCCGAGCCCGATTCGGCTCCTGCGCATCTGCTCAGGCAAGACGTGTGCCGTCCAAGTGTTTAGACGTTCAGACGTCCAAACGTCGAAGTGCTTGACAGGCGGGCCCTTTCGTGCGGCCCGGCCCCCGCGACGCCCGGGGGGGAGGGGGCCCGGCCTCGCCGCCGCGGCGCCCTCGCGCCGCCCCCGCGGCCGTTTGCGCGGGCGAAGTCGACCGGTACCTCGGGTGGGCGTGGCCCGTCTAACTTTTGCCGAACGCGTCGCTTTTCTTGCCTTCGCCCTCGCGCCGGCCGCCCCGGTCGCGCCCGCGCCGCCGGCGATCGCCGCTTCGCCTTCAGTTTACGCCTCCGGGGCACCGCTTCCGCCCTCGGCCGGACATTCTTCGTCCTGCGTCGTTTCGCCCCGCCGTCGCGCGTTGCCCCGCGCCCTGAGCCCGAGGCCGGCAGCTGCTCGCTGGCCGCTCAGGGCGCGCGCTCGGGGCCCGCCGGGCGGCCCGAGGCGGGCACGCTGCGCACCCGCTCGAAGCCGCGCTCGGCGCTGACGACGTGCACCTCGCCGAGCGCGCTCAGGGGGGCGGCGCTCTGGGCGGCGTCGGCCGAGAGGGCGACGGCGACGCTGCTGCGGGCGAGGGCGACGAGGCCCGGGGCGAGCGCCGCCGCGTCGACGGCCTGCAGGCGCGCCGGCAGCGTGCCGAGAAAGTCTTCTTCTTCGCCCAGCGCCTCGAGCTCGGCGAGCAGCGTCGCGAGGCCCGCGGGCGTCGCGCAGGCCCGCTCGTAGGCGCCGAGGGCGTTGCGCCGGGCCGCGGCGAGCTCGTCGGCCGAGGGCGGCGACTTCTCGAACGAGCGCAGCACGTCGGCGAGGGCGAGCGCGGTCGCGGCCGCCTGCGCCGCGGGCGCCGTCGCGCGCAGGGCGAGCGCGCGCGGGCCGTGGGCGACGGGCCAGAGCTCGGCGGCGGCCTCGGCCGCGAGGTTGCGCTGGCGGAGCGCCTCGGCCAGGCGCCCCGGGCTCGGGCCCGTGCCGAGCAGCCCGACCGCGATCGGCGCCCAGGGCGCGTCGCCCGCGTCGCCGACGAGCGCGGCGACCACGATCTGCGCCGAGGGCGCGCCGGGGCGGTCGGCGACGTAGGAGCGGGCGGGCCCCTCGGGCGTCGGGGCGCTCGTGGCCGTCGCCGGCGGCTCGGGCCCCTTCCAGGGGGAGAACGCCTTCTCGGCCGCCGCGCGCAGGGTGGCCGCGTCGAGCGGGCCGACGGCGACGAGGCTGGCGCCTTGCGGGGTGTAGGCGCGCTTGTAGAAGGCGCGCAGGTCGGCGATGCCGAGCCGGTCGAGCTCGGCGGCGGTGGGCTCGGGCGAGCCGTAGGGGTGGAGCGAGACGGGCAGGCGGTAGAGCTCGCGGTGCGCGAGCGCGCGCGCCGCCCAGGCCCCGTCGGTCTTCGCCGCCTGCGCCCGCAGCGACCGCTCGCGCTTGCGCAGCTTGCGGAACTCGCCCTCGTCGAGCCGCGCCTCGCGCGCGATCGAGGCGAGCAGATCGAGCGCCTCGCCGAGGCGGTCGGCGGGGGCGGCGAGCGAGAAGGTGGTCGCGTCCTGGCCGACCGAGGCCCGCAGCCCGCCGCCGAGCCGCGCCGCCCGCTCGGCGAGCTCGCGGCCGCCGAAGCGGGCGGTGCCCCCGTCTTTGGCCAGGAGCGCCGTCAGCGCCGCGCTGCCCGTGCGCTCGCCCTCGGCGGCCGAGCCCGCGCCGCGCAGCACGAGCCGCAGCTCGATCGGGGCCCCCGCGGGCGCCGTCACGCCCGCGAGCGCGAGGCCGTTCGCGAGCCTGTCGCGCGAGGGCGTGGGGAAGGGGAAGGGGCGCGCCGGATCGCTCGGCGGCGGGCTCTCGCGGCTGTCGTCGAGGGGCAGCCCGTTGGGCGGCCGCACGGGGATCTCGACCCGGGGCGGGGGCCGCTCGCGCGGCGGCGCGTGCACGCAGGCGAGCGGCGAGGCGCCGAGGGCGAGGGCGACGACGGCGGCGCTCGCGGGGCGGGGCGCGGGCGCTCGCGTCATCGGCGGCGGGGGGGCCGGGCGGGGCGGGCGGGCCCTCGCGCCGGCGGGCGGGCGGCCGGCCCGGGCGACGCGCCCGGCGGCGGGGCGGCCTTGGGGGGGGCGTCGGCGGCGGGCCGCACCTCGACCAGGGTGCGGCGCAGGGGCGAGAGGTGGCGCGCGACGGCGGCGCGCACGCCCTCGGCGCTGACGGCCCCGAGCCGACGGCCCTCTTGGAGGAGGGCGCGCGCGTCGCCGTAATAGAGCTCGTACTCACCGAGGCGCCGGGCGCGCCCCTCGAACGAGCCGAGCTCGGCGTAGAGCGAGGCCTCGAGCCCGGCGCGGGCGCGCTCGAGCTCGGCGGCGCTCGGGCCCGCGCGGCCGAGGGCGGCGAGCTCGGCGTCGACGACGGGCTCGACTTCGCCGCGCCGCTGGCCCTCGACCAGGCGCACGCGCAGGGTAAAGAGGTCGGGGCCGCGGTGCCCGGCGAAGCGGGCCGAGAGCTCGGACACCGCGCCGCGCTCGCGCACGAGCCGCTGCGCGAGGCGCCCCTCGTCGCCCGCGAGCATCGCCGCGGCGAGCCGGAGCGCGTCGTGCTCGTCGCTGCGCGGGGGCGGCAGGGCCCAGCCGTAGACGAGCCCGGTCGAGGCGGCGCGCGCGTCTTCGAGGACGGCGGCGCGAGGGCTCGACTGCTCGGGCGGCGCGGGCGGGGGCGCGGCCGGCGCCTTCGAGCCCTTGGGGGCGAGGTCGAAGAAGCGGTGCACGAGCTGCATCGCGTGGTCGGGCTCGAAGTCGCCGACCAGCGCGAGCGTGGCGCCGTCGGGGGTGAGGTGCTGTTCGTAAAACGAACGGACCATCGCGGCCGGCATCGTCTCGAGGCTGGCCGCCGCGCCCTGGGGCGGGTGCTCGTAGGGCCAGAGCGTCTGGAAGGCGAGCTCGCGCGCGCGCACCTCGGCCTGCGCGAAGGGGTCGCCCGAGCGCGCCGGGTCGCCGGCGAGCAAGAGGGCGCGCGCGGCCTCGAAGGCCTCGTTCGTCAGGCGGGGCGGGCGCAGCCGCTCGGCCTCGAGCCAGAGCCCGAGCGGCAGCTCGCCCGCCGGGAGCACCGAGAGCGAGCGCAGCGCGTCGGGCTCGGCCCACGCCCGCGTCGAGCCCCCGCGCGCGGCGACGAGCGCGCCGCGCTCGCCCGGGTCGAGGTTGGCGCTGCCGGCGGTCTCGAAGAGGCGCGCCGCGAGCGCCGCGAGGCCCGCCTGCCCGCGCTCTTCGTGGCGGCTGCCCGCGTCGTAGGTGAGGGCGAGCGCGACGAGCGGGCGGCTGTGGTCGGGCGAGAACACGACGCGCAGGCCGTTGTCGAGCGTCGCGCGCTCGACCGGGAACGACGGCGCGCGCAGCGGCGCCCCCGGCCGGTCGTCGGCGGGCCGGGGCGCGGGCGGCCCGGCGGGCGCGCGGCCCGAGGGCGGGCGCGGCCTCGGCCGCGGGGCGCGCGCGCTCGGGCCGGGCCGGGCCGACGCGGGTGGAGGCGCCGCGCTCGCGCCGCCGGCCGCGAGGGCGAGCGCCAGCAAGGCGGCCGGGGCGCAGAGGCGCCGGGCGGCCGAGGCGCCAGGGGGCCGGGCGGCCGAGGCGCCGGGGCGCCGGGGGGCGGAGGCGCCGGGGCGCCGAGCAGCCAGGGCGCCGGGGCACCGAGCAGCCAGGGCGCCAGGACGCCGCCCGGCCGGAGCCCTCCGAGACCTACCGAGAAAACATCGCCCGCGCACCGGCCCGACGGACTAACACGTTCGCCACGCCGCCGTCACAGATCCGCGTCCGATCGTGCTCGGGCCCCCGCGCCCGTCCGCCGGTCGGCTCTGGTCGCGCTCGCGCCGCCCTCAGGGGGGACGGCGCCCCCGGGCGGCGCTTGACCCTCCGGGCCCCGAGGGCCCATGCTGCGGCGGCGTGGCCCAGGCGTTCGCACCCCCCCCGGCGCTCGTCGAGCCCTTGCCGCGGGTCGGGCAAGAGTGGCTCGTCGACGCCTTCGGGTGCGAGCCCGCGCGGCTGCGCGATCTCGGGCGGCTGCGCGATCTGGTCGACGAGGTGGTGCGCGAGCTCGGCCTGCGGCCGGTCGCGCCGGCGCTCTGGCACGTGTTCCCGGGCGAGGGTGGGGTGACCGGCGCGCTCTTGCTCGCCGAGTCGCACCTGACGCTGCACTCGTTCCCCGAGCACGGCACCGCGGCCTTCAACCTGTATTGCTGCCGCGCGCGGCCCGCCTTCCCCTGGGAGGCGCGGCTCTCTGCCGCGCTCGGGGCGCGCCGCGTCGAGGTGCGCGCCTTCGCCCGGGGGGGCGGCTGAGGCCGTGGGGGCTTGGGCCTCGCCCGTGCTCGAGACGCTGGCGGCGGCGCTCGGGGGGCTGCTCGCCTTCATTCTGGCGGGCGCGCTCGCGCTGAAGGCCCTGCCCTTCTCGCTGGCGAGCGCGCTCGACGGGCGCAAGAACCCGGCCGCGGCGGTGGTGTTCTGGTCGCTCGTCTTGGGGCTCGGCATCATCATCGCGGCCGCCTCGGCGCCCGGGCGGTGAGGGCGCCCGGTGGGCGAGGCGACGGCCCCGGGGGCGCGGCCCTGGCTCCTTTACGCGACGGTGTTTTTGACGGCCACCGCGGGGCTCGTCTACGAGCTGGTCGCGGGGGCGGTGGCGAGCTACGTGCTCGGCGACTCGGTGACGCAGTTCTCGCTCGTCATCGGGCTCTACCTCTCGGCGCTCGGCGTCGGCGCCTACGTCTCGAAGTTCGTCGAGCGCCGCCTCGCCGCCCGCTTCGTCGACGTCGAGCTGTCGACCGCGCTCGTCGGCGGGGCGCTCGCGCCGCTCTTGCTCTACGCCTCGGCGCGCGGCTTCGCCTTCCGGCCGCTGCTCTGGGGCTCGGTCGCGCTCGTCGGCGGGCTCGTCGGGCTCGAGCTGCCGCTGCTGATGCGCTTGCTCGAGGCGCGCGAGTCGTTCCGCGAGCTGGTGGCCAAGGCCCTGCTCTTCGACTACCTCGGCTCGCTCGCCGCCTCGCTGCTCTTCGCGCTCGTGCTCGTGCCGCGCGCGGGCCTCATCCGGACGGGGGTGCTCGCCGGGCTCGTCAACGCCGCCGTCGGGCTCGGCGTCACCTTCGCGCTCGCCGGCGAGGCGGGCGGCTGGGGGCCCGCGCGCGCCCGGGCGCTCGCCGTGCTCGCGCTGCTCGGGGCGCTCTTCTGGGGCGCCGAGCGCGTCGGCGACGCGGCCGAGGCGCAGCTCTACGGCGAGCCGGTCTTCCTCGCGGCGCAGAGCGCGCACCAGCGCGTGGCGCTGGCCGGGTCGCGCGCGGGCGCCTTCTCGCTCTACCTGAACAACAACCTGCAGTTCTCGTCGTCCGACGAGCACCGCTACCACGAGGCGCTCGTGCACCCGGCCTTCGCCGCGCTCGCGCCGGGCGCGGCGCGCCGGGCGCTCGTCGCCGGCGGGGGCGACGGGCTCGCGCTGCGCGAGATTCTGAAGTACGACGAAGTCGAGTCGGTCACCCTGGTCGAGCTCGACCCGCTCGTCACCGCCCTCGCGGCCGCCGAGCCCGCCTGGCGCGCGCGCACCGGCGGCGCCTTCGCCGACCCCCGCCTGCGCGTCGTGCACGACGACGCCATGGGCTACCTCGCCCGCTCGGCCGAGCGCTTCGACCTCGTCGTGGTCGACTTCCCCGACCCGAACAACCTGTCGCTCGGCAAGCTCTACACGACGCGCTTCTACCGCGACGCGGCGCGCCACCTCGCGCCGGGCGGGGCGCTCGTGGTGCAGGCGACCTCACCTTACTACTCGCGCGGCTCGTTCTGGAGCGTGGTGACCACGATCGAGGCCGCGGGGCTCTTCGCCCGGCCCTACCACGCCTTCGTGCCCTCGTTCGGCGAGTGGGGCTTCGTGCTCGCGCGGGCCGAGCCCTTCGCGCCGCCGCGGGGCCCGCGCCTCGGGGGCCTGTCGTTCGCCGCGTCTGAGGCCGCGTTCGCGGCCTTCTTTCACTTCCCCCCCGATGTGAGCCGGGTGCCGGCGCCGGTCAACCGCGCCGACGACCAGGCCCTCGTCCGGCTCTACGAGGGCGAGATCGGCCGCTACGCACATTGAAGCGCGGCCCGCGCGCGAGCCCGCGCCGCGCCCTGCGCCCCTGTGATACCATCGGCGGGCCCGGTCGCCCCGAGGCCCCGCTGCGTTCGCGCCCCCGTGCCCCGATGCCCCCCCTCCGTGCGCCGCTCGCGTTGCTCGTCGGCATCTTGGCCGGCTGCGCCTACGATTGGTCCTTGCCCGAGGGGCAAGGGGGCAGCGGCACGGCAGGTGAGGGGGGGCAGGGCGGGGTAGTCACGGGGGTGTGCTTTGGCGACATCGACGCTTGCGTCCGGGCGGTCTGCGGCGACGAGATACCGAGAAAGTGCGCGCCTGACCTTTGCGAGGGCCTGACCTCGGCCGAGTGTTCGGCGCTCGTGTGCGGCGACGGCCTGGGCGCGATCGCGTGCGTGACGCAGCTCTGCATTCGCCATGCATACTTTTGCCGCGACTACACCGACGAGCGTTTAAGGGCGGCCGGGGCGGGGCGCCGATTTTCTGGCGGGGGCGTCGCGGCCCGATTGCCCTACCGATCGAACGGACGGTAAACTCGTCCCTGGCGAATGGCATCTCGTGAGCGCTTGTGGGCAAGCCTCTTGACGGCCTGCGCCTTCGCGTGGCCCGTCTCGGCGGCCGCCCGGGGGCCGAGTCCGAAGCGGCCCACGAGCGTGGCGCCGGCGTCGAGCGCGGCGGCCTCCCCGGGCGTGGCGCCGGGGTCGAGCGCGGGCGGGGCGCCCTCGGGCGAGGCGGCCTTGGCCGCGCCCTCGCCGGGCGAGGCCTCGGCGGCCGAGGCGTACGACCAGGGGGTCGAGCTCTACCGGCAGAAGCGCTACGGCGAGGCGGCGCGCGCGTTCGGCCGCGCCGACGGCCTGTCGCCGCACCCGGTGGCGCTGCGCCAGGCGCTCGAGGCGGCGATGCAGGCCGACGATCCGCCGCTCGCGATGGCGTTCGCCGAGCGCGTCGAGGCGCGCGAGGGTGACAACGCCGAGGCGGCCGCGCTCGTCGCCCGGGCCCGCTCGCGCTACGCCGAGAAGGCGGGCAAGTTCGTGCTGCGCTGCCCGCCGCGCGCGGCCTCGTGCGGCGCGATCGTCGACGGCGACGCCGAGGCGCTCGACCCGCCGCTCGGGGGCTGGGCGCTCGCGGGCGTGCACACGGTGCACCTGAGGGTCGACGGGCGGGCCGAGCCGCGCACGCTGCTGCTGGCGGGGGGGCAGACCGTCGAGCTCTCGCCGGTGGCCATGCCGCCGCCGGCGCCCGAGCGCGCGGCGGCGCCGGCGCGGGCCGCGGAGCCGCTCGGGCCGGGCTGGTTCTGGGGTGGGGTCGCGCTGACGGGGGTGCTCGCCGGCGCGTCGGTCTGGTCGGGGCTCGACACGGCCTCGCGGCACGACGACTTCGAGCGCGACCGCGAGGCGGGGGCGGCCGGGCGCGAGCAGGCCGACGACGGCCGCGCGGCGCAGCTGCGCACCAACGTGCTCGGCGGCGCGACGATCGTGGCCGGGCTCGCCACGGCGGCGCTCGGCCTCTTCGCGGTGCGCTGGCGGCCCCGCCCCGCGCCGGCGGCCTCGGCCCTCGCCCGCCCGGCCGGCGGGGGGCCCGCCGCCCCGCCCGGGCTGACCTTCTCGTTCTGACCCCGCGCCGCCATGCTCCCCTCGCCCCTGCCCCCCACCTCGCGCTACGAGCTGCTCTTGCGGCTCGCCGCGGGCGGCACCGCGACGGTGTACGTCGGGCGCCTGCGGGGGGCGGCCGGCTTCTCGCGCCTCGTGGCCATCAAGCGGGCGCACCACCACCTCATCGAAGATCCGTCCTTCCGCGGCGCGCTGCTGCGCGAGGCGCGCATCGCCTCGCAGCTGCGCCACCCGAACGTCGTGTCGGTCGTCGACGTCGAGGAGGCCGACGGCGAGCTGCTCCTCATCATGGATTACGTCGAGGGCGCCTCGCTCGCGGCCCTGGTGGCCCAGGGCGGGGTCGACCCGATCGTGCGGGCGAAGGCCTCGCTGCGGGTGCTCCTCGACGCGTGCGCGGGGCTCGACGCCGCGCACCGGGCGATCGACGAGCGGGGGCGGCCCTTCGGCCTCGTGCACCGCGACGTCAGCCCGCAGAACATCCTGGTGGGCGTCGACGGCGTCGCGCGCGTCATCGACTTCGGCATCGCGAAGGTGTCGAACCTGCGCTCGGGGCACACGGGGCTCAGCCTGCTCAAGGGCAAGGTGCCGTACATGGCGCCCGAGTACCTGCGGGGCGAGGTCCTCGACTCGCGCAGCGACGTCTTCGGCGCCGGGGTCGTCCTGTGGGAGGCGCTGACCGGCCGCCGCCTCTTCCGGGCGCCGAACGAGTTCGACACGCTCAAGCGCATCCTCGAGCTCGAGGCGCCGCCGGTCTCGTCGTTCGTCCCGGGCCTGCCGCCCGAGCTCGACCGGGCGGTGGCCCGCGCGCTCGCCAAGGCGCGCGACGAGCGTTACGACAGCGCGCGCGAGTTCGGCGACGCGCTCGAGGCGGCGGCGCGCGGGGCGGGGCTGCTCGCGACGCACGTCGAGGTGGGCGAGCTCGTCACGACGCGGGCGGGCGAGGCCATCCAGAAGGTGCGCAAGGCGCTGCGCTCGTTCGCCGGGCCCTTCGCCGACGAAGAGAGCGACGGCTCGTCGCTGCTCATCGAGGTCGAGTCGGCGCCGGGCGAGGGGGGCGCGCCGGGCGGCGCCGAAGACCGCGCGACGTTGACGGCCTCGCCCGTGCTCGCGCCGGTGCCGCCCGAGGCGACGGGGCGGCCCGCGTCGCTCTCGTCGACGACGGGCGAGATCGCGCGCGCGCTGAACCTGCGGGGCCCGGGGCGCGCGCGCACGATCGCGTCGGGCGCGCTCGTGTTCGGCGTCGTCTCGGTGCTCGCCTTCGCGGCGAGCGTGGGGCGCAGCAACGCGAGCCGGGCGGCGCGGCTGAAGCCGGCCGCGGGGGCGCCCGGGGCGGCCGTGGCCGAGGCGGCCCCGACGCTCGCCGAACTGCCGCCGCCGCCCCCGGCCGGCGACGATCCG
>DASTPP010000371.1:0-32486 GCA_035762175.1 Polyangiaceae bacterium | reverse complement strand
CTCGACGGCGCGCCGCCCCCGGCGCGCGCGACGAACGGCCCCCCCCGCCTGGCCCCCCGGACGCGATTCGGCATGGTCGCGACGCTAACCCCTTTCGCCCCCGGGCGCACCTGCCTTCGCTCAAGCGAGCTCTCTCGGGCGCGGCGAGACGCGGGCGATCGCGCCGTCGACGTGCTCGACGAGCACGGCCTCGCCCCGCGCGAGGCCCCCCTCTTCGTCGGTCGTGGCCAGCAGGTCGACGCTCTGGCCCCTGAGCTCGATGCGCACCTGCCCCACCCGCCCCTTGGCGCACGCGACCAGGACCCGCCCCGTGTGGCCCACCGCCTCGCGGGCGTCGGCCGAGGTGCTCACCGCCCCCCGGCGCACGAAGCGGAACGCCAGCGACGCGAAGAGCCCGGCCGCCACCCCCGCGCCCCCCGCGATGGCCCCGGCCGCGCCCGGCGACGCGAGCCCGAGCGCGCGCAGCAGCGTGCCCGAGAGCCCGAACGCGAGCGCAAAGAAGACCCAGAACCGCGACGACAGAAAGAGCGCGACCGCGTCGTCGGCGACCCCCGCGTCGCCCCCGCCGTGGGCGTGGGCCCCGTGGTGATCGCCCATCGCCATCTGCGCGACGAGAATGCCCAAGCTCACCAGGAGCGCCGCCAGGTAAAGGGCCCACATCTTGCCAAGTGTACACCATGCGGGCGGGCCGGCCCCCTCCCCGCCCCCCGCGGCGGCGCCCTCCCCCCTGGCCCGGCCCCCCGCCCGCGCGACCCTGGCGCCGACCCCTCGGCGGGGGGCTTCAGGCCGCGCGCGCGCCCGCTTCGACCAGCGCCTTCACCCAGGCGGCCGCGTCGCGCACCGGCACCCGGTAGTCGACCGAGCCGGTCGCGCCCGGCGGCTCGTCGGTGTGGAGCTGAAGGGCGCCGCGCTCGTCGACGCCGACCCGCAAGCGCCCCAGAGCGCCGCGGGCGTAGAGGCCCCCGTAGCGCTGCGGCAGCTGGAGGACGATCAGGCGCTCGCGGGTGAGCACCAGGTAGCCATGGTTCTTGCGGATGCCCGAGCTGCGCAGTTGTGGCGAGCGAAAGTCGTCGAAGCGGGTCGTGATGATCACCCGGTCGGGCGCCTTGACGACGCCCTCGGCCTCGAGCCCGGCCCGGGCCCGGTCGAGCGCCTTGCCGACCAGAAAAAAGACGATGCCCAGAATGGCCGCGACCAGCGCAAAGGTGCCGAGCCCGACAAAAGCTAGGGACGTGCTCGGCGTACGGGGGGCCATCGGGCGAGCCTAAATGGTGCCCGCCGCCCTTGTCGACGGCGACTGCACTGCTCTATCGGGCGGCGCCCTGCTCTTCTCGGCGGCCGCCCGGCCCGACGGGCGGCCCGCCCGCGCGAGGCCGCCGGCTCATGCGCGCGCATGCTCGCGCGGCGTGCGCGCGCATCGCCCCTCCGGTGGGCGCGCGCCTCGGGGCCTGGCAGCGCCCCTCACGAACCTACCCAACACCCCCTTCGGGGGCCCCTTCGCCGCGCGGGCGGGGGCGGCACGCGCAGTGCAATGCGTGGCGAGCGTCGGGGCCATGCGGGCCCCGCGCGAATGCCACCCACCAGGAGGGGAGTCGAATCATGAAAGCTACGGTCAAACTGCGGGCCCTCGTCTCGAGCCAACTCTTCGCCGCCGCCGCGCTCGCGGCGCTCGGCTTCGCCGCCGGCTGCGCCTCGCCGGAAGGCGACGAGGGCGAAGGCCCCACCGGCGAGCAGTCGCAGGCGCTCTGTTGCATCGACTACGTCTGCCCGACCGACGGGTTCGAGACGACCGGGTGCAAGGGCGGCGGCGTTACGATCAACGGCGCGTTCACCGCGTGCAACAATCACTGTCCGGTGAGCTGCACGAGCAGCGGCCTGATCTGCGACTGAAGGCCCCCTGGCGGGCCGCGCGCCGGGCTACGCGTCGTCTTCTACCCCGATGGGGTTGTCGAGCTCGATGTGGTGCGCAAGCTCGGTCACGAGGCGCACGAACACCGTCGGGTGCGGAATGTGAGCCCAGTCGACGGTGCGCCAGGGCACGAGCGGCAGGCGCCGGAAGAAGGCGACCCGCCCCGGCTGCAGCCGCACGAGCCGCAGCTCGCGCCACGCCGCCCGCGCACCGCCGACGCCCACCCCCTCGGCGTCGACGGTCACGTGGCCGAAGGTGAGGGCCTCGCCCTCGCGCAGCGCCTTGCGCGCCTCGTCGAGCAGCGGCACCGAACAGTGGCGGTGCACCCAGCGCACGACCGCGTTCGCGTCGCCGGCGTCGAGCGGGGCCAGCGGCACCAGCGTCGCCGCGCCCGCGCGGTCGACGAGCTTGAGCCCGACGATGCGCGCGATCACGCCGACGTACGACGACGAGCGCTCGAGGTCGAACCAGACCTGGTCGACGTCGTCGAAGGGCACGACCGCGCGCGCCCCCCCGCGCGTTAGCACGAGCCCCTGGGCGTGTAGATCGATGCTCGTCGCGCGATCGCGCAAGGCGCCCCAGCCGAGGATCAGGAAGGCGAGCGCCCCGGCCGCCGCCGCCAGCCCGGAGGGCCCGGCCGAGGGCGCCTTCGCCGCGACGCCGACGCCGCCCACGAGGGCCGCGACGAGGGCGGCGGCGAAGACCGGCATCGCCAGCGAGCGGCGGAGCGGGGGCGGCCGGTGCGACGAGCGCAGGCTGCCGAGGCGCGCGAGCGGGTCGGGCGGCCCGGCCGCCCCGCCGGGGGGCGGTGCCGTCGGAGAACGATAGGGAGCGCCGCCCATGCCTCCTGACTACCACGCTCGGCCGGGGCGGCCGGAAAAGATCGGGGCCCGCGCCAGGCTCGCGGTCGCGCGGCTCGAGGGCCTCTCGCTCGTTCGCGCGGGCGTCTGCGGCGGGCGGCGCGACGACACCGAGGTCGCCGCGCGGGCGGCCCTCGGGCGCTCTCGCGGGGCGGAGCGCGCCGGGCGAGGGGCCCGAAGGCGGCGCGGCGCAGGCGCCCGCGGGCCGCGCTGCCGCGCCCGGCGCCCTCAGCGCCCCCAGCGGAGCATGGCGAGATCGTCGGGGCCGCCCCTCGCCTCGAGCGCCCGCGTGAGGGCCTCGCGGTCTGCCGGGGCCCGGTTCTGGCCAAGCTTGAACTTGCCCACCAGCTCGGTCAGCGGCACTTCGAAGGCGACGATGGCGCGGCGCAGGTTGGCGTACGCGGCCGGGTCGAGCTCGTCGGGGCTCCAGGGCGAGGGCGAGCCCGCCTCGTTCACCTCGCCGAGCCGCCGCAAGAGCGCGTCGACCTCGTCGTCGCGCTCGAGCAACCGGGGGGCGCCGCGCACGTGCACGGCGGCGTAGTTCCACGTTGGGACGAGCTGCTTCGACGCGTAAAAGCGCGGCGAGACGTAGCCGTGCGGCCCCTGAAAGACGACCGTCACCGCGCGCCCGTCGAAGCCGCGCCAGACGGGGTTCGCCCGCGCGACGTGCCCCCAGAGCGCCCCGCCCTCGGGCGACGACACGAAGGGCACGTGCGCGATCTCGGGCGGGTCGCCCGCGCCGACGAGCACCCCGAAGGGGTACGACGCGAGAAAGGCGCGCAGGCGTTCGGGGTCTCGCTCGGCGAAGTGGGCGGGCAGGTACACGCGCCGAGACTACCACGGGGCGGCGCGCGCAGCGCGCGCCTGGTCTCGTCACCGGGCGCGCGCATGCGACCGACGTCGGGCGCCGAGGGGTCGTGTCGTCGGAGGCGCCGTCGCGCGCGAGCTCGGACGAGTGCTCGTCCCGCCGCACCGAGCGGCCGGCGACGGGCGCCGGCGAGAAGCCGCAGTTGCCCGCGACGATCGCGATCACCCCCTGCGCGAGCAGCGGCTCGAGGATGGCGTCGTGCTCGGGGTGGGGCAGCTCGCTCAGGGCCCGAGCAGGCTGCCGCAGCACTCGCCGAGGCCGCGCTTGAGCCCGATCTCGCCGTGCTGCCACGGCGTGACGGTCACGAAGCCCGCCGCGAGCGCCCCGACGTCGGTGTCGAGCCCCTGCGCGAGGGCGACCTCGCTGAAGGTCTCGAGCGAGCTCAGATCGACCTGGGGCGCGATGCGGCCGTCGGGCAGGTCGACGTAGGTGATGGCGACGTCGAAGTCGCCCGGGCGCGTCACCCTCACGCCCTGGATGTTGCGCGGCGGGAAGTTGATGTTGAGCATGACGTCGTCGTCGCCGAAGGGCCCCCCGAGCTCGCCCAGGCCCCCGCCGTCGCGCGCGACGAGCGCCGTGACGAGCTTGCGCATGATCTCGGCGGCCTCGCCGTAGTCGGCCAGGGCCGCCCCGAACACGGGCGGGTCGATGAACGTGGTGCCCAGCGAACAGGCGATCGACCGAATGCCCTTCAGCGCCGAGGTCTGCGCGGCGCCCACCGTGCCCGAGGCGAAGGTCAGGCCCGGGTTCTGCCCCGAGTTGAACCCCGAGATGACGAGATCGGGCTTGGTGCCCGGGGCGTAGACCTTCTGCAGCGCCACGCGCACCGCGTCGGCCGGCCGGCCGCCCACCGCGACGCCCGTGTCGACCCCGTTCAACAGCAGGGCGTTCGGGTTGAACGTCATGGCGGCGCCCGTGGTGAAGCCGCTGCCCGTGCCGCTCTGGCTGGTCGCGGGCGCCACCACCTTCACCTCCGTATTCGGAATGGCGCGAATCGCCGTATAGAGCGCCTGCAGGCCCGGCGCCTTGATGCCATCGTCGTTGGTGATCAGAATGCGCGTCACCTCGCTCGTCGCCTCGTGCGTCCAACCGGCCTGCCGGCTCGCGGGCGCGCTCGCGGCGCGCCCCTCGCCCCCGAGGGCCGCCGCCCCGCCCGCCGGCGCCCCGCCATCGGGGCCCTGACAGGCGAACGTGCCGGGCAACAGCACCGTCGCCGCCAACGCGAACCGCCGCACCAATCGCATGATGTTCATCGTGCTTTTTCCTCCGCCCGCCCGCGAGCGCTCAGCCCTCGCCGAGGGCCAGGGGCGATGGTTCGCAAGGTGCGCGCCAAACCCACCGACCCCCGCCCCTCCGCACGGCGCCCAGTCAGAAACGCGTCGGCGGCCGCAAGCTCGCCCCCGCCGAGATCGCTCACACCCCCATCGCGCGTACATTCGACACGCAACGGCGTCCGTTCCGCCGCAAAGTTCGGGCGGCCGAACTGCGCGATGGCCCCCCCGACACCCTGCCCCGGACGAGGGCCGGCCTACCCGCTTCGTCACCAAAGGACGAGGACGAGGTCGGGCTCGGCGCCTGCGCCGTCGGCGCTTTGGCGGCGCCGCGCGCGGGCCGCCGGGCGCGCTCCGTCGTGAGGGCCGGCGAGCGCGGCCGACGGACGGGCGCGTCCGTGGCGCGTGGGCTAGCGTTTGGCGCATGAACCGGTTGCTCTCTGCGTGCCCCTCGCCCGGCGCCCTCGGTCGGGCGAGCCGCGTCGTCGCGTGCCTCGTGGCGCTCGCGCCCGCCTCCGGCTGTTGGCGCGTCGGCGCTTCGGACGGCGGGGGCGAAGGCGTCAAGGCCAAGGGCGCGCGCGGGGTCCGGGCCGAAGACGTGCACCTGCCCGCCGGCTACCGCCTCGAGGCGGTGGCGCGCGGGCTCACCTTCCCGGCCGGGGTCGCGTTCGACGACGCGGGCGAGGCGTACGTCGTCGAGTCGGGCTACTCGTACGGCGAGAAGTTCACGACGCCGCGGCTCTTGCGCGTGGCGAAGGGCGGGGGCACGAGCGTGGTCGCCACGGGCGACGACGGGCCGTGGACGGGCGTCGCCTTCGCCAAGGGCTCGTTCTTCGTCGCCCAGGGCGGGGTCAAGGGCGGGGGCAAGGTGCTGCGCGTCGAGAAAGACGGCAAGATGCGCGCGCTCGTCGAGGGCCTGCCGAGCTTCGGCGACCACCACACCAACGGCCCGGCGGTGGGCCCCGACGGCATGGTCTATTTCGGCCAAGGCACCGCGACCAACGCGGGCGTGGTGGGCGAAGACAACGCCGAGTACGGCTGGCTGCCGCGCCGGCCCGACTTTCACGACGTGCCGTGCCGCGACGTCGCGCTCGCCGGCGTCAACTTCGAGACCGACAACCCGCTGACGCCGGCGCCGGACGACAAGGCCGTGACGGGCGCGTACGTGGCCTTCGGCACGAAGACCGAGCGCGGCCAGATCGTCAAGGGCGCGCTGCCCTGCGGCGGCGCCGTCATGAAGGTCTCGCCCGAGGGTGGCGCGCCCGAGCTCGTGGCGTGGGGCTTTCGCAACCCCTACGGCCTCGCCTTCTCGCCGGCCGGGCGGCTCTTCGTCACCGAGAACGGCATCGACATCCGCGGCAGTAGGCCCGTCTTCGGCGCCGCCGACTACCTGTACGAGGTCGAGCCGGGCGCCTGGTACGGCTGGCCCGACTTCTCGGGCGGGGCGCCCCTCACCGAGTCGCGCTTCACCGTGCCGGGCAAGGCGTCGCACCGGTTCATGCTCGATCGCCACCCGGGCGCGCCGCCCAAGCCGCGCGCCTCGTTCGGCGTGCACTCGTCGTCGAACGGCCTCGACTTCTCGCGCAGCGCCGCCTTCGGGCACGTCGGCGAGGCCTTCGTCGCGCAGTTCGGCGACATGGTGCCGAAGACCGGCAAGGTCTTCGGCCCGGTCGGCTTCAAGGTCGTGCGCGTCGACGTCGCGAACGGCGTCATCACCGACTTCGCCGTCAACGCGGGCGAGCAGAACGGCCCCGCCTCGAAGCTCGGCCACGGCGGGCTCGAGCGCCCCATCGCCTGCCGCTTCGACCCCACGGGCGAGGCGCTCTACGTCGTCGACTTCGGCGTCATGACCGTGGGCGAGCGCGGCCCCGAGCCCAAAGAAGGCACCGGCGTGCTCTGGCGCATCCGCCGCGCCGGCGGGCGGGCGCCGTGAGCCCGCGCTGGCTGCCCCTCGCCGCCCTCGCCCTCATCGGCTGCGGCGGCGTGCGCGCGAGCGAGCCCGTCGTCGGCCCGACGCCCCTCGGCCCCGAGGCCCGGCGCGGGCAACTCGTCTTCATGCGCCGCTGCAACTCGTGCCACCCCCAGGGCGAGGCCGGCCTCGGCATGGCCATCAACGATAAGCCCCTGCCCGGCACGCTCATCAAGGCCAAGGTGCGCGGGCTCGTGCCCGGGGACATGCCCAAGTTCGGCGAGAACGACATCGCCGACGACGATCTCGACGCGCTCGCCCACTACCTGAAGACCATCCGGAAGCGGGCCAAGTAGCGCTCGGGCCAGCGCTTGGCGCGGCCGACGCCGTCGGGCGCTCGGGTCAGAGCTTGGCGCGGCAGACGCCGTCGAGCACTTCGGCCTCCGGCGGCGAGGGCGCCCGGCAGGGCGGCGGCTCGGCCTGGCGCTTGGCTTCGGCCTCCTCGAGCTTGGTCAGCTCGTCGAGCCGCTGCTGCAAGAGCGCGTCGTCGACGTTGCGCGGGCAGTACACGACGTACTGCCGGGGCCCGCAGCCGCCGCCGTAGCCCAGCCCCGCCGCCTTGCACTCTTTCGCCGTCGCGCAGCCGCGCGGCTGCATCATCGCGAGGATTTCGTCCTGCAGGCGCGCGATCTTCTGTTGCTCGGGGGTCAGGGGCGGCGGAGGCGGCACGCTCGCTTCTTTCGCCGCCTCGCCGCACGCCGCGAGCCAGAGCGACAAAGCCGTGAGCCCCGAGAGCAGCGACCGCCACCTCTTCATGCGGCGCAAGAATGGCATGGGGGCCGGGGTGCCCGGCAAGGGGCTCTTGGCGCCCTCGCACGAGCCACCACCCGCCCCAGGGGCGCGGCAGGAAGATGTAGGCGAAGGGCGCACCGCCGCATGCGCCCGCGACGCTCGCGGCCGACCCACCCGGGCGCAAGACTCGCCGAGACCAACCCTCGAGCCCCCCCGGGCCGAATTTCGGCTCGACTTCAGGCGGCGGGTGACGGTGCGCGCCCGGCGCGGCCCCGGACTCGACGAGGGGGGGGTGCGCTGAACCGCGAGCCCCGACGGCTCGTGCCCGACCGGCGAGGTGACGGCACGACAACTTGTTCAGCGCTCGAGCAACTTGCTCAGTCTACACGCGCCGGCCGTCGGCACGCCATCGCCGCCCGAGGCTGATTTACGCGGGCGGGCGGCGCGGCACGTGCCGTGCAGTTCACCCCGAGCCCCCCTACGCGTTGCGCGTAGTGCAAGCGTCGGGCGTGGGGCCCCCGTCCATTTGCTTACCGGAGTTTGCGCCATGAACGCTCGTGCGCTTCCACTCTTCGTCCGTTCGCTTTCGGTCTTCTGTGCGTTGACGCTGCCGGCGGGCGTTGCCTTCGCCGCCGGGCCCGAGTGGTTCGAGCCCGCGGGGTCGAAAGAGCCGACGAAAGAGTCGGCCCCGGCCGCCGCCGACGAGGGGGCCGACGAGGCCGACGAGGCGCCCGCGGCGAAGCCCGAAGTCGAGGCGCCCAAGGCCCCGCCTGCCCGCCCGGCCGCGGCCCCCGCTGCCGCGCCGCGGGCGCCGGCGCGCGCGGCCCTGGCCCCGGCCCCGAAAGAGCGCGAGTGGTACGGCTGGCAGACGCTGCTGGTCGACGCCGCCGCGTCCTCCGTCTACGGCGTGGCCGTCGCCACCCGGTCGGAGGCCATCAACTGGGTGGCCCAAGGCGGCTACCTGGCCGGCGCGCCGCTCGTGCACGCGAGCCGGGGCCGCTACGGCGTCGCCGCGGCCTCGCTCGGGCTGCGGGCGTTCGCCCCCTTGGTCGGCGCGTGGGTCGGCGACGTCGCCGCCGACGGGCGCTGCGGCTACGAGATCGACCTCGGCTGGAGCTGCGCCGCCAAGCACCGCTTCGCCGGCGCCTTCCTCGGCGCGGTCGTGGCGTCGGTCACCGACGCCGCCCTGCTCGCCCGCCGCGAGGCGCCGGCGAAGCCCAAGGTCTCGCTCGCCCCGACGGTCGCGCCGACGGTCGCGCCGGCGCGCCAGGGGGCGACCCTGGGCCTGAGCGGCACCTTCTGAGCGGGGCCGGCGCCGGCGCACCCGCGAGGCCCCGGCCGGCGCACCCGCGAGGCCCCGGCCGGCGCGGTCGCGGCGTCGCCGGCCGGGCGCGCTCACGCCGCGCACGAGGCCGGGCCGGCGCGCTCACCGCGCGCGAGGCGGGGCCGGGCCGGCGCGCTTACGCCGCGCGCGAGGCGGCGCCCTTGCGCACCGAAGCGCGCAGGCGGGCGGGCAGCAGGTTCGCGATCATGTCGAGCGTCGTGCCCATGAAGCCCTCTTCGCGCACCTGCGGCTTCATCTGGCGGAACGCTTCGCCCATCTGCGCCGCCTCTTCGTCGGAGAAGACGCGCCGGGCCGCGGCGAACACCTCGCCCTCTTCTTCGGCGATGTGGTGCGCGAGCGACTCGCGCAGCTTCTTCGCGGCGGCGACCCAGGTCAGGTCGGCGGCGTCGGCGGCCTGCAGCGCGCGCAGGAGCGTCTCGGCCTCGACGTGCTCGACGTACGCGTGCGCGACCTTGCCCTTCGCCTCGCCGGCGTCGCGCAGGGCGTTGTAGAGAATGGCCTCCTCGGCGCGCGCGTGCGGGATGAGCTCGTCGCGGAGCTCTTGCACGATGGCGCCCCTCGGGTCGCCGACGGCCTGCGGCTCGGCGATCAGTCGGTCGAGAAGCGACAAGACCGTGCGGTGGTCTTTCTTCAGCTCGTCGTAGATGGTCACGGCTACCTCGTCTGTTCTCCTCGCCCCGGTTGGCGAGAGGTGGTGCAAGTGGCATGCAAGGCGCGGCCCACCGGGCGGCCTCGGCGCGGACGCCGCGCGCCGACGCGTCGGGGGGGCCCCGTCCGCCGATCGATTCACGCGTTCGGGCGCGCGAAAGCGACGGGTTCGGCGTCGGCCCGCGCCCCGGCGTGGCGATTCGCCCCGCCCCCGCGCGCCGCCATTTCGGCCTTCGCCGAGCGCGCCGCAACGCCGCGCCCCCGCGCGCATCGAACCCACGCGCGCGACCGCGCCCTACCCCTCGCTTCGAAAGAGCGTCCGCGCCCGCCGCGCCCTACCCCTCGCTCCGAAAGAGCGACCGCGCCCGCCGCGCCTTACCCCTCGCTCCGAATGAGCTCGGTCTCGGTGACGATCGCGTCGAGCGAACGGTCGTGAGGCTCGATCGGCACCTCGTCGATCTCCTGCGACGAATACGCGAGCCCGACCACGAGCACCGGGTGCTGCGCCTCGAGCGTCTTGATGGCGCGGTCGAAGTGGCCCTTGCCGTAGCCGATTCGCCCGCCCCGCCGGTCGAAGGCGGCGAGCGGCACCAGCAGGGCCCGCGGGTGCACGAGGGCGGCCTCGGGGCTCGGCTGGCGGACGCCGAAGGTGCCCTTCTCGAGCTCGTCGCCCGGCTTCCAGAGGCGAAAGCTGAGGTGGGGGTGCACAATGCGGGAGAGCGCCACGTCTTGCCCCCGGGCGACGAGCGCCTCCATCAGCGGCCGCGGGTCGACCTCGCTGCGCATCGGCCAGTAGGCCCCGACCGGCGTGACGCCCTCGAGCCCGGCGAAGGCGAGGGCCCGGGTCGCGATGCGCTCGGACGCCCGCCGGCGAAAGCCTTCGTCGAGGGCGTCACGGCGCGCGAAGGCCTCGCGCCGGAGACGTTCTTTGCGCTCGGCAGGGGTCAGCTCGTCGTTCATCGGTCGTCCGCTCCGCCCTCGTGGTGACTCGCTTCGGCGACCGGCGCCAGGCCCCCGGGGCGACGTTCGGCCCGCGCCGGCCGGTGCGCCTGCTCTTTTGCATCAACGACGGGGCGCTCTGGGCCAACGGCGGCGCCTGAACGATTGAGACCGAACTCTACCGAATGCCCGACCACGACCCCCTCGACGGCGTCGAGTTCACCCAAGGCCTGCAGACGGCCGAGGGGGTGCCTGCGCGACTCGCCCTCGCTGTCGCTCGTCTCGGGGCAGAACGCCACCGGCGCCACCACGGCCTTCGACCTGATGCCGTACTCAGGCCCGGTTCTCATCGTACAGCTACAGCAAGGGCCTGGCGGCGCCCTGGTTTGCCCGAGCACGACGAAGCTCTGAAGAAGCCGCCGCCGGGCCCCCTCGCCGAGCCCCGAGAGCGCCCCACCTTGCTCGGCGGTCGCCAAGCCCGCGCTCAAGCGAAAAAGCCTCGCACGGCGGCGAGCGCAAAGCAACTAGCGCGACGCGTTGCGCGTTAGAGCTCAAGGCGGGGTTACGGGTCGGTAGGGGTGAGGTGCCGCATCGGTCGCGCTACCGCACGCACCACCTTTTCTTCCATCGCGGTGGGCTGGCTACCTCTGGTACGGTGCGCGGTTATGAAATCGTCGTCGTTCCTCCGTGTGCTGAGCGTCGTGGGCCTTCTGACTCCAATTCTGCTGACCGCATGTGCGGACGATGAGCCGACCCCGGGCAACCCGACGAAGGGCTCCGCGGGGGCCGCGGGAAGCGGCACCGGCGGCACGGGGGGCACCGGCGGCTCGGGCGGCACCGGCGGCTCGAACATGGGCGGCACGGGCGGCGCGGCGGGCACCGGAGGAACGGGCGGCACGGGCGGCGCGGCGGGCACCGGAGGAACGGGCGGCGCGGCCGGGACGGGCGGCGCGGCCGGGACGGGCGGCACAGCCGGGACGGGCGGCTCAGCAGGGACGGGCGGCGAGGCGGGGACGGGCGGCGAGGCGGGGACGGGCGGCACCGGCGGCTCGGGTGGGACCGGCGGCACGGGCGGCACCGGCGGAACGGGCGGGACCGGTGGCACCGGTGGCACGGGCGGCACCGGCGGCTCGGGCGGTACTGGCGGCACCGGTGGGGAGGCAGGCACCGGCGGCACCGGTGGCACGGGCGGCACCGGCGGCACCGGCGGCACCGGCGGCACTGGTGGGACCGGTGGGACCGGCGGGACCGGCGGAACGGGTGGCACCGGAGGAACGGGCGGGACGGGCGGCACGGGTGGCACCGGCGGCTCGGGCGGCACCGGCGGTGACGGCACGGGCGGGACGGGTGGCACCGGCGGAACGGGCGGCTCGGGCGGCACCGGCGGGACGGGTGGCACGGGCGGCACCGGCGGTGACGGCACGGGTGGCACGGGCGGCTCGGGCGGCACCGGCGGGACGGGTGGCACCGGCGGTGACGGCACCGGCGGCACCGGCGGTACGGGCGGGGCGGCGGGCACCGGCGGCACCGGCGGCACCGGTGGCACCGGCGGTACGGGCGGCACCGGCGGCTCGGGCGGCGGCGGGAATGACCCGATTGTGATCAACGAGCTCGTGTTCAACCCGCCCGGCTCCGACGTGGGCTGTTTCATTGAGATCAAGGGCACGCCGGGCGCCTCGCTCGCCGGCCACGCGCTCCGGTCGATCAACGGCAACGGCGGCACGCTCATCAGCGAGATCAAGTTCGACTCGGCCCACGCCTTCGACGCCAACGGCTACTTCGTCATCGCCCAGGACAACACGGTCGTGTTGCCCCCGGGCGCCGCGTTCATCATCAACCCGCTGGCCGATCTGCAGAACGGCCCCGACAACCTGGTGCTGGTCGACCCGGCCGGCGTGACCATCGACGCGCTCGGCTACTCGGACGCGGTCGGCACGTTCAACCCCCCCAACGTCTTCTTGGGCGAGGGCAAGTTCGTGGTGCAGCCGAACGGCCCGAACGCGGCCGACAGCCTGTCGCGCTTGCCGGACGGCAGCGACACGAACGACAACAGCATCGACTTCGGCTTCGGCATCAAGACGCCCGGCGAGGCCAACGTGGGCGCAGGCGGCGCCGGTGGCTCGGGTGGCACCGGCGGCACCGGCGGCTCGGGTGGCACGGGCGGCTCGGGCGGTACTGGCGGCACCGGCGGCACCGGCGGCTCGGGCGGTACTGGCGGCACCGGTGGGGAGGCAGGCACCGGCGGCACCGGCGGCACCGGCGGCACCGGCGGCACCGGCGGCACCGGTGGGACGGGCGGCACCGGCGGCACCGGCGGCACCGGCGGCACCGGCGGCTCGGGCGGCACCGGCGGCTCGGGCGGCACCGGTGGGACGGGTGGTGCGGGCGGCGGCGGCCAGGTCTGCACGGCCATCACCGTCAACAGCGACCTGGCGCCGGTCTCTGGCGCCGCCGGCGACATCTTCGGCTACGACACCACGGACGTCTCGCCCGACCTCGTGACGGTCGGCGGCCCCGACCTCTTCCGCCTCGAGCTGTACGGGACCAACCTCGGCCTGCCCCCGCTCGAGCCCGGCGTCTTCGACCTCGGCAGCCCGCCGAACGACAACTACGCCACGTGCGTGCACTGCTTCCGCCTGTTCGCGCTCGACGCGGCCGGCAACCTGGTCAAGCAGTTCTTCCAGGAGAGTGGCACGCTCACCCTGACCGAGGTCAACGATCCGCTCACGGCCGACGCGGCCGCAGCCATCACGAGCCTGAAGCTGATCGAGGTCACGATTGGGCCCGACTTCTCGTCGACCCCGGTGCCCGGCGGCGAGTGCCTGACGCTCGACGCCTACGCCTTCGAGTCGAACGGCGCTGGCGGCGGCGGCGGCACGGGCGGCGCCGGCGGGACCGGGGGCACGGGCGGCGCCGCCGGCACGGGCGGCGCCGGCGGGACCGGCGGCACGGGCGGCACCGGCGGCGGCGGTGGCGCCGGTGGTGGCGCGCCCGGCAGCTGCGTGGCCGACGACGGCACGCTCTTCTGCGGCGGGCAGTCCGACGACGGCTGCTTCTGCGACGACCTGTGCGCGCAGTTCGGCGACTGCTGCCCCGACAAGTTCGAGGTCTGCAGCGGCACCGGCGGTTCGGCCGGCGCCGGCGGCGGCGCGGGCGCCGGTGGGTCGGCCGGCGCTGGCGGCGGTGCCGGTGCGGGCGGTGGAGGCGGCGCGGGTGGCGGCGCGCCCGGCAGCTGCGTGGCCGACGACGGCACGCTCTTCTGCGGCGGGCCGTCCGATGACGGCTGCTTCTGCGACGACCTGTGCGTGCAGTTCGGCGACTGCTGCCCCGACAAGTTCGAGGTCTGCGGCGGCGCGGGCGGCACCGGTGGTACGGGCGGCGGCGCGGGCGCGGGCGGCACCGGCGGTACGGGCGGCGGCGGCGCGGGCGCCGGCGGCGCGGGCGGGACCGGCGGCGGGACAGGCGGCGTCGGCGGCGCGGGCGGTGGTGCCGGCGGCGCGGGCGGTGGCGGCCAGGTGTGCACGCCGATTCAGGTCAATGACGACTTCGCCCCCCTGAGCGGCGTCGGCGGCGACATCCTCGGCTACGAGACCAGCGCCGTCTCGCCCGACGTCGTCGTCGCAGGTGCGGATCTCTTCCGGCTCGAGCTGTACGGCACCAACCTGGGCCTGCCCCCGCTCGAGCCCGGCGTCTTCGACCTGGGCAGCCCGCCCAACGACAACTACGCCACGTGCGTGCACTGCTTCCGCCTGTTCGCGCTCGACGCGGCCGGCAACCTGGTCAAACAGTTCTTCCAAGAGAGCGGCTCGTTCGACCTGGTCGACATCAGCGACCCGCTCACGGCGGACGCGACCGGCACGGTGACGAACCTGAAGCTGATCGAGGTCACGATCGGGCCCGACTTCTCGTCGACCCCGGTGCCCGGCGGCGAGTGCCTGACGCTCGACAGCTACTCGTTCGTCAGCGGCGGCGGCGGCGCGGGCGGCAGCGGCGGCGCGGGCGGCAGTGGCGGCTCGGGCGGCGCGGGCGGCGGCGGCGTCACCCCGCCCGTGATCAACGAGCTCTTCTTCAACTCGAAGGGCACCGACACCGGCTCTTTTACCGAGCTCAAGGGCGCGCCGGGCGCCTCGCTCGACGGCTTCACGCTGCGGGCCGTCAACGGCAGCGGCGGCACGACCATCGGCGAGATCAAGTTCACCTCGGCCCACGCCTTCGACGCCAACGGCTACTTCGTCGTGGCCCAGGACAACACGGTCGTGCTGCCCCCGGGCGCCGCGTTCCTCATCAACGCCACGTTCGCCGACCTGCAGAACGGCCCCGACAACCTGGTGCTGCTCGGCCCGGCCGGTGCGACCGTCGACGCCGTCGGCTACTCAGGCACGGACGGCAAGTTCGACCCGCCCAACGTCTTCGTCGGCGAGGGCGCCTTCGCCGTGGGCCCGAACACGGCCCAGTCGAACCTCAACCTGGCCTTGGCGCGCCTGCCCGAGGGCAACGACACGAACAACAACGCGACCGACTTCGGCATCGGCTTCCGGACGCCGGGCGCCGCGAACGCGGTCGCCGCGTTCAGCTACGCCCAGAACGTCCAGCCCCTGCTCACCCCCACTTGCACCGGCTGCCATGGCGCCGCCGGCGGGCTCAGCATCAGCTTCAATAACCTGACGACCGGCGGCGAGCCGAACTGCGGCGCCTTCCCGAAGTATGTCGTGCCGGGCAACCCGCAGGGCAGCATGCTCTGGGCCAAGGTCAACCCGGGCGCGCCCACGCTGCCGGCCGGCTGCGGCGGAAAGATGCCCGCGGGCACGACGGGCAATGTGGCCATCGCCGACGCCGTCTTTCAGTGGATCCTCAGCGGCGCGAACCCCTGAGGTTGCGCCCCGGCGCGCCTTGCCAGGGGGGTAAAGGGCGGTCGACGGCGAGGAGGTGACGGGCGACGCGGGGGCGGGGGCGCCCCGCGTCGGGTCAGTCGCCGCCGCGGGCGTGAGGGCGCGGGGGGCGCCCCGCGTCGGGTCGGTCGCCGCCGCCGCGGGCGTGAGGGCGCGTGGCGCCGCTGCCGCGAGCGTGAGGGCGCGTGGCGCCGCCCCCACCCGCGGCGGCGGGCACGCGCCTACCAGGGCATCCGCTCGTCCGAGCCCCCGAACATGGCGGGGAAGCCCTTGTAGTGCGGCAAGTCGTCTTGCACGGGCAGCAGCGCGTGCTGACACTGCACGTGAAAGGTCGGCCGAAACGAGCCCGCCGGCAAGAGCAGGGCGCTAATCGACCGAATCTCGAACCCCGCCGGCTCGGCGAAGAGCCGCGTGCCGCACGCGCCGCAGGTCGCGCGCGTCGTCGTGCGGCGCTTCCAGCGCAGGGGCTCGCCGGCCACGATCCGGGTCTGCGCGGTCCAGTACATCGCCGCCGGCAGGTAGGCGGCGCCGTGCACCGCCTGGCAGTCGTCGCAGTGGCAATAGAAGCAGGCCAGCGGCTCGCCGCTGAGCTCCATGGTGATGGCGCCGCAGAGGCATTGAAGGGTCGTCGTCGTCATTGAACGTACCTCCCGGCGGGCCCCCCTCGGGCCCGGCCGAAGGCGATGGTGGGGGCATCCGATTTTCGTTGACAGATTCCAAATATTATGATTGTATCGGCTTTCCTGAATCGGGCCGCCCCGGGGGCAAGGTGGGGCATGGGGCGAGGCCTCGGGGGCGGCGGCGAGCTGCGATCACCGAAGGCCGAGCTTTCGGTGCGGCCGCGGCGGCCCCGCGCGGGTACTATCCGGTCGTCATGCGACGACGACCTATCTTTCTCTTCGCTCTCTTGTGCTTCGCCCTGCCCTACGCCGCCTGCGGCGGCGACGCGAACGACGCCGCGGCCGGCGCGGGCGGCGGGCCCGGCGCGGGGGGCAGCGCGCTCGCCGCGTCCGGCGGCTCGGGCGGCAACGGCACGGGCGGCGGCCCGGGCGGCAGCGCGCCCTCGGGGGGGGGCACCGGGGGGGCGCCCCCTTCGCCCACCGGGCTGCCTTGCGCCGTCGAGAGCCTCCTGCGCGATCGCTGCCAGCTCTGCCACGGCGACCCCACCCAGTTCGGCGCGCCCATGCCCCTGGTGACGCGCGACGATCTCCTCGCGCCCTCGTTTTCTGACGAGAGCGTGAGCACCGCCTCGCGCGTGCTCGCCCGCATGCGCGACGGCGCGCGGCCCATGCCGCCGCCGCCCAACGACGCGCCCACCTCGGCGGAGGTCGCGGTGATGCAGGGCTGGGTCGCCGACGGCATGCCCGGGGCGGCGCCCGGCGAGTCGTGCGGCACCGGCGGCGCGGGCGGCGCCGGGGGCGGCGCGGGCGGCAGCAGCGGCGGCTCGGGCGGCAGCGGCGGGGGCACGATGCCGGGCGGCTGCACGCCCGACATCTCGCTCAAGGCGACGAGCCCCTACCAGATGCCAGAGTTCGCCGACGATCGCTACGTCTGCTTCAGCTACGAGCTGCCGGCGGGCCCCAAGCGGCACATCATCGCCGCCGCGGCCGCCGTCGACGACACGAAGATCGTGCACCATCTCATCGCGTTCCAGGTGCCCGCCGGCCAGGGCCCCGGCACGACGCCGGTGCCCTGCAGCAGCGCCTTCCCCCCCGGCTGGAAGATGATTTACGGCTGGGGGCCGGGCGGGTTGCCGCTCGAGCTGCCGGCCGAGGCGGGCTTTCCGACCGAGGCGGGCGCGCCGACGCGCTTCGTCGTGCAAGTGCATTATAGCAACTTGACCCACGAGCCCGGCCACAGCGACCAGACCGCCATCAACCTCTGCTCGACGGCCGAGCTGCGCCCCAACGACGCCGACGTCGTCGCGTTCGGGGGCATCTCGTTCTCCATCGGCGCGGGCAAGCGGGTGAGGGTCGACTGCCAGGCCCCGGCGTCGCTGCTCAACGCGCCGGGGCCCGTCAAAGTCTTCCGGGCGTGGCCGCACATGCACAAGCTCGGCGAGAGCTTTCTCGGCCAGGCGATCCGCGCCGGCGGGGCCACCAGCTCGCTCGGCGCGGTGCTCAACTACGACTTCGAGCACCAGCTCTCGTACGCGGTCGACGCGACGCTCGCCCCGGGCGACGTCGTGAAGAGCTCGTGCACCTGGGACAACACCCTCGGCACGGGCAACGTGGGCTTCGGCGAGGCGACCTCGAGCGAGATGTGCTTCAACTTCCTTTCGTACTACCCGAGGGCCCCCGTCGGCTCGGCGCTCTCGCCCGCGTTCGCCGCGAGCTGCTCGCAGCAGAACCTCTGAGCCGGTTCGAGCGCGCGCCGTCTACCGCTACTCGAAGTGGCCCACCCAGGCCATCACCTACAACCTCGGCAGGCGCGAGGCCCCCGGCGCGAGGCCCCGGGGCCGGGGCGGCGGCCCCGCGCCGCGGGGCGTCGAGATTGAGCCCGCGCTCGAAAGCGACCGCACCGAGCCCGAGCGCGCCGGCGACGACCTCGTGCGGCTCGCGAGCGCCATCGGCGGCGTGCCCGTGGCGCTCGTGTCGCTCGTCGACGAGCGCCAGCCGCCGTCCGAGAGCCCCCGCGCCGCCGCGCGCTCAGCACCGGAAGGGGCCTTGCACCTCGAAGGTCATGCCGACGCCGCCGCCGTTCGGGCCGCGCTGCGAGCTGAAATAGAGGCGATCGCCCGCCGGGGTGAAGGCCGGCCCCGTGACCTCGGAGCCCTCGTGGCCCACGATCTCGAGGAAGGGCGCCACGGTGCGCCCGCCGCCGGGGGCCTCGGGCGTCAGCAGGCAAATTTGCATGTTGTCGCCGTCTTCGGCCACGAAGAGATCGCTCGACTTCGAGGCGACGAGGTTGTCGACGCCGCGCAGCGGCGAGGCCGGGTCCAGCGCGGCGTCGTAGACGACCTCGAGGCGCTCGGTGCTCGCGTCGTACGACCACACGCGGTTGTCGCCCTTGGTCGTGAAGTAAACGAGCCCGTCGTCGTACCAGCAGCCCTCGCCGCCGTTGAAGCCCGTCGTGTACGTCGACATCGGCCAGGTGCGGGCCGAGATGTCGTCGGGCACGTCGTTCCACTTGATGGTGCCGCCGAACTGCTGCGCGTCGTCCCAGGTCACCTTGGCGGCCGAGAGCCGGCCGCTGCTCAGGTCGGGCCAGCAGCCGGGGGTGTGCCGGTAAAAGCGGCCGTCGGGCCGGTCTTCGGTCAGGTAGAGCCGGCGGCGCGCCGGGTCGACGGCGACCGCCTCGTGCGCGAACGTGCCGAGATCGTGGCGCCTCTCGGCCGGGCGACCGTCGAGAAAGCACTCCCAGACCTGGCCCAAGTCCCACTCTTCGCACGAGAGCCAGGTGCCCCAGGGCGTGGGGCCGCCCGCGCAGTTGCGGTTGGTGCCGCCCAAGATGGTGCGCGCCTCGACGACCGCGCCCGCCGCGTCGAAGCGGATCATGGCCGCCCCCCCGAGGAAGGTCGCGAGCTCGCTGTTCGAGACGTAGGCCCAGCCGCCATCGGGCATCGCAAAGCACGCGCCCCCGTCGGGGGCGAAGTGCCAGACGTGCGCGGTCGGCGCCACGGGGTGCCCCGACGTAGCGACGACGCGCGAGCGGAAGCCCGCGGGCAGGCGCAGGCCGTTCGCGTCGGGGCCGGCGGCGAGCGGCCCGTAGGGCCCCGGGCCGGGCGTCGCGGGGGCCGCGTAGGCGCGGCGCCAGAAGCCCGCACCGAGGACGAGGCCGGCGGGCGCGCCCGCCGACCAGCGAAGGAGGTCGCGTCGTTTCATGATGGCCCGCATCTTACCGAAGAGCGCCGCGAACTTGCATCGACGCTCGCGCCATTTTCGTGTGAACCTCGAGCCCAACTTTGCGCGCGCCGCCCCGCGAGAGTGACCCGATCGGTACGGCCCGACGAGCGCCGCGAGGGCCCCGCCCCCGCGCGCCGGCGCACCGCTGTCGAGAATGAGTTTGCGGCCACCGACCGGGGCATCGCGGTGCTAAACCGATGGGCATGACCGACGCCTGGCGGCGCGAGCCCATGCCCAAGGTCGAAGCGCTCACCCCCGCCGTGCGCGCCCACCCCGCCGTCGCTTCTCGAGAAACGGCCGTACGCGGCCGCCCTTGCACCCCTCGGGCGCCGCCGGCAACTTCAGCCAGGGGCGCGGCCGCCCGGGCGGCCGGTGTGGCGCACGCCCGGCCCGCAGGGCGCTCTACCCCGCCACGACTTGCGGGTACTCTCGGGCCGGGAGGGCCCCATGCGCCTTTACGTCTTCGGCAACGGCAACCTGAGCTTCACCGACTTTCTGACCCTCTACCACGAGCCCCTGACCCGCCTGCCGCTCGCCGGCGACGGCGCCGCCCAGGTTCTCGTCGCCGACTTTCGCGGCGTCGACACCCTCGCGATGGAGTGCCTCAAGTGCCTGACGCCCAACGTGCGCGTCTACCACGTCGGGGCGCGGCCCCGTTACTTGCCCGACAAGTTCCGCACGAAGGTGGGCCAATGGCAGCTCGTCGGCGGCTTCGCCGACGACGCCGCGCGCGACGCCGCGGCCATCGAAGCCTGCACGCACTTTCTCGCCCACGATTTCAACTCGGACGCCAACCGCACGAGCGGCACGCGACGGAACATCGAGCGCTGCCTCGAGCTGGGCAAGACGAGACTCGAGGGCGGCACCTAAGACTGCCGAGCACAACCACCGGTCGAGCCTGAACGACGGCTTCGCCAGGGGCGTTGTGCTCGGCGCTCTAAGGGCAACGTCATGCCAGACCGCTCGCTCGAGGGCCCCTCCGAAGTCGCCGGCGCACCGAGGGGCGTAGCTCAGGGTTCGCCCCCCATCGCCGATGCCCCGAACAGCTTTCTCGTTCGTCGCCCCGACGTCGTTGGCGCAGCGCCGAGCATTTCTCAAGGAATGGCCCGAGATCATCGACGACTTCGGGCCAAGGCTCGAGGGTTCGTCCGAAGTCATCGACGACTTCGGGCCAAGGCTCGAGGGTTCGTCCGAGGTTATCGACGACCTCGGGCCAGTGCTCGAGGGTTCGTCCGAAGTCATCGACGACCTCGGGCCAAGGCTCGAAGGTTCGTCCGAAGGCATCGACGACCTCGAGCCAGTGCTCGAGGTTTCGTCCGAGATCGTCGGCGACCTCGGGCCAAGGCTCGTGGTTTGAGCGGAGGTCGTCGGCGACCTCGGGCCAAGGCTCGAGGTTTGAGCGGAGGTCGTCGGCAACCTCGGGCCAAGGCTCGAGGTTTTGTCCGAGGTCATCGACGACTTCGGGCCAAGGCTCGAAGGTTCGTCCGAGGTCATCGACGACCTCGAGGGGGTTCCTCGAGGTTTCGTCCGAGGTCATCGACGACCTCGGGGGGGTTCCTCGAGGTTTCGTCCGAGGTCATCGACGACCTCGGGGGCAATGATCGAGGTTTGGGCGGAGGTCGTCGACGACCTCGGGGGCAATGATCGAGGTTTGGGCGGAGGTCGTCGACGACCTCGGAGGGTTCCTTGAGGTTTGGTCCGAGGTCATCGACGACCCCGGAGGGTTTCTTGAGGTTTGATCCGAGGTCATCGACGACCTCGGAGGGTTCCTTGAGGTTTGGTCCGAGGCCGTCAATGGCCTCGGTACGAGGGTGGAGGGGGTTGGTGGGGCCGCCGGACGGCGCCGGGGGGTCGCCGAGCTTCAGGGCGGCCGCGACGAGCGGGTCGGGCGAGGCCTCGGGGGTAGGCTGACGTCGACGGCGATCAGGTGGGCGCGGGCGTGCCCTTCTGCACGGCGGGGCGGCGCGAGCGCGAGAACGATGGTAATCGCCCCGGCGTTCGGGCGCGCTCGCCGGGCGGCCGCCTCGCCCCGGGCGCCGCCCCTTACTCTGGGAGGTGCCGGCCTCGCGCGGCGAAACGCCCGGCGCGGCGCCCCGGGCCGCGCGTCATCGCGGCGCGTCGAGCGGCCGGCTTCTATCGTCATTGAACGGAGGAACTTCCTACAGAACGGGTAGCGCGGTTGGCGCGCATTTTTCCCGCCTGGCGGGGCGTTGACTCGGGCCCGAAAACGCGGGAGAACGAAACGAAGCGCAGAAATGCGGCCTACCACTCATTTCGGCGGGAGTGACGATCATGTCCAATTCCACCTCGCGTATTCAAAGAACTTTCAGCTTTACCATTCTGCCCCTTGCCTTCCTTTTGCTCAATTGCGACAAGGCCGACGACGGCGACAAGAATAGCGAACAAGCGAACACGGTGCTGGCGTTCCCCCCCGGCGGCGAGTGTCCGAAGCCGGGCAGCGCCTGTTTCGTGCCGGGCTACGGCGACTCGTGCTTCTGGGAGGGCGAGCCCTACGAGTGCGAGTGCGTGCCGACGGGCCTGTACAACGCGCACCTCTGGCTCTGCGAGTACCAGGGCGGCGGGCCGGGCGGCGCGGGCGGCTCGGGCGGCGGGCCGGGCGGCTCGGGCGGCTCGGGCGGCGGCCCCGGCGGCAGCTGCCTGGGCGCGAACGGCGAGCTCTTCTGCGGCACCGGCTCGCCCGACGGCTGCTTCTGTGACGACGCGTGCGAGCAGTTCGGCGACTGTTGCCCCGACAAGGTCATCTTCTGCGGCTCGGGCGGCTCGGGCGGCTCGGGCGGCTCGGCCGGCTCGGGCGGCGCGGGCGGCGGCCCCGGCAGCTGCATCGGCGACAAGGGCGAGCTCTTCTGCGGCGGCGCGTCCGACGATGGTTGCTTCTGCGACGACGCGTGCGAGCTGGCGGGCGACTGCTGCCCCGACAAGTTCCTCTTCTGCGGCTCGGGCGGCGGCGGCGGCGCGGGCGGCGGCGGCGGCTTCGGCAGCTGCGTCGGCGCCAAGGGCGAGCTCTTCTGCGGCACCGGCTCGCCCGACGGCTGTTTCTGCGACGATGTCTGCGACGAAGCGGGCGACTGCTGCCCCGACAAGTTCGAGGTCTGCGGCGGCGGCGGCGGCTCGGGCGGCTCGGGCGGCTCGGGCGGCGACGCCTGCGCCGCGGGCGTCAATGCCTGCGCCGGCAACGAGAAGTGCGCCAAGGTGATCGAGTGCGTCCTCGAGTGCGGCAAGACGGGCATCGGCACCACCGAGGCGCTGAACCCCTGCCTGGACTCGGTCGGCGCCTCGTTCGAAGACATCGTCGATGTCATCGGCACCTTCCTCACCTGCCAGCAGAGCGCGTGCGCGTTCGAGTGCTCGATCCCCGGCCCGACCGACCCGGGTGGCGTCTGCCCGCCCGACCCCGCGTCGCTCGGCGGCATCCCCGCTTGCGGGTCGGGCGCCGAGCAGATCTCGGCCTGCTTCGCCTGCTTCTGCGCGAACTGAGCTCGCGCGGTGGGCCCCCAGGGCGCCGTCGCCGCCAGGCGCGGCGGGCGCCCGGGGCGCCGTCGCCGCCAGGCGCGGCGCCCCGCAAGGGCCTTCGCCGTCATCGAGCCGAACGCTCGAGCCGCCGGTGCGTTCGCCCGGTCGAGCGGGCTGGGCCGGGGGGCGCCTTCGGAGGTCAGGAGGCGCCGGCCGCAGGTCGAGCGGGCTGGGCCCGGGGGGGCGCCTTCGGGGGTCAGGAGGCGCCGGCCGCCCCGTCGACGAACGTGAGCAGGCTCGCCTTCGTCATCGCGCCCGCGCGCTGCGCCTTCTTCTCGCCGCCCCGAAAGACCAGCAGCGTCGGCGCCGCGTGGATGCCATAGCGCCGCACGACGCCCGGCGACGCGTCGAGATCGACCGTCACGACCTTGAGGGCGCCGGCCCGCTCGTCGGCCACGGCGTCGACGATCGGCGCGAGCAGCTTGCAGGGGCCGCACCACCTGGCCGAAACGTCGACGAGCACGGGGCGGTCGGCCCGGAGCACCTCGGCGTCAAAGTTGGCGTCGTTGACCGCGATCACGTTCTTGCTGGTTGCCATGCCCCGGAAGGTGTCGAGGCGCCCGCTTCTTACGCGTTGTAAGATCTCGGCCGCCCGACACCCTGGCCCACGATGGCCTTCGCCGCGCCCCTGCCGCCCCCTCCCCGGGCCCCCGCCCGTGACGCCCCTGCCCTGCCGCCGCCCCCGATGACGCCCCCCGCCACGCCCCCGACGGGCGCGCCCGCCGCCGAAGACGCGCTCGAGCTGCTGGGGCGGCTCATCCGGGCCGAGCGCGCCGAGCTCGCCCGCGTCGCGCGCCGCGAGGGCCTCGGCGCCGAAGACGCGATCGACTGCGTGCAAGACGCCCTGTCGACCTTCTTGCAGCTGGCACAGCTCGGCCAGCTCCCCCCCGATCGGGCCGCGCTGCCCGGCTTCGTCGCCGGCATCGTGCGCAACGCCGCGCGCAACCGGCGGCGCCTGCACCGGCTCGCGCGCCCCCACGATTCGATCGACGCGCTCGAGCGGGGGGCCGACGAGCCCTCGGCCGAGGCGCTCGTCGCCCGCGCCGAAGAGCACGTGCGCCTGCGGGCCTGCGTCGCCCGGCTCTGCGGCACGCAGAGGGCGGTCGTGACCTTGCGCCTGCTCGAAGAGCAGCGCGGCGAAGACGTCGCCGAAGCCCTCGGCATCTCGCGGGGCCACGTCGACGTGCTCTTGCACCGCGCGAAGGCCTCGCTGCGGGCGTGCATGCTCCACCCCCCGGTGTAGGCCCCGGCGGGCGAAAGCCCCGCTGAGCTCGGCCGCCTGGCGCGTCCGCTCGAGACCGCCCACCCGTCGTTACATGCGACTTCGTTTCCCGACGCCGGGGGGGGGCTCTTCACTTCGTGCGTAAAGCCGGCGCGCGGTCGAAGCGAGCCTGCCGGGGCCGACGCCGAGAGGGAGACTCGGTCGAGTACCACCGTAGGTATTCACTCGGGTACGATTCGACGACGGGTCGCCCATCGTCCCGAGCGGTTTGCATTTCGAGGGCGCGGGGCCGTCAAAGGTAAAACCTGGGGTAAGAAGGAGTCTCGCAGATGCTTCGTCACGGTTGGTTGGGTGCGGTCCTGCTGGGCGTCGCGGCGCTGGGGTTCTCGGCCGGGGGGTGCGGCGGCGACGATGACGACGACGATGGCGGCAACCCCGGCGGCGGCGACGGCACCGAGTCGCCCTTCGACTCGGGCGTGTCGGGCGCGAAGCCCATCGCCGATCTGAGCGCCGACGAAGCGCAGCGCCTCTGTGCGGCGTACGACGAGTACGTCTCGACCCGCATCACGCCCGAGGCCTTGAAAGAGTACGGGTGTAACCTCCAGGCCGGGTTGACCGCGCAGTCCGACGCCGAGTGTGCGGCGAAGGTCGACGAGTGCATGCGGGCCGGGTCTGGCGGCGGCACCGTCGAGGGAGAGCCGACGGTGAGCTGCTACACGGACGACGCGAAGCGCTCGACCTGCGGCGCGACGGTCGAAGAGGTCGGCGCGTGCTTCGAGGCCACCATCGAGCAGCTCCTGACGGCTTTCAACGCGATAACGTGCGAGGCCGTCCGGGCGGCGTTGCAGAGCGGCGGCGGCAGCGCGCCCCCGGGCGTACCGGCCGCCCCGCCGGAGGCGTGCCAGCCCATCATGCAGAAGTGCCCCGAGTTTCTACCCATCGAAGACGTGGACGACTGAGCCGCCCGCGGCGGCGGGCCCGGCCTCACGCCTCGCCCGGCGTGGCGCGGTACGGTTTCTGCCCCCCGATCGCCGCGGCTACGACAAGGCGATCCAGGTCGCGATCGACGCACGCCCGGCGCGCCGAGCTTCCTCGGCCTGCAGACGCACCGCGGCAACGTAGCCTTTCGTACCATCCGCATCCGGGCGCTTCCCTGACGCTGACGCCCGCGCGCGGCATGCCGGTCGGGAGCCGGCGACCGCGCGCGGCGTGCGGGCCGGGCGCGCCGGTCGGGCGCCGGCGACCGCATGCGGCGTGCGGGCCGACCGCGTCGGTCGGGCGCCAGCGACCGCATGCGGCGTGCGGGCCGGCCGTATCGGTCGGGCGCCAGCGACCGCGCGCAGCTCACGCTAGAGGTGGAGCGAGGGCGTTACGACCCCACTGTAACGACTGTTCGAAAGGCCTGGCCGGCGACGAGCAGGCGACGGCTGCCCCCGGGACGCGACCTCGGCCGTGTCGACGCCCCAGGGCTTAGGCTATGGTTCGGCGCCGTCCGGCTACCATGGCTATAGCTTTCGGGCCAGCCGGTCGTACACACTCGGGGGCGGTCACGCACCGCGACGCACCGATGGAAACCCACCGCACGAATACGGTCAGCGTTCGGGTCGATGACCAAGAGATCGTGCACGTCGTCGGCGACCCGGATTCGACGCAGACCTTGGCCGACGCCCTCCAGAACGTGGGCCTGGTGACGCGGCTCGTCGGGACGGCGCGGCGGCCGGTGCTCATCGACATGCGGGCGGTCAAGTACATCGAGCGCGACGCCCGCGCGTACTACGCCAGCGAGGAGGGCGCGATGAACGCGCCCGCGGTCGCGGTGGTCGTCGACTCGCAGGTGACCCGCATGCTCGCCAACCTGGTGCTTTCGATGGTGCGCTCGGGCACGCCGAGGCGACTGTTCACCGACCTCTCCTCGGCGCGGGGCTGGCTGAATCGCATCCGCAAGGCCCCGCCGGGCGCGAGCGGTCCGAACCCGACGGCCGGGGCGTGAGCCCGCCGCACGCGTTCGTCAAGCCCTGCGAGCGGGCGACCGAGGCGCGCGGCAAGGTTCTCGGCCCCAGAAGGCGGGCGCCTCGTCGACGGCGTACCGGACGCGGCCCGGCGTCGCCAGGCCGCTTGAGCGCCGTCGCCGCGAGGCGCGGCGGGCGCCCGGCCGCCAGTTCGGGAACTGGCGGCCCCCAAGAGGCTAGGAATTTCAGCGGCTGAGCAAGGTATCCGTTCACGGCCTTGCGGCCGTGGCTTGGCTCAGGACGGCAGCAGCGAGGGGGGCGCCCGACCGGCTCGATGCGCGCCGCACGCCTCGCGAAGGAATCCGAACTCGGCCCGCAGGGCCGCATTCTCCGCGCGCAACGCTGCAATTTCGCGGCGCGCGTCGGCGAGCGCGGAGGGCGGAGGGCCGAGGGTCACGGGCGGAGACGGGCTGCGCGATCGGGCGCCTTCGTCAAGCCGCACATCCGTTCAGCAGACCGTGAACGGATACAGGCCGACGCGTGCTGGCGCCCGGCCGAGCCCCCGTTGGATTGCCTATGCCATCGCGACTTCCGCCGTTGCTGAAAAATATCGAAAATTGCCGAAATTCATTGCTCACGCCCGGAAGGCGCGCAGCACTTTTCGTCGATCTGACGTTTGCTCTCGTTTGCTCTTGCCTCACTTCTTGGGCCTCTCTATCCTTTGCGACCTGTCACTGACCGTCCGGTGAGCCGACTCGGATTTTCCGAGATGATCGCGGCAAGCTCAGTAGGAGGAGAACCATGCGCATCCTTGACGCTGATGGACACGTGCTTGAGCCTCCGCTCGTCTGGACAGAGTACGCCGAGGCGTCGTTCCGGGAGACGATGATCCAGATTCGCCGCGGCCCGGACGGGAGCGACTACATCGCTTTCGAAGGCCAGTTGCGCGGGTATCCTCCCAAGATGCTGATCGCTGCCGCGTGCTCGCCGCGCGGGCTGGCCGGCGACCGGTCAACCTGGATACGGACATGGGATAAAACCATGGCCGGCGGGCGCGATCCGGAGGCTCGGCTCAGAGACATGGACACGGAGGGCATCGACGCCGTCTTCCTCTACCCGAGTCTCTGGCTCGTCGTCGGAGAGCTGGAGGATCCTGCGGTCGCCGCCGCGTCGTGCCGGGCATACAACAATTGGTTGTCGGACTTCTGCAAGGGCACCCCCCACCGGCTCTTCGGCGTCGCGACGATCCCGCTGCAAAGCGTCGAGGAGGCCGTCAAAGAGCTGCACCGAACGGCGCGGCTGGGGTTCAGGGCGGCCTGCATACGGCCCAATCCCTACAAGGAGCGAAGGCTCAGCGACCCGGCGCTCGACCCTTTCTGGCGCGCGGCGCAAGAACTGAACATGGGCGTCGCGCTGCACGGGAATTTCACGAGCCGCACGATGCTGGGGAACGAACGCTACGCCGACAACCCGGTCTTCCTTCACGCCGTCTGCCACCCGTTCGAGCAGCAGGCGGCCTGCATGGAGATGATCATGGGGGGAGTGCTGGATCGCTTTCCACGACTCCGGGTCGCGTTCATGGAATCGGGCGCGGGGTGGGCCGCGTACTGGCTGGGGCGGTTGACGGAGCACTACGAGTCGATGCGATCGCTGACGCGTGAGCTCCGGCGGGAGCCGCTCGAGTGTTTTCGAGATCAGTGCTTCATCACCGAAGAGCCGGAAGGCGAGAAGCTGAGCGCGCTGCTCGAAGCCGGCCTCGAGAGCAACGTCATGTGGGCGTCCGACTATCCCCACTTCGACGTCGAATTCCCTCGCCACACGAAGCTTGTCGAGCAGTTTCACGCCGACCTTCCCGCCGCGACGCAGAGGAAGCTCCTGGTCGACAACTGCAAGCGTTTCTACTGCCTCTGACCGAATACGAACACCGCGGACGTCCGTCTCTACCAGAGCAGGCTTGGAGGTCTACATGGCAGGCAGCGAAGTCGGAAGAATCATCTCGGCAGACACCCACATCGTCGAACCTCCGGACCTCTACGCGCCGCGAATGCCGGCCAAGTTCGCAGACCGCGCCCCTCGAATGAAGCGTCATCAAGACGCCGCCGGTCAGGTCTTCGACGCCTGGTTTCTCGGGGATCTCCAGGTGATGAAGGTGGCGGGGGTGATCGAGGCCGGGCAGCGGTTCGAAGACCCTGAAAAGCTCAACTTCATCGGCGGCTGGGCCGGCGTCCGCAAGGGCGCCTACGATCCGCATGCCATGATCGAAGATCTCACGCAAGATGGCGTGTGGGGGGCGACCGTTCAGCCCAGCCAGGGGCTGTTCTGGTACCACATTAACGACTCCGAGCTGCTCTCTGCGATCTGTCACGCTTACAACGGCTGGATCGCAGACTTTTGCCGCCCGTATCCTGGCCGCCTGCGCGGCATCGGGATGCTCAACGTGGACAACATCGAGGAAGCTTGCCTCGAGCTCCGCCGCTGCGCAGATCTCGGCCTGGCGGGGGTGTTCATTCCCGTCGCCCCCATTCCGACCCGGCCGTACCGCTCCCCCGACTACGAGCCGCTCTGGGCGACAGCTCAGGACGTCGACCTTCCGCTCGTGCTCCATTTCTTGACCCAACGTGCCGGCGTGCCCTGCGACGTGGGCCTGGACTTCGATACGTTCACGCCGGCCGGGTTGCGCGCGACGCAAGACTACTGGGTCCGCTACGCCCTCGCCGACATGATCTTCGCGGGCGTTTTCGAGCGGTATCCGCGGCTGCGCGCCGGGTCCGTGGAACACGAGATCTCCTGGGCGCCGCATTGGCTGAAGCAGATGGATTTCACGTACAAAGAACGCCCGGCGTACCGCGGGTTCCAATCAAAGGAGAAGATGCTTCCGAGCGATTACTGGCGGCGGAACCTGTTCGCCACCTTTCAGGAAGACGAGGTCGGCGTTCAGCTCAGGGACATCATCAGCGCAGACAACATGCTCTGGGGGAACGATTACCCCCATTCCGAGTCCACCTGGCCAAAGTCGCGCGAGTTCCTCCGAAAGTTTTTCGACGGAGTTCCGCTGTCGGACCAGAAGAAAATGGTCTGCGACAACGCCGCGCGCCTTTTCGGGTTCAGCTGGACCACGGAGGCGGCCCAATGAACGCCCCGAGCGCAGACGATCTCGAGGCCTTGATCGTACGCTTCGGGGAACGCATCAGCGGGCTCGCTCCGGGCGCCAGGTCTTACACCCCGGGGGCATCCGTCGAGGTGCTGCGGACGTACGCCGACGCATTCGCACCCAACTTCGTGGTCTGGCTGGCCACGGCCTGGAACGGCGCCCAGAGCCCCCTCGCCAGGGAGATATGTCGAACCAACCTGCTCACCGAGGTGGGGGAGGATCACCCGCGGATGCTGCGAGAGTTCGTCGGGCCCCTCGTCGAGCGCTTCGCGGGCGGCCCGAGCGCGGAGCTCGATCCGATCCTGCGCAAGATCACCTCGTTGACGGCGAATCGGCTCGATGCCCTCCTCGTCGTAGCCGGGGTCGAGAGCGCTTCCGTGCGATTCATGCCTTGGGTCGCGGAAGCGGCTTCCTCTTTGGATTCGAGGTCCAGCCGCTATGTGGAGCTGCACCTCGCCGCCGACGTGAGCCACTCCGGTGAAATGGTGGACGCGCTTCGAGCGGAAGCACGGAGCGATGCGCTCATGACCTCGGAGAATGGCGGTTCGGGGGCGTTGCTCGCCGTAGAATCGCTCGTGCGCCTCATCTTCCGCCCGTTCTCGCTTTCTCGCGAGGCTCACCTCAGAGCGTGTTGAGCTGGGTTTATGCGGCGCGATCCTGCAACTCGAGGCCGCCAGCGTCATGCCGTCCGCCGCCTTGATTCAGTCCCGTAAGAGCACAGGGGGGGCGAGGCGCGGGCGCTTCTGCGCCGGCCAAGGGAGATCCGGCAAGACATCGAGCGCCTCTTCGAACGGGTCGCGTGGCTTCTGTTCGAAGAGGCGCTCGGCTGCCGTCGTGCCGCCGTCACGCCGCGACCAGACGTCGTGCATCACCGTCCGCGCCGCGAGCTTCGCCTCGCCCAAGGTGGGAAGGCCGTGATGGCGCAGCGACAGCTGCCCGTTTCGCCCCTCGACGCACGAGCTCGCCCGCACGTACCGCGCGACCCACTGCGAGCCTTGCTCGAGCAGGTGGGCGACGGCCGCCTCACTCAGCCCCATCAGGGGGCGGGTGGCCTCGTCCGAAAGCGGTGCCATTCGCCGCCTTGCCTGGTCGGTGAGCGCCCGGCGCCGGGCGCTCTCTCGGCTCCGTGCGGCCACGGCCTGCGCGGACAAGGCGGGCAGCACGCGCTCGCGCAGGGCCGCCTCGAGCGCCGCCGGCGAGCCTACTGCCCCTCAGCCAGCTTGCTCACCTCTGCCAGGCTGATCACAGCCTGATTGGGCTGTGAACCGCGCCCCTTCGTCGAGCCAGGAGGCTGAGGGGCAGTAGCGCCCGCAACTCAGCGGGCCGAACGCGTCCGAAGCGACCGTGCGGCGCGCCGCGAAGCCGCGGGCCCCGCGCCCGGGCGGCGCGCTCGCCTTCGCGCCGGGGCCGCCCCGGCGCGGGCCCGCGCCCCGGCTCTAACTCTTCGTTCTGAATCGCGAGATCGAGCTCGGTGACCGTCTGCGCCTCCACGGTGACCGAGTCGGTCGAGACGTCGAGGACGTGACCGGCCTTGGTGCGGTCGTCGGAAATGAAGTGGAAGTGGTAGCCCGTCGCGTTCACGGTGCCGAAATACGAGGGCAGCCGGAAGCCGACCATGGTGCCGGTGACGTTCGGGTAGTCGAAAGTCACCTGCGTCTGCACCGCCTGCGCGAGCGTCGGGTACGGGGCCGTCTGCCGCCGCGGCGAGCGCGTGCGCATCGTCGAGAAGGTGCCGTGGATCTTGATCGCGTAGCCCATGTTCTGGTTGGGCAGCGAGGCCGTGAGGAAGCCCTGGAGCGCCGAGAAGCCGCCGAGCGCCCCGGCGGTGAACGACTTGGTGGGGGCGAACGAGATGACGGCGGCGAAGGGCGTGAACAGGTTCGAGGTGTTGGTGGTCACCACGCCGTCGGAGGTGAATTGGTACACGACGCCGTCGAGGACGATCATCTCGCCGTCGAGCGCGTTGAAGGTGCCCACGCCGAGGAAGTTGCTGCCCGAGGCCCTCGACGCGCTCGCGGGGCCGTCGAACACCCCGCGGTTGAGCTGGTCGAGCGTGCCGAACTGCCGGATCTTGTTCGCCTTGCCGAGCAGGTCGCTCGTGGGGGCCTCGGTGGGGCTGCCGCTCGCGTTGTCGGTACCGCCGCCGAGGGCGATGGCCCCGCCGTTGTCGGCCTCCCCCGCACAGTTGATCGTGGCGCAGAGGACCGACACGCCGAGCACGCCCAACAGCCGTTGATAGATCGCCATACCTTTTAACCTCCGTTTGGGTTCCGCCGAGTGGCCGGCCGCGCGGCCGCCGCCCCGTCGGTTCGACCGGGGCCGCAGCGAGCCCGCGCGGGCCCGGGGCCGCTTCTTCGATTTGCAAGGCACTGCCTCGCCACGCCCCTCGCGCCGCCCCCCGGGCCGGCCTTCGCCGGCTTCGAGCGCGGGAAACGCGGCCAAGAGGTGGCGACACGGCCCCGCCCGGGCCGAATACGGCTCGGGCGACGGCGCGCCGACCGCTCGGCTCGTCACGAGGGGGGCCCGGCACCGCGGCCGTACCCGACCCGAGCGGGAACCGCTTTGAGGAATGCTGTGCTACTTGTTAGGAAGCAGAATAAGTCTACGGTTCGCCCTTTTTTGCGCCATCGCCGACGTTCGTGTTCTGCCAAAGCCCCCCGCAAAGCTAGTGCCAAAAACCGAAGGCCGGGGGGCGAGCACCTCTCGCGCCGGGGTGCAACGTTAAGTCACCCGGAACACCCGACGAGCAGGCGGATGATTGTCTACTGGTAGCACGATAGCCCCCGCGTGGGAAGCGGCGATGTCTGCAAAAGGTGCTCGTGTGGACAAAGATTTTTTCCGACCGCTGGGGGAATTTCTAGGTTTCACCTGAAACGTTCGGCTCGAGACGGGCCGATTCTAGCGGCATCGAAATTCGATATTTCGTACGTTCTCGAAAATACCGTCGGAGGACGGACGTCGTTGCTCGGCCGTCCCGCGCCGCGCGCCGCGAGGGCCGCCCCGCGCCGCACGCCCCGCCGGCACGGCGACGCTGAGATCGCGGCCGGGGCGCCTTCGCACGCGCGACGCGACTCCGCCCAAGCGCGCCGCGGCGCGACGCGCCCGGGAGGGCGTTCGGGCGAGAGCCCCGCCGCCGCGGCGGGCCACCGGAGCGCCCCTTTAGAGCGGGGCGCGCCCATCGATGGGCCCAAAACGGCGCTTCAGCAGCCGAAATTGGCTGTCAAAGCCTTGCGCTTGGCACCCCCGCACGCGCGCCCTGCTCTAGAGCGCTGCTCGGTCGGGGTGCGTCCACCCTCCGGGCACCCGGAACTCGCCTGCCGGCTCCGACCGCAGAGAACCCGCCCGCCGGGGGGACGCA
>DASTPP010000370.1:0-16600 GCA_035762175.1 Polyangiaceae bacterium | reverse complement strand
CCGCCCTTCTCGCCCGGAGCCCCGCCGCCCGTCCCCGCCCCCAGCGTGCCCTCGAGCAGCCCCGCCGCCTTCAACAACGCGGCCATCTGCTCGGCCGTCACGCCCTCGCGCCCCGCGCGCGCCTCGAGCGCCGAGGCCGCGCGCGCCGCCTCCTCGAGCGCGGCCGCCGCCTTCTCGCGGTCGCCGTCGAGCAGCGCCTGCCGCGCCCGCTCCATCGCCTCGGCGAACGCCTTCGCCTCGGCCCCGCTCGCCGCCCCCTTGGCCGCCTCGGACGCGCCGCGCTCGAGCCGCTCGAGCGCGCGCTTCTCTTCGGCCGTCGGCGCCGACTGCGCCCCCGCCTGGCGCATCTGGCGCGAGAGCAGGTTCAGCCCCTCCGCCAGCGAGGGCGCCGACTTCGGCGAGGGCGAGCCCTCGGCGCCGGCCGGCAGGTTCTCCTTCATCGATCGCACGAGCGACGCGAGCGCCCGCGCCTGCCTCCTCGCCTGCTCGCCCTCGGCCCGCAGCGACGCGAGCTTGCTCAGCGCCGCGCTCCGCTCGCCCCGCTGCGCCGACTGCGCCGCCGATCGCGCGAGCTCGGCCGCGCGCTTCATCCGCGCCTCGCCCGAGGCCGGGTCGGGGTCTTTGCCCGGCGACGCCTTCGGCTTGCCGTCGGGCGCCCCGCCCTGTTTCGCCAGCCCCTCGGCCGCGTCCCTCAGCGCGCCCGCGGCCGCGAGCTCGTCTTCGCGCGGCGGGCTGAAGAGCGCGCTGCGCAGCGAGGGGTGGTACGAGCCGAGCGCTAGCCCGAGCCCCAGCGCCCCCAGCGCCCCGAGAGCCTTGCGCAGCGGCGGCGCGAGCGACGGCAGCGCGAAGAGCGCCTCGGGCCGGGCCCCTGAGAGCGCCTCGCGGGCGTGCTCGCGCGCCAGCAGGGCCGCCGCGTCGTCGCGCCCCTCGCCCTCGAACGCGTACCCGCTCGCCACGACCTCGGCCCGACCGAGCGCCCCGTCGAGCGCCCTCGCTGCCCCCAGCGCGCTCGGCCCCCGCCGCCGCCCCGCGACCACGAGCGCGACCGAGCCGGCGGCAAAAACCGCCGCCATCAACCCGATCGTGCGCAGCGGCCCCTGGGCCAGCGCCACCGTCTCGGGCAGGGGCCACACCCAGGGCCGCAGCGCCCCCGCCGCCGCCGTCACCAGGGCGAGCTTCGGCAGCCCCCCGCGCCAGCGCTCGCGCCCCGACGCCCGGCCGAGCCGTCGCCTCGCCTTTTCGACCTGGCGGCCGATCTCGCCGCGCCCAGCGCCCCCCTTACCCCTGGGCTTTTCGCCCTGTTTACCGACCCCCGCCTTCTGCCCGTCGACCGCCATGCCCGTTGCCTCTCGATCGACCGCCATGCTTCGCCCTCGTGCCCGCGCGCCCGGCCCGCTCGGCCCGGCATCGGACGCCCCGCCGGCGCCGATGTTCCCGTGCCCTTCGTGGCCCGGCCCCGGCACACTGTGACGGGGCAGGTAACCGTACGGGTCTCCGACGGCCCTTCCCCCCCGACCTCAGCCAGCCCCGGGCGGCCGGATCGGGGCGGCGCCCCCTTCGGCGCGCGCGGAGGGCGGGTGCCCTGCTGTTCTGAGCCCTCCTCTCGAGGAGGGTGAGTTCAGGGTGCCCGAAGCGCGCGCCGAGGCACCCGCCGCCCGGACCCGGCCGCCCGCCGCGCGCCCCAGGCCCCGCCGCCCGCCCCGCGTCGCGCCGGCCGCCCCGCCGTGCTAGGCCCCCCGGCTACCATGGGTTTTTCGTGCGGCATCGTGGGCCTGCCCAACGTGGGCAAGAGCACGCTCTTCAACGCCCTCTCGTCGGCCAAGGCCGAGAGCGCAAACTACCCCTTTTGCACCATCGAGCCGAACGTCGGCATCGTGGTGGTGCCCGACCCGCGCATCGACGCGCTCGCCAAGATCGTCGCGCCCGAGCGCACGGTGCCCGCCACCATCCGCTTCGTCGACATCGCGGGCCTGGTGCGGGGGGCGTCGAAGGGCGAGGGGCTCGGCAACCAGTTCCTCGCCCACATCCGCGAGGTCGACGCCGTCGCCCACGTCGTGCGCTGCTTCGAAGACCCGAACATCGTGCACGTCGAGAACCGCGTCGACCCGGCCGCCGACGTCGAGACCATCACCACCGAGCTCTGCCTGCGCGACCTCGACACGGTGCAGAAGCGCCTCGACCGCGCCCGCAAGATGGCCAAGAGCAACTCGCCCGTCGAGAAGTCCGCCGTCGGCGTCTGCGAGGCGCTCGCCAAGCACCTCGACGAGGGCCGCCCCGCCCGCACCTTCGCGCTGCCCGCCGACGATCTGCACGCCCCGGGCATCGTCGCCGAGCTCTTCTTGCTGACGGCCAAGCCCACCTTCTACGTCGCCAACCTCGACGAAGCCTCCATCGCCGACCCGGGCTCGTCGAAGCACTACCGCGCCCTCGCCGAGCGCGCCGCCGCCGAGGGCGCCAAGATCGTGCCCATCTGCGCCGCCATCGAGGCCCAGATCGCCGAGCTCGACCCGGCCGACCGCCCCGAGTTCCTCGCCAGCGTGGGCCTGAACGAGCCGGGCCTGCACGCCGTCATCCGCACGGGCTACGATCTTCTGGGGCTGCAAACCTTCTTCACCGCCGGCAAGATGGAGGTCCGCGCCTGGACCATTCGCAAGGGCTGGCTCGCCCCCCAGGCCGCCGGCGTCATTCACACCGACTTCGAGAAGAAGTTCATCAAGGCCGAGGTCATCTGGTGGGAAGACTTCGTCGCCCTCGGCAGCGAGGCGAAAGCCCGCGAGGCCGGCAAGCTCGCCATCGAGGGCAAAGAGTACGTCGTGCGCGACGGCGACGTCATGCACTTCCGGCACGGCGGCTGATCGGGGCGGCCGCGCCGCGGCGCCCCCGGCACGGCGGCTGATCGGGGCGGCCGCGCCCCGCGGCGCCCCCGCCCCGGCGCCCCCCCTCAATACTGATACGAGAGCGTATACGGAAAGCACGCGCCCGCCGACGCCGGCGCGACCACCAAGAGCACCTCGGCGTCGGCCCCGCCGAAGGTCACCCGCGTCGCGTTGCTGCCGCAGCAGCCCTCGTAGCCCGGCGGCACCGGGTCGTCGCCGAACTCGGTGCCCGCCGGGCACGAGACCTTCGACCCCGGCTTGAGGTAGTAGCAAACGCGCGCCGGCACCGTCGACTGCACCGTCGCCTTCGCCTCGATCGCTTCGCAGAAGATGCCCCCCCAGGGGGTGCGCTCCGCCGAGAACGCGAACCAGTCGGCCGTGCCGCCCATCGTCAGGGACACCGACCTCGCCGGACTGCACGTGTCGAAGTCGTCGAAGCGCTTGGCCGCCGCCGCCTTGTCGTTGGGCTCGAACTCGTCCTTCTTCTCCTGGCAGGCCGGGCCGCCCCCGCCCTTGCCCCCCGCGCCCCCCGCCCCCGGAACGCCCCCGCCGCCCTGGCCGCCCGCCGGCCCCGACCCGCCGCCCCCCGCCCTGCCGGCGCCGCCGACCACCCCGCCGCCCTCGACCCCCGAAGGCTCGGCCTCCGACCCGCCCTCGCCCCCCGACTCGCCCGCCGGCGACCTCAGCTCTTCGATGCCGAGCACCGAATCGCACGCGCTCCCCCCCGCGAGCGCCGCCACCAGGGCGAGCCCAAGGCACGGCCGAGGCGCGCCCCGACGGGGGAGCGGGCGGCGTGCGGTTGGGGCCAGGCAAGCCAGGAGGGCCATCGCGGTCGGGCCTTGGTTGATTCGCCCTCGCGCCCGCCCCGTCGCAGCACCCGCCGCGGTTCGTCACGACGGGAGGGGTGGCCTTGCGCTTCGCTCGGCCGAGTAGGCGCGAGGGCAAACCGGAGTAGTGAAGCTGGTTGACAAGTTCGGGGCCGCCCGGCACATCGCAGCTCGCCGGCCGCGCCCGCTGGCAAGCGGCCGTGCAAGGGACGCGCCCGCGCCCCGTCACCCGAGCGAACGCGAACCCCACGGCGGTCGGGCGCACCCACCGATCTGGCAGACCTCAGGCGCGAGCGACGCGTGGCCGACGCGGGGGCCACGCTGGGGCAAAATAGTCTGCCGGTGAACACGCGAGCATTTACCTAGCTGCGCCAATATCCATCATACTCAACACTGGCACGCTCCGACGAAGGAGTGCGGCCGCGGCCGTTCTCGCGTTCGCGCCCGCGCGCAGGAGAGCGCCTCAAGCTCGCTGCGCCCGCCTGAAGGCTCGGCCCCTACGATTCGAGCCCGGGAGGGCGAGTTCGGGCTACCAGACGGCAAGCGCCACAAACCTGACAACTGCTCTAGCGTCCATCGGCTCCTGAGCCAGCATGGGGCCGAGGGCCAACCACCGTGCCAGCTCACCTCGTGGCAAGGGGGGGTCAGGGCGCGACGTCGATCTCGGGCGCGCCAGGCCGCTCGGCGTCGTAGTTGTTGACCCTGGCAAACCATTCGCAGGCCAGACGGACCGAGGCGCCGTCGCGGGAGGCCGACGGTTGCAACGTGAGGACCGCCCGGATCTCGAGCTCGCCATGGCGGTCGGCGGGCGCGTCAGCACGGCAATAAGCGTTTTTTTGCCCGCCCGTCAGGCCCCAACGCCCGCTTTCCGCCACGCGCGAGGTCACGTGGTTCGTGGCCCCGCCAGCGTCGCACGCGGGGTCGTTCGCTGCCGCGCCGCCGGCGGCCTCGGCGTCGGGCAAAGGACACCCCTCGCCGCCGTAGGCGAAAGAGCTATGATGATTCATGGCACGCGGAAGGAAGCGCAAGGGCAAACGGGGAGGGGCGGCAGCGACACGCCTTCCCCATGGTGGGTTGAGCGTCACTGCCCGCGTGGCGCCGGTAGCATGGCCGTGCCGACGCTCGCAAACCGTGCGGGCCGGTGAGCGCGGCGGCTAAAACCCCTCGTCGTCCGAGCGGCGCGCGGCCGTCTGCGGCAGCACCGCGAGCGCCATCGGCGCGTCCGGCTTCGGTCGCTTGCCCCGAGGCGCGGGGCTGCGAATCGCCGCGAGGGGCCGTTGCGCCGGCTCGTCGAATAGCTCTTGGGCGGGCTGAGCCTCGAAGGCGAAGAACTTCGCAAAGATTCTTTACGGCGCCCCCCCAGGGCTTTTCGGCCTCGCTGCGGCCCGAAGCGCCCTTCGCCCGCGGCCCTTTTTTCGCCCCGACGGGGCGGAGGCCGCGCCCCGCTGCTAGCTTGTGCTGGCGATGACCTGGCAAATCACGAGGGCCCTCGCCCCCCTGCCCTCGCTGGCCCTACGCGCCCTCGTCGGCGGCGCCCGCCCCGACGACTTTCACGACGCGTACGTGGTGACCGAAGCCGGCACCCCGCGCTGGCAGGCCCTCGTGCACTGGGGCAAGCACGCGCCGGTGCCGTTCCGCGAAGAGTGCGTCTGGCCGGGCGCCGGCGTCGTCGCGATCGGGGGCGGCGCGACCGCCCACTTCTTGGGCACCGCCGACGGCGAGCCGCGCGGCAGCCTCGACGTGCCCGACCACTTCGGCCACCTCGCCCTCGACGCCGGCGAGCCCGGCGTCCGCGCCGAGGCGCTCTACGTGCTCGGCTGGCGGCACGCCTACGCCGTCGGGCCCGACCTCCGAACCCGCTGGCGGGCGCGCGACCTCGCCGTCGACGGCATCGTCTGGCGCACCGCCAAGGGCCCGAAGCTCTACCTAAACGCCGAGATGGACCCTCCAGGCGGTTGGTTCGAGGTCGAGCTCGAGGCGGCGACCGGGCGCGAGCTCACGCGGAGGCCCGACTTTCTTGAAGGCTACGCCGGCATCTACGGCAGCGCCTGAAGGCGCCCGCCGAGCGACCGCCTTTCGGGGCCCCGAACGCCCCCCGTGCGGGGCAGGACGCGTCGGCGGGGGGTCGTGAAAAAAACACGCAACCGGCCCCGGGGCCTGGCCGAGCAGGAAGGTAAGTCGTCACGAACCCGGCCAAATTGCGGGCGGGGGGGTTGGGCGGCCCAGGGGCCTTTCGTGCCCCGAACCAGTCCCATGACCCGTCGAACCAATACCGAAGCCATCCTCCATCTGCAGCCCAAGCGTTCCACCGACCAGCCCACGACCCAACCCACGCCCCAACCCAAAGCCCCCAACCAGCTCTCGAAGGCGACCCCCAAGCCCGCCACGAAGGCCCGCGACCGCCCGAAGGCCGGCCGCGCCCCGAAGAAGGGCGCCGGTGCCACCCGCCGCGCGCCCAAGGGCGGTGACGGCGACGAAGGTGGCGAGGGCGAACCGGCCGGCCCGGGCGAGGGTGCGGCGACGCTCGTCCTCGCGGACGGGGGCTCAACCGAGCGCGCGGCGGCCTACGCCCGCGTCGAAGCCGAGATCAAGGCCGTGCCCCTCGCGAGCGTGCGCCCCATCAACGTGCACGTGCCGAGCGCGGTCGTGCTGGTGCTCGGCACGCTGCCCCGGTTGCTGGCCCTGCGCGACCAGATCCTCGAAGACTATCCCAAGCACCCACCCGAGACGATCGGCCGGCTGCGCGACTACGCGCTCGCGGCCGCCCACGCCTACGCCCAAGCCCTACCCTACGATGGGGGCCAGACGCGCCTTCGCGCCCTGGTGAGCGAGGCCGGGCCGCTGCGCGAGCGGTTGCTCGCCAGCGCCGAGGTGCTCGTCACTTTCGGCCTGCTCGACGGCGGGGCGGTCGCGATCATTCGTCGGGGCACCGGCCACCTCGACACGGCCCAAGACCTGTTGTCTCTCGGCGTGCTCTTCCGCCGGGCGGGCCCGGCCCTCGTCGCCAAGACGCCCCTAACGCCCGCCGACGTCGAGCGCGCGACCGTGCTCGGCGAGCTGCTGCTCGAGGCGCTCGGGCAGTATCGCGAGGGCACCGACGGCGCGGGCGAGCCGAGCGAGGCCCGAGCACGGGTGGGCCAGGCGTTCGAGCTCTTGCGCCGCGCGTATGAAGAGTGCCGCCACGTCGTCACCATTCTGCGCTGGTACGAAGGCGACGCCGACGACATCGTGCCGCCGCTCGCGCACAGCCGGCGCCGGGCCAGGCGCCCGCCGGTGGCCGAGCCCGCCCCTGCCGACCCCGGCAGCGAGCCGGGCTTGTAAACGCTCGGTCGGGCCGGGGCCCAGCCGCGCCAGACGCGTGAACGCCGCCCTGGCGCGTCCCGGGCGGGGAAGGCCTCGGATGCGCGCAGCGCGCGAGGGCCTGCGGCGTTGCGCTCGCGGTCGCGACGGGGCCCGGGCGGCCGCTCGTCCGACGAGCGACGCCGGCCCCCGCTCACCCGCCCCGGGGCCGACGGCGGAGCCGCTCCCGGGCCGCTTCGCCGCGGCTCGCGGGGGCGGCCTCCTCGATTACCCCCTGACGGCCGCTACTGGCGCTGGATCAGGACATCGTCGACCGCGGCCTCGACGAGGCTGGCGCCCGCACTGTCGCTGGTCGAGATCAGGATGCGCACGGACTGGCCCGCGAACGAGGAGATGTCGACCGTTCGCTTGACGAACTCCGCATCGTCGTCGTCGGCGGCGCCGAGCTCTTCGATCACCGTGGCCGTGGTCGCGCCGACGACCTGCACGCGGAAGAAGTCCGCGCTCGACGAGTTGTTCAGGTGCGAGAAGTAGAACGAGAGCGATAGCGTGACGGTCCCCCCGGCGGGGATGGCGATCGCCGGCGATTGAATCGTGGTCGTGCCGCCGTCGACGTCGTTCGCACCGGCGCCGGTGCCCGCGAGCGCACCGGTCACCAGGTTGAAGTTGCCGCTGGTCGTGGTGCCTTGCTGCTTGGTGCCGCTGCTCGTGGTGGCCTCCGGGTTGGCGCGCTGCCACTGGCCGGAGGTCGCCGTGTCGGTGCCGGACGGGTTCGTCGTCCAGCCGCGATCTTGCTCGAAGTCATCGCTGAACACCACCTCGGCGCCGCTGCACTCGGCCGGAACCTGGAACCCGTTCGTCGGGGTCGTGCTGTTGGGCCCGCCGCTGACCGCGTCGGTCCCGAGGCCGAAGGCCGCGAACGCGCCCCACAGCCGGCAGACGTCCTCGCCGTTGTGGGCGGCGGCGGCGGCGGCGATGATGCCGTCGCGCGCGTTGACGAAGGTCGGCGAGCAGATGGTGTTCTTGAGGCCCTCGGTGACGTAGAGCATCGCTCGCTGATTGCCGGCGGTGCCGAGCGCGTTGTTCAGGTTGGGGTCGAAGCCGTGCGTATCGACGAGCGCCCAGTAGACCTCCCAGAGCGCCTGCGCCCACACCTCGCCGACGCCGTGGGGGACGGCCTTGCCCGCGATGCTCGCGTAAGTATGCGTGTTGATCTCGGGGTTGGTGCTGTAACGCTGGGTGCGAATTCCGGCCCCGGTGGTCGGCTGGCCCAGGGCATACGTCCCGATGCCGCGGGCGTCGGTGCCGGCGTCGCCCGGCTCGACCGTGAACCAGAGCGCGTACCAGTCGCTCCACCCCTCGCCACCTTGCTGCGAGTTCTGGAGGCAGCTGACGTTGGACGGCCCGCCGATCAGGCGGTTCGAGATTCCGTGCCCGTACTCGTGGACGATGATGCCGTTGTCGAAATCGCCGTCGCGGCGGGGGTTGGTCTGCGTCCACTCGAACATCTGCATGCGCGGCGCCGAGCCGTCCGGCGGCGTCGAGAAGTTGGCGTTGTTGGTGCCCCCCCCGTCCTGCCCCTCGGCGCGAACCGCGTCGTTGCCCGCGCCGCCTCGACCGAAGTTGCTGACCTGGAAGTTACCGCCGGCCTCGTCGAAGCCGTACTGGTACGTCACGTCGTGGATGATGTTGTTCCAGTAGAACAGGTTGGTCAGGGCCGCCGGCGTGTACGTGGACGGCGCGTTGGCCAGGTTCAGCGGGAAGTTGCAGTCGCGTGACGCGGAGCAGGCCGGCTGCGTCGCCGGCGGGGCGTTGTTGGCGTCCCGGTCGTCGTAGGCGTGCACGTTGTTGCCGCGATGAATGAGGAACGCGGTGGTCCCGTCGTTATGCCAGCCGTTCGGCGAGGCCGTCGGGTCGGCCGGGTTGCTGATCACCACCCGCCCGTCGGACGGCTGGGCCGGGTTGGAGTGGTTGGCGCTCTCCACCGGCTCTTCGTAGGCGCGGTAGCTGTCGGAGGCCGTCCAGTCGAAGCGGGTCCAAACCTTGCCCGTGTTCGCGTCGACCGTGTAGTCAAAGTGGTGGTTGCCGTCGAGGGTTTCGATCTGGAAGCGCCACACCAGCGCGACTTCCGCCGCGTTGACGGGGACCCACATCAGCTGCGCGTCCACGACCGCCCGCGACAGCTCCGGGGCGTCGACGAGGGTCCGCTGCTCGACGCCCGCCGTCGCGGCCGAGCGCGCCTGGGGGCGCGTGGTCAGCCCGACGCTCAGGTTGGCGGCGGCGTGCTCCACGGCCTCGGCCGCGCTCAACGCCGGCGCGGTCGACCTCGCCGCGGCGCCGATGTTCGGGACGAACGCGTTATTGATACTCAGGATGCGCCCGTCTCTCTGGACATTGAACTGCAGCTGCGCGTTGTAGACCGGCAAGCCGAGGTGGCGCTGCCGATAGTAGATGTGGGTCGTCCCGGTCACGGCCGAGTAGACGACGTCGGTCACCTCCATTCCGGCGAGGTCCGCGTCGACCAGGCCGAGCGCGTCCGTGTTCGCGCGGGCGAAGTCCAGGGCGATCGACTGGGCGCTCCCCGACCGGGCCTCGGTGAGAAAGCCGATTCTTGATTGCAGCGTGCGCGTCGCGCCGGTCGCCTCGTCGAACGTCGCGGCGACGTCGGGCGCGGCCAACCGACCGACCAGGCGCGGCGTCACCTTGCTGTCGCCGAGGCTCGTCTGAGCGTTGTAGAGCTCTCGGGCGTCGAAGTTCCGGTGCTCGAGGCTGCTCGCACCCAGCTGCACGCGCCCTTCGTCGTCGTGATTGGTACCCACGTCGAGGGGCTCACTGGCGCAGCTGACGACGGCAGCGAGCGCGGACAAACGCAGCGTGCGCGCGATCCAGACATATCTCGGTCGTGAAATCGTCATGGCTACGATCCTCCCAAGGCGAAACTTCGACGGCGTTCTTGCGAAACTTCGGCGCCCGGCTACTTAAAGGCATTTCGCGTACCTTCTCAAAGAAAAAACGAAACGGAAGAAGGTCAAACCTTCGGCATTTGACGGCAATTTCCAGTTCCGACAGATCGCGCGCCCGACGCGGCCCCCCTGCCCCGCCTCGCCGTCGGCGCGTCGCGCGCGAGCGCCGAGGCGTAGCGCATCGGCCGCCGGCGTTTTCGCGGGATAGAACCCGGGGGTGCGGCGCCGCCCGACCGCCCGGTTCGGGGGTACGTTCGGGCCCCTCGCCCCCCGTCGCCCACGCCCGACAGGCGCGCGTCGGGGCGGCCTACGCGCGCCGATGCGAGCCGCGAGCCGAGCGCGTGCCTTCGAGGCCTACGTCGAACCCGATGGCTCGCATCGTTTCAGAAAACAGAAACTAGCGCGAGGCGGCCCCGAGGGCCGACTTGCCGGCACAAAGGGCGGCCGCCCGCAAGACGCCGCTGGCGGAGGGGTTACCCATCGCCGACGCCTCCGGCGCAATCATCGCGTGCCTCCCCGGGGGCGTTGGCCGGGTTGGGGAGGCACGCGATGATTGGCTCGGGGGTCGGTGGCACAGGAAATTGAATCATCGACTGCCCCGGGCGTGTCGTTGGCACATGCGGAAGGGCACTCGATGATTGCCCGAGAGGTCGTTGGCCCATGAAATTGAATCACCGAGTGCCTCCCCGAGGTCGTTGGCACATGCGGCGAGGCACTCGAACCTTGCCCGTGGCACAGTGACCCAGGTGCTCGAAGGGTCGAGTACCCCCCCCCGGGCCGTCGGCCCAGGCGAAAACGCCCTCGAACCTTGGCCCGAGGTCGTTGGCACACTCGGTCGAAGCTCCGCGTGCCACTCGCGGGGTGCTGGCGGGGCTGACCAAGCCCGGCTCGGTGCGCAGGGCGAGAAGGCGGTCGCCGCCGCGGCCAGAGCGCCCCCGTGGTGGCCGCGCTCAGGTCGCGTCGGGGTCGTTCAGCCAGGTGGCGAGCGCCTCGCCCGACAAATCGAGCACCACGTCGCCGAGCCGGTCGGCCCCCACGCGTTCGTAGCGCCGTGTCACCACGTCATGCTCGGCCTCGGTCAACGGGCGGCCGAGCCGGCGCTCGAACTGATGCAGCAAGGGCTTCAGGCCCCGCTCGAAACCCTCTTCGCGGCCCTTCTCGACCAACTCTTGGCCGGCCTGGGGGTAGGCCTTGAGAAAGTGCTGCACGATGCGCCACTGCCGGGCCCGAACCTCCGGGTCGTCGGTCGGGACGACGGCTTGCATGAGCTCGTCACTCAGCGAGGTCGACATGGGCAGATATCGTACCATCTCCAGCACCCACGCGGTAGACCGCCGCGCCGCGCTCCAGCGGACGAAGGCGTCGAGCGCGCTGCCCGAGCGCGCCACCAAGAAGGGTACGAGCTCATCGGCCAGCGGCAGCTCGTTGGCCGCCACCCACACGAGCGCGAAGGGCGAGGGGTCGATCTGGTAGCAGCCCGGCGCGAGCGGGCGCACCTGCCGTTGCTCGCGCAGCCAACGCGGCAGGTGCGGGGCGACGACCCAAAGCGGCTCTTGACCCCGAAAGGCGCCCGTCTCGTCACCCATGCCGCCCTGCCGAGCCACTTGATGAATTCTTTTCTGCCAACAACGTGAGGTTTGTACGTGAACGACACGCCACCCCGTCAGCCCCCGGACGGCTCGTGGGCCGGGCGCTGTGCCTGGCGAAGGGAAGCCGACACCCGCGGCGGCCCCACGGCAGGGCCAGCGCGCCGAAGCGACAAAACGAACGAGTCGCCACGTGCCCCCCCGAGTGGCCTCGCGAACCCTTACGAGGTAGGCCCTTCGCGAAGCGACAAGTCGCGCAAATCGATAGGCCCTTGCTGCGACATTTCGAACGAACGGCCCATCGTGTCACTCGGGCTAGAAACTGACTTGAATGCCAAACGCCTGTTCGGCACGGTCATGCCCATGCGAAAGCGTCTCGGCGGGTGGGGGCTTGGCGCGCTCGTGTCCCTTTCGGCGGGTAGCTGCCAAGAGCCGACGCAGGTCGAGCTACGAGTCTCGACCGACCTGCCCTGCGACCGGGTGCACGGCACCACCGTCACCGTCGGCCAGCGCGGCGAGCTCGAGGCCGCCCACCCCGCCACCACGCTCGCCACGTGCGAGGCGGGCGCCGACGGCTCGCAGCACCTGGGCTTCGTCGTCTTCGTGCCCCGGGGCGACGACGACGAGGCCTTCGCGATCAAGGTCGTCACGGCCGTCTCGGCGCGCTCGCCCGACGCCTGCCAGCCGGGCGAGGGGTCGGCGCGGGGCGACCAGGGCTGCATCGTGGCGCGGCGCGAGCTGCGCTACCGGCCCGGGCACACGCTGCGGCTCGAGGTGCCGATGCGGCGGCAGTGCGAGGGGGTCGAGTGCACGGTCGACAGCACCTGCTTCGACGCCACGACCTGCATACCCGCGGGGGTGACGTGCACCAAGGAGGCGTGCACGATTGACGACACGTCCGACCGACGCTTTGCCAACCCGTTCGGGCCGGGGGCCGCCGCCGGGGCGGCGGGGGCCGGGGGCGGCCCCGGGGGCAGCGGTGGGGCGGGCGGCCAGGCGGGGGCCGGAGGCGAGGCGGGGGCGAGCGGCCAGGCGGGGGATGGGGGGAGCGGTGGGGTGGGCGGCCAGGCGGGGACCGGGGGCAGCGGTGGGGCGAGTGGCCAGGCGGGGGCCGGAGGCGAGGCGGGGTCGGGTAGCGGCGCGAGCGCAGGCAACGGCCCGGGCGGGTCGGGAGGCACGGGCGGGCAGGGCGGGGGCGGAGCCGGGGGGGGCGTGCCTGTCGTGAGCCAGGTCGCGGTGGGCGGCGACCACAGCTGCGCGATCGCGGGGAACAGGGAAGTGCATTGCTGGGGCCGCAACGACAGAGGCCAGCTCGGCGACGGCACGACGACGACGCGGCTGACGCCCGTACCGGTGCTCGAGGCGCCCGGGGGGCCGCCGCTGACCGGCGTGCAAGCCCTGGCGCTCGGCCACCAGCACAGCTGCGCCTTGCGGACGAGCGGCGAAGCCCGCTGCTGGGGACGCAACGACGACGGCCAGCTCGGCGACGGCACGACGGTCGACCGGCTCACCGCCGTGCCGGTGCTCGAGGCGCCAGGGGGGGCGCCGCTGACCGGCGTGCAAGCCCTGGCGCTCGGCACTTTGCATAGTTGCGCGTTGCGGACGAGTGGCGAAGCCCGCTGCTGGGGGTACAACTACTTCGGCCAGCTCGGCGACGGCACACAGGGCACCGACCGGCTCACCCCCGTGCCCGTCGTCTTTCCTTGACCACGCGGCGCCACCCTCGGACCCCGCTCGCGCTGCCCCTCGACGCGCTGCCTGCCGCCCCGGCCCGGCTCCCCGACCTCGACCCGCGTTCTCGGCGCGCTTGCGCCACCCCCTCGCGGGGGCTCGCCCGAGCTCCACTTCGCCCGGCTGGGACCCCCGGGCCCGCTCGGCAGCGCCTGGTTCGACGCGCGGGGACGACGGACGCGCCGCCGTGCTACGCCCCGGGGCCCATGGCCGGCTCCGACCGTGCATTCCGAGCGCTCGCCCACGCCGAACCCGAGGTCATCGTCGAGACGCTTCGCGTGCTCTGCCCGGCGCTCGTCGCCGAGGGCGCTAGCGTCACCCCCGAAGACCTCGAGCCGACACGGCTCGACGCGCTCGCCCCGGCGCGCGAGGCCGACTGGGTGGCGCGCGTCCGCGGCACGGAGTTGCTTCACGCGGAGTGCCAAGGGTACGGAGAGACCGACTTCCCCGACCGCTTGCTGCGCTACCACCTGAGCCTGGTGCTGCGCGCTTGGTCGCGCAGGGTGCGCTCGGTGGCGCTCTGGCTCAAGCGGCCGCCCGAGGCCCAGCTCGCCCGCGTGCTGCGGCACGGGAGCGTCCACGTCGAGGTCGAGCACATCGTCGTGCCCGAGGTTGCTGCCGAGTCGCTGCTCGGCAGCGCGCGCACCGCCTGCTTCGCCCCCGCGGCTACGCCGGGCCCGCTCACGGCCGAGGCGCTGTGCCTGCGGGCGGCCGAGCTTCTGCGGGCCGACGGGGCGGGCTGGTTCCGCTGGCACATGGCGGTGGTTTGTGCCGCGACCCAAGGCCGCTACCACGCTATGCTTCGGGCCATGGACCAGGTAGGCGTCGAGCGCATCGTCATCGAAGACCTCGTCGAGTTCGGCAAAGACCAGGGCCGGCTCGAGGGCGAAGCGAAGCTGCTGCTGCGGCAGCTCGCGCTGCGCTTCCGTGCCATCCCTGACGAGGTCGCCGCGCGGGTGCGCTCGGCCTCCGAGGCCGAGCTCGAGCGGTGGGGCGATCGGGTGCTGACGGCGGCCTCGCTCGATGAGGTCTTCGCCGGCTGACGCCCGCCAGGCCCCCACACGGCGCAGGGCCGACGTCCGTCACAGCCGCAGCTCGGGCTGGTGGTGCCGTCGCAACCGAGGGCGCGCCCGCCGCGACAGACGTGCGACAGCCGCACGCGCCCCACGTCCAGCGGCACCAACCTCCCTCGACGTCGACCAACGCCTGATGGGCCTGGGTCGCCTCGGTCGACCCCTCGGTCATTCCCCTTCCGCCGCGCTCGCTCGCGCGCGTGCCAAGAGCCGCACGATGCCGAGCCGCGATGCCCATTGGCGGAGATACGCTTCTTCGAGCTGCTGGCCTCGGAGCCGGAGCACGGCGATCACATCGCGCCATTGCTTCTCGGACACTTCGCCGCCATCGCGGTACCAAAGGAGCTTGCGCAGAATCGTGTCTTCCGGGCTCTTGACCCAGAGCTCTTCGCCGCTCGCCCGCACGCCCGCACGCGCACGCGGCGTCGCCGGCCGAACTCGGCTTCATCGTAGGGTGCGCCCCCGAGGCCGAACAGGTCAACCTTGGTGACCATCGGCAAGTAGAAGATGTTCGCCGTCCCGCCCCGGGAGAGCGCATCGCGCACCATCGGCTGATCGACTTCGAAGTCGGCCCCGAGCTCGGTCGCGAAGGCCGGGCATGGCGACCACGATGTCGATGTCGTTGGTCGCGCGCGGCTCGCCCTGGAGCGAGCTCGCGACACTGCCACCGACGAAATACTCGCCCCCGACGGCCTCAATCGCGCGGGCGGCGAGCAGGGCGACGTCGAGGGCACTCTGCATCGCCGGCGCGCCCCCTTACCGGGCCCCTTCGGGCACCGCTCCGAAGAGGCGCGAGGCGGCCTCTCGCCCGTAGAGGCGGACGGTCAGGCGCACCTTCAACTCGTGCTCGTCGGCCTGGGGAAAGCTCTCGCGCAGCCCCGCCAGCGCCAGCTCGCGCACGGCCTGGCTCAGCCTCATGGCGGCCTCGAGCTTTCGTTCGGGCGGCATGGCGCGCAGCAGCTCTTCGTAGCGGGCCCGGGCCGCGGGGGGCGTGTCGCGCATGAGCGCAGTCTAGCGCAAGCTTTCCGCGCGGGCCCACGAAGCAAGCGCACCCCGCAAAAAGGCCGACGTCGGTCGCCGCCGCCGCTCGGGCGGAGCGAGCCGTCGCCACCGAGGGCGCGCCCCCCGCGACGGCCGCACACGCCCTGGTGGCGCGAGCAGCAGGCCGGGCGCCGCTCGCAGGCCTCGGTGTTCTCGCCCCGTCGCAGGGGGCGCCCCTGAACCCACGCCCCAAATGGCGTAGGGCCGCCTGCACGACGCCGAGGGTGCTGGTCGGCGACCACGTCGAGAGCGGGCCTTCACGGCTTGCGTGTCGCGGGCGACGGTGCCGGGCGGCGGCACGACGGCGGTGCGCGTGGCGAAGGGCGCGCGTGGCATGCGTCTTGCGCGCATCACCCTCCGATTTTTTTCATCGCTTTCTCGACGCGCGCATTGCCTTCTATCCGCAATACGCTAGTCTTCTGTTCAGGCGACGCGCCTTCGCACGGCGCGAGGCGGTTCGACGTCGCCCGCCCATAGGCGGCTCTCGCATCGGCTGGCACCGACGCGAGAACCTGGGCCTCACCCGTTACATACGAACGGAGAGACTTGATGGTGAAGCTACCCCGTCACCGCACCGATCGCAAACGCCCGCTGCCGGCCCCCTCGCCCCCGTCGTCCGCCGAGCCGGCCCCCACCCCCGTTTCGGGCGAGGGCGGGCCCGAGGGTGCGGCCCCGCCGCCGCCGTTGTGCCCCGCCGACGAGCTCGACGCCCGCCTCGCCGACCCCGACGAGGGCGCCTTTCTGTACGGCCTCGAAACGCGCGTCGTCTACCCCACCTTGGTCGAAGAGGTGACCGCCGCCGGCATGCGCGTTTTGAAGGTCGTTCGCGAGCACGACGATCCGGCCCTCTGGTACTGGTACGAAGATCTCGAGTGCGACCTCGGCTTCCTGCGCGAGCGCGCCGCCTATTCGATGGGGTGGGAGCACGGGTCGGCCGACGGCCGCGCCGAGTTCTTTCGTAGCCAGGCGCCCGCCCTGAGCAAGAAGGCCAAGCGCCTGGCCGACCAGGCCCGCGCGCTCGTGGTCAATGGCGCCCTGACGCCGCACGAGGCGACGGCCATTCTGCTCGAGACCGCGTGGAGAGCCCTCTCCTTGATACCCCCCCTCCCCCCGAATCCGTCGGTCTAGACGACGCCGACCACGTCGTCGTCCTCGACCCGACCCACCCGCTCTTTTCTCGGCGCTTCCGCTGCGTGCCCCTGT
>DASTPP010000369.1:0-23546 GCA_035762175.1 Polyangiaceae bacterium | reverse complement strand
CGGGCGCGCCCCCCTCGCCGCCGCCCGCCGGCGGCCGCCTCGGCGCCCGCAGGGGCGGCGCCGCGAGCCTTCTGCCCGTCATGGGGCCGACCATAGCACCGCCCGCGCCGGGGCCCCGCGCTGGCGCCTTTCTTGACGGAGGGTCAAAGTGTGGCAACGGTGTCACCACCAGGTCGCGCCCCGGCGGCGACGCAGAACGAACGGAACGGAAAGGAAGCGCCCCCATGGCCTCGAGCAAAGTCATCGAAGTGACCAAGGACAACTTCGAGAGTGAGGTCTTGCAGTCCGACAAGCCCGTCTTGCTCGACTTCAGCGCCACCTGGTGCGGCCCCTGCAAGATGCTCGCGCCCATCATCGAGAACGTCGCGTCGAAGCACGACGGCGTGAAGGTCGCGAAGCTCGACATCGACCAAGTGCCCGACGTGGCCAACAAGTACCGCGTGCAGAGCGTGCCGACGGTGCTCGTCTTCAAGGGCGGCAAAGAGGTGGCGCGGCAGGTGGGGCTGGTGCCCGAGGCGAAGCTCGTCGACCTGTTCCGCTCGCACCTCTGAGGCGCCCCCCCGCGGCCGCGCGCCCCCGCCCGGCGCGGGCCCCCGGCGCCCGGCTCGCCTCACGCCCGCCCGGCGCGGGCCCCGGTGCCCGGCCCGCCTCGCGCCCGCGCGCCGGGGCCCCGCCCGCGGCGCGCCTCGACATCGCCCCGCGGGCGCCCTAGAAGCGTGGCCGATGGCGACGACGACGTTGGGCCCGGCGAGCGCGTTGCCGCTCGAGGCGTGGCGGGGCGCCCGCGACCTCGCCCTCCTGCTCGATTACGACGGCACGCTCGTGCCCTTCGCCCCGCGGCCCGAGCTCGCGGCGCCCGACCCGGCGCTGCTCGAGCTGCTCGGCGCGCTCGCCGGGCGCGAGGGCGCCGAGCTGCACCTCGTCAGCGGCCGCGATCGGCCGACGCTCGAGGCCTGGTTCGGCCACCTGCCGATCGCGCTGCACGGCGAGCACGGCTACTGGACGCGCCCCTCGCCCGGCGCCCCCTGGCGCGCCCTGCCCGGCGTGCCCACCGACTGGAAGCCCCGCCTGCGCGCGCTGCTCGAGGGCTACGCGCGGCCGCTCGAGGGCGCGTTCGTCGAAGAAAAGAGCGCCTCGCTCGGGTGGCACTACCGCGCCGCCGCCCGCGCCGAGGCCGCCCGGGCCGCCGCCGCCGAGCTCGCGGCGCGGCTGCGGGCCGAGCTCGAAGGCGGCCCGCTCGAGCTGCTCGAGGGCGACTGCGTGCTCGAGGTGCGCGCCCGCGGCGTGAACAAGGGGCGCGTCGTCGCGGCGCTCGTCGAGGGCTGGGGCGGGGCGCCGAAGACGGTGATCGCCTTCGGCGACGACCGCACCGACGAAGACATGTTCGCCGCGCTGCCCCCGGGCGCGTTCGCGGTGCACGTCGGCGACGGGCCGAGCGCCGCGGCCCTGCGCGTGCCCTCGCCCCGCCACGTGCGCGAGGCGCTCTCGGCCCTCGCGCCGCCCCCGGCCCGCCCTTAGCCCCGCCGGGCGAATGCCGACCGCGCGCGGCGGCACGAGACGGATCAAAGCGAGCGCCGCCCGCCCGAAACCCGGCCCGGGTTTCGGGCGGACGAAACTAGCGCGCGTGCGCTGGGCCGAGGCTCGCGGAGTACTCGCGCGCCTGCGTGCGCAGCTGCCGCTGCAGCTTCGACGGCAGCGAGCGGTACGCCTCGAGCAGCTCGAGCTCGGCGGCGCTGAGCGACCCGTTGCCGCTGGCGGGCGCGGGGGGGGCGCCGCCGTCGAGCTCCATCCGGCGGGTCTCGCCGGTGGCGAAGCGGTAGAAGGCGTCGTGCGGGACCTGCAGCAGGTCGGCCCACGCGTAGATGCGCTTGGCGGGCAGGCCCTCGCGGCCGGTCTCGATGTTGCTGACGCTGTTGCGGCTCACGTAACCGAGCGCCCGGATCACGTCGCCCTGCGAGAGGCCGAGCTCTTCGCGCCGCTTGCGCACGAACACGCCGACCCTCTTTCGCAGCGACGATCGATCGCGATCGCTCGGTCGTTTGGTGATTCCCGACAACGACGTCTTCATGATGCGATCTTCGACAAGGCCCTCGACTAATGCAAGGCTCTGCGGCCTTGTCGTGGCCGAAAAGGTAGGATTATTCCAACCCCCCGAACCCGGTCTGCGTTCGACGAGCGGGCGCAACAACTCTAGCATCACACGGGGGGGATCTTCCCTACCCGCCCCCCCTACGCCATGCACCCTCTCGCCTCCCTCGCTCTCGGCTACGCGGTCTGCTCGTTGACCGCGTACGGGCTGCAAAGGGCCTTTCTCTACCCCGCCCCGCGCTCGGCGCGGCCCGCCGAATTGCGCGGCGGGCACCTCCATACGGCGCGCGTCAAGGGCGTGCCCGACGTGCACGTGCTGCTCGTGCCCGGCCCCCCCGGCGCTGTAACCGTGGTGCATTTTCACGGCAACGGCGAACAGGTCGCCGACAGCGTGCCCCTCGCTCAGTGCCTGCGCGAGCTCGGTCTCGGCGTCGCGCTCGTCGAATACCCGGGCTACGGCCTGGCCGCGCGCGAGCGGCCGTCGGAGGGCGCGCTCTACCACGTCGCCGAGCGCGCGATCGGCCTGGTCCGGGCGGCCGAGGGCGTCGACCCGGGGCGCCTCGTCTTGCAGGGCCAGTCGCTCGGCGCCGCGGTGGCGACCGAGATGGCCCTCCGGGGCCACGGCCGGGGCCTGGTCTTGCTCGCGCCCTTCACGTCGGTGCCCGCGCTCGCGGCCCGCTTCGTGCCCGTCTTGCCCCTGCGCTGGATGGTGCACGACCGCTTCGACAACCTGGCCAAGGCCCCCTCGATCCGCCAGCCGGTGCTCATCGTGCACGGCACGCGCGACGGCGTGGTGCCCGCGGCGATGGGGCACGCGCTCGCGGGCGCCTTCCCCGCGGCGCGCCTCGAGCTCGTCGAGGGGGCCGCGCACAATGATCTTTTCTGCCACGAAGCGACGCTCCGACATGTCGCCGCGTTCGTGCGGGCCGCGGGCGGGCCGACGTAAGGGGGGCCCGGCGCGGGCCCACCCGCTCTCGTCAGGTCTCGACGACGTGGCCCTCGACCAGGGCGAAGACGCGCTCGCCGGGGCGGCGGCGCACGAGCAGGCCGCCGGTGAATTCGCTGAAGGCGGGCAGCACGCCGACGCCGCGGCCCAGGTGAAAACAAGGCAGGGTGAGCGAGTCGCCGCGGCCGACGAGGCGCACCTGCGGGTGCAGGTGCCCGGCCCAGACGTAGCGCCCCTCGGCGGCCACGGGCTCGTGGCGCAAGAGAAAGGGACCGTCCTCGAGCTCGCGCTCGACGATCTCGACGCCCCACGAGGCCGGAAAGGTAAGACTCGCCTTGTCGTGGTTTCCACGTACAAGCACGAGCTCAAAGGGCATACGTCGGCGGAAGGCGACGATGGCGTCGATGAGCGCGGGCGTCAGGCCGGTGGCATGGTGGATGAGATCGCCCAACACGATGACGCGGCGTGCCCCGGTCCGCTCGAGGGCGGCCGCGAGGCGCCCGAGGTCGCCGCCGAGGGTGCCGTCGGGCAGGGCGATGCCGTGGGCGCGGAATGTTTCGGTCTTGCCCCAGTGCAGGTCGGCGACGAGCAGCGCCCGGCGCGCGGGCCAGTGCAGGGCGCGCTCGGCGAGGAGCTCGAGCCGCTCGCCGGCGACGCGGACCTCGGCCGCCGCGCCCGGGGGGGGCGGGGCCGCGTCGCCCCGGCCGCCGCGGCGCGCCGCGGGCCGCCTCACGGGGCCGCCCACTGGCGCTTCATGCGCTCGACGCGCTCGAGGAGCGTCTCGCTCGAGAGCGTCGCGGCGAGGCGCTCGACGAGCAGCGGGAAGCCGAGGGGCGTCGGGCGCGAGACGGGGCGCAGCACCCACTCGCTCGCGCGCAGGCGCGCGAGGGCCGAGCGCAGGCGCTCGCGCTCGAACTGCCGCTCGACGACCTCGCGGCGGGCCTGCGCGAGCAGCAGGTTGTCGGGGTCGTGGCGCCGGAAGACCTCGTAGATGAGCCCCGAGCTCGCCTGGAGTTGCCGCGCGCTCTTCTGCTGGCCGGCGAAGCCCTGGTGCACGAGCCCCGCGACGCGCGCCACCTCGCGGAACTGCCGCTTGGCGAGCTCGGTGACGTTGACGCTCTCGGCGACGTCGTCGTCGAGGCCGCGCTCGTCGAAGGTCGCGCGCGAGCGCAGCGCCTCCGCGAAGGGGAAGCGCTCGGGGCAGAGCAGCTCGAGGCCGTAGTCGTTGACCGCGAGCGAGAAGGTGGCGGGCCGCGCGCGCGACAGGCGCAGGGCCAGCAGGGCGGCGAGCCCCTCGTGCACGAGGCGCCCCTCGAAGGGGTAGACGAAGAGGTGGTGGCCCTCGCGCGTCTCGCAGACCTCGGCGAGCACTTGCCCCTCGCGGGGCAGCGCCGAGAGGGCCGCCTGCGCCGCGAGGATGGGCCCGGCCGCCCGCATCTCGGGCCCCTCGGCGAGGCCGCGCGCCGCGCGCCCGAACTCGGCCCGCAGCGCCTCGGCGAGCGAGGGCGAGAGCGGGTGGCGGCCGCCGTGCCACTGCGGCGTCTGGCCCGCGCGCCCCGGCGCCGGGCGCACCTCGGCGACGTTGTCGCGCAGGCGCACGAAGGCGAGCGGCCGCCCGGCGAAGAGAAAGGTGTCGCCCGGCTTGAGCCGCGAGACGAAGCCCTCTTCGACCGTGCCGAGCGTCGCGCCGCCCCGCAGCCGCACGTGGACGACGCCCTCGGCCACGATGGTGCCGACGCTCGCCCGGTGCAGGCGCGCGAGCCGGCCCTCGCCCATCACGTACCGCCCCTCGCGCTCGGCGATCTTGTGGTAGTCGGCGTAGGCGTAGAGCGCCTTGCCGCCGTCGCGCACGAGCGAGAGCACCCAGCCGAACTCGTCGGGCGAGAGCGAGGCGTAGGCCGACGTGCCGCGCACCTCGTCGTAGAGCTCGTCGGGCCGGAAGCCGCCCCCGAGCGCGCAGGTGACGAGGTGCTGGGCGAGCACGTCGAGGGGCCGGTCGAGCGGCGCGCGGGCCTCGACGGCGCCGCGGGCGAGGGCCGAGCGCGCGGCCGCGATCTCGACGAGCTCGAGCGCGTGCGTCGGCACGAGCCAGAGCTCGCTCGGCGCCCCCGGCCGGTGCGCCGCCCGCCCCGCGCGCTGCAGGAGGCGCCCGACCCCCTTGGGCGAGCCGATCTGCACGACGCGCTCGACGGGCGCGAAGTCGACCCCGAGGTCGAGCGACGAGGTCGCCACCACGGCCCGGAAGGTGCCCGCCTTCAGCCCCGCCTCGACCCGCTCGCGCTCGTCGCGGTCGAGCGAGCCGTGGTGCAGCGCGAGCTTGTCGCGCCAGCGGGGCCGCGCCTCGGCGATGGCCTGGTACCAGCGCTCGGCCTGGGCGCGCGTGTTGGTGAAGACGAGCGTCGTGCCCCGGCCCGAGAGCACCTCGAGCACGGGCTCGAGCATCGTCAGGCCCAGGTGCCCCGCCCAGGGGAAGGCGTCGACCTCGGGCGGCACGAGCGTCGTGACGTTCACGGGCCGCGCGAGCGACGCCGTGACGAGCGCGGGCTCGGAGCCCTCGCCGGCCGCCGCCCGCGCCGCCTCGCCCAGGTTGGCGAGCGTCGCCGACATCGCCCACGTTCGCAGGCCCGGCGCGAAGCGCCGCAGCCGCGCCAGCGCGAGCTCGACCTGCGTGCCGCGCTTGGTCGACAAGAGCTCGTGCCACTCGTCGACGAGCACCGCCCGCAGGCCGCCGAAGAAGGCCGCGGCGTCGGCCTGGCAGAGCAAGAGCGAGAGCGACTCGGGCGTGGTGATGAGCACCTCGGGCGGCAGCCGCCGCTGCCGCTGCCGCGCCGACGAGCTCGTGTCGCCCGTGCGGCTCTCGACCTCGAGCCCGTAGCCGAGCGCCTCGACCGGCGCCCGGAGCGCGAGCTCGATGTCGCGCGAGACGGCCCGGAGCGGCGTGACGTAGACGATCTGAAGCCCCCGCCGCCCGCCCTCGAGCGCCTCGGCGAGCGGGCCGAAGTAGGCCGCGTAGGTCTTGCCCGCCCCGGTCGGCACGTGCACAAGCCCGCTCTTGCCCGCCCGGTAGGCCGCCCACGCCTCTTCTTGAAAGGCGAAGGGCGCCCAGCCCTGCGCGAGGAACCAGCCCCGCAGCTGCTCGAGCGCGGCGCCCGGCGGGGGCGGCGCGAGCGGCGCGCGGCGCCTCGGCACGCGGCGCGGGCGCGGCGCGGCGTCGGGCTCGGCCGAGGCCCGCGCCGACGCGAGGGGCGGCGGGTGGAAGAGCGAGCGCCGCAGCCAGCGGGGCAAGGGCCGGGGCGCGGCGTCAGGGGCGGGGGCTCGGCGGGCGGGTCGCATGCAGGAGGGCGTGCACGGTCTCGAGGGTGTCGGCGTCGGCGGGCCGCTTATCGGTACGCCAGCGCGCGATGCGCGGGAAGCGAAACGCGACGCCCGACTTGTGCCGGGGCGACGCCTGCACGCCCTCGAACGCGAGCTCGAAGACGTGCGCCGGCTCGACCACCCGCACCGGGCCGAAGCGCTCGCGGGTGTTCGCCCGGATCCACCTGTCTAGCTTCGCGATCTCGGCGTCGTCGAGCCCCGAGTACGCCTTCGCGACCGGCACGAGCTCGGCGCCCTTCCACACCGCGAAGGTGTAGTCGGTGAAGAGGTTGGCGCGCTTGCCCGTGCCGGCCTGCGCGTAGACGAGCACCGCGTCGACGTGCAAGGGGTCGATCTTCCACTTCCACCAGTCGCCCCGCCGGCGGCCGACCCCGTAGGGCGAGGCGAGCCGCTTGAGCATCAGCCCCTCGACCCCCCGCGCCCGCGAGCCCTCGCGCGCCCGCTCGAGCCCCTCCCAGGTGTCTTCGGCGAGCACCGGCGACACGAGCAGCGGGCCGCCGCCGCCCGGCGGGGCCGCCGCCCGCACCACGCGCTCGAGGCGCGCGCGCCGCTCGGCGAGCGGCAGGGCGCGCCGATCGACGCCCCCCTCTTCGAGCAGATCGTAGGCGAGAAAGACCACCGGCGCCTCGCGCAAGACCGCGGGGCCGAGCTTGAGGCGGCCGATGCGCTTCTGCAAGAGCGCGAAGGGCAAGGGCGCCCCGTCGCGGTAGGCGAGCAGCTCGCCGTCGAGCACCGCGCCCTCGGCGATCGTGGCGGCCGCCGCCGTCACCTCGGGGAAGCGCTCGGTGACGAGCTCTTCGCCGCGCGACCAGAGGTGCACCTGCCCGCCCCGGCGCAAGAGCTGCGCCCGGATGCCGTCCCACTTCCACTCGGCCTGCCACTCGCGCCGCTCGCCGAGCGAGGCCGGCGGCCCCTCGAGCTGCGAGGCGAGGTAGAAGGGGTAGGCCTTGGTCGGGCTCTCTTCGGCGCCCTGCCCCGAGAGCAAGGCCGCGACGAAGGCGGGCGTGGGCTCCCAGGGGCCGGTCAGCCGGTGCTCGATGACGGCCTGCGGCGCGCCCGCGACCTCGGCCACCGCCCGCGCGACGAGCGTGCGCGAGACGCCGACGCGCAGCGAGCCCGTCATCAGCTTGTTCAGCACGTAACGCGAACGCCCGTCGAGCTCGCGCCACCAGGCGAGCACCTTGGCGCGCCGCGCCTCGTCGTCGTCTTTGTAGAGCGGCAAGAGGCGCTCGACCACCCAGCGGTGCAGCGGCAAGACGTCGGTCGGCGGGGCCCCGGGCCGCACGTCGTCCGGCGGCGGGGCGGCGGGCGGCAGGGCCTCGGCCGGCGCCGCCCCGCCCGGCGAGGCCTCGGCCGGCGCTGCCTCGACGGGCGTTGCCGCGCCGGGCGCGAGGTCGAAGAGCAGCGACGCGGTCTCGGCCGAGTCGCCGACCGCGGTATGGCTCTCTTCGGCGAGCCAGATCGGCACCCCCGCGGCCTCGGCCGCCCACACCCGCAGCGAGACGGGCGAGACGAAGCGCTTGAGGCGGCGGCCGGTCAGCACGAAGAGGCCCCAGGCGACGTCGGCCGGGTCGGCCGAGCGCACGTAGTCGGCGATGGCGCGCACCTTGGCGTTGGTCGAGGTGGTCGCGTCGAGCAGGTCGTAGAGCTCGGCGAGGCGCTTCACGCGACGTCGGCCTCCCCCTCGAAGGCGGTCTCGAGCGGGCGGGCGTCGAGGCCGCCCTCGGCGAGCGCCCGGGCGAAGACGTCGGCGTAGCCGTGCGTCGCGAGCACCCGCTCGGCGCCGCTGTCGCGCACGGTTTGAAACAGCGCGGGCCAGTCGGCGTGGTCGGAGAGCACGAAGCCCCGGTCGACCGAGCGCCGGCGCCGGGCGCCGCGCAGGCGCATCCAGCCGGAGGCGAAGGCGCTCTCGTACGGGGCGAAGCGGCGCAGCCAGGGGCTGCCGTCGGCCGAGGGCGGGGCGAGCACGAGGGCGCCCTTGAGCGCCTCGCGCCCGAGCTCGGCGGTGACCTGCTGGGTCGGCGGCAGCGCCACGCCCGCCTCGCGGTAGCACGCGACGACGGCCTCGACGGCGCCGTGGGTGAGCACGGGCCGGCCGTCGGGCAGGGGCCCGAGCTCGGCCAAGAGGCGCTGCGCCTTGCCGAGCGCGTAGCAGAAGAGGATCGAGCTGCGCCCCGCCTTCTGCCCCTCGGCCCACCACGCAAGCGCCTCGCGCGCCACCTCGGCGGCCGGGGCCCAGCGGTAGATGGGCAGCGCGAAGGTCGCCTCGGTGATGAGCGTGTGGCAGCGCACGATCTCGAAGGGGGCGCAGGTCGGGTCGGCCGCGCGCTTGAAGTCGCCCGTCACGACCCAGACCTCGCCGCCCGCCTCGAGGCGAATTTGCGCCGAGCCGAGCACGTGCCCGGCGGGGTGAAACGACACGCGCACGCCGCCCAGCGTGGCCCGCTCGCCGTAGGGCAGGGTCTCGACGCGGGCCTCGGGGCCGAGGCGCTTGCGCAGCAAGGGGAGGCCGGGCGCGGCCGCCAGGTACGAGCCCATGCCCGCGCGGGCGTGGTCGGAATGGGCGTGCGTCAAGAGCGCCCGATCGACCGGGCGCCAGGGGTCGATGTAGAAGCCGCCCCGTTCGCAGAAGAGGCCCGCAGGGGTCACCGTCACGAGGGGGGCGTTCATGGGGGGCAGGGGCTTCGATGCACGTCGCGGGCCGAACCTCGCCCGCGCCGGGGTGGGCGCCGCGCGGCCCCGAAGCGCAAGGCCTCGAAGGGCCGACCCTCGCCCGGCGGGACGGGTGGCGAGTTCGAGCAAATTTATGGCCCAAGCGCGCAAGCGCGCCAGGCGCCGCCCCCCTACCTTGGGCCCACGACAACGACGCGGCGGCCCCAAAGGCCGCCCGCACCGCCCCGGAGGAACCCCGCCATGCTCACCCGTACGCTGCTCGCCGCCTCGCTCGTCTCGCTCTCGTTCGGCCTCTTCGCTTGCGACTCGGGGGGCGACGACAAGGGGCCCGGGGCGGGCGCCGGGCCGGCCGCCGGCACACTCTACACCTTCACCTCGGACCCGGCGGGCTTCGACACGCACTCGTTCTATTACGACACCGGCCGCGAGGTGGTCGTCTTCGACGCGCAGTTCACCGAGGGGCACGCCCGCGCGCTCATCGACGACGTGCGCGCCCACACCGCCTCGCCCATCACCTACGTCGTCATCACGCACCCGAACCCCGACAAGTTCCAGGGCGTGGGGCCCTTCCGCGAGCTCGGCGCGAAGGTGGTCGCGAGCCGCGCCACGGGCGACGCGGTGCCCGGCGTCTACGCGTACAAGAAGGGCTACTTTACGACCGTGGCCAAGACCTTCACGCCCGAGTCGTACCCGCCCCCGCCGGTCATCGACGTCACCTTCAGCGGCTCGTACGAGCTGCCGCTCGGCGGGGGCGCGAGGGTCGAGCTGCGCGAGCTCGCCCACGGCGGCGTGACGACCACGCAGACCGTGGCGCACGTGCCCGCGCTCAAGGCCCTCGTCGTCGGCGATCTCGTGCACCACCGGGCGCACGCCTGGCTCGAGGGCGGCATCCGCGGGGGCAAGCCCGACCCCGACCTCGGCTCGTGGCGCGCGGCGCTCGACGAGCTCGCGTCGGGCTTCGCCGGCACCACCGTCTACGGGGGCCGCGGCGAGGCGGCGCCGGTCGAGGCCGCGGTCGCCGACGAGAAGGCGTACCTCGAGCGCGTCGAGTCGATCGTGCGCGAGTACGTCGGCTCGCTCGGGCCCCGCAAGGCCGAGCTCGCGGGCGAGCGGGCGGCCGAGCACCACCAAGAGCTCGCGCGCCGCATCGCGTCGGCCTTCCCCGAGTATGCGCTCTCGTATCTCATCGAGTATGGCGTCTACGGCCTGGCGGGCGAGATCGCGGCGGGGGGTTGAGGGTCGGGGCTTGCGCCGGCCGGGGCGGGGCCGATAAGGGTTCGGGCATGGGCCGCCCCGCTACGCCGGTGGTCGACGTCGACGCCGTCGACGCGCCCGCCTTCGGCCTCGCTGACGAGCTCGAGCCCTTCGCGTCGCGCTGGCACGCGCACCGCAAGCACCAGTTGCTCTACTCGGCCTCGGGCGCGCTGCACCTCGAGGTCGAAGGGGCGCAGTGGCTCTTGCCGCCGCAACGCGCCGCGTGGATCCCGGCCGCGATGCGTCATCGGGTGCGCGCCACGGCGCCGGTGGCGCTACGCACGGTCTACCTCGACCCCGGGGGCGCGGCGCCCGAGGCCGAGGCGCCCCGCGTCTTTTCGGTCTCGCCGCTGGCGCGCGAGATGATTCTTTACGCGATGCGCTGGGGCCCCTCGCACCGCGCGGCCGACCCGCTGGCGCGCGCCTTCTTCGGGGCGCTCGGGGCGCTGCTCGGCGAGTGGTTCGGCGACGCGCGGCCCTATTATCTGCCGTCGGCGCGCTCGCCCGAGCTCGGGCGCGCCATGCGCCTGATGCTCGACCGCATCGACGAGCCGCTCGCGGCGGGCGAGGTGGCGCGCGCCGCGGGGCTCTCGACCCGCACGCTGGCGCGGCGCTTCGCGGCCGAGGCCCAGACGACCTGGCGGCGCTTCTTGCATGACGCTCGCATGCTAAAAGCGATGGATCTGCTGGCCCGCCCCGGGGCCCGGGTCACCGAGACCGCCTTCGCCGTGGGCTTCGAGAGCCTCGGGGCCTTTAGCCGGGCCTTCGAGCGCTTCGCGGGCGAGTCGCCGCGCGACTACCGCCGCCGCGTCGGCGCCCCCGAAGGCCGGGGGCCGGCCGGGCGGGGGCGCACCGAAACGCACACCCGCCCGGGGGCCCCCGCCGGGGCCGGGTCGTTACGTCTTTACATCCCCCCCGTCGAGAACTGATGATCCCCGGCGCATGGCAGCCCAACGCCCGCCCGGGCGTGCCCGCCCCGAGGTCGAGACGCCGGCCGAGCCGCACGTCGGGTCCTTCGATACGATCGTCGCCAAGGCCGCCAGCCCCGTCGAGCGCTCGCGCGGCGTGCTCTCGGTGCTGAGCGGCCCCGACGCGGGGCGGGTCATGGCCCTGCCCCCGGGCGCCATCATCACGCTCGGCCGGGCCGACGAGTGCACCTACCGCTTCGACGACATCAGCCTCTCGCGGGTGCACGCCCGGCTGATGTACGTCAACGGCCAGTACATCTTCCACGACGACGGCTCGACCAACGGCAGCTTCGTCAACGGCGCGCCCACCGGCCGCAAGCCCGCGTCGTTGCGCGACGGCGACCGGCTGCAGCTCGGCACGGGCACCTCGCTGCGCTTCGCCCTGGTGACCGAAGACGAAGAGCAGGCGCTCGTGCGGGCCTACGAGGCCTCGATGCGCGACGGCCTGACCGGCGTCTTCAACCGCAAGCACCTCGACGAGCGGCTCGAAGCCGAGGTCGCCTTCGCGCTGCGCCACCGCACGCCGCTGACGGTCATCATGGCCGACGTCGACCACTTCAAGCGCGTCAACGACACCCACGGGCACCAGGCCGGCGACGTCGTGCTCCGGCACGTCGCCGGCCTGCTCGGCGGCGCCCTGCGGGCCGAAGACCTGCTCGCGCGCTACGGCGGCGAAGAGTTCGTCATCGTCGCGCGCGCCATCGCCCTCGACGCGGGCCTCAAGCTCGCCGAGCGCCTGCGGCAGACGGTGGCGCAGACCCCGGTCCACTTCCAGGGCAAGGCCCTGCACGTCACCCTGAGCGCCGGCGTCGCCTCGCTCACGTGCTGCGCGGCGCGCCCCGACCGCGCCGCGCTCATCGGCATCGCCGACGCGCGCCTCTACCGGGCCAAGGCCGCCGGGCGAGACCGCGTGGTCGGGCCCGAGGGCGACGCGGTGCTCTAGGCTCGGTCGGGCGAAGGCGGGCCGAGCTCGGCGCCCGAGGCGCCAGCCGGCGCGGCCCGCGGGGGGCGAAGGAATCCGCCCGGAGTTCGAGGCCCCCCCGCGGGCCGTGCCGGCGCCGCAGATCGGGCGCCGGGCGACGGGAGCCTTCGCCCGACCGAGCCTAGCCCCGGCCCGGCGCCCCGGGGCCGCCCGGGCCGCGCCCGAGCAGCCGCGCGGCGAGCCCCTCGCCGAGCTCGCGCACCATCAGCTCTTCGACGACGTCGGCGACGGCGCGCCGATCGTCGTCGCTCTGGTAGAGGAACTCGATGCCCATGCCGGGCGGGCCCTCGTCGGCGTCGGCGCCCGGGCGCACCGCCCACTGCACCTTGCCGAGCAGGCGCAGGGGCGAGGCCACGCCCGGCACGGCGAGCGCGAAGACGAACTCGGTGCCCACCTCGAGCGGCTTGTCGGTGCGAATGAAGGTGCCGCCCTTCGAGATGTTCTTCGTATAATCGGCGAAGAACGTGTTGACGCGCTTGTACTCGACCTTCAGCTCGATGGGCGCGCGGTTCGACACGCGACGATCGGCGGGCGGCCGGCTGTTCATGGCCCCCAACCCTACGGCGCCGCCCGGCAAATGCCCAGGGGCATTTCCGCGCCCGGCGCCCCCGGGGCCGCCCGCGGGCCGGGGCGCGATCGGCGGGCGCCCGGGGCGGCGCCGGGCGGCACGCGCCCGCCCCGGGCCGCCTGGGGGGGCGCGAGGGCGCGCGGCCACCGCCCCGCCACTTCGGACGCGCGCGCCGGGCGCGCCCGGTGCGCCGGCGGGGTGCCCGACCCGAGGCGCTCCGATTTCTCGCAACCACCCGCCGCCCGCCCTGTCTGGGGAGCATGATGCCCCCACCCACCCCCGTTCGCTTCTCTTCCAAACGGCCCGCCCGGTCGGGCGTACTCGCCCTCGCGCTCGCCGCCGCCGGCTGTTCCGCGCCCCAGGCCCCTTCGCCCGACAGCCAGGCGTCGACCGAACGGCAGGTCGGCGGCTCGCTGTTCACGCCCGTCGGCAGCATCGAGGCGCCGACCGACTTCTCGTCCGTCGATCGCTGCGACGTCGTCCAGATCGACCCGGCGATCCGCGAAGACCGCACCAAGGTCACGGTCCGGACGGTGCAGGACTTCACCCGCGAGATCGTCTACTCGGCCTACCCGTGGCGCACCGCCGACGGCGCCTCGATCAAGATTTACCGCGCCACCCCGCCCGGCACCCCGGTGCGCCCGCAATACTGGTTCGTCATCGCCGGCAGCATCCCTTCGTTTTGGGACAACAACGTCAACGACAACAACGAGAACCTGCTGACCCAGGACATCAACCTCGCGTCCCAGTCGGCCTACATGCTGATGGTCGCCCGGGCGCTCGAGCACGCGGTCTCGAGCGGCACGATCCCCGAGCATTCGCAGATCTTCTTCACCGGCCACAGCCAGGGCTCGAACATCGCCTCGCTCGTGCCCCTGTTGCTCGGCGGCGACCTGCTCGCGCCCGAGTCGGGCGTCTTCCAGGGCCTGCCCGCCGAGATCGCCGACAGGGGGCCCTTCCTGGCCGCGGCGGCGATGCTGCGCCAGCGCGACGTCACCGTCGGCGGCGGCCTCGGCGTCGCCGGCCGCCCCATGCCCCTCTGGTCGTTCGCCAACCTCGCCGCCGCGAGCAACTACGGCCACCAGTTCACCTGGGTCAGCTTCGAGGGCGACCCCGTGCCCTTCCTGGGGACGAGCTTGTTCCAATACTTCTGGAACTGGAAGCCGGACCCCATCGGCAAGGTGATGGCCCTGGCGGGCTTCACCGACGACGCCGTGCAGTCGCTCTTCGCGCTCGCCCACCTCGGCGCCAACACGCCGCTCGTCGACCTGAGCCTCGTCAAGGCCCAGTCGGCGCTCTGGGGCGTCGACCGCGCGGGGCGCAGCCCGGCCGACGTCCACGGCCAGGGCTTCCTCGACCCGCGCAACTCGCTGGCCGCGATGAAGTACGGCAACATGGCGCCCCCGGTCTGCCAGGACGACGTCGTCTTCGTGCCGAACGACATCGGCGAGTTCGAGGTCGACTTCGTGCGCAACGACTTTCAGACCCGCCCCGCGCGCTCGCTGTCGACGCCGCCCGTCGGCCCCGCCAACGTCGTCGAGGCGAGCAGCCCCGACCTGCCCGCGGCCTTCTCGCAGAACGGCTCGCGGCTGCACGTGCGCCTGCCGAAGCCGCCCCCGGTCGGCGCGTACGCGCGCCTCCGCTACGCGTTCCGCGAAAAGTCGTCGACCGCGCTCAAGGCGTTCGAGCACGCGGCCCAGTGCAGCGTCCACGTCGAGTTCCGCGCGCCGGGCGACCCCCAGCTCAGCCCCCTCACGTCCCGCCAGGGCTGGAAGACCGTCGTGCCCGCGTTCAACACCGCCTGGCGCGCCGCCGACAGCGTCCGCTTCGTGACCGCCCCCGACTGCCCGGGCTGCGAGCTGCCCCGCGCCGACGTCGTGTACCCGGCCGACGCGCCCTTCGTCGCCTACGCCCCGGGCTTCTCGCACCCCTGGGCCGAGGGCCTGCGCGCCAATGACTTCCCCGCCGTCGGCTTCGAGCTGGTCGACCTCTACGGCTACGACTGCTTCAGCCACATCGCCGTCGGCAAGGCCCACCAGGTGGCCGACATCAACGCGAACCCCGGCCCCCCCATCGAGGCCGACGTCTGCCTGCCGTCGACGGGGCTCGAGGTGCGGCTCAAGGGCGATCGCAAGCTCTTGCGCATGCTCGACCCGGCGACCCAAGAGCCCATTCCCGGCGTGCACAACCAGCAGCCCGATCACGTCCCCGACATGCTCTGGGTCAGCCCCGCGCGCTGGGGCACGTCCGAGGCGGCCGAAGACGCGGAGCGCGTGCGCGACGACTGGAAGGTGCTCGAGAACGCCATCAACCTTTGGGTGGCCGAGGGGGCCGTCGAAGAGAAAAACCCCTACAACCTTCTCTTCGTCGCCCGCAACCGCAACCTCGTCGGCTGCCTCGACGCCCCGACCTGCCCCGACGGCGAGCCGGCGTCGGTCCTACACCCCGACGACGACGCCTGCCCGGCGCCCGGCGCGCTCGAGTACCTGACCGGCGTCGGCAACGAGGTGCTCGTGCCGGCGCTGACCGGGCTCGACACCGACGACGACTGGTACCTCAACGCCTGGGTCGCCGCGGGCCCCAGCGACGGGTCGACCGTCCGGCTGCAAGAGCCGGCCAAGAAGATGTCCCCGCCGGGCGCGCCCTTCCCGCACTGGACGTACGACCCGCACGATCTGCGATGGGTCGCCGCCGCGATCGACCCGCGGCCGACCTTCGAGCTGGTGCGCCCGCCCGGCGCGCCCAAGCCGATGCTGAGCTTCACGCCCAAGAGCAAGGGCAAGTACACGCTCAACTACACGCTGCGGAACTCGCGCGGCGGCCGCCGCGTCGGCACCATCACCGTGCGCGCCGGGCGCTGGCACGGCCTCTGGGAGACCTTCACTCGCTCGGGCACCACCTTCACGCATGGCGGCTGGTGCCGCCCGCCGACCCCGGGCGAGGGGTCCGACTGGTACGGCGAGCATTACGGCCACAACGTGCTCGATCTGGGCACCGGCGGCGGGCCCCTGCCGGTGGTCGGCGGCTTCTCGGACAAGCGCGATCTGACCTGCGGCGCGCCGGCCAACGTGCTCATCCCCGGCACGATCGGCGGCCAAGCGTCGGGGGTGCCGATGCTCTCCTCGATCTCGACGTCGAGCGGCGCGCACGGCGGGCGGAACGTGAACGTGAGCACCGGCAGGCTCGTGTGCACGGGGCTCGACGACGGCACGCCCGAGAGCGGCTGGGCGGCCTGCGCGGCCCAGAAGGGCCAGGCGCCGCCGGGCGTGTCGAAGTGCATCCCCGACGCGTGCTCCGTGCTGCAGTGAGCGGGCGGCCGGCGCGGCCAGGGCCTCCGGCGCACGATGGCGGGCCGGGCGGCAGCCCGGAGCGGCGCCCCCGCGGGGCCGGCGGCGGGCGCCGTACGTTTCCCGGGTGACGTGCCCGGGACGAGCGGGCAAGATCGCGCCATGGCCCTCGGCCCCGGCGCGACCGCGCGCGAACGAATCGCCCTCGAGCTCGACCGCATGCGCACCGGCGCGCGCGTGCTGGGCAAGACCGGCCTCGGCCGCGCCCTGCGCTGGCCCGGCGTGCGCGCGGCCCTCGCCTCGCTCGGCCGCGGCCACGTCAACCCCGCCTCGGCGCTGCGGCTGCACGCGAAGAACTCCCCCGAGCGCGTCGCGCTGCTCGCCCGCGGCCGCGCCTACCGCTACGGCGAGCTCGACGCGCTGGTCGACCGGCTGGGCGCCGCGCTGCGCCGGGGCGGCGTCGGGCGGCGCGAGCCGGTGGCGGTCATGGTCAAGAACCGGCCCGAGTTCCTCGCGCTGCAGTACGCGCTCGGGCGCCTCGGCGCCGCCGCCGTCAACGTCTCGTGGCGCTCGACGCCCGACGAGCTCGGGCACGTGCTCGCCGACAGCGGCGCGCGCTGGCTCTTCGCCGACGCCGACGCGCGCGCGGCGGCCGAGGCCGTGGCGCCCAGGCTCGAGCCGGGGCGCCTCGTCGTCGTCGGGGGCGACCCCGGGCGCTTCGTGGCCTTCGACGAGCTCGCCGAGGCGGGGGCCGGGGGCGCGATCGACGACGACCCCGAGGGCGGCTCGCTCGTCATGTACACCTCGGGCACCACCGGGCGCCCCAAGGGCGCGGTGCGCACCTTCCCGCGGGACGCGCTCACGCAGACCCTGCGCTTCCTCGAGGCCGCGCCCCTGCACCACGACGACGTGCACTACGCCGCCTGCCCGCTCTACCACGCGACCGCCTACGGCTTCGCCAACTTCACCTTCTTGCTCGGCGGCCGGGTCGTGCTCGGCGAAGAGTTCAGCCCCCTCGGCTTCGACGAGGCCGTCCGGCGCCACGGCGTCACCAACGCCGCGCTCGTGCCCACCATGCTCTACCGCCTGGTCGAGGCCGCGCGCCGCGGCGAGCTGCCCTCGCCGCGGCCGCGCTCGCTGCGGGCGATCTTCGTCGGCGGCGCCGCGCTGACCCCCGCGCTCGCCTCGGCCGCGCTCGAGGCCTTCGGCGACGTGCTCTACCAGTTCTACGGCGCCACCGAGACCGGCCTCGTCACCTTCGCGACGCCCGAAGACCTGCGCCTCGCGCCGGGCACGATCGGCCGCGCGCTGCGGGGCAACGACATTCGCCTGCTCGACGAGGCGGGCGCGCCGGTCGCGGACGGCGAGGTGGGCGAGCTCTTCGTCCGCAGCCCCTTGGCCTTCGACGCCTACCACAACAACGAGGCCGCCACGTCCGCCGCCACGCGCGCGGGCTACTTCTCGGTCGGCGATCTCGCCCGCCGCGACGCCGCGGGCCGCTACTTTCTCTCGGGCCGAAAGCGCGAGCTCATCATCTCGGGCGGCGTCAACGTGTACCCCGCCGAGGTCGAGGCGGCGCTCGCCGAGCACCCCGACGTCGCCGACGCGGCCGTCGTCGGCGTGCCCGACGACGAGTGGGGCGAGCGCGTGCGCGCCTACGTCGTCGCGCGCGAGGGGCGTTCGCCCGAGGCGGCCGACCTCGTCGCGCACTGCCGCGCGCGCCTCGCGGGCCCGAAGGTGCCGCGCGAGGTGGTCTTCCTCGAGGCGCTGCCGCGCAACCCCACCGGCAAGGTCGTCAAGCGCGCCCTCGCCGAGCTCGGGGCGCGCCCGGCCCCGCGGCCCGGGGGCCCGGCGTCGGGCGGGGCCGGCTGACGCGCCCCGGCACCCGCGGGGCCCGCCCGCGGCCTGGCCGTGCTATGCCCTGGGGGTGCGCAACCCCTACGAGGTGCTTGGCGTGCCGCGCGACGCCTCGCCCGACGAGCTGAAAGCGGCCTTCCGCCGCCTGGCCGCCCGCCACCACCCCGACCGAAACCCGGGCGACGCCGAGGCTCAGCACCGCTTCAAAGAGGTCAACGCCGCGTACCAGCTCCTGTCCGACCCGCAGAAGCGCGCCATGTTCGACCGCTTCGGCAGCGCCGAGGGGCCCTTCGGCCGCGGCGGCGCCCAGCCCTTCGACTTCAGCTCGTTCTCGCAGGGCATCCCGCTCGACGGGCTCTTCGGCGACCTGCTCGAGCGGCTGGGCCTCAAGCAGACCGACCGCGGCGATCTGCGCCGCGAGCTCTGGGTCTCGCTCGAAGAGGCCGCCGCCGGGGCCGAGAAAGAGCTCACCTACGAGCGGACCGAGATCTGCGGCGATTGCAAGGGCGGCGGCTCGCGCGACGGCGCGCCTTCGCGCGTCTGCCCCCAGTGCGCCGGGCGCGGGCGCGTGCGCGGGCCGCAGGGCCTTTTGCCCCTCGTCGTCGAGCGCGAGTGCGCCCGCTGCCAGGGCCGGGGCCGCCTCGTCACCGACCCCTGCCACACCTGCCGCGGCGCCGGCCTCGTCACCAAAGAGCGCACCATCGTCGTCACCGTGCCCCCCGGCGTCGAAGACAACACCTCGCGCCTCGTCGAGCGCGGCGGCAACGTGCCCCGCGCCGACCGCGGCCCCGGCGATCTCGAGCTCGTGCTCCGGGTCAAGCCCCACCCCGTCTTCAAGCGCTCGGGCGACGACGTCGTCTGCTCGGTCGCCATCACCTTCGCCCAGGCCTGCCTCGGCGGCGAGGTGCACGTGCCCACCCTCGACGGCAAGGGCAAGCTGCGCATCCCGCCCGCGACGCAGCCCGGCGCCGTCCTGCGCATCAAGAGCAAGGGCCTGCCCAAGCGCGTCACCGGCGGCCGCGGCGACCAGCTCGTCGAGGTGCGCGTCGAGGTGCCCCAGACCCTCTCGCCCCGCGGGCGCGAGCTCGTCGAGGCCCTCGCCGAAGAGCTCGGCGAGGCGGTGCAACAGCCGCCGCCGAAGACCTTCGTCGAGAAGCTCAAAGACCTCTTCGGCTGAGCCCGCCCCCCATGCGCCCCGCCCCCCGGGCCGTCACCTTCGACTTCGGCCAGGTCCTCGCGTCGTTCGACCCCGCCTTCCTCGCCCAGAAGCTGGCCGCGTGGGGCCGCCCGGGCGCCGACCCCGCCCGGCTCGACGCCGCGCTGCCCGAGGGCTGGCGCGCCTACGGCGCCGCGCTCGCCGCGGGCGCGGGCGGCGAGGCCGCCTGGAAGGCCCTGCTCGCCACGACGCTCACCCTCGGCGGCGCGCCCGAGGCCGCAGACCCTGCGACGCTCGACGCGCTCTTTCGTGACCAGCGCGAACGCAACCTCTGGCGCCGCCCCCTGCCCGGCATGATCGACCTCGTGGGCGAGCTCAAGCGCCGGGGCGTGCCCGTCGGCGTCGTGTCCAACTCCGAGGGGGCGCTCGAGCGGCTCATCGCCGAGCTCGGCTGGGCGGGCGCCTTCGCCTGCGTCGCCGACTCGGGCGCGCTCGGCCTCGAGAAGCCCCACGCGCCCATCTTTCACTGGGCCGCCGAGCGGCTCGGCGTCGCGGCGAGCGAGCTCGTGCACGTCGGCGACTCGTGGGAGGCCGACGTGCGCGGCGCCCTCGGCGTCGGCGCCCGCGCCCTCTGGTTTCTCGCCGACCACGAGGCCGAGGCGCCCCCCCGACCCCTGCCCGAGGGGGTCTCGTTCGCCCGCGACGCGGCCGGCGCGCGCGGGGCCCTCGCCGCGCTCGGGCTGCTCGATCAGCCCGGGCCCGGGGGCGCGGGGCCCTGAAACCAGGCCTTCACTTCGGGCTTCGACCAGTACACGAGGAGGGCGATCGCCAGCGGGAAGCAACAGCCCTGCAGCAAGATGCCCGCGGCCAGCAAGACGAGGCCGAAGGTGTGCACCCAGGGGCGGCGCGGGGCGACCACCCCGACCACGTGGGCCGCGCCGAAGGCCAGCGCCCCGAGCGCCCCGACGACGCAGAAGACGAGGGCGAGCCAGTCGTCGGGGTCGTGGGCCGAGGGCCCGAAGCCCCCGACGGCCGCCGCGACGAGCAGCGCGGCGACGGCGCCGCAGAGCAGCGAGCTGAGCACGCAGTACGCGCGAAAGTAGGCGAGCGCCTCGGGCGCCCGCTCGCCGGCCGCGAAGGGGTCATGCCCCGGCGGTAGATACGATAGAACGGGGGGCCTCTCCACGCGTACCCTCGGCGCCCATCCTAGCCGATGCGCCGACGCGCGGCCTGGCGTCGTGCTCGAGCCCGCCGCGGCGCCCGCGGGCCGGCGCCGCCCGAGGGCCCGCGCACCGCGGCTGCCGCGGCGCAGCGGGGGACGCGGCGCATCGCAGGGGCAGCGGGGGCGGCAGCGCAGCGGGGGACGCGGCGCATCGCGGGGGCGGCGCAGCGGGGGCGGCGGCGCAGCGGGGGCGGCGGCGCATCGCGGGGGCGGCGGCGCAGCGGGGGACGCGGCGCATCGCGGGGGCGGCGGCGCAGCGGGGGCGGCGGGGCCCGGGGATCGACGAGATCGCGGCGGGGGCGTGGCGCGGGGCCCGCGCGGAGGGCGCGCGGACGTAGCGTGTCAGCGCCGACGCAGGGCGGCCTCGGCCTCGGCCCGGGCTCGGGCCCGCACGGCGCGGCGCGTGCAGGCGACGAGGGCATCGCCTTTTGGGCCGTGTTGTGCGAGGTAAGGGGTGAAGCCCGCCCCGGGGCGGGGCCGCCGGCGGCCCCCCTCGCGCCGGGCGAAGGTGACACACAATGGCGGGACGATTCATCGACGTGGTGAGCGACTCGACCGGCGAGACCGCCGAGAAGGCGGTGCGCGCGGCGCTCTTGCAGTTCCCGCGCGCGGGGTCCGAGCTCCGGCTGCACACGCGCGTCCGCAGCAAAGAGGCGGTGCGGCCCATCCTCGAGCGCGCCGGGCGCGAGAACGCGCTCGTCGTCTTCACGGTCGTCAGCCCCGAGCTGCGCGAGTACATCCACACCTCGAGCTACGAGCTCAAGATCGACGCGGTCGACCTCATCGGCTCGCTCATCGGCAAGCTCTCGCAGTTCCTCGACCGCGAGCCGCTCAACGAGCCGCGCGGGGCGCTGCCGCTGTCCGAAGAGTACTTCCGGCGCATCGAGGCGGTCGAGTTCACGGTCAAGAGCGACGACGGCAAAGAGCCGAGAAACTTCAAGAAGGCCGACCTCATTCTCGTCGGCGTCTCGCGCACCTCGAAGACGCCGCTCTCGACCCTGCTCGCCCAGCGCGGCATCAAGGTCGCGAACCTGCCGCTGGTGCTGGGCATCGGCATCCCGCCCGAGCTCCAAGACGCGCCGCAAGACCGCATCGTGGGGCTCACCATCGGCATCGACCAGCTCTGCGAGATCCGCCAGGCGAGGCTGCGCCAGCTCGGCATGCCGGCCGAGACCAACTACGCGATGCGCGAGCACGTGCGCGAAGAGCTCGCCTTCGCGAGCAAGATCTTCTCGCAGTACAACTGGCCGGTCATCGACGTGACGGGCCGCGCCATCGAAGAGACCGCGGTCATCGTCCTCGAGACGCTCAAAGATCGCGAGTCGCGCCAGGCCATCGCCGCGATCGTGTGAGCCCCGTGGCCGGCCCGCCCCCGCCCCCCTCGCCCCCGCCCCCCCCGCCCGGCGGCGCCCCCGCCCGGCGCGAGCGCCTCGCCGACGCGCTCACCGCGCTCTGCGAAGACCTCTGCTTCGCCCTCGCCGCCTCGGCCGGGGCCGACGAGGCCGCCTTCCGCGCGATCGCCGAGCGGCGCGCCCCCGCCTACGAGGCGCTCTTGCGCGGCGAGCCCGCCCTGCGCCCGGCCGCGCTCGGGCCCTGGCTCGGCGCGCTCTGCCAGGCGCTCGCCCCCGTCACCGCGCCCGCCTGGCTGCCGATGGGCGAGCTCGTGGCCCGCGGCGTCACCCTCGCCGGCGGCGCGCGCGGGCCCCGCGCCCTCTTCACCTCGAAGCCGAGCGACAAAGAGACGCAGCGCGTGCGAAGGCTCGGCACCCTCGCGCTGCGCGTGATGGGCGCGGTCATGGGCGCCGACGGGGCCTTCACCCCCGAAGAGCAGCGCCAGCGCGCCGCCTTCGTCGCCTGCCTCGGCCTGCCCGACGACGAGGCGCGGCACCTGCTCGCCGAGGCCCCCCTGCCCGCCCCCCAGGTCGACGTGCTCGGCGAGCTCGACCCCAAGCTCGCCCCGCTGCTCGTGCGCGGCGCCTGGCTCGCCGCCGCCCACGACGGCATCGATCCGCGCGAAGAAGAGGCCATCGCCGTGCTCGCCGGCAAGCTCGCGCTGCCGCTGCAAGACGCGGTCAACCTGCGCGCCGAGGTGCGCGCCGAGCTCGACGCCCGGCAGACCTTCGGCCGCGCCGCGCTCGACGCCATCCGCCTCGTGCTCGGCGACCAGGCCCTGCCCGCCGCCCTCTTCGCCGCCCTCATCGCCGAGCTCGCCATCCCCGCGTCCGGCCGCCCCGAGGCCGTCGCCTCGCTCACCGGCCCCGCCCCCGCCGCCCTGAGCGACCGGCTGCCGCTCGACAAGAAGGCCAAGGGCGCCGTGCTCGCCGTCGCCTGGGCCGCCGCCCTCGCCGCGAACCCCACGCTCGTGCTCCGCGTCGAGCTCGCCCGCCGCCACGACCGCGCCGCGACCGAGCTCGGCACCGTCGGCGAAGGCCCCCGGGTGCGCGAGGCGCTCGACCACTTCGCCTACGACCAGCTCGGCCTGCTCAAGGGCCCCGACTGAGGTCGCCCGGCCGGGCGGAGGGCGCCGCCGCCCCCGCGTCGCCGGGGGGCCCCGGGGCATTTTCTCATTGATCGCCCGCCCCGGCGCGCCTTCGATGCGCCCCATGCTCGATCGTACCGTGGGCTTCGTCGGCGCGGGCAACATGGCCGGCGCGCTCATCAAGGGCCTGCTCCACGCCAAGCTCTTGCCGCCCGAACGCATTCTCGCGAGCGACCCGCACGGCGACCGCCTGGGCGATCTCGTCAAGCAATATGGCATCCGCGCCGCGCGCGACAACGTCGCCGTCGTGCGCGAGGCCGACGTCGTCGTGCTGGCGGTCAAGCCCCAGGTCATAGACAAGGTGCTCGCCGCCTTCGCGAGCGAGGTCCGCCCGGGCTCGCTGCTCATCTCGGTCGCCGCCGGCGTGCCCGTCGCCGCCATCGAGCACCACCTGCCCCCCGAGACCCGCGTCGTGCGCACCATGCCGAACACCGCCGCCATGGTGCTCGCCGGCGCCACCGCCATCAGCCCCGGCACCTACGCCACCGAGGCCGACCTCGCCCTCGCCCGCACCCTCTTCGAGGCCGTCGGCCGCGTCACCGTGCTCGACGAGTCGCTGCTCGACGCCGTCACCGGCCTCTCGGGCAGCGGCCCCGCCTACATCATGCTGATCATCGAGGCGCTCGCCGAC
>DASTPP010000368.1:0-5404 GCA_035762175.1 Polyangiaceae bacterium | reverse complement strand
AGCGGGTCGGGGGCGAGTTCGGAGCGCAGGGCGCGCCGGAGCGGGGGGACGAGCGCCAGGTCGGCCATCGCCCGGCCTTTGCCAGGCCGCGAAAAACTTGGCCAAGTTTTCGGCGCTCAGGCAGTCATGTTCCCCGCCATGCTCGCGCCACCCCTCAGGCAGCTCGGCGCGGATCAGGTCCCACGACGGCGGGCTCGTCGGCGCGGGAGGGGTGGGCGGTGCGTCGTTGACCATGGCCCCCTGTACCGCCATCGTCTCCCGGCGAAAAGTGGCTAACGCCTATGGGGGCGACCCGATAACCCTGCTTACCCCGCTCCGAGCGTCGTGCTACGGCAGTCGGATTAGGCGAACGGCTTTGCCCAGCGCCTTGACCTCCCTCGCCACGTCGCTGGCCCACGGGTGTTCTTCGCCGCCGAGCCCCCCGAGGGCGACGCGGAAGCTCACCGAGTCGCCCCGGGACCGGACCTCGGCATTGGCGCCGTGCGCGGCGAGCAGATCCCGGACTCGGCTCTCGACCGTCGCGTCCACCTCGATGACGAGCGCGTCGGGCAAGAACACGCCGCTGGCGGAAGCAGCCCCGCTCGTGGCTGCCGCGCCGGCCGCGGGCGTCGACTTCGCCGGCAACGACGGGGTCGCCGCGACGATCGCCGGCGTCTCTGTGCCCGCGCGCTGCAGGACGTTGCGGAGGATCTTCTGCGTCCCGTCGGTAAAGGCCCGGTAGTTCGGGTCGGAGGCGAACAGGACGACCCGGCCGGCGCCGGCGACCTCGTCGATGATCGCCGCCGAGCCGGCGATCTCCTCGATTCCGTTGTCGAACCCGGAGACGAACCAGTCGAGTTCGACGGCCGCCGGGTACGAAGCGGCGGCCGTCCCGGAGACCGTCGCGGTCCAGATGTCGTCGAACTCGACCATGTTGTACGCGGTGGGGCCGACGCCGTCGAAGAGCGAGCTGGCGGCATCGGTCTTGAACCGCACGAGTGAGCCCGGTATGTCCGCCGTCGAGGCCGTCCACGTGGCGGTCGTGAGGCCGAGGGTCGCGGCCAGTCGCGCCGAGGTGCGGAAAGCGACGAGTGTGCCGCCGTCGCGGACCCACTGAGCGAGCGCGGCCTGCCCGGACGGGCCGAGGGCGGCCGCGAGCGTGTTGTCCGAGGCGGTCGGGACGACGAGCACGTCGACGCCTGCGAGCGCGCCGGCGGCGATGCTGGCGGCCGTGACGTCGGCGTACGGCTGCTGCAACCGGCTGTCGAGGTACCACCGCAGCCACCCGGCCGACTCGATGGCGGTGCCCGACGTCACACTGCCCTGCCAGACCGCGACGGTCGGGACCGACTCGAGGGGCTCCGGCGCCGGCTCGGCGATCGGGGGGACCGCGCGCGCCTGCGGGGCCAGCTCCAGGCCGGAGCGGCCCCCGTCGACGTTGGCCAGCAGCGGGCTGCTCCACGCCGTGACGTCGTAGGCGAAGGGGAAGGGGCCGTACGTGTTCTCGCTGAGCATCGCGTGGATCCAGTGTTTCTGGTACTGCTCCAGTGGGATCCAATAGGTACCACTCGGGAGGACGGTGTCCGCCGCTGGCCGGCCGTACGCGGTAAAGTCGCTAACCTGCAGCTCCCCGGTCAACTGGTACACGTCGACGTCCATCCGCTGCAGCCGGCGGACGACGCGGGCGATCTCGTTGGCCTTGGCCGGGTCGTCCGTGCGCAGGAAGTAGTGGCGAATGCGGAAGTCGGGCACCTGGTTGGTGATTTCCCCGTCCTCGAAGTACAGCTGATTCGGCTCCAGTATGCCGTCGCGGCCCTGCCGCTGCGCCGTGACGAACTCGCTGCGCCAGTCGCGCAGCAGCCGGTCGCCCTCGCTCGCCGCGGCAGTGAGCGACGCCCAGATGGCGACGTACTGCTCCTGCACCCGCGCCGGTGTCGGATCGGCGTTGGCCTTCTCGAACGTCATGCCGGCGGCGTTGAAACCGGTCGTGGGAACGGTGTCGCCGTAGCCCATGTAGAAGAGGTCGTAGATGTCACCGTTGAAGAACGGGTAGCCGAACCGAGTGAAGGCCGCGGTCAAGGCATCGCCGTGAAGGTTGTAGATCCAGTCCAGGGGTTGCTCGCCGATCTCGTGGTAGACCGGATCGGCGTTGGGCGGGAAGAAGTACGTCTGTGGGCCCATCTCGTGGGCGTCGATGAACAGCTGCGGCGGGTACTGCCGGAGGAGTTCGATCTTGCTGTCAGTCTCGGGCTGGGTGCGGGCGAACCAGTCGCGGTTCATGTCGAAGCCGTAGGCGTTGCGGCGGGTGTCGGCTTCGCGCCCGTCGGGGTTCTGCGTGGGCAGAATGAACACGACCGCGTTGTCGAGGATGTTCGTGGCGGCGCAGTCGACGCGGGCGGCCAGTTCGTAGAGCACGCGCAGGGAGGCGTCGGTGCCGCTCTCCTCCGTGCCGTGGACGTTGCCGGCGACCCAGAGAACCTGAGGGGTCCGCTTGATGAGCTGCTGGGCCTGGTGCTCGGGCGTCCGCGGGTCGCGGATGGCCCGGATGTTTTGGGAGAGCTGACGCAGGCCGGCCGTGCTGATCCACTTTGGATTGCCGACGGCGACGTACCGCAGGTCGCGACCCTTGACTGAGGTTCCGGCCGAGCCGGACGTCACCAGGGGGCTGGCGTTGGCCACGGCCTGAAGGTAGGCATCAGACTCGGCGGTGGTGATGTCCCGCTCGCCGAGATTGATGCCGATGACCTGCTTCGCAGTCGGGATCGTCTTGTTGACGATGGGGACGCCGAAGGGGTCGCAGGTCGGAGCGGGTCCTTTGCGGTCGCTCGGAGGGTCGCTCTCCGTGGCGAGGACAGCGCCGCTCGGCGTCTCGCCGACGCCCTCACCCGACGTGCAGCTTAGCGCACTGATCGATACCACGCAACACCCAAACATTCGTGTTATTCGCATGAATGAGCCTCGCTCTTTTGAATGAAAACGCCTTCTCGCGCCCTCTGGACGTGTCCCCCAAATGCCTCCCCAATCTCACAACTGTCCGCAGCGCGAAGTTGTCTCCCCGACTTGGCAAAAAAGGGAAGTTATTCTGGGACACGTCCTTAGGGGCTGGCAGAAAACGACCTCGTCGACAGGGCTGGCCGCGTAGCCAATTCTGGCCAAGACAGGCGCATCCGTCAACTGTTTTCTGACAGACCCTTACGGTGCCTACCATACCCTTGAGGCCTGGCGCGCGTACGTCACCGCGGCCGGACTCGACGAGATCGAGCACGACTACCGCCTGCCCGGCCGCCCCCGCAGCGAGCAGCCCTGGCTCGCAACGGTGTGGCGAAAGGCCGGCGAGGTACGTCGTCGTGGCGCTGTCGACCCTTCGGAGAGCGTGGGTCGGTGAACGAGGGGTTTCCCGAAAGGTTGGGCCGCCATCGGCCGAAGGCGACACTCGGCGTCGGCCGAAGCCCTCGATATTTCGGTGTTGAAAAGAACGTGGCGGCCAGCGTCGCCCCGACCGAAGCGCCAGTTCAGTAAGGGTCGACGGGGCTCAAGGCGCCCTCGACGACGTCGAGGGGCTCGGCGTTGACGCTCGCGCTGCCGTCGGGCAGGCGAATCGTGTCGCCCGCCCGCAGCGCGTAGAGCGATAGGCCGCGCAAGGTGAGCGGTTCACCCGGCTCGCACACTGCGGGCTCGCTCGTCGCGTCGAGCGCGTAAACGTACCCATCGCCGACAACGCGCGCGAATCCGTCGCTCTCGACGAGCAGGGCGGTCGCTTCGTCGACCCCGAGCCCGGTTACCGTCGACGCCCAGCCGTCTTCGAGCACGCGGCCGACGAAGGCGGCGAGCCGACCCATGCGGTCGCGGGCGGCGAAATGCGTGTCGGTGATAACGCTCCGTAGGGGAGGGAAGTCGACGAAATCGCGCTCGAGCGTGACGCGCGGGTCGTACGGGTTGGCGAGCGCCTCGGATGAAAAGACCGAGCCCTGGTAGGCGGCGTAAGCGAATTCGCCGAGCACCGCGCAGCCCGCGCTCGTGCCGCCGACGATCGCGCCGCGCGCCCAAGCGTGCTGCAGCGCGCCCTCGAGCTTCGTACCCTTCCAGGCGTTCAGGTACGTCGCCTGATCGCCGCCCGTGATGAAGATGCCCTCGGCCTGGGCGACGCGCTGCGAAACGTAGTTGCTATTGGCAAGCTCGCGACTCGTGACGAGCAGCGTTTCGACCGAGTCGCAACCGCCGATGTCGCTGTAAAGGTAGTCGTTGTACCCGTCGGCGCCCGAGGTGCGCAGCACCACAACATCACCCCCGCGCAGCTTGGGGCGCCACCACTCGAAGGCCTCATCGACGTCAGGGCCGCCGCCCATCAAGATAAGGCCGGGGCCGTCGGGTGAGACGTTAACGTCGGCCCCGTTGCCGGTTAGGTACGAAACCAGGCCGGGGGGGGTGATACCGGTCTTACCGTCGACCTCGGGCGATTCGGTGACGAACGCGTCGGTGGTCGGGGCAGCGTCGGGCTGCGTGCCTTCATCGTGAACGCACCCGCTGAAGATGACAAGAAGAAGCGACCATGCGCCCCAGTTGGAAGAACGATCATTCATTGTGTTGGGGGTGTGCGTTGGCCACTGGCGCCTGTCAAGCGCTGCGCACCCCTCGGGGTGGGCCTAGCGTACGGGGGCCAGTTCGGGGGGGCTCGATTTCGGCAATCGGCGTTGGTTTCCAAGAACAACGGAAAGAACGACGGACGCCGCGCCCGGGCCGACGCGAGCGAGCCGAGGGTTAGGTATTCCAACCGGGTTTTGGCCGGGCGCTGGCGCGCGTCGGGCCGTCGCGCTCGGGTCGGCGCGGGGGCCGGGGCGAGCGTGATTTCAGTTGTCACTGGAAATTGCCGCTAAGTGCCGAAAACGACGACGACGGCGAGCCCGAGCTCTTCTTGCGCCGTGTCGGCCGCGAGCACGAGGGCCCCTCGAACGACGCCGCCCTCTTGCTGACGACGCGCGGGGACGTCGCGCGGCCAATGCCGAGCGCGCCGCCCAAGATCGACGCGCTCGACGACGTCGACCGCGACGGCCGGCCCGACCTCGTTTATTACCCTTACTCTACCGTGCGCGGTAGCTGCGCGGGCTTCGATTCCTCCTCGTTCGGGCCCGCGTTCCTGGCGCACTCGCTGCCGGGCGGCGCCTTCTCGACCACCGACGCCGTCGCCCGCGCCTACGTCGCCCGCGCCTGCCCGACCGGGCCAGAGCGCGACGCCGAGGCCGACGACGACGCGCCGCCCCGCGCCCCGCCCGAGCTCTGCGCGCGGCTGCGGGGCGCGAGCGAGGCCGAAGCGCTCGCCGTCTTGGCGCGCGACTGCAAACCGGCGCCCTCGCGCGAGGCCGCCTGCCGGTTCGAAGGCGGCTATTGCGAACAGTACGAAGACCGCGCCGCCGACCTCCAGCGCGCC
>DASTPP010000367.1:0-5438 GCA_035762175.1 Polyangiaceae bacterium | reverse complement strand
GTCGGCCGCGGCGAAGCGAGGGCGCTCGGGCCGCGCGCACGCGCCGACCGCCGCCTCGGGCGCCCGCAGCTCGAAGACGCGCGAGCGCGCCGACGCCGGGCCCTTCGCGCCCGCCTCGACGACGTACAGGCGCTGGCGGTAAGGCTTGTCGAGGGCCTCGGCGGCGGCCTGCTCGACGTAGAGCACGCGGTCGCCCAGATCGGGCGCATCGGCGGGGCAAACGCTGAGGTGAATGACTCGGAACTCGGCGTCGCTCGCCGCCTGCGCCGAGGAATCGTAACGGCCGATGAGGAGCCGGTACAGCCGGGCGGCGACGGGCTCGATGGCCTCGGCCGCGGGGGGCGATCGTGCGGGAGCGGCGGCGGGGGCCGGGGGTGCGTGCGGAGCGGGGGTGCAGCCGGCGGCGGTCAGCACGACGGCGAGCCGGGCGCGTGCGGGTACGTTGGTCTTCATGGCGGCGGACGTTTGCGCCCCGGGTGGGCAGGGTCAAGGCGGGGTACTCGCCTCGCGACCTCGGCCCGCGGGCTTCGACGGCGCCCTGGCGACGAGCGGGCGGGCGGGGGCGCGACGCACCGGCGGGCGTCGCCCGACGGGGTGCGCCCAGGCGCGCGCCCCCGCGCGACGGCGTCGATCACAGCCGAGGAGGGCCTGGTGGTCATGCGGTAATTCTATCGTGATGAATTTTTGTATATTTTAAAAGAGAAATTGCGCTCGAGGTGCCATGCGAAGCGAGACGAGACTTGTCGTTCGACCAGACCGCGCGCCTCGGCGCCCTGACGTGACGCCGTCGCCGCGAAGTCGAGCCGAGGGGCGGCGAGGTTCCGGAGGCGCCGGGCGACCCTAGGAGGGAGGGGGGGCAGCCTATTGCCTTGACTTTGTGTCCATTATAATGGAAACTTTGGGCTGCCCGGGGTGGTGTCATGGCCAACGAGTCCAGAATTGTCGAGGCGCGAGCCTTTCGCCGCTGGTTTCGAGAGCCGTCCCCGGCGCCGCACAAGGGCCGCGCTCCTTGGGGCGAGTCGGCGACGTGCCGGGGGGGAGGCCCTTCCGACCTCCCCGTCACGATGTCCCTGGCCCTGACGTGCGTCGAGCGGCCCGGCTGATGGCTTCTCGGCCGGCGCTTCGGGGGCGTGGCGTGGTTCGAACGGGCAGCGCGCCTCGTCCCGCGAGCCGGCCGCGGGCGGGCGAGCCCTGCTTTCCCGGCATGCTGGGGGCGAGAGGGGGGCGCCGGCGCGTGGCACCGCCGGGGGGGGCCCCCGCCGCTCATCGACGCGAGGGACGGACATGACGGACAAGAGAACGTTGCGCCTCGGCGCCTTCATGCGGCCAGTCAGCATTCACACGGGCGCTTGGCGTTGGCCGGGCGCGTGGCCCGACGCAAACTTCAACTTCGCCCGCTTGAAGCAGCTCGCTCAGACGCTCGAGCGCGGCCGCTTCGACGCGTTCTTCATGGCCGACCATCTGGCGCTCTTGAACATGCCGATCGAGGCGCTCAAGCGCAGCCACACGACGACCTCGTTCGACCCGCTCACGCTGCTGCCGGCGCTGGCCGCGGTCACCGAGCACATCGGCCTCATCGCCACCGCCAGCACCACGTACAACGAGCCGTACCACGTCGCGCGCAAGTTCGCCTCGCTCGACCACCTCAGCGGCGGGCGCGCGGGGTGGAACCTCGTGACCTCGGCGAACCCCGACGAGGCGCTGAACTTCAGCCGCGACGAGCACCTCGAGCACGGCGATCGCTACCGCCGCGCGCGCGAGTTCTTCGACGTCGTCACCGGCCTGTGGGACACCTGGGCCGACGACGCGTTCGTGCGCGACGTCGAGGCGGGCGTCTACTTCGACCCGGCGAAGATGCGCCGGCTCGACCACCGCGGCGAGCACTTCCGGGTGCGCGGCCCGCTCAACGTCGCGAGGCCGGTGCAAGGGTGGCCCGTGATCGTGCAGGCGGGCGCCTCCGAAGCCGGCCGGCAGATCGCCGCCGAGACGGCCGAGGTCGTGTTCACGGGCCAGCGCACGCTCGCCGAGGCGCGGGCGTTCTACGCCGACGTAAAGGGGCGCGCCGAGGCGGCGGGCCGCGACCCGAATCACCTCTTGATTCTACCCGGCGCGTTCGTCGTCGTCGGCGAGACCGACCGCGAGGCGCGCGAAAAGAAGGCCCGCCTCGACGCGCTCGTGCACCCCGACAGCGGCATCGCGTCGCTCTCGGTCGCCCTCGGCACCGACGCGTCCGGGTTCGACCTCGACGGCCCGCTCCCCGACATTCCCGAGAGTAATGCAAGCAAGAGCAGCCGACAAAGGCTGGTCGAGCTCGCGCGGCGTGACGGGCTCACCGTGCGACAGCTCGCGCAGATCGTCGGCGGCAACTTCGGCACGCTCGAGTTTCTCGGCACGCCCCAGACCGTCGCCGACCAGATGCAAGCGTGGCTCGAAGAGCGGGGCAGCGACGGCTTCAACGTCATGTTCCCTTACCTGCCGCAAGGGGTCGACGAGTTCGTCGAGCGGGTCGTGCCCGAGCTCCAGCGGCGCGGCATCTTTCGGACCGAGTACGAAGGCCGCACCCTGCGCGAGAACCTCGGCCTGCCGAGGCCCCCCCATCGATTCGGCTGACCGAAGACCGAGCCGTCGGGGGTGGCTGCTCGAGCGGCCGGGTCGCGACCTGCGGCCCGTGCTGGCCGGCACGGTGCTGGTGGTCGCGGCCTGCTACGCCGCGGTGACGCTCGCGGTGCCGTGGGCGCTCGGCGACGGCGCGGCGGCGCGCGGCGAGCTGCCCGTGGCGGCGCTGGCCGAGGCCGCGTTCGGGCCGGCGGGCCGGCGCGTGGTGATGGCGGCCGTCCTCGTCTTCGAACCCGGCCGAGAACCGCACCTACGGCGACTTCGAGGCGCACGACGAGCGCTACGCCCGCGCGCGCGAGTTTCTGACCGTCGTGCGCAGGCTCTGGGCGGAAGGGTCCGTCGACTACCGCTCGGAGCGTTACCGGCTCGAGGGCGCAACAGTCGAGCCGAAGCCCGACCCGCCCGTGCCGGTGTACCTCGGGGGCGCGAGCGATGAGGCCTTCCGGCTGGCCGCCGACTTCGCCGACGTGCTGCTGCTCTGGGGCGACGCGACGCCCGCGCTCGCGGCGCGCCTCGAGGCCGCCCGCGCCCACGCCCGCCGCGCCGGCCGCCCGCTCGCCTACGGGCTGCGCTGCCACGTCGTGGTGCGTGAGACCGAGGCCGAGGCGTGGGCGGCGGCCGAGCGCCTCGTCAGCCGCATCGACCCGGCCGTGCGCCGGCAGTTCCTCGAGGCGTCGAAGAACGTCGACTCGGTCGGGCAGCGCCGCCAGGTCGAGCTGAGTTCGGGGCCCTCGCTCGTGGTCGAGCCCAACCTCTGGGCGGGCGTGGGCCTGGCGCGCACGGGCGTCGGCGTCGCCATCGTCGGCGACCCGGCGCAGGTCGAGGCCAAGCTGCGCGCGTACCTCGCGCTGGGCTTCTCGACCTTCATTCTCTCGGGCTACCCGCACTGGGAAGAGTGCCGCCGTTTCGGAGAACTCGTGCTGCCGCGCTTCCGAGGGCGGCGCGCCGGGGTCGAGCTCGGCGCGCCCGAGGGCGTCGCGCCCGTGACGTGAGCGCGCAGGGAGGCGCGGGCCTCGCGGGCGGGAGCGTCGGGCGTCACTTCCGGTCGTGGGGGCCCCCCACGCCCGGGTCGGCGAAGGCGACGAGGGGGCGGAGGTCGGGCGGGCGCAGCGGCGAGGGCCTGCCCCAGCCGGGCAGGGCTGGAAAGAGCAACTCGGCCGTACGGTACGCCTCTTCGAGGTGCGGATGGCCGGACGAGATCAGCGTGTCGACGCCGAGCTCTTCGTACGGGCGCAGCTGCTTGACGATGTTCTCGGGCGAGCCAACGAGCGAGGTGCCGCAGCCGCCACGAACGAGCCCGACTCCCGCCCACAGGTTCGGCCCGATGCGCGGGCGGTCGCGCCGCCCCCCGTGCAGGGAGGACATGCGGGCTTGCCCGACCGAGCCCATGCCGGCGTAGTAGGCGTTTTGGCGCGCGATCACGTCGTCGTCGACGTACTTGATGAGGTCGTCGGCGCCGCGCCAGGCCTGCTCTTCGCCCTCGCGAACGATCACGTGCGGTGAGGGCGAGAAGGGCGGCGACGGGGCTGGACGAGGGCAGTGGGGGTCAACGAAGTTCCCCAGATTGGCGGCACAATTTCTATCATAATGAACTTTCTGTCAAGACAGGCTCGTCGAACGAGCTAGGAAATTGGCCGATCTCCGTCGAGCGTCGACAAATTTCTATTAGGAGAGAGGTTTTGTTGGTGCCACGGAAGGAGCTCGCGCATGCTGCCCTCAGCGAGGGCATCATGAGCAAGATCCGTGACGAGGTTCTGCGGGCGAACGCTGCGTACGCGGCCGACTTCGGCGACAAGTCGGCGCTGGGGCTTCCGCCGGCGCGGCAGTTCGCCATCTTGACGTGCATGGACGCGCGCATCGACCCGGCCAAGGTCGCCGGCCTGCGCGAGGGCGACGCGCACGTGATCCGCAACGCGGGCGGGCGCGCGAGCGACGACGCGATCCGCTCGCTCGTCATCTCCTACAAACTGCTCGGCACGCGCGAGTGGTTCGTCATCCACCACACGAACTGTGGCATGGAGCTCTTCACCGACGAGACCATGCGCGCGCTGCTCGCGTCGAGCCTGAAGACCGCCCGCTACGAGGGCGGCCGCTGGGTCGACAGCGGCGAAGGGCCGGGCTCGCGCCAAGGTGACTTCATCGATTGGCTCACCGTTCGCGACCAGGCCGAGAGCGTCGCCATCGACGTCGAACGCATCCGCCGGCATCCGCTCGTGCCCGCCGACATTGCCATCTACGGCTACATCTACCAGGTCGAGACGGGGCGCCTCGTCGAGGTCGCCGCGGCGAGCGCCGCCGGGCGTGCGACGTTAGGCCCCCCTCCGGGCCGGCGAGTCGACCCGACGTCAGAAGGGGGCCGGCCTCCGACGTTCGTCGATGCGGCGCCCCCCGAAGTCTTTGGGGTGCGAGAAGAGCACGACCCACGAGTCGCCGGCCCAGTCGTAGAAGCGAACTCGCCCGGCGGTCGACTCTTGCTCGAAATCGGGGGCAATGCTGCCCAGTTGAAGGCTCATGGCGGGGCTCTCGGAGGGGTAGGGGGGGGCCACCGGGCCGGCGGACAGCGGCTGCCCGCCTATACTATAACGGACATCGTCACGCTCGGTCAACATGCCGAGCGCCGGCACTTCTTTATTTCGGCCGAGATGATGCGCAGTGAGGGTTGAGCCGGCAGCCTTGTCTATTTGACGCGCCGCCGGGGCGCGGGCACCCTGCGTCAACCAGCGATGAGCCAGCAAGCCACCACGAAACCGACCGTCGCGGTCGTCGGCGCGACGGGCGCCGTCGGCAGCGTGATGCTGCGCCTGCTTTCGACGCGCGACGAC
>DASTPP010000366.1:0-19440 GCA_035762175.1 Polyangiaceae bacterium | reverse complement strand
CTCACGTTGGCGATCGTGGCGCTGTCGCGCGCCGACTCGTTGCGCCGCACGCCCTCTTCGTCGGCGCAGGGGCTCGTCGGGCAGCGGTCGCGCGCCGCGTCGCTGTCGACCTTGACGCGGTACCCGTAATAAAGCGCGACGCCGAGCAGCGCCGAGCCGACGCCGATGCCCCCGTAGCCGAGCACGCGCTGCCCGGTTGATGGCCCCTCGGGCGGCGCCGGCGCACGCGGCCCCGCCGGGGCCGGGGCGGGCGTCGGGGCGGGCGTCGGGACGGCGGCCGGGGGCGGGGTCGGGGCAGGCGGCGCGGGCGCCGGCGGCTCGGGCTCGAGCGCCGGCACCAGCACCTCGAGCGCGTCGGCCGCCGCGCCCACCTGGACCTCGGCCCGAAACGGCTTGTGCCCCTCGGCGCTCGCCGTCACCTCGTGCCCGCCCGGGTCGACCGGCACCGCGACCCCGTACGAGGCGGGGCCGAGCGGCTGGCCGTCGCGCAGCAGGCGAAAGCCCGGCAAGGCCCCCGCCGCCGGCTCGACCCGCACCCGCAGGCGCGAGAGGCGCGGCTCGATCGCCGCGATCTCGCGCTGCGCCACCCGCTCGCGGTCGGGCCGCCGGTCTTGCTTGGCCCGCGACAGCGCCTCTTGAAACGACGCCCACGCGCTCGCCGTCTTGCCCTGCGCCCGATAACAAAGCGCGAGCGTCAGCACGGTGCCGCTCGCGGGGTCGAGGCGGTGGCTCTCGGCGAGCTTCGGGCAGGCCTGCTCGTAGTCGCCCTGCGCGATGAGCGCCTTGGCCTGCCGAAAGAGCTCTTCGGCCGCCGCCGCGTCGCCCGCGCTCTGGGCGGAGGCCCCCCCGGCCAGCAAGAGCCCGCCGAGGGGCACGAGGGCGAAGGCGCGCCGCCGCCCGCCCCGCCGCTCAGTGCCGCGAGTCGGTCTCTTTGCCGAAGAAGATGTCGTTGACGGAGGCGGCACCATGAGCCCTCTGGCCCGCTTCTTTACTACCACGGCCCCGCTCGAGGCGCCTCGGCGCCGCCGACGCCGGGGCCGGCGGCGCGCCCGCAGCTGCGACGGCCGACTCGGTGACCCGGGCGCTCGACGCCGCGGGCGCCGCGGCAGACGCCCTCGCCCCCGACGCCGCCTCGCCGGGCGCCGCGGCAGGTGCCTTCGCCCCCGACACCGCCTCGTCAGCGGGGCCCGGCGCGGGCGCCTCGGCCCCGGCGACCGAGCCCCCGGCCGACGCCGGCCCCGCCTCGAACGCGCCCCGCGAGACCGCGACCCCGACCGACGCGACCCCGAGCGCCGCGGCGACCGCGAACGCCGCCGCCAAGCGCCGCCGCCCCGCCCCGGCGCCGCCCGCCCGCCCGGCCGCCCCGGGCGCCGCGGGCGGCAGCGTCGGCGCCGCCCGCGCCCCGCCCTCGAGCGCCGCGCGCGCGCGCCGCGCGAGCTCGGCCACGCTCGGCGGCCGCTCGCCCGGATCTTTCGCCAGGCACGCCTCGACGAGCGCCGCGAGCCCCTCGGGCACCCCGGGCCTGAGGCCCCGCAAGGGCCGCGGCGGGTCGGCGACGATGCTCGCCCAGAGGCCCGAGATCGTCGTGCCCGCGAAGGGCGGCTCGCCCGCCAGCATCTCGAACAAGATGACCCCGAGCGACCAGACGTCGCTCCGCTCGTCGACCCCGCGCGCGTCGCGGATCTGCTCGGGCGACATGTAGCGCGGCGAGCCGATGATCGTCGCGCTCGTCGTCAGGCTGAGCTCGTCGTCGATGCGCGGCCGCTCGGCCAGCTTCGCCAGCCCGAAGTCGAGCACCTTGACGACCACCCCGCCGCCCTCTTCGCTCGCCAGAAAGAGGTTCGCCGGCTTCAAGTCGCGGTGAATCACCCCCGCCGCGTGCGCGCGCCCCACCGCCTCGCACGCCTGCGCCACGTACCCGACCGCCTCGTCGAAGGGCAGCGCCCCGCGCCGCCGGATCGCCGACTGCAGGTCTTCGCCGTAGAGCCGCTCCATCACCAGGAACATGTGGCCGTCGCCGAGCGTGCCGACGTCGTAGACCCGCGCGACGTGCCGCCCGCCCACCTGCGCCGCCAGCTTCGCCTCGCGCATCAGGCGCCGCGCGCCGCCCTCGCCGCCCTCGGCCCGCACCAGCTTGATCGCAAAACGCTCGGACACCCCCACGTGCTCGGCCTCGAGCACCACGCCCATGCCGCCCCGCCCGAGCTCGCCGAGCACGCGGTACTTGCCCGCGAGCACCTCGCCGCCCCAGGCCTCTGCGCCCGCCGCCGGCCGGGCCGACGCCAGCGTCGTCGCGGCCGCCGAGCCGCCCGCGCCCCCGGGCCGCGCGGCCCCGCGCCCGGGCGTCGCGCCGGCCGGCTCGCCCCCCTGCCCCTCGCCGGCCGGCTCGCCCCCCTGCCCCCCGCCGTACAGCGGCAGCGGGCCCAACGCGGCGACCACCTGGCGGCAGCGCTCGCAGCCGTCGACATGCGCCTCGAGCGCCGGCGCGCCCGCGCCGATGAGCCCCGCCTCGAGGTACGCGAGCAGCGCCTCTTCGTCGGGGCAGGCCCCCGCCGCCCCCGGCCCACGCCGATTCGTCGCGCCCGCCGCCACCGCCGCCTACCGGCCGGCCTCGCGCGCCGGGCCCGCGCGGCCGCCGGCGCCCGCCGAGGTGCTGCCGTCGTACGCGCACCGCAGGCCCACCCGCTCGGCCCCTTTGACCTCGTCCTTCGGCGAGACGAAGCGCGGGCCGAGGGCCCGGCCCCAGGCGCTGAGCTGCTCGGGGCCGTCGGCCCAATTGCCGCCGCGCATGACGTGATCGTCATTGAAGTCGCCGAGCTTGGCGCAATCGCTGCACGGGTTGCCGGGGCCGCCGGGCGCGTAAAACGACGAGTCGTAGAGGTCGAGCGTCCACTCCGAGAGGTTGCCCGCCAGATCGTGGTGGCCGAAGCGGCCCCGCCCCGCCGTCCGGCCCCCCAGCAGCCCGAAGGGCTGCTCGGGCGGCGTCGTGCCCGGCGCCGTGAAGACCGCGCGGTCGGGCGCGGGCGCCGCGTCGCCCCAGGGGTAGCGGCGGTTCTCGGGGCCGCCGGCGGCGGCGTACTCCCACTCGGCCTCGGTCGGCAGGCGCCCCCCGCTCCAGGCGCAGTAGGCGAAGGCGAGCGGCCACGAGACGCAGTTGACCGGCATGGCCAGGTCGTCGTTCGAATAGGTCGAGTGCTCGTCGCTCGCGCACCAGAGCAAGAGCCTGAACCAGATCGACGAGCTCGGCAGCGCGTAGTCCCAGTAGGTTACCCAGCCGCTGCCGGCCACGCGCGGGTTGGCCCCGGCGCCCTCGACGGGGTTACCCTGCTGGCGCCAGAGGTTGTAGTCTTCTTCGAAGCGCTTGAAGCGCCCGACGCTCACCTCGAAGGTGTCGAGCCAGAAGTCGCCGACCGTGGCCGCGTGCTCGGGCTGCGCGGCCGCGTCGCACGAGGCCCCGCCCGGGCAGCCCATCGGCAGCGCGCCCGAGCTCGCGGCCGGCACGGCCTGGCGCTCGCAGCAGCTCACCGCCTCGTCGCCGCAGCGCCACTCGTCGATGCAGCCGACCTCGGCCGGGTCGGGCGCGCTCGCGCCGGCCGCGCCGGCCGACCCGCCCGCGCCGGCCGACCCGCCCGCGCCCGCCGCGCCGGGCACGTCGTAGGCGCAGCGCACCCCGGCGCGCTGGGGCACGACGCGCCCCGAGTCGGACTCGCGGTCGGCGGCGCGCAGGTAGTCGACACCCCAGCCGAAGCCGCCGCCGCGCAGCACGTGATCGTCTTCGACCGTGCCGAGGTTGGCGCAGTCGTGACACAGGTAGCCGGGCGCGCCCGACTTGAGGAAGAACTCGCTGTACTGGTCGAGCGTCCACTCGAAGACGTTGCCCGCCAGGTCGGCGTGGCCCCAGCGCCCGTTGCCCGCCGGCCGAATGCCCACCGCCGAGAGCGAGAAGGGCGTCGGGTCGTACACGCCCTGGTAGTTGTAGACCGCGAGCAGCGAGGTCGGCTCGGCGTCGCCCCAGGGGTAGCGGCGGTTCTCGGGGCCGCCGGCGGCGGCGTACTCCCACTCGGCCTCGGTCGGCAGGCGCCCCCCGCTCCAGGCGCAGAAGGCGAAGGCCACGGGCCACGACAGGCAGTTCATCGCCAGCGCGCCGCCGCCCTCGACCGACCAGGCCGCTTGCCCCGGCTCGCAGCCCACCTCCATCTCGAGGCGGTAGGCGTCCGAGGGCAGGGCGTAGTTCCACGAAGACTGCCAGCCGCTGCCGGCGACGCGCGGGTGCGCCCCGGCGCCCTGCCGCGGGTTCTCTTCGCTGCGCCAGACGTCGTACTCGTTCAAAAACCCGCGGAACCGCCCGACCGTCGCCTCGAAGGTATCGAGATAAAAGTCGCCGACGCGCGCCTCGTGCTCCGGCCCCTCGGTCTGGGTGAGGCACGGGTTGCTCGGCGTCCAGGTGCACCCCATCGGGAAGGGGCCCTCGCGCGAGGCCGGCACCAGCCGCGCCTGGCAGCAGCTCGCCTTGTCGTCGCCGCACTCGAGGCTCGGCGAGCAGCCCGGCATGTCGACCACCGCCAGCACCGCCGTGCCCCCCGCCCCCGCGGCCCCGGCCGCCGGCGCCCCGGCCGACCCTTGCCCCGGGGCCGAGCCCGCCGCCCCCGCCGAAGGCTGCCCCGCCGCCCCGGCCGCCGCGGCCGCGCCGGGCTCTTGGTAGGCGATCTCGTCGAGGCCCCAGAGCACCCCGCACCCCCCCAAGAGCAGCGGCAGGGCGAAAAGAAGCCGGGGCGTCTGGGCTCGTACCACCACAAAACCATACCTCAAAGCCCCCCCGCTGAGGGCTCCATCCACCCTACCCCCGCCCCTTCGGGCCCGCGCCCGCCCGCGCCCGCCCCCGCCCCGGCCCGCGCTCGGCGGCAAAGGGGTGGGCCGCCCCCTCCGGCCCCGGGGCGCCGGCGGGTAAGCCCCCGAGGCCGGTTTCGAACGCCCCCTTGTACGATTTTGTGCATCAAGGCGACCGAAGGCCCCTCTTGTAGGCAGCGACGGCGCCGCCCCGGGGGTCGGCCCCACCCCTCCGCCCCGAGGCCCCCGCGAGCGCCGCCGGCCCGGCAAACGGAAAGGCTAGGAACCAGACAATGAAGCTCTCTTCGGCTTGTGGGTTGCTGCTCGCAGCCCTCTTCGCGCTCACGAACGCCTGCGGGGGCGACGACGATGACGACGCCTCGGCGAACAACGGCAGCGGCGGCTCGGGCACGAACGGCTCGGGCACGAACGGCTCGGGCACGGGCGGCTCGGGCACCGGCCCCGCGGCCAACTGCGCGGGCCGCTGCTCGGTCAAGGCCACCGCCTGCATGCTGCCGGCGGAGCTGGTCGACCCCTACTGCCAGCAGCTCTGCGGCCCGTCGCCGACGGAGGGCCAGCTCACCTGTCTCGAAGGGAAGTCGTGCCAAGAGCTGATGGACGCGGTCGAACCGCTCTCGCTCTGCCCCGCCGGTACCCCCGGCACGGGCGGCTCCGGCACGGGCGGCTCCGGCACGGGCGGCTCGGGCACCGGCGGCTCGGGCACCGGCGGCTCGGGCACGGGCGATCGGGCGGAGCTCGGCGAGGTCTGCGACTGCAGCGGCGCCATCACCTGCCTCGACACCGAGAAGGGCCCCTGCGTGGGCGACCTGACCTGCCTCGACTTCGCCACCGACTCGACCAACCCCGACCTTCTCGGCGTCTGCTCGCAGCAGTGCACCCCCGACGGCACCGATCAGGCCGACTGCCCGAGCGGGTACAACTGCACCCGGCAGTTCTTCAACGACGCGGACTTCGGCACCTGGTGCTTCCGGCGCTGACGCGGCGGGGCCCCGCGGCGAGTTTCGACCCCGCGGACGATTTCGTGCATCAGGGCGCCCGCGGGCGCCTCTTGTAGATAGGCGAGGGCGTCGGGCCGAAGAGGCCGCCGCCCCACGCCCCCCCGGCCCGAGCCGCGCCCGTCGTCGACGAAGGCGCCGGCCGGGGCCCGCCCCGGCGCGCCCGAGAAGCGCGCGCCGGGCCGCGAACTTCGTTTCGACCTTCGATTCGAGAAAGGCCTCCGTTCATGTCCTCCGCACGCCCCTTCGTCTTCAGCGCCCTCGCCGCCCTCGCCCTCGCCGCCTGTTCGGTCGAAACCATCGAATCGTCGGGCGACCCCGGCGACGGCAAGGCCCCCGGCCAGCCGGGCACCAGCGGCGCGACCGCCGCGCAGGTCACCGAGTGCAAGGGCTCGTGCGACAAGATGAAGTTCTTCGACTGCAGCTCCGCCGGCGAGCAGGCGCGCTGCTACGCCGACTGCGACGCCGCGACCACGTCGCAGATCGAGCTCTTCGTCGGCTGCGCCCAGAACTCGATCTGCGACCCCGAGTGCCGCACCAGCATTCGGCCCGCGCCCCCGCCCGGCCAGCCGGCCCCGCCCCCCCCGCAGGAGAGCGTCGCGACCGCCGGCTCGTGCGCGCAGGCCTGCGACAAGGGCGTGCAGTGCGGCTTCTTGCCCGCCGGGGCCACGCCCGCGTGCGCCCAGCAGTGCGCGGCGAAGGCCTACCAGTACCAGATCGACTGCGTGCTGAACAACGCCTGCGACCGCATCGAGAGCGTGTGCGGCGGCATCGACATCGACATCGAAGACGGCGGCGAAACCGGCGGCGAGACCGGCGGCGAGACCGGCGGCGAGACCGGCGGCGGCGCCGGGGCGTTCGGGTGCAAGATCGCCTGCGACGAGCTCAACTTCTTCGCGTGCGTCAGCGCCGACGACCACGCCGCCTGCCGCAGCGCCTGCGACGCGGCCGGGGCGGTCGACCGCGACACCTTCGAGGCCTGCGTCCGGACGGCCAGCGGCGAGTGCGCGCAGCTCGGGGCTTGCTACACGACCTTCCGCAACTGACCCCCCGGCGCGGGCCGCTCGGCCTGCGCGCGACGCCGTCCTCGTCGCGCACTCGGTCGCTGCGCGGTGGGCGTGCGCGCCGCGCTCGAGGCGCCCGAGCGCTTCGAGCGCCTCGTGAGCCGGGCGACGAGGCCCTGCCCTCGCCTAGGCTCTGTCGGACGAAGGCGGACCGAGCGCGGCGGCCGAGACGCACGCCGTCGGCCGGGGCCGGGGGCGAAGGAATCCGCGCCCGGATTTCGAGCTCCCGGCCCCGGCCGACGGCGCCGCGGATCGGGCGCCGGGCGACGGGAGCCTTCGTCCGACAGAGCCTAGGGGTCAGGGCCCGCCTTCCGTCCGCCGTAGCCACGCCAGCGCGTCGCCGACGCAAGAGGCGTCGCCGACCTCGCGGCACAGGCTCAAGAGGACTCGCAGCTCGGCCACGGACGCCTGGCCGCGGCGCGCGCGGGCCGCCAGGCGGGTGCGGCGGCGCTCGGCGCTCTCGGCCCGCGTCGCCTTCCGGGGCGGCTCGTCGCCCCTTCGGGCCGCGGTCTGCACGTTCGCCACCGGCCCGGCCGCGGCCGCCGGCTTCGAAGGCTCAGCCACGGCCACGGCCGCCGGCTTCGAAGGCTCAGCCGCGGCCGCCGGCTTCGAAGGCTCAGCCGCAGCCGCAGCCGCCGGCTTCGAAGGCTCAGCCACGGCCACGGCCGCCGGCTTCGAAGGCTCAGCCACGGCCACGGCCGCCGGCTTCGAAGGCTCGGCGGGCGCGGCAGCCGCCGGCTTCGAAGGCTCGGCGGGCGCGGCAGCCGCCCTCTTGACGGCCGCGGGCGCCTCGGCAACCTCGGCCGGCGTCGCAGCGACGGCCGGGGTCGTTGCCTCCGCCGGCTTCGCCTCGCCCGCGAGCCTTCGAGCCCCCTGCAACACGCCGAACGTTGCCACCGCGAGCGCGAGCGCCATGACCGCCGCCACCCATACCCGCACCCCCTCGCGCGACGCATGCCCCGCCGCGGGCGCCCGGTCGTTCGCCGCGGGCACGCCCGCCCACGCCCCCCTGCCGCCTCGCTCTTCGCCTCGCGCGGTCGCGGGCACCTCGCCCGCCCTCGGCTCGCCCCGTCCGGCCGCCGACGCCCCGCCGCCGGCCGCCTCGGTTCGCGCGCCCGCCGGCGCTTTGCCGCCCGGCCCCCACTCGCCCGACGTCGCCCCGCTGCCCGGCCCCCACTCGCCCGACGTCGCCCCGCCGCCCCGCTCCGAGGCGACGCTTGCGGCCGCCGCCGGCATCGAAGCGCTGGGCGCCCCCACCACCACCGCCGCCCGGCCCCCTTCGTCGCCCTCACGCGACGCCGACCCGCCCGCGGGCCCGCCGGCCGCCGCCCACGCCGCCACCGCGTCGCGCAACCACTGCGCCTCGCGGACGTCGAGCGTCGTCGCGTCCGAGTCGTGCGAGACGTCTGGCTCGTCCCACGAGTCGTCGGACGAGCCCGGCAGGGGCCACGAGTCGCGCGGCGCGACCGACCCGGCCGGCGCGCCGTGCGGGCCGCCGTCGTAGGGCGGCCGCCGCGTCGGTGGCGGCATCGACGAGCGGCGCGACGGCGGCGCCGACGAGCGGCGCGACGGCGGCGCCGACGAGCGGTGCGGCGGCGGCAAGGAGGTCGAGGAGCGGCGCGCCGCCCGCAGCGTCGAGGACGGGAGCGAGCCCACCGCCGGCGTCAGCACCGCCTCGTCCGCCGCCGGCAGCCGCCCCGCGCTCGCCTCGCCCAACCGCCCCATCGTCGCCCGGCGCAGCCGCCCGAACCCCGCCGGCTCGACCCGCGGCGCCGGCGCCGACCGGGGCCCCGCCGCCTCGACCCGCGACGGCGGCAAGAGCGGGCCGGGGCCCTCGAGCCAGGCCGGCGCGGCCCGTAGCTTCCACGAGGAGCGACTCTCGGCGCCGCCGCCCGGATCGGCCTCGACCAAGACGTCGATCTCGACCTCGACCGAGTCTTCGGCCGGGGCGAGCGCCGAGGGCGGCAGCACCTCGCCGAGCGTCTGGTCGAAGCGCGGGTCGGGGGCCTGCTCGGGCTCGAGGTAGCGCAAGAGCGAGGCGCCCCCGATGCCGATGGCGTCGCCCGCCTCGAGCACCTTGCACGAGAGCCTGCGCCCGTTGACCAGAAAGCCGAGCCCGCTCTTGTCGACGATCTCGTGCCGCCCCCCCCCGAGCGGTCGCACGAGCGCGTGCACGCGCTTGACGCCGCCGTGCACGAGCCGCAGGTCGCACTCGTCGCCGTGGCCGATGGTCAGGCCCTCGCTCGGCCCGAAGCTGAGCTCGGCGCCGGCCGAGGTGCCGGCGAGCACCCGCAGGCGCGCGGGCAGCACGTAGCGCGGCGCCGGCGTGAGCAGGCTCGTGTCGTGATCGCTCGACAGCGTCAGGCGGTAGCCGCCCAGCTGCACGCAGTCTTGGTCGCCGAGCGGCGTCGGCCCTTCGACGAGCAGATCGTTGAGGTACGACCCGTTCTCGCTGCCCTCGTCGATGACGAACCAGCCCTCGGCCCGGCGCTCGAGGCGGGCGTGGCGGCGCGAGACGTCGTAGTGGGCGAGCACGATGTCGCGGTCGGGCGCGCGCCCGAGCGTGCAGCGCTCGCCCGAGAGTCGGTGGTAGAGCGTCGACCCCTCGTCGTCTTCGATCGTCAAGAGCCACATGACGTTCGCCGCCTGATCGGGCAGGGCCCTGGGGGCAGGGGGTAAGGTAAGCGGAGGGGTCGGGCGGCCGCAAGCGCCGCTCGGCTCGCCCCGAGGTTCGAAACGTCCCTGCGCGAGGGGGGCCCGCCGGGGCCTCATGTTAGGTATGAGGGGCCCCGCCCTCGCGCCAGCGGCTCTTTTTCGCGCCGTACAGGGCGTAGACCGCGAGGCCCAGGGCGAGCCAGACGGCGAAGCGCACCCAGGTGGCGCCCGGCAGGCTGAGCATCATGGCGAACGAGAGCAGGGCGCCGAGGGCGGGCACGGCGGGCACCAGCGGCGTGCGGAAGGGCCGGGGCAGGTCGGGGCGGCGCGCGCGCAGGACGGGCACGGCGAGGCAGACGGCGGCGAACGCGAAGAGGGTGCCGATGCTGACCATGTCGCCGAGCGCGGCGATGGGGAAGAGCCCCGCCATGGCCGCGACGATCAGGCCGGCGACGAGCGCCGAGGCGCGCGGGGCGCCCGTCGTCGGGTGCGCGCGCCCGACCCAGGGCGGCAGCAGGCCGTCGCGCGCCATCGTGAACGAGATGCGGCTCTGGGCGTAGAGCACGACGAAGAGGTTGGTGGTGACGCCGAGCAGCGTGCCCGCCTTGACCAGCGTGCCGCCCCAGCGCGCGCCCGCCTCGTCGAGGGCGAGGGCGACGGGGGCGGCGACGTCGAGCCGCGGGTAGGGCACGATGCCCGTCAGCACGCCCGCCACGGCCACGTAGAGCAGCGTGCAGACCCCGAGCGTGCCGAGAATGGTGAGCGGCATGTCGCGCTGGGGCCGCTTGGCCTCTTGGGCCGCGGTCGAGACCGAGTCGAAGCCGAGGTACGAGAAGAAGACGACGCTCGCCGCGCGCGCGACGCCCGACCAGCCGAAGGCGCCGAACTCGCCGCGGTTCGCGGGCAGAAAGGGCGCCCAGTTCGCGGCGGCGAGGCCCGGGTTTTTCAAGAGGTGCGCCCCGCCCACGCCGAGGAAGGCGAACACCGTCAGCACCTTCAGCGCGACGAAGAGGCCGTTCAGCCGCGCCCCCTCGCGCACGCCCAGCATCAAGAGCCCCGTCACCACCAGGGCGATGGCGACGGCGGGCGCGTTGCAGGCGGCGGTCACGCGCGGCAGCGCGTCCGGGTCGACGCCCGCGGCGCGCGCGAGCGGCGCGACCGACGCGAGCGGCCGCCACGCGCCCTCGTACGCGACGAGCACCGTGCCCGTCGCGTCCGAGAGCGCCGGCGGCACCGCGAGCCCCGCGTCGCGGGCGATGCTCGTCAGCGTCGCGCCCCAGCCGCCCGCGAGCAGGGCGGCGCCGACCGTGTACTCGAGCAGCAAGTCCCAGCCCACCGTCCAGGCGAAGAGCTCGCCCATCGTGGCGTAGCCGTAGGTGTAGGCCGAGCCCGAGACGGGCAAGAGCGCGGCGAACTCGGCGTAGCAGAGCCCCGCGATCGCGCAGACCAGCGCCGCGAGCACGAACGAGAGCACGATCGCGGGGCCCGCGTAGCGCGCCGCCGCGACGCCCGTCAGCACGAAGATGCCGACGCCGATGGTGCCGCCGACCCCGAGCGCCAAGAGGTCGAAGGTGCCGAGGCGCCGCCGCAGGCCCGCGCCCCCCTCGCGCGCCTCGTCGAGGATCGCGGACACCGGCTTGCGGGCGAAGGGTCGCATGGCGCGCCCGGCCCCTACCACTGGGGCCCGGCCGCGGCCACCCCTCCTCCGCGCGCCGGCGGCCGCGACGCGACGACCGCTCGCCGCCCGCCGGCGCCGCGCCGGGAGCCCCGGCCGCCCCGATTCCGAGGCCGGCCTCCCGGCGCAAGAGCAGGCGCACCTCTCAGAGGCTGGCCTCCTGGCGCAAGAGCAGGCGCACCTCCATCAGGCTGTGCTCGACCTGCGTGTGCGTCGAGCGCAGCGGGCGGTGCGTCAGCTTCGCCGGCCAGGTCGCGAGCAAGATGGCGCGGGGCTCGTCGTTCTGCCGGTACTTCGCCTCGAGCGCGCGGCGCATCACGCCGTGCTTGCGCGCCTCCCAAGAGGCGATCTGGTCGGGCGTCATGGGGCGGCCGCGCCGCCCGCCGGCGCTCTTGGCGGCGGCGCCGTCGGCGCGCGAGAGCTCGCTGCCGCTGTCGAGCGCGAAGCTACGGTAGTAGGCCGGGTCGACGGCCGAGAACTTCGAGCCCTGAAAGCAATGCTCGACGCTCGCCCAGCGCAGCCCGTCGAGCTCGAAGGGCGCGGGGGCGAAGTTCGAGAGCTTCTGCCGCCAGCCCGGGTGCGCGGCGAGGGCCGCGAAGGCCCCCTCGGGCAGGCGCAGGAGCTCGCCGACGCCCGCGCCGGGGGGCGCGTCTTTCGAGCGCGAGTGGAACATGAACACCGCGTCTTCCGAATAAAGATCCATCGCGCGTCGTGCCTCCCGCCCGCCGCGTGGCGAGCCCGGGTGTCGGGCCCGCCCGGCCGCGTGGCAACCCCGGGTGTCGGGTTCGCCCGGCCGCACGGCGCCGACCCGAAAAGCACGGTGGCGCGCCGCGCACAAGCCGGGGGCCTGACATTGTCGGTCAGGGTTCGCCCCGCCCGCGGCTGAGAATATAGTGCCCGACCGAGGCATGTCCGACGAGCCCACCGTCCCCGAGTCGTACGAGCCGGGCGCCGGCCCCCACCGCGTGCCGCGCCTCGCCTGGCGAGACACGCGCGGCCCCCGGGCGCACGCGGTCGAGGGGCGCGTCGCGGTGGGGTCGGCGTCGAGCGCCGCGCTCGTCGTCGCCCACCGCAGCGTCTCGCGGCTGCACGCCGAGATCGAGGCCGCGCCGGGCGGGCTCTGGGTGCGCGATCTCGGCAGCATGAACGGCACCTGGGTCGGGGCGCTGCGCCTGCGCGAGGGGGTCGTGCCCTTCGGGGCGAGCCTGCGCCTCGGCTCGGTCGAGGTGCTGGTGGGCTCGGCCGAGGCCCCTCCCCCCGAGCGGTGGCCCTCGGGCGGCTTCGGCGGGCTGCTGGGCGGCTCGCGGCCGATGCGCGAGCTGTTCGCCCGGCTCGCGCGCGTCGCGGCGAGCGACGCGGCGGCGCTCATCGAGGGCGAGACGGGCGCGGGCAAAGAGCTCTGCGCGCTCGCCCTGCACCAGGCCTCGGCGCGGCGCGAGGGCCCCTTCGTCGTCGTCGACTGCGGCGCGCTGCCCGAGCCCCTGCTCGAGATCGAGCTCTTCGGGCACGCCGAGGGGGCCTTCCCGGGGGCGGCGGCGGCGCGCGCGGGCGCCTTCGAGCAGGCCTCGGGCGGCACCCTCTTTCTCGACGGCGTGGGCGAGCTGCCGCTCACGGCGCAGCCGAAGCTCTTGCGCGTGCTCGAGTCGAAGTCGGTGCGCCGCCTGGGCGAGGCGGCGCCGCGCCCGCTCGACCTTCGCGTCGTGTCGGCGACGCACCGCGATCTGCTCGGCATGGTGGCATGCGGGGCGTTCCGCGAAGACTTGTACTTCCGGCTCGCCGCCCTGCCCCTGCGGGTGCCGCCGCTGCGCGAGCGCCCCGACGACATCGCCGACCTTTTGGGCCACTTCTTGGGCCGCCCCGCCCGCGAGGCGCTCTCGGCCGCGGTCGTCGACGAGCTCGAGCGCCTGCCCTGGCTCGGCAACGTGCGCGAGCTGCGCAACTTTGCCGAGCGCGTGCTCGCCTTCGGCCCCGAGGCCGCCCTCGCCCTCGCCCGCGCGCGCGGGCAAGACCCCGTCACTCGCCCCTCGGCCGCGCCCCCGCCCCCGCCCGCGGCCGCCCCGCCCGAGCCCGGCGAAGATGCCCGCGCCGCCGGGCCCTTTCACGAGTTCCGCGAGGCGTGGCTCGCGCGGGGCGAGGCCTACTACGTCGCGCGCCTGCTCGAGCGGCACGGCGGCAACGTCGCGAACGCCGCGCGCGAGGCGCAGGTCAATCGTTCGCACCTCTACCGCCTGGTCAAGAAGTACCGCCCGTGACCGGGCCCCGCGACGCCCCCGCGCCCGGCCCCGGGGCCGAGGGCGCCCCGACGTCCGAGACCTGGCCCCCCGCGCCCGAGGCCGCCCCGCCCTCCGAGACCTGGCGCCCCGCGCCCCCCTCGCACCGCACCGCGGGCCTCGGCCCGGCGCCCGCGCCGCGCGACGAGCTCGCCCCGGGCGCGATCTTCGGGCGCTTCCGCATCGAGCGGCTGCTCGGCCAGGGCGGCATGGGACGCGTCTACGAGGCGCGCGACGCCTCGCTCGAGCGGCTCGTCGCGCTCAAGGTGCTGCGCGCAGGCGCGGGCCGCGGCGACGCGATGCAGACGCTCTTGCGCGAGGCGCGCGCCGTCGCCGCCCTGCGCCACGAGGGCGTGGTCACGCTCTACGAGGCCGGCGACCACGAGGGCACGCCCTACCTCGCGATGGAGCTGCTCGAGGGCGCCCCCCTGCGCCACTACGTCGGCTCCCCCGCCCCCCCGCCCGAGCGCCGGCTCGCCTGGGCGCTCGACGTCGCCCGGGCGCTCGCCGCCGCGCACGACGCCGGGCTCGTGCACCGCGACGTCAAGCCCGAGAATATCTTCGTCTGCCGCGACGGCCGGGCGAAGCTGCTCGACTTCGGCATCGCCGCGCGCGAGCCCGCCGGCGCCGGCGACGCCGCCCGCGAGCCCGCCGGCGCCGGCGACGCCGCCCGCGAGCCAACCGACGCCGCCCGCGAGCCAACCGACGCCGCCCGCGAGCCGGCCGACACCGCCGCCCGCGAGCCGGCCGACACCGCCGCCCGCGAGTCTGCCGGCGACGCCAGCGACGACGCCCGCGAGCCCGCCGACCGGACGCGGCGCCCGGTCGGCACGCCCCGGTACATGCCGCCCGAGCAGCGCGCGGGCCGCGCCCCCGACGCGCGCAGCGATCAATACGCCTGGGCCCTGACGACCTACGAGCTGCTCTGCGGCACCCACGAAGGCGCGGCCGGCCCCGACGCCGCCGCGCGCTTGCGGGCCTCCGCGCCGCTCTCCGAACGCGCCGCCGCGGCCCTCGCGCGCTGCCTCGCCCCCGCCCCTTCGGCCCGCTTCGCCTCGATGCACGACGTCATCGCGGCGCTGAGCGAAGGGCCGCGGGCGGCGCACTCGCCCGCCCGCCCCCGCCGCGCCGCCGCGCTCGCCGCGCTCGCCGCGCTCGGCGCCCTCGTCGGCCTCGCCGCTTACGTGCCGACCCGCCCGGCCGAGCGCCGGCTCGCCCCGCCCTGCGCGCTCGAGGGCCCCGAAGCCCCGCCGCTCGGAGGCCCGACGCCCGAGGCCCTCCTCGCGCTCTCGCGCGGCGCCGACCTCTTGCTTTACGGCACCTTCGGCGACGCCTCGCTCGTGCCGAGCGGCATCGCCCGCGCCCGGCTCACGAGCGACGGGGCGGCCCCCGCCTTCGAGCCCTTCGAGCCCTTCATGCAGGTCGTGCCGCCCGCGGGGCGCCGGCTCAGCGCGTCCGTCTGGCGCGACGACGAGGCGCTCACGGTCTACAGCAACGCGCTCGGCTCGCTCGGCGTCTGGGGGGCGAAAGGCCCGATCTCGGCGCTGCGCCTCGATCACGCCTCGCTCGGGCTCGCCACGGCGACGCTCGGCGAGGCGCTCTTCGGCGTGAGCCTGGGCGCGGCCAAGGGCGGAGCGGGCCTCGAGCTCGTCTCCTTCGTCATGCGCCCCGGCGCGGGCCCCCTGCGCGACGTCGTCTACCGCGCCGCCCCGGGCGCGCCCCTCTCGCCCGCCGCCATCGCCGCCGCGGGCGGCCGGGCGCTCGTCGCCTTCTCGACCGGCGATCGATTGCTCGCCCTCGTGCTCGACGAGCAGGGCCACCGCGAGGGCGAAGCGCGCGAGCTCGCGCGCGGCGCGGTCGGCACCCCCGCCGCCGCCGCGGCCGGCGCCGCCGCGGTCGTCGTCGCCTGGCCCGAGCGCCCCGCCGGCGCGGGCGCCACCGAGCTTCGCGCCGCCGCCTTGCCCCTCGACGCGCGCCCCGCCGGCCCCGCGCACACGCTCGGCCCGCTCGGCTCGCTCGCCGCGGCCCCCGTACCGCCCTTCGCCCTCGCCCCCGCCGGCGAAGGCGTGGTCGTCGCGTGGTCCGACGCCGACGCGAAGCGTGTCGTCGTCCGCGCGCTCTCGGCCGACGCCTCGCCGGCGACCGAGCCGCTCTCGCTCGAAGCGCCGGGCGGCGCGCGCGCCCTCGCGCTCTCGCCCCGGCCGGGCGGCGCGTGGGTCGCCTGGGTCGAGAGCGGGCCGCCGGCCCGGGCGCGGGCGGGCGCGGTGCGCTGCGCCCCCGACTGAAGTCGGGGGCACCGAGTAACCCCTTCGTGCCACACGGAATCGGCGCCGACTCGGACCGCAAAGCCCGCCCCCTCGCCGGGGGCCGGGCTCCCGCGGGCTACGGCTTCCGGGCGAGCGGCGACCGCGGCGACCGGCCGCGCGACGCGGGCGAGCGCGCGAAGCGGCTCGCGGCGCGTGAGCCCTGCCTCCGGCAGGGCTTTGACGGCCGTTTCCGAGGGAGTTCGTTGCCCCCGACTTCCGTCGGGGGCGAAAGCGTCTCGCCCGAAGAGACGCCGATTCTCGCGCCGGGAGACACGAAGTCTCATTCAATACAACAAGCAAATAGTATCAAACAACGGGTAGAGTCGGCGCCCGCCCCCCGTAGACCCGTGCACCATCGCCGACGGCGACCAACCCACGAGACGACCACCATGACCAAGACCGCCCGCCCCGCCGCCCGCCGCCCCCTCGCCTCGATCGCGCTCGCGCTCTGCTGCGCGCTCGCCCCCGCCCTCGCGCTCGCCTCGCCCGCCGCCGCGCCCGCCGCGCGCGACGGCGCCGCGCTCGACGCGCGCGCCGCGCGCGACGGCGCCACCGCGCTCGACGCCGCGAAAGGGCCGGCCCCCGTGCCCGGCGACTGGACGCTCGGCGAGCGCGAGCAGTGGCAGAAGATGCAGAAAGAGCTCGCCCAGTACGTCTCGCTCTTGAACACGAGCTGCCAGACGACCATCGACGTCTCGTTCGACTACGAGACCTTCCGCGGCAAACTGATGGAGCCCGGCAAGACCGGCCTCGCCGCGAGCCCCTTCTGGACGGAGGTGACCGAGTCGCTCGGCTCGGTGCGCGAGCTCTGCCTGCGCGGCGGCCCGGGCAAGGCCGCGGTCAAGGCGAAGGTCACGAAGATGACCATTCAACACGCCGGCGGCGCGCGCGCGCACAAGCTCGACAAGGGCCAGCTCACCGCCGTCGTCGACCCCGCGGTGGCCCACCGCGAGTGGAACACCAAGTTTCAAGAGTTCCTCAAGCAGAGCCTCTGACCAAGCCCCCGCGCTCGCCCGGGCCGCTGCCTCGCCCTGCGGCCCCGGCTCGGGGGGTATCGAGCGGCGGCCGCGTCAGCGCTCCCCTCGCCGTACCCCCCGAGCTCGGCCGGGCCCCCTCAGCGCTTCGGGCGCCCCGGCCCTTCGAGCTCGCCGCGCAGGCGGCGTAGCTCGGCCTCCGCCCGGGCGCGCGCCTCGCGCTCGGCCGCGAGCGCCTCACGCTCGGCCGCGCGCGCCTCGCGCTCGGCCTGCAACGTCTGCTCGGCCCGGGCCCTCGCCTCGCTCTCGAGTTGCAAGGTCCGTTCAGCTCGGGCCCTCGCCTCGCGCGCGGCCGCGCGCGCCTCGCGCTCGGCCGCGCGCGCCTCGCGCTCGGCCCGAAGCGTCTGCTCGGCGCGGGCGAGCGCCTCGCCGGCGGTGGGAAGCAGTCGCTCGCCCTGCGGGCCGACGGCGAGGCGCAGCCGCAGCGAGTCGAGATCGTCGCCCACCGCCCGCAGCCAGCAGCCGAGCACCTTCGAGCGCGCCCGGTCGTCGTGGTTCGCCTCGACCCGCACGAAGCCCCGGCGCACCAGCCACCGGTAGACCTGCCAGCGCAGCCGCTCGTGCGGCCGCGCGGCCCACTCGGGGTCGAAGATCATCAGCTCGCGCACGCCCAGCTCGGCGTAAGGCTCGGGCGAGTCGCGGTAGTCTTTCTCCCAGTCTTGCGAGACGATCTCGAGCGCGAAGCTCGGGGCGAGGCCCTCGCGCTCCCAAACCTTCCAGCTATCGATTTTGATGCCGGGGCGCACGCCCGGCAGCACGAACACGCTAGGGTCGAGCCTGCGCGAGGGGTCGAACTGGCGCCAGTAGATGAACTGGTTGGCGCCGACGAAGGCGGTCTGGCCGAGCGAGGCGAGGTAGCCCTCAATCTGACGCCGGGCGAGTTCGGAAATGAAGCGCTGCAGCGACCCCTCGCCCATGCGATCGTCGCTCGGGTAGATCGTGGGGTCGTAGGGTGCGCCGAGGCGCTTCGCTGCCCTCGCCATACGTCGAGACCTAGCCCCCGGCCCCGCCCCTGTCGAGGGGCGCGGCCCCGCGAGCCCCCGCCGCGTCACCCTTCGACGCAGCGGGAGCTCGCGGCGGCTCGCGTCGCGTCACCCTTCGACGCAGCGGGGGCTCGCGGCGGCTCGCGTCGTGCGTACGCCCCCCGTGCCCTCAGCCCGGCTAGCGCCTCACTCGAGCACCGGGTTCGGGCTGGTCGGCGCAGGCGCCCCTCCCCCGCCCCCGCCCGCCTTCGCCTTGCGCGCGGCCGTGCGGCGCCGCCGCTCGTAGGCGCTCGTCACCTTGCGCGCGATCTCGGGGTGCTTCCGGAACGCGTGGCCCGCCACCAGGCGCACCAGCGAGACCTTCTGCGTCAAGAGGGCGAGCAGGCGGTTTCGCGCCGCGCGCTCGCGCGCCTGGTCGGTGGGGCTGGCGACGGCGGCGGGGGCGAGCGCGAGCTTGTCGGCCATCGCGCGGCCCCGATCGATGAGCGTGACGTCGAAGCCCTTGTCGGCCTCGAGGATGCGCCCCTTGAGCGACTCGGCGAGCGCCGAATAGTCGCGCAGGGCCTGCGCCATCACGCCCGAGCTTTGCCCGTCTTGGCCGTGGTACTGCTTGATCTGCGCGAGCTGCACGTCGGCCGGCTCGTCGACCCCGTCGTCGAGCACGAAGGCGACGGTCGACTCGAGCTCGTCGAGCAGCTCGGCCGCCTCGGTCCCGATCTCGATCGCCCCCGGGTCGACCAAGAGCAGCGTCTTGGTCTGCTGCCACTGCACCGCCACGATGAGCGCCCGAATCTCTCCGGACGTCGCCCGCGGCAAGCGCGCCTCGTACCGCTTGAGGCCCGGCACGTCGCCGTCGCCCTCCCAGTGTTCGTCGACGAATTTTGCCGCCTGGGCGGCCTCGACCAGGGCAACGTTGTACGGCACCTTGATCGGGTAGTCGGCGGGCAGAGAGGCAGATTGTTCGAGCCAGTAGGCGAGAGTTTGGTTGTCCATGATGATGAGCCGCTCCTTTCTGTGAGAGGGCGGCGTTTCCGCCGGCTCAGCCCTCTCATTGGTCTGCTCGGCCACCCGCCGGGGCCAGTTGCTCGCCATCGACACCGGCCGAGAAAAAAATCTCGCCCCCCGTCCCGGCCGCCCACTTTCCTGGCCCGCCGATCACCCCTACCCCCTCGCCGAGCCGGCCCCGCCACCCGGACAGCGCGACCCCTCTCCCGGGACAGGGCCCCTCGCCTTCCCGGGCAGGCGGGCGCGGCTTCCCGGGCAACCTTGGGCACGTTCCGGGAAAGGGGCGGGGCTTCCGGGACAGGGGGGGGTGGCTTCCGGAACACCCCGGAGGGCTTCCGGGACAGGCGAGATGCACCTACATAGCGGGGGGCGCGCGAGCCCTCACCCCCGGCCCCTCTCCCGAGGGAGAGGGGAGATGGCCCCTCGGGCGGCGGGGGGCCCTGACCGGAACGGAGGGGCGCGGCGAGCGTTCGCCGGGCGGGGGGCGCCTGCCTTCCGGCACCCCAAACCCGGAACGGAGGGGCGCGACGAGCGTTTGCCGGGCGGGGGGCGCCTGCCTTCCGGCACCCCAAACTCGCCCTTCGGGCTCAAACAGTGGGGTCCCC
>DASTPP010000365.1:0-13161 GCA_035762175.1 Polyangiaceae bacterium | reverse complement strand
TACGGCGTCTTCGTCGGCATCGAAGAGGGCGTCGACGGCATGGTGCACAAGAGCGACCTGTCGTGGACGATCAAGGTGCAGAACCCGAACGACGTCTACCACAAGGGCGACGACGTCGAGGCCATCATCCTCTCGATCAACCACGACGAGAAGAAGGTCAGCCTCGGCATCAAGCAGCTCTTCGACGACCCCTGGCCGACCATCCTCAGCGAGTTCCCGATCAGCCGCGTCATCGACGACGCCAAGGTCATCGCCGTGGTCGACTACGGCGCGTTCGTGCGGCTGCGCGAGGGCGTCGAGGCCTTCATCGCCTCGAGCGACGTCGACGAAGAGCAGTTCAAGGGCCTGCGCGTCGGCGACACCATCAAGGCCGAGGTGGCGAACATCGACATGGTCGAGCGGCGCCTCATCATGAGCGCCAAGAACATCGGCGAGGTCGCGCGCCCGCAGCCGAAGCAGCCCCAGACGCCCAGCTCGAGCAAGGCGACGCTCGGCGACCTCTTGAAAGAGAAGCTGAGCGAGATCAAGAAGTGACCCGCGCGCCCGCGGGGCCTTAGGGCCCCGGCGCGCCCCCGACGACGCCCCCGCGCCCCCGTGGCGCGGGGGCGTCGCGCGTTTCGGCGCCCCGCCCGCGCCGGGCGCTTCGTCCTCCGGCGTCGCGCCCGCCCGAGGCGCTCGCTCTCCGGCGCCCCCGTCGGCGAGGCGCTCGCGTCAGCGCGACGCGCCTCGCTCTCCGGCGCCCCCTTCCTGCGCGATGCGTCTCGCGCTCCGGCGGTCGCGGGCCGCCCGCCGCGCCGCATTGCGCGCCCGCCGCCCGAACCCTTCAGCGCGCCGCCGGCGCGGGCGTACGAACCTATCGTTCGCTACCTTGTCGTGATATGCGCGCCGAATGACACGACCGAGGCCCCAGCCACCCACTGCCCCTCTCGGAAGCCGTCCCACACGCCGCGAGCGCGCCGCGCGCTCGGCCCTCCTCGGCGCCGCGCTCGTGCTCTCGGCGGCCGCGTGCGGCGAGTCGAAGCCCGAGGGCGCCTCGGGCGGCGGCGCGCCGGCGGCCACGCTGTCGGCGTCGGCCGGCGGCGGCCGCGCCACGATCACCCTGCTCGTGACTGCCGACGAGAACGGCGCGCTCTTGCCCACGACCGAAGAGGGCAAGAGCAAGGGCGGCGGCGCGGCCGAGCTGATGGGCCTCTGGGTGCGCAATGAGAAGCACTGCCCGGGCCCGGTCAAGGCCGGCGGCACGCCGAGCTGCCCCGACGGCGCGACCATCGCCCTCAGCGCGGGCGACCACTTCGGCGGCGCCCCCATCTCGAACCTGTTCGCGGGCGAGTCGACCGCGCAGGCGATGAAGCAGCTCGGCTACTCGGCCTCGGCCCTCGGCAACCACGACTTCGACTTCGGCCGCGACGCCTTCAAGAAGTACGCGGCCGACGCGAACCTGCCCTACGTCGCCGCCAACGTCACGGCCGACGCCGAGGCCAAGGCGCTCGGGTTCAAGCCCTTCGTCGTCGTCGAGCGCAAGGGCGCGAAGGTGGCCGTCGTCGGCCTCGCCAGCGTCGACAGCGAGAAGACGACCATGCCCAACCGCTTCAACGGCGTCGCCGTCGGGCCCTACGAGGACGCGCTCGCCAAGGCCGTGCCCGAGGCCTGGGCGGCCGGCGCCGACGCCGTCGTCGTGCTCGCCCACGAGTGCCCCGACAAGCTCGCCCCCGTCTTCGAGAAGCACGCCGACTGGAAGGTCTCGCTCGTCGCCGGCGCCCACTGCGCCAAGCCCGTCAGCGCCAGGGCCGGCGGGGCGACGCTCTCCTCGGCCGGGCGCCGCTTCGAAGAGTACCTGCGGGCGCAGCTCGAGATCGACCCCTCGAAGCCCGCGAAGGAGCGGGTCGTGCGCGTCGAGGCGAGCCGCGTCCCGGTCGCCCCCGGCACCCCGCCCGACGCCGCCACCGCCGCCATCGTCGCCGGCTGGAAGACCAAGCTCGACACCGCCCTCGGCGAGAAGGTCGGCTTCAGCTCGGGCGGCCTCGCCAAAGACAGCCCCCAGCTCTCGAAGCTGGTCGGCACGGCGCTGCGCGAGTTCCTCAAGGCCGACGTCGCCGTCATCAACAAGAGCGCCCTGCGCGACGCCCTGCCCAAGGGCGAGATCACCGAGAAGAGCGTCTACGCCGCGCTGCCCTACGACAACTCGGTCATGATCGCGCGCGTCAAGGGCAGCGACCTCTTGCCCAACCTCGCGAACCCGAAGGCGGTCGTGACCGGCGCCACCGAGAAGGCCAAGGGCAGCTGGGTGGACGCGCAGGGCAAGCCCATCGACCCGGCCAAGACGTACTCGGTGGCGATGCCCGACTTTCTCTACTTCGGCGGCGACGACTTCACCTTCGAGAAGGCCGACCCGAACGCGACCGAGACCGGCATGGTCTGGCAGACCGTCGTCATCGAGTGGCTCAAAGAGGCCAAGACCTCGGCCGAAAAGCCCCTCGAGCAGCGCCTGAAGTAGGCGCCCCCGGCGCGCCGCTCAGCGGGGCGGCGAGGGCGGCGAGGGGGCCGCGGAGGGGCCGGGGCGGCCCTCCGGCCCGCCGCCCCGGGAGGGCGCCGCCGCGGGGGGCGCGGGCGGGGGGCAATGCCGCCGGACCAGCAGCGCCGCCGCGATCGGCACGAGGGGGCGCACGAAGGGGTAGAGCCCGGGCACGCTGCCCACGAGGCGCAGCGCCGCCAGGCCCCCGAACTCGTAGGGCGCGCGCTCGACGCGGGCCGCCGGCGCGAAGACCTGGCGCGACATGCTGCGCCAGGCCCGCCCGTAGCCGCGCGGCAGCCACGCGATCGCGGCGGGCAGCCGGCGCGTGAACGCGTCCCAGAGCCGCATAAACCAAGGCTCGGGGGCCAGGTGCTCGTCGGCCCAGGCGAGCTGCGTCTTCGCCGTCGTGAACACGACGAGCCAGTAGCCGCCCCAGGCGGCCGCGAGCAGGCCGTAAAGGCGGCTGACGACCGCGCTCGTGTGGAGCACGTCCCAGACGTATTCGAGGCCGACGAGCGGCAGGACGACGAAGAATGACAGCGTCCACAGGGGCGGGGCGCCCAGCGTGAAGAGCAGAAAGCCCCGGATGCGCCGCTTGACCCTCGTCGTCAGCCACCCGACGTTCAGGCGCACCCGCGGCGAGACCGGCGGGTCTTCGGGCGGCAGGCCCAGGCGCAGGCTCGCCTCGCGGCCGATGGCGTCGTGGTAGTCGCGCGAGAGCGCGACCACGCACCAGCCCGCGCCGACGAAGATGCCGTAGATCGCGACCACCTTGCCCCAGAAGGCCTTGAGCCGGCTCTTGGGCTCCTCGCGGCCCTCGTCGCCCGCCGCCGGCGCGGCCTCGTCGTCGTCGTCGCCCTCTTCGCCGATCTCGCCCTGCACGACCACCCGCGGGCCCGGCCGGGCCCCCGCCTTCGCGGCCTCGTCGTCGCCGTCGCCCACCACGCTGGCCGCGGGCGCGGGCGAGGCCGCCGAAGCGCCGGGCCCGCCCGAGGCCGCCGAAGCGCCGGGCCCGCCCGAGGCCGCCGCCACGCTCGATTCGGCCGGCCGCACGTCCACGCCGTCGGGGCCGATGACGACGGTGTGCCGGTCGTTCTTGATGACGATGCTTTGGTCTTTCTTCTTCTTCGTGCCATCGACCGACACGACGACGCTCTTCGGGCGCTTGCCCTTGCGGTGGGTGGGCTCGTCGTCATCATCGAGGAAGAGCGAGACGGCGAGCAGGCCGACCACGAGCGTGGCGAGCGCTTGGGCCGTCGCGACGCGCAGGTAGAAGCGTCGCAGCGGGGGGTCGTCCCATACAGTGCGGGCGACGCCCACGAGGGCCGAGGCGCCCTCGCGGACGCGATCGAGGCGCGAAGGCGCGGGGGCGGCCGGCGGCGCTTTCCGGTAAGGGGTCGTCAGGGCTGCGCTCCCGGTTCGGGGGGGCCAAAGCTTAAATTGGTTTTCGCTCATGGGGCGGCGCGGCCGCGGGGACGCCGGGCCCGCCTCGGCAAGCTCCTTCGATCGAGGGGGGCGAAAAATTGCTCGAGCCCCGACGGCGCCCGCCCCCGGCCCGACCGTGCTGCTTTCGGCGGGGCTCAGGCCGGCCGCGAGCGCCACCGCGTTCGGGATGACCCCGGCCGCCGCGACCCCCGCGGCGGGCGTGCCGGTCATCGGCTCCGTCCGCGGGCCCGGTGACGCATCGATCGCCCCCCGAACGCCGAACTCGCCCCCGGGGGCGGCGGCTCAGGCCGAGACGTTAGGCCGTCATCGCCCGGTGGCCGCCAGCACGCCGGCGAGGGCCACGTTTGCGGCCGCCAAGGCGCCGTCCGTCGCGAAGATGAAGCGCATCGGCCCGCGCGTCACCGGCCAGGGCGCGTCGCCCCGGCGCCCGGCGAGCAGGACGGGCACGTTGAACCAAACCTGCGTCGCGTGGGCGAGCCCGAAAATCGCGCAGAAAAGGGCGTTCTGGCGCGGCTCGGGGAAGAGCGCGCCCGCCGGCAGGAGCGACGCGGCGAAGACCGCCAGGGCGAGGTTCATGCCCCCCAGGAAGCGGACGGAGGTGACGAGCGTGCGCAAGAGGGGCGCCGCGCGCGCCTCGCGCGGGACAAGAATCGCCGCCGCCCTCGCCGGCACGACGCCGAAGTACACGAACGCCGCCCCGAACCAGAGCGCATTCAAGGCCAAGACGACGGGAAGGGCCCTCATGGCGGCGTGCCCGCGCCTCTACAGCGGGGCGGCGTAGCCGGCAAGCGGCGGGGGCGAGTGACGGCGGGCCGTCGTGCGGTCCGGGGCGCGGGCGGCTTCCGACGCCGCCAGTCGCTCGCTTTCGGGGCCCTTGACGTCGCCTCCCGCGGGGGCCAGGGTCGCGGGCACGATGCAGCGAGCGCGCGCCATGATCGCGGTCTTTTTCGCTCTGAACGCGGGCTGCGCCGGCGACGGCCCGCCGCCGGGCGCCGCCGCCGACGTGGCCCTGGGCCTGGGGGGCAAGGCCGACGAGAAGCCGCCCGGCCTGGTCTCGTACCTGGTCGGAAACCCCGCCGACGCGAACGTCACCCCGGGCGGCCCCGGCCTGATCTTGATGGGGGGCGGCCCCGACGTCGATGCGGCCTTCGCTTGGTGGCGCCCGAAGCTCAACGGCGGCGACGTCGTGGTGCTACGCACCTCGGGGGCCGGCGGCTATAACGACTATTTGTACCACGACATTGGCGGCTGCGACTCGGTCGAGACCTTGCTCGTGACCACCCCCGCGCTCGCCAACACCGACTATGTCGCGGCGCGCCTGGCCGGGGCCGAGGGCATCTTTCTCGCCGGCGGCGACCAGGCGACCTACCTCGCCGCCTGGAAGGGCACCCGCGTCGAACGCGCGCTGCGCGAGGCCTGGGGTCGCGGCGCCGTCGTCGGCGGCACCAGCGCGGGCTGCGCGGTGCTCGGCGAATTCGCCTTCAGTGCCGAGCACGGTACCGTCTTCTCGCCCGAGGCGCTCGCCGACCCCTTCGACGTCCACGTTACGCTCGAGCTCGACTTTCTGCACTACCCGCCGCTGCGAAACGTGATTACCGACTCCCACTTCGCCCAGCGCGATCGAATGGGGCGCCTCGCCGCGTTCGCCGCGCGCTTGCACGACGCCGGGGCGGCCACGGTCAGGGGCGTCGGCGTCGATGAACGAACCGCGCTGCTCGTCGAGGCCGACGGCCTCGCGACCGTCGTGGGGCAGAATCATGTTTACCTGCTCGATGCGGTCGACGGCCCCGAGGTGTGCGAGCCCGGCGTGCCGCTCACCTTCGCCGGCCTGTCGCTGACCGCCCTCGGCGCGGGGGACACGGTGCGCCTGCCCGCGGGCACGGCCAGCGAGGCCGCCACGCAGCTCGACGTGACCGCCGGCCAGCTCCACCCCGCCGACCCGTACGCCCGCGCCGCCCCCTGACCGGGAGGCACGTCGGGCCGCGTCGGCCGCCCGGCCCTAAGAAATGACGTCGGCGCGAGCCTTCTCCGGCTCGGCCTCGTCGAGGGCGAGGAAGGCCGCGACCGCGTCGCGATCGCCCACGAGCAAGAGCGTGTCGCCGAGCTCGACGCGGTAGTCGCCGCCGACGGGCTTGAGCTTGCGGGTCGCCTCGACGACCCCGCCGCCCTCGTGCGCCCAGACGCCGAGCACGTTCACGCCGTAGCGGCTGCGGGCGTCGAGCTCGCCGAGCGTGCGGCCGACGAGCGCGCGGCGCGGCGCCCACTGCGCCAGGCGGTAGTCGTTCGCGAATTGCGGCAGGTCGACGAGAACCCGCACCTCGCCCCCGTCGCCGGCCTCGGGCGCGGGCGCGGCCGACCGGCGCAAGAGCGCGAGACCCGCGAGGGCGCCGGCGAACGAGCCGGCGAACACCCCCGTCTTGGCCGCGTCTTGCGCGGCGGGGTCGGCCGCGAAGGCGAGGCCGGTGATGAAGATCGACATCGTGAAGCCGATGCCCGCGAGCAGCGCCGCGCCGAAGATCTGCGCCCAGCTCGTGCCCGCGGGCCGCGGCGCGAGGCCGAGCCGCACCGCCGCGTAGGTCGAGCCGAAGACGCCGACGGGCTTGCCGACGAAGAGCCCGAGGCCGGCGCCGAGCGCGACGGGCGAGGCGGCGAGCGCGGCGGCGCCCGGCCCGAAGGTGATGCCCGCGTTGACGAGCGCGAAGAGCGGCACGATGCCGTACGAGACCGGGCCGTGCAGCCCGTGGCGCAGCCGGTCGAGGGGCGACTGCATCGACTCGAGGTGCCGCTCGAGCGCGGCGACGGCGCCGTCGACCCCGCCGCCTTCGGCCTCGCCGGCGCGGGCGCGGTGCAGCGCGTCGACCGCCCGCCCGAGATCGTCGATGACGTCGGTGGGCTCGCGCGGTGGCTTCGAGGGGATGGCGAGGCCGAGCACGACGCCGGCGAGCGTCGCGTGCAGCCCCGAGCGGTAGAGCGCGACCCAGAGCGCGGTGCCGAGCGGCAGGTAGAGCCAGAGGGTGCGCACGCCGGAGCGGCCCAGGGCGACGAGCAGGAGCGAGATCGCGGCGGCGACCCCGAGCGCGGCGAGGTCGAGGCCGGCCCCGTAAAAGAGGGCGATGACGATGATGGCCCCGAGATCGTCGAAGATGGCGAGCGCGGCGAGGAACACCCCGAGCGAGGGCGGCGCGCGGCGCCCGATGAGCGTCAGGCAGCCGAGCGAGAAGGCGATGTCGGTCGCCGTCGGCACCGCCCAGCCCGCCATGCCGGGGCCGCCGGCGTTGAAGGCGACGTAGATGAGCGCCGGCGCCGCCATGCCCCCGAGCGCCGCGACGAGCGGCAGGGCGGCGCGGCGCAGCGTGCGGAGCTCGCCGACGACGAGCTCGCGCTTGATCTCCATGCCCGCGAGCAAGAAGAAGAACGCCATCAACGCGTCGTTGACCCAGTGCGAGAGTGGCCAGGCGACTTGCCCCGGCCCGAGCCCCGCCGAGACGCGCGCGTGCACGAAGTCGTGGTACGAGCCCCCGAAGCGCGAGTTCGCCCACGCGAGCGCCGCCGCCGTCGCCAGGACGAGCAAGAGCCCGCTCGCCGACTGCGTGCGCAGAAACTCGCGGAAGGGCGCGACGAAGGCGAAGAGCAGCCGGGGCAGCGGGGGGGCGGGGCGGGGCATGGCTTCGTTGCTCGCGCGCGAGCGCGGCCGCGGTTGCCGCGTCAGCCCCCTTTTCTTGCGACGTGGGGCGCGTCTGTCCAACGAAACCGGCCGCGCCGCGTCCGATTTTCGTCGGCGCCGGCCGACGCGTCGCCCGCCGGTCGGCCGCCCGCGCCCCCGCCCCCTGGGCGCGCCGCTCGGCCGCCGCCCCCCGGTCGCGCCGCTCGGGCGCCGCCCGGCTCGCGCCGCTTAGCTCACGCCGCCGGGCTCGCGCCGCTCAGCCCACGCCGCTCGGCTCGCGCCGCTCAGCCCACGCCGCGGCCGTACGTGATGACGTCGAGCACGCGCGCCTCGCGGCTGCCGCGGTTCTCGTACTGGTGGGGCACGTCGGCCGAGAAGAAGATCGAGTCGCCCGCCACGAGGTCATAGCGCTCGTCGGCGACGCTCACCCGCAGGGCGCCCGTCAGCACGACCACCGTCTCGCTCGTGCCCGCGCTGTGGGGGTCGCTGCGCAGCGTGCCCCGCGGGTGGAAGCGCAGCTCGTAGACCTCGAGCCCGGGCGTCGCGCCGGCGGGCGAGAGCAGGCGGCTCTCGATGCGGCCGTCGGGGCTGCGCAGCGGCAGCGCGTCGTTCACCCGCAGGACGCGCGCCTTCGAGCCGCCCTCGACGCCGAGCAGCGCCTGGAAGGGCACCGAGAGCCCGACCGCGATCTTCCACAGGACCGCGAGCGTCGGGTTCGTCTTCGCCCCCTCGATCTGCGAGAGCGCGGCGCGGCTGACGCCGCTGACCGACGCGAGCTGGTCGAAGGACAGGCCGCGCTCCTTGCGCAGGCGCCGCAGGTTTTCGGCCACCCGCCGGGTCATCTCGGCCGCCCCCACCTCGTCGCCGAGGTCGGCGGGCGCTTCGGTCGGCGGCGGTGGTGTCCTGGAGGAGGGTCGCATCGAGCGGCCCATCGTACCACCGCGGCCGCGCCCGACGCCCAGATCTCGTCGGGCGGCCCCCGCGCCGCGCGCCGCCCGACCGCGTCATCGACCGCGCGCGGCGGCCCCGCGCGGCCGCGCGCGAAGCGCTTCGAGTCGGCCCGACGCGCGTCAGGGCGCGGGACGCTTCGAGCCGGCCTGACGCATGTCAGGGCGCGGGGCGCGTCGAGCCGGCCTGACGCACGTCAGGGCGCGGGGCGCTTCGAGTCCGCCCGACGCGCGTCAGGGGGCGGCGCCGCGTGCGGCCGCCGGGCGAGCCGCGTCAGGGAGAATCGCTCTCGCCCGAGGGCGCGGGCTCGGCGGGCGCCGAGGCGCTGGGCTTCGCGGTCGAGGCGGGCGGGCCGATGCGGGGCGGGGGCGTGCCCGAGCCTTCGGGCGTCGCGGCGTCGGTCGAAGCCGGGGGCGGGTCGGCCGAGTACGCCGGCCGGAAGCTCGCCGTGGGGCGCGGGCGGGGCGCGGGCGGCTTGCGCGCGGAGGGCGGGGGGCGCGGCGCCTCGACCGGGGGCGCCGCGGCCGAGGAGGGGGCGGGCGCCGCGGCCGACGCCGAGGCCGTCGGGGCCGCCTCGGGCGCCGAAGGGGCGGCGAGGGGGACGGGCGCCGCGGCCTCGGGCGGGGGGGCCCCGAGCTCGCGCCCGGACCCGGGGTTCGCCGTGGTCTCGGACGAGCCCGACACGAACAGGAAGGCGCCGAGGCCCAACACCGTCACCGCCACGCCCGCCAGCGCGCCGAGCAGCGCGGTGCGGCGCTGCGAGGGGCGGCGCACGTCGGGCGGCGGCGTCACGAACCCCGGCGCCGCGTCGAAGTTCGGCATCGTCTTGGTGGTCGCCACCGGCGGCGTCGCCATCGCCGCGCGCCACGCCTCGCCCCCGGCCTGCGGCGGCGAGGCCATCGGGTCGCGCGGCCCCGGCGAAATCGTCGCCCCGAGCGCGTGCGCCGGCAGCCGCCCCGTCGCCTCGAGCAGCGACTCGGCCATCTCGCGCGCCGACAGGAAGCGCGACGCCGCGTCGCGGTGCAGCGCCCGCAAGAACCACGCGTCGATCGCCGGCGTCAGCCCCGGGATGGCCCGGCTCGGCAGCTCGAACACGCCCTTCTCGATCGCCACGCAGAGCCCCCCGAGCGTCTCGCCCTCGAAGGGGACGCGGCCCGTCAGGCAGTGGTACGAGACCACCCCGAGCGACCAGAGGTCGGCCCGGAAGTCGACGTGCTTCGAGCTCAGCATCTGCTCGGGGCTCATGTAATAGGGCGTGCCCACCATCGCCCCCGTCGACGTCACGACCAGCGAGTTGGCCGCGTTGGTGCGCTTGGCGATGCCGAAGTCGAGCACCTTGACGAAGAGCTCGCCGTCTTGGTCGATCAAGAAGATGTTGTCGGGCTTGATGTCGCGGTGCACGATGCCCGCCGCATGCGCCTTGCTGAGCGCGCGACAGACCTGCACCACCACGCGCGTCAGCTCGCCGAGCCCGAGCGGCCCCGTGCGCTCGAGGCGCCGGCTCAGGTCTTCGCCCTCGAGCAGCTCCATCACCATGTAGGGCAGGCCGCCGGCGAACACCCCGTGGTCGAAGATCTGCACCACGTGCGGGCTCTTGATCTGCGCCGCCGCCGTCGCCTCGTGCGTGAAGCGCGCGATCGACGCCGGCTCTTTCGCCAGGCTCGGCGAGAGGAACTTCACCGCCACCTGCGTGCCCAGCGTCAGGTGGTCGGCCACCCAGACCGAGCCCATGCCGCCCTCGCCCAAGAGGCTGACCAAGCGCACGTTCGCGTTGATCTGCGTGCCGGTAGAGAGCTCGGGAAGGTCCATCGTCGTGCAGGCTTTGGGCAGAAAGATGTGCTCTAGCGCCAGTAGGTAGCGCGCCCGAGCGCCCTGCGCCCACACTTTAGCAAGAGTTCGTGACGCAACGCAGCTCGGCCGAGGAAGATGGGCTCCCCCGTAGAACCTTTAGCCTACCCCAAGCTCTACCTTCGATCGCAGCCTTAATTTCCTCGTCGCGCTCCCGACACTGCCCCCGCCGAAGGGCGACGGCTCGACCTCGGCCGAGCAGGCCCCCCGAAAGCGCCGGCGCCTCAAGGGCGACGCCCCGCCGCGCGGGAGGTGATACCTTTTGCCCTCATGCGAAACTCGGTCGGCGCTTGGTTCGCCCTGGCGGGGGCCTCCTTCGGTATCCTTGCGTGCGGCGGCGGCGAGCTCGACGCGCCCCTCACCGCCGGCTCTTCGCAAGGCGGCTCCGGCGGCGTCTCGGGCACGGGCGGCACGGGCGGCTCGACCCAGGGCTCTAGCGGTAGCTCGACCGGGGGCATGGGCGGCTCCGACAGCGGCGGCTCGGGCGGCTCGGGCGGCTCGGCCGGCGCGCCGCCGGCGCCCCCCTTGCCCCAGCCGCCCGCGGTCACCTCGTGCGGCACGACGATCGACCCGGCGCCCGCGGGCCGCGTCTGCGCCGTCGCCGCGGGCACGGGGCCCGCGCGCGTGCTGCGGGGCAAGGTGCTCGGGCCCGACCAGATCTACGACGGGGGCGAGGTGGTGGTGGGCGGCGACGGCCTCATCGCGTGCGTCGGCTGCGATTGCTCGGCCACGCCCGGCTACGCCGAGGCCACCAAGGTCTCGTGCGCGACCGGCGTCATTAGCCCCGCGCTCATCAACACGCACGACCACATCACCTTCGCCCAGAACGCCCCCAAGCCGCACCCGGGCAAGTACAACCACCGGCACGAGTGGCGCACGGGGGCCAACGGCAAGGCCGAGATCGACGTGCCCTCGGGCAACGGGGCCGACACGGTGGCCTGGGGCGAGCTGCGGTTCGTGCTCGGCGGGGCGGCCTCGACGGTGGGCTCGGGCGGGGTCAAGGGCATGCTGCGCAACCTCGACCGCAACGCCGACGCGGACGCGAGCAAAGACCAGCAGGAGGGGCTGGGGCAGAAGGCGGTGCGGTTCGAGACCTTCCCGCTCAATGACGCCAACGGGGCGATGCCGACGCAGTGCACGTACGCGGGGTTCGACACGACGGCGCAGGTGGCGTCCGAGGAGGCGTACCTTCCGCACGTGGCCGAGGGGGTGAACGCGGCGGCGCAGAACGAGTTCGCGTGCACCAAGGGGTTCGGCGGGGCGCTGGCCGACTACCTGCAGGGGCAGACGGCGCTCATCCACGGCATCGGGCTGCGGGCGACGGACGCGGCGCTGATGGCGTCGCAGGGCACGGGGCTGATCTGGTCGCCGCGGTCGAACCTGGACCTGTACGGCGTCACCGCCGACGTCGTGCAGCTCGCCTACCAGGGGGTCACGATCGCCCTGGGCACGGACTGGAGCGCGTCGGGCAGCTACAACCTGCTGCGCGAGCTGGCGTGCGCCGACTCGTACAACCAAAACAACCTGGGCGGGGTGTTCAAGCCCTACCACCTGTACCGGATGGTGACCGATGACGCGGCGGCGCTGACGGCGAGCGACGACAAGCTGGGGTCGCTCCGGGCGGGGCTGGCGGGGGACGTGGCGGTGTGGTCGGGGGCGGCCAAGGCGGACCCGTACGAGGCGGTGGTCAAGGCGAGCGTGCAAGACGTCGCGCTCGTGCTGCGGGGCGGGGTGGTGCTGCAGGGCGAGCCCGAAGCGGTCGACGCGCTCTCGCCCGACGGCGGCGCGGGCTGCGAAGCTCTCGACGTGTGCGGGGCGGCGCGCAAGGTCTGCGCCCAGCGCGAGTTCGGCAAGACCCTGGCGACGCTGCAGGCGAGCATCGCCGCGGCCCCCGGGGGCGCCTACCCGCTCTTCTTCTGCGACCAAGCCCAGGCGGGCGAGCCGTCGTGCGCGCCGTCTCGGCCGGGCGAGTTCACGGGCGTGCCGAGCGCCGACGACGGCGACGGCGACGGCATCGCCAACGCGCACGACCTGTGCCCCACCGTCTTCAGCCCGGTGCGCCCGATGGACGCGGGCGCGCAGGCCGACGGCGACGGCGACGGCGTCGGCGACGCCTGCGACCCCTGCCCCTTCGACGCCACCAGCCACGACTGCCCGCTCGTCAGCGGCGACCTCGACGCCGACGGGCGCCCCGACGCGGCCGACAACTGCCCCGACGCGCCCAACCCCGAGCAGGCCGACGGCGACGGCGACCAGAAGGGCGACGCCTGCGACCCCTGCCCCGCGGTCACCAACCCCGGCCCCGCGCTCTGCCCGGGCGAGCTGGTGACGATCCTCGAGGCCAAGGGCAAGCCGAACAACACGGTCGTGACCCTGCGCGGCGTGACCGTGAGCGCGGTCGACACGACGGGCTCGACGCGCGGGGTCTGGGTGCAGGAGGGCGCCGTCGCGGGCCTGTTCGCCTTCACCGGCCCCACGCCCTTCGACGTCGTGCCGGGCGACGTGGTCGACGTGACGGGCACGGTGGGCGTGTTCAGCGGGCTCAAGCAGCTGGGCAACCCGGCCTTCACCAAGGTCGGCAGCGGCGCGGCGCCGGCCCCCGTCGTCGTCGACCCGGCGCGCGTGGCGACGGGCGGGGCGGACGTCGACAAGTACATGAGCATGTTGGTGCGGGTCGAGAGCGTGAGCGTGACGGACGCGAACCCGGACGCGCCGGCGGACTTCGACGAGGTGGCCGTGACGG
>DASTPP010000364.1:0-27835 GCA_035762175.1 Polyangiaceae bacterium | reverse complement strand
GTTGCCGCCGCCCGCGCCGCCGGCCGGGCCAGCCCCCCCGGCCCCCGCCGCCGGGCCGCCAGCCCCCGCCGCCCCGCCCGCGGCGCCGCCCTCGCCGCCGCGGCCGCCTTCGCCCGCTTCGTCGGTGCGCAGCGGTGCGAGCTGGGGCGTGTTGTCGCAAGCGAAAGGGGCGAGGAGGGCGAACGCGAGCGCGACGCAGAGGGGGCGGAGCATGGGGGCGACCGGCGCGCCGGGGCGCGTGCGCGACGTCGTAGCATGTCGCGGGGGGCGCGCCGGGGGCGGGCCCTTCGGGCGGGGCGCCCGCTCGAGGCGCGGGCCGGCCGGCCCGGGCGCCCGCTAGAGGTAAGGGCCGCCCGGCGGGACGAGGCCCTGCTCGACGAGCGCCTGCAGGAAGGTCGGCAGGTGCCCCGTCGGCCGGAAGGCGCCGAGCACGCGGCCGGCCCCGTCGGCGCCCGTGCGCTCGAAGCGAAAGATGTCGGAGAGTTGCAGCTCGCCCGTCTCGGGGTCGATGCCCGTGACCTCGCTGACGGCGCTCACCTTGCGGCTGCCGTCGTGGTAGCGCGTCTGCTGGACGACGAGGTGCAGGGCCGCGGCGATGTCTTGGCGCACCGACGTGCCCGCCGGCGAGGGCGAGCCCGAGCGGGCGAGCGCCTCGAAGCGCGCGAGCGCCTCGCGGGGCGAGTGCGCGTTGATCGTGGTCATCGACCCGTCGCAGCCGGCGTGCATGGCGCGCAAGAGCTCGAAGGCCTCGTCGCCGACGCAGGCGCCGAGCACGACGCGGTCGGGCCGCATGCGCAGGGCCTGGTGCACGAGGGCGCGCGGCGTCCAGCCGGGGAGGGGGCCCTCGCCGGGCGGCGCGACGAGCGCGATGAGGTGCGGGTGGCGCAGGCCGAGCTCGCCCACGTCTTCGACCGTGACGACGCGCTCGTCGGGCCCGAACGCCGCGGCGAGCGCGGCGAGCAGGGCGGTCTTGCCGGTGCCCTGGCCCCCCGACACGAGGACGTTCTTGCGGGCCGCGACGCTGTGCGAAAGGAAGCGCGCGACGGCCTCGTCGAGGGCGCCGACGCGCACGAGCCGCTCGAGCGAGAGCGCCGCCCGCGCCGCCTTGCGCACCGTGACGCAGGGCCCGCGCGACGAGAGCGGCGGCAGCGCCGCGTGCACGTGCAGCCCGCCCCCGAGCCGCGCCTCGACGAAGGGCGCCCGCCCGTCGAGCCGCACGCCCGCGGGCGCCAGCAGGCGGCCGAGCGCCACGAGCACCCGGTCTTCGTCGGTGAAGCGCGCGTTGACCCGCTCGCGGCGCCCGTCGCGCTCGGCGTAGATCGTCCGCGGGTCGACCACCAAGATCTCTTCGACCAGCGGATCGTTCAGCAGCTCGCCGAGGGGGCCGAGCCCGATCGCCTCGTCGGCCAGCTCGGCCGCGAGCGCCTCGGCGTCGGCGCGCGGTGGCAGCCGGCCCTCGGCGCCGCGCAGCAGGCGGCGCACGGCCGCCTGGAGCTCGGCCCGCGACCCCAGATCGCCGCCGCGGCCCGGGTCGAGCGCGGACGCGTCGAGCTGCTCGGCGAGCTGCCGGTGCAGCTCGCGGCGCAGCGCCGTCTCGGCGTCGACGGCCTGCGGCGCGAAGGGGGCCGGGGGGGCGGCCGCGAAGGCAGGCGCGAAGGCGGGCGCGGCCGGGGCGGCCGCGAAGGCGGGCCCGAAGGCAGGCGCGGCCGGGGCGGCCGCGAAGGCGGGCGCGGCGGGGGCGGGGGGGACGGAGGGCGCGGCCGGGGGCGGGCCCGAGGGCGCGGCGCCCGGCGCCTTCGCGCCGGCGTCGGACGAGCGGCGCCCCGGCGGGGCCGGGGGGCGCGGCGGGCGTTGCGAGGGGCGGACGGGCGCGGCGGCGCGCGGCGGCTCGGGGGTCGCCCCGGGGACGGTCGGCATCGGCGCCGGCCTCGGCAGGGCCGACGGCGCGACCGTCGGCGGGCGCTCTTCGCCATCGGCGCTCACCACCGTCGGGTTGCTCGGCGGCTCGGCCGCGTCGTCGGCGGGCTGGAAGAGCAGCGTGTAGTTGCCGACCACGATGGGCGTGCCGAAGGGCACCTCGGCCGCCGAGCGCCGCAGCAAGGTGGCGCCCGCGAGCGTGCCGTTCGTCGAGGTGTCTTCGACGCGCAGGCCCTGCTCGTACACGTCGACCAGGATGTGCTGGCGCGAGACGAGATCGCTCTCGAGGTAGAGCGCGGAGCGGGGGCTGCGGCCGACGGAGATGACGCCCCGGGCGTTCAGCCTGCGCACCTGGCGGGAGCCGTCTTCGGCTTGAATGACGACGTCGACGTCCATCGCGAGGCGCGCACGATACCACGCCCGACCGGGCCGCATCGCGAAAGCGAACGGGGCGCCGACGCGCGGCGCGTTGGCCGGGGGCGGGGGCGTTACGTTTCGTGCGAACGAAGAAACGCCACCCGCGCGCGCGCCCGTGGCCCCGGGCGGGGGCGCGCGCGACCGCGGGCTCAGCTGCCGCCAGTCAGGTGCTCGAGTACGTTCAGCGGCTCGAGCTCGCCGCGCGGCTCTTCGTGACCGAGCGCGCGAAAGCCGACGACGGCAATGATGGCGAGCACCCCGACGAAGATCAGGTACTCAGCCAAGTTTGCGCCTCGGCCATCGGTCAACAACTGCTTCATTGCGTCCTCTCCCCAGGGCGCTTCGGTCACCGGGTCGTCGACCCGCTGCGGCGGGGCGAATTGAGAACGAGCAAAAAATGAGCCATTGCGAAGTGGCCTCCCGACCGCCTTTGCCCGCCTGCGATTGGAAAAAAACACCGACAAAGCTTGGGGTAGGTGCGTGTCTCACCCGCCCGACAGGGGGACGTAACCCGGAGGATAGATGATCCAGGGGTGGATCAAAGTTCCGCCGCCGATGAAAGGTTTCACCCGGAGAGGCCCCCCGCTCGCCCTCGAACCCAGGACGCGCGAGGGCGCGTTCCTACCCAGGCGAGCACCGCCACGCCCGCTCCCGCTCGCCCTCGAACCCGGGGCGCGCGACGGCCCACCCGCGAGCCCCTTCGGGGCGCCCGCCGGGCAGCTCGGGCCGGGCGCGCGGGGGCGATCCGCGCTCGCGGTCGTCGCGTACGGCACGCACGTCGCTCGGGCCGGGCGCGCGGGGGCGCGGGGGCGAGCGCCGCCGCCGACTCAGGCGCGCTCGGGCGGGCTCGAGGTGCCGCGCCGCTCGGCCATCTCGTAGACGGCGAGGGGCAGGTCGACGCCGTGTTCGCGCAGCCGCGGCAGGAAGCGGGGCAAGGTGCCGGTGGGGATGAGCTCGCTCTGCGCGGCGCCGTCGGCCACGACGCCGCGGTAGGGACGGTAGAAGAGGTCGACGGTGAGGTACGTGCCCTCGCGCACGTCGAAGCCGCGCACCTCGCTCACGTGGGTGACGCGGCAGGAGCCGTCGTGCAGGCGGGCGGTGTGCACGACGGCGTGCAGGCCGCCGGCGAGCAGGTTGCGCACGGCGAGCGGGGGCAGGTGCGCGTCGGCCATCAGGCAGAGCCCCTCGAAGCGCGCGAGCGCGTCGCGCGGGTGCGAGGCGCGCAGCGCGGCCAGGGTGCCGAAGCCGCCGGCCATGGCCTGGGCGAAGTCGAGCGCCTCGGCGCCGCGCAGCTCGCCGACGACGAGGCGGTCGGGGCGCAGGCGCAGGGCGGCGCGCAGGAGCTCGCGCGCGTCGCCGGCGCCGGTCTCGAGGCGCAGCGTGTGCGGGCGCGCGGCGGCGAGCTCGCGCCCCTCTTCGACGACGACGACGCGCTCGCCCTCGGGGGCGGCGGCGATCAGGGCGCCGAGCAGCGAGCTCTTGCCGGAGGAGGCCGCGCCGCTGACGAGGACCTGGCAGCGGGCCGCCAGCAGCGCGCGCAGCGCCTGGGCGGCGTCGTCGCTGAGCGCGCCGGCCTCGACGAGCCGCTCGAGCGACAGCTCGCCGGAGCGCCGCCGCCGGATGGCCGCGTAGGGGCCCTCGGGGGCGGCCGGCGGCAGCACGGCCTCGAGCCGCGAGCCGTCGGGCAGCGCGGCCTCGAGCACCGGGTGCCGCCCGTCGAGCCGCGCGCCGGCGAACTGCGCCGCGCTCTGCAGCGCCGCCTCGAGCGAGGCGCGGTCGGCGAAGCGGGCGGGCACCCGCTCGAGCCGCCCGCCGCGCTCGACGAAGACCTCGTCGGGGCCGTTGATGAGCACGCTGCCGACGCCCTCGTCGTCGAGGTACGGCCGCACCGGCCCGAACAGGTGCCAGAGCGCCTCGCGGAGCGCGTCGTTTCGGCCCAAGGCGGCGCGCTCAGCCCTTGTTCGGGGGCGCGTCCGACGGCTGGCCCTGGCGCAGGTCGGCGATGATGAGGCGCGCGAGCGACTTGAGCGTGTCGAAGACCCCGACGCCCGTGCGCGCGACGGCCTCGTGCTCGGGCGCGTCGCGCTGGTTGAGCAGCTGGTGCAGCTCGGCCACCGTCGCGATCTCGCTCAGGTCGCGCTTGTTGTACTGCATGACGATCGGCAGCCGCTCGAGCTCGTAGCCCTGCTCGGACAGGTTGACGCGCAGGTTCTCGAGGCTCTCGAGGTTCGCCTCGAGCCGGCCGATCTGCGAGTCGGCCACGAACACGACCCCGTCGACGCCCTTCAAGATCAGCTTGCGGCTGGCGTCGTAGAACACCTGGCCGGGCACCGTGTAGAGGTGGAAGCGCAGCTTGAAGCCCCCCACCTCGCCGAGGCTCAGGGGCAAGAAGTCGAAGAAGAGCGTGCGCTCGGTCTCGGTCGCCAGGCTTATCATCTTGCCCTTCGACTGCGGGCTCGAGCGCTCGTAAATGTACTGCAGGTTGGTCGTCTTGCCGCACAGGCCCGGGCCGTAATACACGAGCTTGCAGTTGATCTCGCGGGCCGCGTGGTTGATGAGCGACATCGGGCGACCCGGGCCTCAGTCGTTGAACAGGTTGTCGATGTCTTCGTCCGTGATCTCGGCGAAGGGGCTGTCGACGCCGGGCTCTTGCACCTTCTTCAGGAGCTTCTCGAAGATCTGATTGAGCTCTTCGGACGCCTTCTTCACCCGCAGGCGCACCAGGCCCAGGCTCGACTTGGCGTCGAAGATGACGACCAAGATGACCCGGTTGCCGACCAGCTGGATGTGGATGTTCGCCCGCTCGCCCTCGTGAAACTGCGTCGCGAACTCGTTCTCTTTGAGCAGCTTGGCCATGCCGCCCGTCGCCGCGATGTTGCCGGCGGTCAGCGACGCGAGCGACGTCGTGTCGACGTTCTCGGCGTCGCCGCCGGCCGCGATGAGCTGGCCGTTCTTGTCGACGATGAACACCACCCTCGCGTTCGCGTCTTTGACGAGGCGGTCAACCACCTGTTGGATTTGGTTGAACTCTTCCTCGTACATCACCATCTGCGGATTGACCATGAAGGGTGCCTCCGCCAGCGGGGTCGGGGGGCCGCTCGGCCCCCGGGCTAGGCCGTCGCCCCGCCCGGCTCGTGGGGTGGGCGACTCGTGGGGTGGTTTGGCCGCTGGCTGCTTGGGTGCGTACCGGCTACGTGCAACGAAGGTGGGACGGGCGGGCGTAAGGGCACGAACGCGGCGCGTTCGTGCGCTGGGCCAAGGATTATCCGAAGGGCGGGCGGGCTCGCAAGGCCAAGCTTCGCCGCACCGACGCCCCCCGGCCCCTTTCTGCGCGGCCCCGCCCGGGGCCTGCGCTCGCTGCGGCCGAGCGGACGCCGGCCCGGACGCGCGCTCGCGCCGCGCGCCTTCGCTCGCCCGCGGGGCCGAGCGCACGGCGCACGGCGTCGGGGGTGGAGCGAGCGAGCCCGCGGCCCCGGTCGGCGCTCGAGAGCCTGCTCGAGCCTCGCAGACTGTTCGACCGGACGCGGACTACACCGGTCGCTCTAGCACGGGACTCGGGGCGGGGGGTAGGCCAAAATGCCAGCCCTCCGGGGCCACCCCGGGGCCGCTCGCGCCCGGGCTCGGCGGGCCGCCGCCCACCCCCGCCCTCGCTCCGGCGCGGCCTCACGCGGCGCCCCAACGACGGCCTCGCGCACCCGCCGCGCGGCCTGCACGTCGCCTTGGGCCGTACAGTGGGGCACCCGACTTACGAGCACACGACAACGCCCACCTCATCGGTCGGCGCGTCGCCCCCGCGCGGCGTCGGCGGCGCCGGGCGCCGGGGCGGGCAGGGCCTCGCAGACCGGGTCGAGCAGGGCGCTGCCGCCGGTGTAGCCGAGGGCGCCGCCCTGCTCGCAGCTCGGCGTCTGCTGATCTTCGACCTGCTGGCAGCTCGCGCTGTCGACGACGGGCACGCCGTCGAAGCTGTTGCCGGAGCCCATGGACAGCCTGGCCGCCGTCGGCAGGCCCGTGCCGCAGATCAGCACGCTGAGCGAGGGGCGGTTGGTGAAGGCGTTGCCCGCGATCGTCACGCCCGAGAACGAGTCGAAGGTCGAGACGTCTTCGCCGTTGAGGTTGAGGGCCCGCGCGTTGCCCTCGAAGACGCCGCCGACCACCTCGACCTGGCGCCCGCGCCGCACCTCGACGGCGCCGGTGCCCTCGGCGCTGCTGCCGAGGTTGTTGCGCGCCAGCAGCCCCGCGAGCCGGACGGGCGCCGCGGCGTTGCCGGCGAGCACGAGCACGCCGGCACCCTCCGAGGTCTCTTCGAGGACGAGCCCCCCCGCCGCGCCGTCGCCCTCGAGCGTCAGCGCGGCGCCGTCAGGCACGCGCACGCCGACCGCGTTGCGCGCCAGGCGCACGGGCGACGCCTGCGCGCCCTCGACGAGCGCCGCCGCCCCGGCGCTCAGATCGAGCGCGACGCGGGTCTCGGCGATCGAGAGGGGCCCGCGCAGCGTCGCCTGGCCCTCGACCGCGGCGATGCCGCGCGCGACCCCGCCGCCCGCGAGGGCGAAGCCCCGCACGGCGGTGTCGCGCTCGAGCGTCAGCAGCGCCTGGTCGGAGGGCGTCGCGAAGTCGAGCGCGACGGGCGCGCCGTCGGGGCCGCGCCCTTCGAGCGCGACGCCGGGGCGCAGGCGGAAGGGCAGCGTCAGGTGCAGGGCCGAGGCGTACACGACGATGGAGCGCGTCGTGCCGTCGACGAGCGCCCCCTCGGTGTCGCCGAGCCCGCGGAAGAAGCACGCGCCGGCGAGCGCCGGGTCGGTCGCGCCGGCGAAGGCCGCGTCGACGACGACGAGCGCGGCCCGGTCGCAGTCGCCCGCCTTGGTGCAGGCGCCGCCGACGCAGAGCGAGCCCGGGCCCACCCCGGCCCCGCAGGCCGCGTCGTCCGGGCAGGGGCCCGAGCCGCCCGCGCCCCCGCCGCCCTGGCCACCGGCCCCCGCCGCGCCGCCGCGGCCGCCCGTGCCGCCGCCCCCGCGGCCGCCCGTGCCGCTGCCGCCGCCGCCGCCGCCGCCGACCGCGCCGCCGGCCCCGCCGCACGCCAGGTCGGTCGGCCGCCCCCGGCAGTAGAGCTCGTCGTTGACGCGCCCGTCGAACGCGCTCGTGCACGCCCCGAGCGCCGCGGCGCCGAGGGCGGCGAGCAGGGGCCGGACGTGGGAAGGAATTCGTCTCATCAGAACCGCCCCGAAAGGCCCGCCCCGGCGCCGCCCGCGACCGGCCCGACCGTGGCGCGCACGCGCCACGAGGCCGTCGCCCCCGCCGCCTCTTGCCGCTCGAACGCCCAGAGCGTGACGCCCGCGCCGAGGCCCGCCACCCCCGCCGTCGCGGCCAAGAGCGCCGCGCCGCCCAGGCGGTTCGAGCGCGCGACGGCGCCGCGCTCGCGCGAGGGGCAGTAGGTGTCGCAGGCCTCTTCGAGATCGCCCTCGACGCCCTGGCGCAGCGCGAAGAGCACGCCCGCGCCCGCGAGCCCCGCCAGGCCCGCGCCGCCGAAGACCCAGGGCCAGGGCGTGGGCGGGGGCGGAGGCGGGGGCGGAGGCGGGGCCGGGCGCGGGCGCGCCGCGGCCACCGCCGGGGGCGCGAGCTGCACCTCGGCGGGCGCCTCGTCGCCGACCCGCGCGAGCGCGCGGGCGTGGGCGAGCACGCGGTCGCCGCGGCGCACCTCGAACGAGTGCACCCCCGGCTCGAGCACCAACTCGCGCACGCCCCCCGACTCGAGCCGCCCGCGCGCCTCGCCGTCGGCGTACAGCTCGCCCTCGAGCGCGCCCGCCGAGCGCACGCGCACGCGCGCCGCGCGCGCCTCGCCGTCGAGCAGCCTCCGCAGCAGCCACTCGGCCACGTCGTCGAAGGGGGGCGACTTCGCGTCGGCCGGCTCGCGCTCGTAGGCGTAGTCGGCCTTGGCGTCGGCCTGGCCCTCGCGCCAGAGGTGCAGCCGCACCCGCAGCCGCCGCGAGGCCCCCCCCTCGCGCACCAGGTGCCCCCAGAGGAAGGGCGGCTTTCGCGCCTGCAGCTTGTCTTGCAAGGCGGTGCCGACCTGCTCGAGGCAGCCCGGCGAGGGCTCGCGCGGCGCCCCCTCCTTGTCGAAGAGCGAGCCGCGCAGGCAGGGCGCCACCGCCACCTTGAGCGACAAATCGGAGTCGCCGAGCGCGTAGTCGCGCGACAGGTGCACGCGCAGCCGGAGCGCGTCGGTCAGCGCGCGCGCGACGTCGCGCTCGCCCTCGTGCGCGAGCTCGAGCACGTGCACGCTCGGGTGGCGCGCGCCCGGGGGGGCGGCGGCGGCGGGGCGCGCGAGCGCCCACGGCGCGACGAACGCAGCGAGCCGTACGAACGCCTTGCGTCGGAACTGCCCCGCCGGGGCGGGGCCTCGAGCTCGGGGGGTCATCGGCGGGGGGGCCTCAAGGGCACTGGGTCTGGAAGAGCGATCGCTCGTACGCCGTCGCCTCGCCGCTCGCCATGCGCTCGCGCAAGGCCAGGCAGCGGGCGGAGCGCACGGCGGCGGGGAGTTGTCCCGACACGGCGCTTCGGGGCGGCGAGGGCCGCGGCGCCCTCGGGCTCGCGGCCGGGCGCGCCACCGGCGCCGCCGGCGGGCCGGCCGTCCGGGGCGGCGCCGGCGCTTCGGCCGCCGGGGGCGGCTCGGGCGCGGGCGGCACCGGCACGTCGAGCGCGCGCGTCGCGTCGCCCGCCGCGGGCGGCCCCGGGAGCCTCGCCCCGCGCGACGCCCAGAGCCCGACCGAGGCCCCGAGGCAGGCGAGCAGCGCGCCCGCCCACAAGCCCCGCCGACGACGGGGGTGAGCGCTCGGGCGGAGCGGCGGGCTCGCCTCGCTGAGCGCCGCGGGCGGGCCGCCGCTACGCGCGAAGAACGCGTCGACGGTCATGGGGGCGCCGGTGATGGGCGCGTCGGGGGACAGGGTCAGGGCCCGCTCGAGCACCGAAGCGCCCACGGCGCCCGGGACGTACTCGGGGGCCGAGGGGCGCGGCGCGCGCCCGGCGCGCACGGACTCGGGCGGCATGGGCTCGGGCGCCATGGGGCGCAAGCCCGGCGCGGGCGCAGCGTTGGGCGCCGACGGAGCGCGCGCGGACGCAACGTCGGGCGCCGACGGGGCGCGCGCGGACGCCGCGTCGGGCGCCGACGGGGTGCGCCCGCCCGCCGCCGCGCCGCCGGCGAGCGAGGGCGCGGAAGGCCCCCTCTCGGCGCGCGCGGCCGGCGCGGGGCGCGGCGAAGGCGGGCCGCCCGCCGCGTCCGGCGGGCGGGGCGCTGGCGTGGCGATCGGCGTCGCGCCCCGGGGCGTCGCGGCCGGCGTCTCGGGGCGCGCCGGCTCGGGCGGCGGCGCGGCGGCCCGGGCCGGGGCGGCGGGCCCGCCGAGGTAGCGCAGCACGAGGCCGTAGCGGGCGTCGCGCCGGGTCTGGGTGATCTCGCCGAGGCAGAGCAGATCGCCCTCTTCGAGCGCCTTGCACGCGAGCGCGTCGCCGTTGACGAGCAGGCTCGGCCGCGCGCTCTCGTCGCGGACTTCGTAACGCCCGTCGTCGAGCGCGCGCACCCGCACGAGCGTCGCGTCGAGCGCCGGCCCGCTCGCCTGGAACGTGCACCCCTCGCGGCCGCCGATCGTGATCTGCGACTGCGCGAGCGGCAGGTCGGTGACGGGGCCCTCGCCCTCGTCGACGATGAGCAGGCGCGGCTGCGCCCGCGGCGGCCGCCGGGGCGCCGGGGCGCCGGCCGCGAGCGCGGCGGCGTCGCAGAGGGTCAGGGTAAAGTCGCCGATCTGCACGAGATCGCCCGGCGCGAGCGGCACCTCGCCGCGCGCGGCCCGCCCGTTGACGAAGGTGCCGTTGCGGCTGCCGCCGTCGGCGAGCAACCAGCCGCCGCCCTCGCCCCGCCGCAAGCGCGCGTGCCGCCGCGAGACGTTGCGCTCGTCGAGGCGCAACGCGCACGACTCGCCGCGGCCAATCGTCACCTCGGGCCCGCGCAAGTCGAGCCAACGTGTCTCCCCCTCGTGGGTGTCGATTTGAAGCTTCCACATGGCACACGGCGGGCGCGACGAGCGCGCGTTTGCTTCCCTGACCCGGCCCGAAGGCCCTCGAGCGGCCGCCGGCGCCGGCACCGACCGCACCGCTCACTAGTGTGCCGATTCGATGAGAAAAGCGACCGCGCTGCAAGCGCCGAGTTCACTATCTTGACCGGGCGGCGAGGCGCGCAACCGCCCGCGATGTCGTGCGGGGTAGACGGCGGGCGCGCTTCCGGCGACCCTCGCGCAGAGCGGCTCTGGGCGCGCGCGGGCCGCGGCGACGCCCGGGACGCGGCGGGGTGCGCGCCTGTGGTCGCCCCCGCCACGCCGTCGCGACGCCGCCCCCTCGCGCGACTCGGCCCTCTTCGCGCGCGCACTCGCCAGGCCGCCCCGGGGCGGCCTGGCGAGCGCGCTAGCGCTTCGCGGCGGGCATCAGCGAGGGGCGCACGTCGCTGACGCGCTCGACGTCGTGCAGGCGCGCGAGCACGATCTCGCACAGCCGCGGCAAGAGCTCGCGCACGGCGCGGCCCCGGTGGCCCACCGCGTCTTTCGCGGCGTCGTCGAGCTCGGCCAGCGTGCGGCCGCCGTGGCCGTCGACGAGGAAGAGCGGGTCGTAGCCGAAGCCGAAGCCGCCCCGCGCCTCGCGGGCGATGACGCCCTCGCAGCGGCCCTCGGCGAGGAGGGGCGACTCGTGCGGCGGCGCAAAGGGGTCGAAGAGCGCGAGCACGCAGCGGAAGCGCGCGCGCCGCCCCGCCCCCTCGACGTCGGCGAGCGCGGCGAGCAGCGCCTCGTTGTTCTCGGCGTCGGTCGCGCGCTCGTGCGCGAAGCGCGCCGAGCGCACGCCGGGGCGCCCCCCGAGGCCGATGACCTCGAGCCCCGAGTCGTCGGCCAGCGTGAGCGCGAAGGTCGCCGCCGAGGCCGCCTCGCCCTTCTTGCGCGCGTTCTCTTCGAAGGTCTCGCCGTCTTCGACCACCTTGAGCGGCGCCCCGAGCACCTCGGCCGGCGAGACCACCTCGACCGGCAGATCGCCGAGCAGGCGCCGGAACTCGCGCAGCTTGTGCGGGCTGTCCGACGCGATCACGACCGTGATGCGGCCGGCCGAGGTCACGGCGACCCCGCGGCCCGCGTCAGCGCCGACAGCTCGACGCCGCTCGCCTCGAGCGCCCGCCGCTGCTCGCGGCAGAGCGCCGCGACGGCGTCGAGGCCGAGCGTCACCATCGCGTCGAAGTCGGCGCGCGGCAGCGGCGCCCCCTCGGCCGTGCCCTGCACCTCGATGAGGTCGCCGCCCGCGGTGGCCACCAGGTTCAGGTCGACCCGCGCGCGGCTGTCTTCGACGTACGCGAGGTCGACGAGCGCCTCGCCGTCGACGTGCCCCACGCTGACCGCGGCCACCTGGTCGCGCACGACCGGCCGCGCGAGCTCGCCCCGCGAGGCCAGGCGCGCGAGCGCGAGGCAGAGCGCGACGAAGCCCCCCGTGATCGAGGCGGTGCGCGTGCCGCCGTCGGCCTCGAGCACGTCGCAGTCGAGCGCGAGCGTGCGCGGCCCGAGCGCCTCGAGGTCGACCGCCGAGCGCAGCGCCCGCCCGACCAGCCGCTGAATTTCTTGCGTGCGCCCGCCGACCGGCCGGCCGCGCCCGTCGCGCGCCTCGCGCCGCTTCGGGCTCGCCCGCGGGTGCATCTGGTACTCGGCCGTCACCCAGCCGCGGCCGGTGCCCTCGAGGAAGGGCGGCACCGACGCGTCGCACGACACCGTGCAGAGCACCACGGTGCCGCCCGCGCGGTAGAGGCACGAGCCCTCGGCCAGGCGGTGGAAGCCCGGCTCGAAGGAGGGGGGCCGGAGCGCGCCGGGCGCTCGCCCGTCGGGGCGCGTCGTCATCGGGGGCCTCGCGCGTCGCGGAAGGGGGGTCAGCGGTCGTACTTCGCCACGAGCGCGCCGAGCCTTGGCATCGCCGCCTCGACGTTCGCCTTCGCCGAGCCGCGCAGCTTCTCGTACGTCTTGACCACCGCCCCCGACTTCGAGCGCTTCGCCCGCTCGTCCGTGATGGCCAAGAGGGCGTCGGCCACCCGCCCCTTGTTGGCCACGAAGTGCTCGCCCACCGGCTTGCCCGCCCCCTTGGCCTCTTGGTAGATGGGGTCGAGGCGCTCGGCGAACTGGTCGAGCAGGTGATCGACCGCCTCGCGCACGAAGGTCGGCTTGACGCCGTTGACCACCGCGTAGCCGGCCTTGATGGCCATGCCCGAGAGGCCCGACTTGTCTTTGACCTCTTGGTCGATGAGTTCGCAGCAGTCGCGCACGACGTCCTGGCGGCGCGACGGGTCGCCGAAGAGCTCTTTCAGGGTCATGCCCAGGGGCTTAACACGTCGGCAGCCGGACGCGAAAGCGGGTGCCGCGCTCGAGCCCCTCGCACGCGATGGTGCCCCCGTGCGCCTCGACGATTTCGCGGGTGATCGCCAGGCCCAGGCCCGTGCCCTGCTTCTTCGTCGTGAAGAAGGGGTCGAAGAGCGAGCCGCGCACCTCTTCGGGGATACCACCCCCCGTGTCGTCGACCCGGATCTCGACCCCCCCGTCCTCGGCCGTCGCCACGCCCAGCGTCAGGTCGCCCCCGCCCGGCATCGCCTCGCGCGCGTTGCGAATGAGGTTCAAGAGCGCCTGCCGGATCTGCGCCTCGTCGAAGCGCGCGTCCGGCGTGCCCTCGGCCCGCTCGAACGCGACGCGCACGCCCGCCCGCTCGAGCTCCGGGCGCACGAAGCGCAGCACGTCGGCCACCAGGTCGCCCACGTCGCCCGGCTGCGGGTCGGGGCGCTGGCGCCGGGCGAGGCCGAGGTAGCGGTTCGACAGCTGCGAGAGCCGCTCGACCTCGCCCCGGATCGCCCCGAGCAGCTGCTTCGCCTCGCCCACGTCGTCCGGCAGCGCCGCGACCTCTTCTTCGAGCAGCTCGACGTTCAGGCCGAGGGCCGAGATGGGGTTCCTGATCTCGTGCGTGATCTGCGCCGCGAGCTTGCCCACCGTCGCCAGCCGCTCGGCCTGCACCAGCTCGCGCCGCGCCCGCGCGATGGCCTCGACCATGCCCTCGAAGGTCGTCGCGAGCTCGCCGATCTCGTCGTTCGAGGGCACGACCGGCCTCGGCCGCAGGTCGCCCCGCGCCACCGCCTCGGCCCGCGCCGTCACCCGCGCGAGCGGCGCGAGCACCCGCCGCGCGTAGATCGCCGTCGCCAGCCCCACCGCCAGCGTCAGCGCCGAGAGCGCCAGCAAGAACTCGATCGCCCGCCGCTCGCGCTCGACCGCCGCGTCGACCAGCTCGTCCATCGCCCGCTCGACCTTGCGCCCGAGCTCGCGCAGCCGCCGCGCCCCCTCGACCTCGCGCCCGAGCAGCGCGTCGCGCGCCTCGCCCGCCCGCCCGCGATCGCCCCGCCCGAGCGCGTCGAAGAGCGTGCCGAGCGCGCTGTCGTCGGCCTCGAGGAAGCGCTCGAGGTCGGCCACCTCCGCCGTGATCTCGGCCCCGAGCGCCCGCGCCCGCCGGTCGTCGCGCCGCAGGAGCCCCCGGTCGGCCGCGCTGCGCACGCCCGCGAACGAGAGCGGCCGCAGCCTCCGCTGGGTCTCGATCCAGCCGCGGGCGTCGGCCGGGTTCTTCGCGTCGGTGATGTGGTTGAGCTGCGCCGAGACGACGTTCTGCGTCTCGAGCGCCGCGCCGAGGCTCAGCATCAGCGGCACGTAGCCCGAGCGCAGCAGCGTCGACTCTTCGGCCGCCCGCCGCTGGGCGTAGATGCTCCACGAGGTGGTGACGGCGCAGGCGGCGAGCACCGCCCCGAACGAGACGAGAATGCGCCGCCCGACCGAGCCCCGCCTGCCGCCCGGCGCCCCCGCCATCAGGCGCCGCCCAGGCCGCGCGCGACGAGCTCGAAGAGGTCGACCGCGCCCTCGCCCGCCCGCCGCAGCGCGAGCGTCGACGAGGCGCACGCCGTCACGAGCGTGCCGCCGCCCGCCGCCCGGTGCTCGCCCGCCCGCGCCCGCGCGATGCGCCCGGCGACCTCGGGCATCGTCGCCGGCAAGAGCCCGCCCCCGCCCGAGCAGGCCGAGGCGCGGCGCGCGTCGGGCAACTCGGCGGGCGCCCTCCCCGTCAGCCGCGCGATGAGCGCGCGGGGCCCGTCGAAGCGGCCGAGCCCGCGGCCGAGGTGGCAGGGGTCGTGGTAGCGCACCGCGGGCGGCGGCGCCTCGAGCGGCCGCAGCCGCCCGAGCTCGGACGCGACCACGTCGACCAGCAAGGTCACCTTCAGCGACAGCGAGGGGTCGGCCTGCGGGTACGACTCGATCAGCGTGCGGGCGCAGCCCGGGTCGAGCGCGAGCACCTCGGCCGACGGCCCCCCCGCCTCGCGGACGAAGGCCCGCGCGGCCTCGACGAAGCCCGCCCGATCGCCCGCCTCGAGCAGCGGCCGGCCGCAGCAAGCGCCGAGCGGCCGCACCGGGCCCGCGAAGGCGCGCGCGACGCGGGCGGCGTCGAGCGCGACGCCCGGCAGGGCCCGCGCGTAGGCGCAGCCGGCGAGAAACGCCCGCCCCTCGCGCCCCGCGCCGAGCCTCGCCCCGAGCCGCTCGGCCGCCTGGCGCGCGCGCCGCCCGTGGCGCGCGAAGCGCTCGGCCACCCGCCTCGCCGGCCCCGGCGCCCGCCCCTCGTCGAAGTGCCACGCCCGCGCGTCGAGCAGCGTGCCCGCGACGTCGTTGTGGTGGTCGCAGCGCCGCTCGCCGCAGGCGCCGCAGCCCGTGCAGGCCCAGGCCGTGGCCGCGTGCGGGGCGTCGGCCGCCGCCATGCCCCGCGCCATGAAGTACGCGGTCGACATCTTGCCCCACGGGATGAGCACCTCGCGGGGCTCGGCGTTCGAGACGGGGCAGGCGGCGCGGCAAAGCTTGGGGCAGTAGACGCAAAGCTCGAGCTCGGCGCGCCGTTGCTCGAGGAGTGGCAGTCGTCGGACAGTCATCGGTCGGGGAGAGAACCAAACCATGACGCCGCCCCCGGCGGAAGGCCCGCCGCGGCCGCCCCGCCCTCAGCCCGCGGCCCGCCCCGCCGGCGCGACGAGGCGAAAGGTCAGGTTCAGCCTGGGCCCCGCGGGCCGCGCCGTGCGCGGCAGCGCGTGCTGCCAGCGCCGTTGCGTCGCGCCCCCCATCACGAAGAGGCTGCCGCCGCCGAGCCACCGCTCGCGCCGCTCGCCCGCCCGCCGCCGGTGCCGCAGCACGAAGCGCCGCGGGGCGCCGAGCGAGATCGACGCGATGAGCACGTCGTCGGGGGCGCGCGGGCCGAGCTCGGGCTCGTCGTCGGCGTGCCAGCCCATCGCGTCGCCGCCGTCGCGGTAGTAGTTGGCCAGCGCCGCGTTGAAGCGAACGCCCGTGAGCTCGGCGAGCGCCCCGCGCAGCCGCTCGAGCTCGGGCGTGAAGGGCTCGGGCTCGAAGAGCCGGCCCGAGTAGCGGTACGCCCCGCCCGGGTCGCCGTGGTAGCTCGTGAGCCGCGGCGTCTTCACCTCGCGCCCCGCGATGCGCAAGGTCTCGGCGCGAAGGGGCAACGAAGCGACCAGGCGCGCGAGCAGGGCCTCGTGCTCGGGCACGAACGCCTCGGCGAGCGCCACCCAGGCGCCCTCGCCCAGATCTTCGACCCCGAAGCCGGCCCGCACGAGCCCGCCCGGCGGCGCGCCGGCCGCCCCGCTCAAGGCGCCGCCCGCGACGAGCCGATCACCGGCTCGTACGGGTCGAACGAGGCGGCGAACTCGGGCTCGAGCCGGCCCTCGAGCGGCGCGCAGACGGCCTCGCGCCGCGCGAGCGGCCGGACATGCCCGAGCGTGCGCGCGTCGCCCCGGCGCAGCCGGCTCGAGGCGAACGATCGCTCGACGCGCCGGCCGTCGTCGGTGTCGTGGTAGATGAGCGTCAGGGCCCCGGGCGCGGCCGGCAGCGTCAGCTTCAGGCGCACCGAGCGGCCGTCCTCGGCCCGCGCGTGCTCGACGCGCGGCGCGCCCTGGCCCGGCCGCCCCCGGCCGGACGCGAGCGCCCCGTCGGCCGCCCGGATCGTCCACGAAAGCGGCTTCGCCCCGGCCGCCGCCGGCCCCTCGCCGCAGCGCCGCGCGGGCTCGGCCGCCGCGTCGACCAGCACCTCGAGCCGGTCCTCGGCCGCGCCGCCCGCGCCGACCAGCCGGTCGTCGAACACCTCGACGAAGAGCGCCTTGCCCTCGCGGTCGGACACCGCCCGCAGCGACGAGTCGTCGGGCCCGTCGGCCTTGCCCTGCAGCGCGTAGCCGCCCTCGGCGCCGTCGGCGCGCAGCGCGCAGCGCCCGAGCCCCGTCTCGCGCCAGAGCCCCGACGCGTACGCGGCGTCGAGCTCGACCGCGGGCAGGCTCGCGTACGCAAAGTACGGCTCGGCCGGCAGCTCGCCCGGGGCCGGAAAGTGCGGCGCGCTCGCCCCGCGCTCGCGCCCCTCGCACCCCTCTTCGAACCAGACCGTGCGCCCCCGGAACTCGCCCCAGTCCCAGCGCTCTTCTTCGTAGGCGGTCGCCCCGGCCGCGAGCGTCCAGCTCCGCCGCGACCACGAGCGCGGCCCGAGCGGCGAGAGCCGGAGCTCCGAGCTCTCTTCCCACTGTCGGGTCGAGCCGCCCGAGCGCGCCAGCCGAAAGAAGTTGTCGCCGACCTTCACGTCGCCCTCGCGCGGGCCGCCGCCCTCGACCTCGGCGAGCAGCTGCGACGAGACCACCTGGCCCTCGTCGAGCGAAAGGAGCCAGTATTCGGTCAGCGCCATCGAGGCCCCGTCGATCTCGGCCTCGTCGCCCTCGTCGCCCGCCACCGGCTCGGCCGGCCCGTCGGCCGGGGCGGGGTCGAGCCCGGGCGGCGCCGAGAGCACCGTCGCCACCTCGAGGCCGCGCCCGGACCCATCGACGCCCGCCCGCTGCCGGCCGAGCAGGCGGCAGCCCGGCCGCTCGCCGCACACCGCCGCGAGCACGCCCTTGCTGCGCGGCAGCGCGGCCGCGCGCGGCGCGCCCGGCGCCGCCGGGGGCACCTCGACGCTTGGGGAAAAATGCGTCACCTGCGACACCGAGCCACAGGCGCCCAGGCCCAGCGCAAGCGCCAGCGTGGCGCCGGACGCCACGGAAGCGCGAAAGAAACGCGAGGCTCGAAGAGGGCGCATCGTGGCGAAGGAGGGACAGGGGCAAGAGTCGTGCAAAGCCGCGGCGGCGGGCAACTATGTCGCACGGACCCCTACCTTTTCAAACGGCGAAAAGGGATGAATCGGCACACGAACGCCGCGAGCGCGGCGACGCCCGTCGCGTTCGCGCCGCGAGCTCGAGGGCGGGCGTTGCGGGCGGGGTCGGGCGCGAGGGCACCGCCGAGCTGCGCGGCGCGCGGGCGAGCGATTCGCGGGCGGTGTTCTTAGAAAGGGGCGGGCACGGGGCCTGAAGTTTTCTTACCCGCCCCGTCCGGGCGGCGTGCTCGTCGGGGCCGAAAACGAGGGCCGTGGGCGGCCGAGCCGGGGGCTTGCCGCGGTTGCGCTTCCGTGGGCAAACGCTACTCTTAGGGGGCAGTGTGAGTAGTTCGTCGAGGTTCGTGGGGGCTGAGGGCGGGTCGTCGGCCGGCGGGGGCGGGCGTACGAGGGCCGGCGCGGCCGACCTGCGGGCTGGCGAAGGCGCGGGCGGCGAAGGCCCACGAGGCGAAGCGTTTGGCCGCCGTCAGAACCTTCCGACTTCGTTGTTCGTAAGAAAGAATTCGCGGCCGCCGGGCCCGGCGCCTCGCGCGCGCGGCCGCGGGCCGTCGGCGGGGGGCCCACAATAAACGGCCGGGCTCGGCGGTTGCCCCGGAGAAGTACGAACATGGTCACCTTCAACTGGCTGCACCTGAGCGACCTGCACGTCGGGCTCGGGGCCCAGGCTTGGATGCTCGACCGGGTGCGGCAAGAGTTCTTCCGCGATCTCGGCGCGGTCCACGAGTCGGCGGGGCCCTTCGACGCGGTGCTCTTCACGGGCGACCTCGTGCAGTCGGGCTCCGCCGAGCAGTTCCTCCAGCTCGACGAGTTCCTGCGCGCGCTCGCGCAGCGCCTCGGCGAGCTCGGCTCGCGGCCGAGGCTGCTCGCGGTGCCGGGCAACCACGACCTCGAGCGGCCCGCCGACGCGAACGACGCGGCCGTCGACGCGATGCTCGACTGGCCGCGCGCGACGCGCGTGCACGACCGGTTCTGGGCGGCCCGCGCCTCGCCCTACCGCGACGTGGTCGGGCGCGCCTTCAAGAACTTCCTCGACTGGCAGGCGCGGGGCGCGCACGGCTTCGAGCGCTGTGACGACTACTTCCGCGGCGCGCTGCCGGGCGACTTCCTGGCGGTGCTCGAGAAGCAGGGCGAGCGGCTCGCGGTCGCGGGGCTCAACGGCGCCTTCGTGCACCTGTCCGACGCGGTGCGCGAGGGGCAGCTCGCGCTGCACACCTCGCAGTTCCTCGCGCTCTTCGAGGCCGCCGGCGGCGGGCCGCGGGGCGCGTCGTGGCTCGAGGCGAACTGTGACGCGGCCCTCCTGATGACGCACCACCCGCCCGCCTGGTTCGACGGCGAGTCGCGCGAGCAGCACCTCTTGGCCAACATCCACGCGCCCGGCCGCTTCGTCGCGCACCTGTTCGGGCACATGCACCGGGGCGAGGCGCGGGGCGCGGGCGCGCTCGGCCAGGCCCAGCGCCGCTTCGTCCAGGGCGCCTCGCTCTTCGGGCTCGAGCGCGCGCCGGACGGCAAGCTCGAGCGGCGCCACGGCTACCTCACCGGGCGCCTCGCGCTCGGGGCCGAGGGCGGCGCGCTCCGGCTCTTCCCGCGCGAGATGGTGCTCACGCACGACCAAGACTTCCAGTTCGTCAGCGACGTGCGCTTCGGCCGCCTCGAGCGCGACGGGGGCACGGCGCCCGAGCCCGTCGGGCGGCTGCGGCCCCCGCGGCACGCGCCGTCGGTCCCGCCGCCCTCGTCGCGCGCGCCCTCGGTCCCGCCGCCCTCGTCGCGCGCGCCCTCGGCGCCGCCGGCCTCGTCCCGCGCGCCGGCCTTCCCGGCGCGCGCGCCGACGCCCATGCCCTTCGCCTCGCCCGCCCGCCCGCCGACGCCGCAGCCCTTCCCGGCGCGCGCGCCGACGCCCGCGCCCTTCGCCTCGCCGGCGCGCGTGCCGTCGCCGCCGCCCTCGCCCTCGTCGGGGCGCGTCCTCAGCGTCCCGCCCTCGCCCGCCTCGTCGGGGCGCTGGTCGCTCGCCGAGCCCTACGAGGCCGAGTACGCCGCCGAGGGCTGGCAGCCGCAGGCGCCCGGCGGCGGCTACGACCCCGCGTGGTACGTGCCGCGCGACCGCGAAGAGCGCATCGCGCTGAACAACCTCTCGCTGCGCGGCTCGCCCGCGCTCGTCGTCTGGGGCCCGACGCAGTTCGGCAAGACGACCTTCGTCAAGCGCGTGCTCGACCGCCTGAACGCCGCCCCCGCGCCCGGAGCGCGCGCCGTCACCGTCAGCCTCTCGACCTTCGGCGAGGCGCTCGACAGCGAAGAAGACTTCTTCCGCGAGTTCGGCCGCCGCGTCTCCCTGCAGACCGGCCAGCCGCCGCCGCGCTGGGCCCCGGGCGCCGCGCGCGACGGGCTCGAGGCGCTCGTCAAGGCCGCCCTGCGCGCGCGCCTCAAGGAGGGCGGGCCCCTCGTGCTCGTCATCGAGGGCGTCGGGCACCTGGCCCACTGCGAGTTCCGCGACAGCGTGTTCGAGATGTTCCGCTTTTGGATCCAGGACGTCGCCGAAGAGCCCTGGCACGCCCTGCGCCTCGTCGTCGTCACCGCGCACACGCCCATGGCCTACCACCGCGGCGCGACCTACTCGCCCTTCTTCAACGCGGCGCTGCAGATCGAGATCTCCGACTTCAGCGCCGACCAGACCCGGCGCCTCGCCGAGCTCTACCGCGTCGACTGGCCCGACGAGCGCCAGGCCGCCGTGCGCGACGTCGTCGGCGGCCACCCCTTCTTGCTGCGCCTGATGCTGCACGAGATGGCCCTCAACGGCACGCCCGTCGAGGCGCTCTGCGACCCCGGCTCGCCCGAGGGCGCCGAGTTCCGCCGGCGCGCCGCGGGCCTCTTGCCCCGCCTCGACCAGAAGCACTGCGCCGCCCTCGCCCGCGTGCTCGACGACCCGCGCGCCGCCATCGACGTCGACATCTATTACACCCTGCGCGGCGCCGGGCTGCTCACCCACGGCCCCGAGGGCTACCAGTTCCGCTGCAACCTTTACCGCGAGTTCGTCGCCGAGGGCCTGCCCGGCGCCTGGAAGCCATGAGCGCGCCCGAGCCGGGGGCCGCCCAGGCCGAGGGCGGCGTGCGCTTCCAGGGCCGGGGCATGCTGCTCGACGACGCGCTCTACATCGAGCGCTCGGCCGACCGCGAGCTCGCCACCGCGCTCGCCCTCGGCGAGCACTGCCACGTGCTCGCGCCCAGGCAGGTCGGCAAGTCGAACCTGCGCGTGCGCGTCGCGGGCCTCCTGCGCCGGCGCGGCGTGCGCCCGGCCGCCGTCGACCTGACCGGCGTCGGCAGCAAGGCGAGCGAAGACCAGTTCTACCGCGGCCTCTGCCGCTTCATCGCCGACCGCCTCAACCTCGAGGGCGGCGGCGGCCTCGCCGAGTTCTGGGAGGCCCACGCCGGCCTGTCCTGCCCGCAGCGCTGGTCCGAGTTCTTGCGCACGCGCGTCCTGCCCCTCGCCGGCGGCCCCGTCGTGCTCTTCCTCGACGAGATCGACGTCACGCTCGGCCTCGGCTTCTCGCGCGACGACTTCTTCCGCAGCATCCGCTTCATGCAGGACGCGCGCGGCGACGAGCCGCTCTGGCGCGGCCTCACCTTCTGCCTGCTCGGCGTCGTCTCGCCCACCGAGCTCGTCGAAGACCCCCGCCTGACCCCCTTCAACAAGAGCCGCCCCGTGCAGCTCGAAGACTTCGGCCGCGCCGACCTCGCCCGCGCCCTCGTCGGCCTCGCGCCCGCCGGCGGCGACCCGGCCGCGCTGCTCGACGCCGTCTTCTCGTGGACCCAAGGCCACCCCGCCCTCACCCAGCAGCTCTGCGAGCGGCTCGTCTTCGACGGCCCCGACCCGGGTCGCAGCGAGGGCGAGCGCGTGCGCGCCCTCGTCGAAGAGATGTACCTGCAGCGCGGGCGCGGCGACGACCCCATCCTCGCCGAGATCGACCGCCGCTTCAGCGGCACCGACCAGGCCGCCCTCCGCTCCTCGCGCCTGCTCGAGCCCTACGCCCGCCTCCTGCGCGAGAAGCGGCTGCCCGTCGACGGCGGCAGCCCGGCGCAGGCCGGCCTGCGCATCGCCGGCCTCGCCGCCGAGCGCCTCGACGCCGCCGGCAAGCTCTGGCTCTTGCCGCGCAACCGCGTCATCGCCACCGTCTTCGACGAGGCCTGGGTCGAAGAGCGCCTCAAAGAGCGCCGCTACTCCGACCCCATCGCCCGCTGGCTGCAGCACGGCAAGGGCGAGGCCTACGCCCTCAAGGGCGAGCAGCTCGCCGAGGCCGTCGAGGCGGTCTCCTCGCGCGACGACGTGACCCCGAGCGAGTTCGAGTTCCTGCTCACCAGCCAGAAGCTCGACCGCGCCCGCGCCCAGAACCGCTGGCTCTTCGCCTTCGCCGTCGCCCTCGGCATGGCCGCCGCCTCGCTCGCCTCGGCCCTCATCTGGAAGGGCCGCACCCAAGAAGCCCTGCGGCGCGAGATCGAGATCGCCAAGTACCAGGTCGAGGCCGCCGGCTCCCTCCTGAAAGAGGCCGAGCGCGAGTCGGCCGCCCTCTCGCGCCTCGCCGAGCAGGCCAAGGCCCGCGCCGACGAGGCCGAGCGGCGCGCCGCCGAAGACGCCGAGCGGCAGCGCGGCCGGGCCGACTACCTCGCGCAAGAAGAGCGCAAGGCCCGCGAGCGGCTCGAGGCCGCCGAGAAGCTCGCCGCCGACGCCAAGCGCGCCGTCGTCGACGTGCAGAGCGACGCCGCCCGCACCCTCGGGCAGATCCGGCAGATCGCCGAGCGCAACGCCGAGGCCGCCCGCCAGGCCGCCCGCGAGGCCGACCGCATGCGGCGCGAGCGCGACGGCGTGCTCGGGCAGAGAAACCGCTGCGAGGCCGATCTCGAGGCCTGCCGCGCCGGCAGCTCGCCCCTCGCACCCGCCCCCCCGCCGGCGCCCGAGCACTTCGTGGCGCCGCAATCCAGCATGCCCTGATCCGAGCGGCGGGTGACCTGGCGCGCCCGGCGCCCCGCCCCCGAGCGAGCTGGGGGCAGCAAGCCGCAGCCTGCACGCCACCCCGCGACGCCGGGCCCGTCGGCCGCGCCGCCCCCGCCGACCGCGGCGGCGCCGGCGGGCGCGTACGTCACGCGCGCCCCGGTCGCCTCGCGCCCCGCTTGGCCTTCGACGCCGCCTTCGCCTTCGCAGGCGAGGCCGCCTTCGAAGCCGCCTTCGCCTTCGGAGACGACGTCGCCGCCGCCTTCGACGTCGCAGGCGCCTTCGACGTCGCCACCGCCGCCGCCTTCAGCGCCGCGATCGCCATCGCCGAGGCCTCTTTCTCGACCTCGCCCCGGGGGCGTCGGCCGGGCTTTCGGCCCGCCTTGGCGGCTGCACCCTCACCACGCCGCAGGCTCAAGAGAACCCCCGCCGCAGCGCGGCTCAGCTCGTTGGCGAAGGTGCGCGCCAAGGTGGCCGCGTCCGGAGCGGAGAGCCCTGCCCCCCGCGCCACCTTCGCAGACGCCGTCGCCGTCCGGGGTGCGTTCGCCGACGTCGTCGCCGTTCGGCGCGCCTTCGGCGACGTCGTCGCCGTTCGGCGCGCCTTCGCCGACGTCGTCGCCGTTCGGCGCGCCTTCGTAGACGTCGTCGTCGTTCGGGGCGCCTTCGCCTTCGCGCTCGCCTTCGTCGGCACCTTCGCTGGCGGGCTCGCCGGCACCGCCGCCTTCGCCGGCACGCTCGCCTTCGCCGGCGCTGCCGCCTTCGCGGGCCCGGCCGGGGCGCCCGCGTCGAGCTCGATGCCGAAGACGGCCTCGAGCGCGCCCGCGTCGAGCCGCGGCGACGCCCCGCCCCGCGCCGAGGCGAGCGCCTCGGGGGCGCCGGCGACGAGCTCGGTCGGGTCGACCTCGCGCAAGGTAAAGAGCAGCTCGGGCCGCCGATCGAGCCTCGCCCCGACCCCGTACAGGACGGCGGCGACGTGCTTGCACATGGTCGCCCAGTCCGGGCACGAGCACGACATCGAGATCTGCGACGCCGGCGGGAAGAGCCCGCCCTCGGCGCGGCCGACGACCTGCATCACCGCCCGGTCGAAGCGGCCTTGCAAGAGCTCGACGAGCGAGTCGACCTTGCCCGCGCACGCGCGCACGATCTCGCGCCAGGGCCCCGCGCCCAGGCGCTCGACTTCGATCTCGACCTCGTAGAGGCTCGTGCCCCGCACCCGGGCGTCGACGCGCCCCGGGCTGACGCGCAGGTCGACGACCGAGCCGCTCCGGAGGTACGAGCGGCCCCGGGGCAGCCGGTTGTCGAAGTCGCTGAAGCGCTCGAGGTGCTCGCACCACGCCTTGCCCCAGAACGAGGTCGCGATGGCCCGGCCCTCGAGCACGACGGGCGAAGGGACGTACCCCTTCTTGGTCAGCGACGTGACCGCGCGCGCGGCGTTCTGCCGGCGCTTCGCGACCGGAACGTAGTCGGGCCAGGGGTAGCCCCATCGAGCCATGATCGCCTCCTTACGCCCGGCAGCCTAGCACGCGGGGCGGCCCGCCCCGGCGGCCGCGCTCGCCTCGTCCCGCGCGGCCCGCCCGGCCCCGCCCGGCTCAGCCCCCCTCGAGCGCGCGGCGCGCGTCGAGCGTGACGAGCTCGAGCAGCTCGCGGTCGCCGAGCTCGGTCAGCCACGCCTCGCCGCCCTCGTCGACGATCTGCCGGGCGAGGCCGCGCTTTTGCTCGAGCAGCGCGTCGATCTTCTCTTCGACGGTGCCCCGGCAGACGAAGGCGTGCACGAGCACGGGGTTCTTTTGGCCGATGCGGTGGGCGCGGTCGGTCGCCTGGTTCTCGACCGCCGGGTTCCACCACCGATCGAAGTGGATGACGTGCGAGGCGGCCGTCAGGTTGAGCCCCGTGCCCCCCGCCTTGAGCGAGATGACGAAGAAGGGCGGCCCCCGCTCGGCCTGGAACTCGTCGACCAGCGCCTGGCGCCGCTTGACCGGCGTGCCCCCGTGCAAGACCAGCCCCGGCCGCCCGAACACGGCCTGCAAGAACGCGGCGAGCGGCCCCGTCATCTCGCGAAATTGCGTGAACACGAGCGCCCGCTCGCGCCGCGCGGCCACCGCCTCGCCGAGCTCGCGCAGCCGCTGCATCTTGCCGCTCTTCGCCGGGTCGTAGTCGGCGTCGCCCAGCCACTGCGAGGGGTGGTTGCAGATCTGCTTCATGCGCGTGAGCGCCGCCAGAATGGCCCCGCGCCGCGCCATGCCCTCGGCCCGATCGAGATCGCGCGCGAGCTGCCGCACGGCCTGCTCGTAGAGCGCCGCCTGCGCCTTGGTGAGCGGGCAGTAGGCGCGCACCTCGGTCTTCGCGGGCAGATCGTCGAGCACCCGCTTATCGCTCTTCAAACGCCGCAGCACGTACGGACGCACGAGCGCCCGCAGCGGCCCGTAGTCGGGCCGCTCGCCCCCGCCGAGCCGGCGCTCGAGGGCCGCGAAGGCCTTGGCCGAGCCGAGCAGCCCGGGCAGCGCGAAGTCGAAGATCGACCAGAGATCGCCGAGCCGGTTCTCGACCGGCGTGCCCGTCAGCGCGAACCTCGCCCGCGCCTTGAGCGCCTTGAGGGCCCGCGTCTGCTTGGCCCCCGGGTTCTTGATCGCCTGCGCCTCGTCGGCGACCACGACGCCCCAGGCCACGCCCGCGAGCCAGCCGACCCGCAAGAGCGTGCCGTACGTCGTGACGACCGCGTCGAAGGCCTCGAGCCCCGCCGGACGCTCGGCGAGCTCGGCGGCCGGCATCGCCGAGGGGTGCGCGATCAGCACCGAGAGCGAGGGGGCGAAGCGTTCGAGCTCGGCCTTCCAGTTGGCGACGAGCGAGGCGGGCACCACCAAGAGGTGCGGGCCGCGCTCGCGCGCCTTTCGCGCCAGCAAGAGCAGGGCGATCATCTGCACCGTCTTGCCGAGCCCCATGTCGTCGGCGAGGCAGCCCCCCAGGTTGAGGCGGTAGAGGTGCCAGAGCCAGCGCACCCCCTCGCGCTGGTAGGGGCGCAAGGTGGCGCGCAGGGCCTCGCCCGGGTCGGCCCCCTTCAGGCCCTCGGGGCTGCGCAGCTCGGCGATGACGCCCGCGAGCCAGTCGCCCGCCACGACCTCGGCCCACCCCGCCGCCGGGCCCGCGAGCTCTTCGCCCCCGGCCGCGGGCGCGTCGACGCCCGCGACCATGCGCATCGCCTCGACGAACGAGACGCCCCCCGACTTCGCGGCCTCGGCCACCGCCTGCCAGCGCTCGAGCGCCGCCCGCAGCTTCGGCCCGTCGACCTCGACCCACTTGCCGCGCACGAGCGCGAGCCCCGCGCTGGCGTTCAAGATGTCCCGGCGCTCGTGCTCGCTCAGCACCTCGCCCTCGAGCGTCAGCTCGGCCGCGAAGTCGAGCAGCCCCTCGGCCCCCAGCGCCGAGGGCGGGGCCTTGCCGACCTTCACCTTGAGCGTCGGCCGCGGAGGCCGGCGCCCCTCGAACCAGGGCGGCACCCGCAGCGCCACCCCGGCCGCCTCGCAGGCGGGCAGCTCGCGCAGGAAGGCGTAGGCTTGCTCGGGCGTCCAGGCGAGGGGCTGGTAAATGTCGCCCGAGTCGACGAGCCCGCGCACGACCGGGCTCGCCTCGGCCGCGCGCTGGATCGGCACGAGCAGCGACAAGAGCTTGTGCCGCTCGCCCGCCCCCGCGTACGCCTCGAGCGCGCGCCCGAGCGGCGCGTGGCCGAGGCGCCCGCCCTGCCCGACGCGCGTCGTGAAGGTCGCGAGAAAGGCGAAGGGGCGCCCCTCGTCGTGCTTGTTCTCGGCGAGGTGAAACCACACCCTCCCGACGGACTGCCAGAGTGGGCTCTTCTCGCGCAAGAAGGCCTCGACCCCGCCCCCCCGCGCGGCGAGCTCGCCCCGCAGCGCCGCCTCGAGCGCGCCCCAGGTCGCGCGCAGGCGCTCTTCGCTCAAGAGCTCGGCGCCGGGCAGCGGGGGCGCCGAGAGCGCGAGCCGCTCGAGCTCTCCCGGCGGCGGCTCGACGGGCCCGGGCGGGGCCTCGTCGCCGGGGCCGCAGGCCTTGCAGACCTCGGCGACGAAGAGCCGCGCGACGTCGCGCGCGAAGGCGAAGACCGGCGGCAGCTCGGCCGTGGGCTCGGCCGCGCCGAGCTCGAGCAGTCCCTTCGCCCAGCCGCGCGCGAAGGCGGCCTCGACGCGCCTCCGCAGTGCCGGCGGCAGGGGCGGCGTCTCGGCGTCGCCCGGCTCGAGCGAGAGCGAGCCGTCGGGCCCGAGCGCGAGCGTCAGGGGTGCGTCGCTCATGGGGTCGCGAGCGCGAGCGTCAGGGGTGCGTCGTTCATGGGGCCGCGAGCGCGAGCGTCAGGGGCGCCTCGTTCATCGGGGGGCGAGGCTCATACGATCGGCCTCGAGTCTCGTCGAGGTGTCGGCTCGGACGTGCCGCCGGCAGGCGGGCGGCCTAAGGTTCCGTCGTGGCCCGCGAAGAGGGAGCCCGCCCCGCGCCTCCGGCCGGCCCGGCGGGCGAAGCATCGACGCACGACGCCGAGGGGCGCGAAGAGCGGCGGCGGCGCTTTCACTGCCGCGCCTGCGACACGCATGTCGCCGATCACGCCGACCTCTTCGCGGCCGGGGGCGCCGCGGGGCCGGGCTTCTTCGTCAACCCGGCCGGTCGCTTCTTCGAGGTCTTGACCCTGCGGCGCGCGCGCTCGGTCGCGGCCGGGGGCAAGCCAACCCTCGAGGCGACCTGGTTCGACGGGTACGCGTGGCAGCTCGCGATCTGCGCCCGCTGCACCGCCCACCTCGGCTGGCGCTACGTCGCGGTCGCGGGGGCCGAGCCGCCGACGTTCTACGGGCTGATTCGTGACGCGCTCGTGGAGCGCGATGGGGGGGGCGCCCGCCTGTAGCCGCCCGAGGCCCGCTTGTAACCGCCGGAGCGCGTCTGTAGCCCGTCGAGACCCGGCTGTAACCGCCCGGAGCACATCTGTCGCCGCCCCGACGGCGCCTGCACCCCCCCCCGGCCCCTCGCGGCAGCCCAACCAGGCTTCTGTACGCGTACAGACGGCCTCTCGGGGTGCCAAGAAGCCTCCTGTACGCGCTCAGAAGCCGTCTGTACGCGTACAGACGGCTTTTCGGGGTTAAGAAAGTGCGTCTGTACGCGTACAGACGGGGGTCCGGCGCGTTCCGAGCCCGTCTGTACGCGTACAGACGGGGTCTCGGGGGCTCGAGAGGCCGTCTGTACGCGTACAGAAGCCTGGTTGGGCTGCCGCGAGGGG
>DASTPP010000363.1:0-17126 GCA_035762175.1 Polyangiaceae bacterium | reverse complement strand
AGCAGGCGCGCGTCGGCGAGCGGCAGGACGCCCGCCCCCGGCTCGAGGGCGCGGCCCTCGGCCCCGGGGCCCTCGAAGACGAGCGCGCGCCGGCGCCCGACCAGCACGAGCGCGCCCGACTCGTCTTCCCAGGCCGCGCGCCACGCGCCGTCGCCCGCCGCGAGGCGCCGGAAGGGCGCCCCGCCCTCGCCCGCGAAGAAGGCGCCGTCGCCGCCCGCCACCACCACCCCGCCGCGCCAGGGCGCGACCGCCCGCCAGGGCCCGCCTGCGGGCGCGGGCGCCTCGGCCCACGTGGCGCCGCCGTCGTCGGAGCGGTAGAGCGGACCGGCGGGGCCGATCGCGTAGGCCCGCGCGCCCTCGGCGCCCGCGGCCCAGAGATCGATCGCCCCGGGCGAGGGGTGGCGCCGCCAGGTGTGGCCCCCGTCGTCGCTCCGGACGAGGGCGCCGGCGGCGGCGAAGAGACCCGCGGGGCCGGCCCAGGCGTCGAGCGGCGCGAGCGCGGCGTCCGGCGCGGGGCGCGGGGCGGCGAGGGCGACGAGGGGGCGGGCCCGGGCGCCGACGCGGCGGCCCCCGGGCGCCGTCGGGTCCGAGACCGCGGGGGCCCAGGTCTCGCCGCCGTCGGCCGAGCGAAAGAGGGCGCCGCCCGGCGCGGCGAGCCAGGCGCTGCCGTCGTCGCACGCCACGGCGGCGACGAGCGCCGCGGGCAGGGCGGGGCGCGGCGGGGCGGGGGGCGGGGCGGCGGCGGGCAGCAGGCGGGCGGGCGCGGCCGCGCCGGACGAGCGCAGCCAGCGCAGCAGCAGCGCGAGCGAGGTGAGCGCCGCGCGCGTCAGCCAGCGCAGCGGCAGCGGGGGCCGGTCGGGCGGCGGGGCGGGCGCGCCGAGGGGCAGGTCGAAGACCAGGGTGTCGCCGCGGTCTTCGCGCACGACGGCGCCCGCGCGCCGGAGCGCCCGCGCCATCGCCCCGTTGTCCGCGAGCACCTCGGCCCGCAGCCGCCGCAGGTGCCGCTCGCGCGCGGCCTCGACGAGGCGCTCGAGCAGCAGCCGCCCGAGCCCCCGGCCCTGCATCTCGTCGAGCACCGTGACGGCGAGCTCGGCCGCGTCGGGCTCGCCGGCGAGGCGCACGTAGCGGGCGACGCCGACGCCGCGCTCGTCTTTCAGATCGAGCGAGGGCGTCGTCGCCACGATCGCGAGGTGGTAGTCGTCGTCGACGTCGGTCAGGTAGTCGAGCGCGTCCTCGCTCAGCTCGGGGGTCTCGATGAAGAAGCGGGCGTAGCGCGAGGCGGGCGAGAGCTCGGCGAAGCCGCGCCGCAGCCCCTCGCGGTCGTCGGGGCGCAAGAGGCGCAGCGCGATCGGCGTGCCGTCGGCGAGGCGGCACTCTTCGCGGTAGGCGCGGTCGTAACGCACGCGCCCCCCCGCCCGCCGCCCGCGCCGCCGCCCGCGCCGCCCGCCCGAGGCAGCCCGGATCGCGCAGCCCCTCGAGCGCGCCCGTCGCCCCCTCGAGCGCCCGGCCGAGCGCGCGCTCGGCCTCGCCCTCGCTCGCGCCCGCGGGCAGGCCCGCGAGCGCCCCGTCGAGGGCCCGGGCGACGCCCTCGGACGCCAGAAAGTCGCCCCCGAGCCCGCCGCCCTCGCCGACGCGGGCGCCGACGAAGCCGATGACGTCTTCTTCGAGCGCGGCGAAGGGCGGCCTCGCGTCGTCTGCGGAGGGCAGCGTCTCGTCGGGCCCGAGCTCGCTCTCGGCGATTGCCCCCGGCCCGTACGCCCGCCGGAACGCCTCGGCGACGGCCTCGGCGACGCGCCCCGGCGCGGGGGCGCGGCCGAGCGCGGCGGCGAGCGTCGTGGGGGCCCGGCCCGCGAACGAGTCGAGGCGCCGCGGCGGGTAGGCGACGAGCTCGGGGGGCGGGACGAAGGGGCGATCGAGGGCGACGAAGGCCTCGACCAGGCTCGCGCCGCTCGCCTCGTCGTGGGCGAAGCCGACCCAGGCGACGGGCCGGCGCGCGACGCTCACCCAGTCGCGCCCGCCGAACAGGGCGGGGGCGCCGAGCCGGGTGAGCCCTTGCAGCAGGGGCCGGACGTAGCGATTGACGAGGCGCGGCGGGTCGCAGGGCACGAGCGCGTCGGGGCGGGGTAGGCTCAGCCAGAGGTGCAGCGTGCCCGGGCCCGCCCAGAGCGCGGGGCCGCCCGAGTGCCGCCGGGCGAGCGGCGGGGCGCCGGGGGCGAGCGCGACGGCGCTCGCGGCCCGCTGGAACGCGCCGAGCACGAGCCGGGGCTCGGCGAGCGCGTGCAGGCCCAGCCGGGGGGTGCGCCGGTCCACGATCGCGAGCGCCATGGCGGTATACCGTACGACATCGGGCGCGCCTGCGCCGGGGCTCGCAGGGGCGTCGGCGGGGGGCGACAGGTGCCCCGGCTGTAGCGAACCCCTTGCGGGGCCGGCACGGGTAGGGGAAGGTGCCCTAGCGATGGAGTGTCAGGCCTCCGAGTTTGAGCGCACGCCGGGCCGTCCCGGTGCCGGGCCCGTGCCGCGAAGGCGCCGCGCCCCCCATGTCGTCCGGGCGGGGGCCCGCCGGTGAGCGGTCCGACGCGCGTGCGGCTGGTGCCGCTCGGGGGCCTCGGCGAGATCGGCATGAACTGCCTGGCGGTCGAGGCCGGCGACGACATCGTCGTGGTCGACTGCGGCGTCACCTTTCCGAAGAGCGACCTCGGCATCGACACCTATTACCCCGACTTCTCGTGGCTCGAGGCGCGGCGCGACCGGGTGCGCGCGGTGCTCATCACCCACGGCCACGAAGACCACATCGGGGCGCTGCCCTACTTCCTCGAGCGCTTCGACGTGCCGGTCTACGGGCCGCCCTACGCGCTCGAGCTCGCGCGCCTGCGCCTCGACGAGCGGGGCTTCGGCCGCGGCGACGTCGACCTCGTGCCCACCCGGCCGCGCGGGCGCTTCCGGGCCGGCGCCTTCGAGGTCGAGGCGGTGCGCGTGACGCACTCGATCGCCGACGCGACCGCGCTCGTCTTGCGCACGCCGGCCGGCACGCTCGTGCACACCGGCGACTTCAAGATCGACCCGACCCCGTCCGACGGCGAGGTGACCGACGAAGCGCGCTTCAAAGAGCTCGGCGACGAGGGCGTGCGGCTGCTGCTCTCCGACAGCACGAACGTCGACGCGCACGGCGCGTCGGCGAGCGAGGCCGTCGCCGCGCGGGTGCTGCACGGGCTGGTCGACGGCTACGGGGGCCGGGTCATCGTCGGGCTCTTCGGCTCGAACGTGCACCGGCTGCACGCGCTCGGCCAGGTCGCGCTCGCGACGGGGCGCAAGCTCGTCCTGCTCGGGCGCAGCGTGCAGACGCACGCGCGCGCCGCGCTCGAGCAGGGCCGGCTCGCCTGGCCCGCCGACCTGGTGGCCCAGCCCGAGCAGGCCGCCGCGCTGCCCCGGCGCCAGGTGCTCGCGCTCGCGACGGGCACGCAGTCCGAGCGGCTGGCCGCGCTCTCGCGCCTGGCCGCGCGCGCCCACCCGCTCATGGCGATCGACGAGGGCGACCGCGTCGTGCTCTCGAGCCGGGTCATCCCCGGCAACGAGCCGGCCGTCATGACCATGGTCGGCGACTTTCTGCGCATGGGCGCCGACGTGCGCCTCGCCTCGACCGACCCGGGCGTGCACGTCTCGGGGCACGCCTACCGCGACGAGCAGTCGCGCATGATCGACTGGGTGCGGCCGCAGAGCTTTCTGCCCGTGCACGGCACGCTGCACCACCTGCACCGGCACGGCCGGCTCGCCGCCGAGCGCGGCGTCAAAGAGGTCCTGGTCATCGAGAACGGCGAGGTCGCCGAGCTCGAGGCCGGCGCGCCCTTCGCGCGGGCGACCGAGCGGGCGCCCGCCGGCAAGATCCCCACGTGGAACGGCGAGGCCATCCCCGCGCAGGTGCTCGCCGACCGCGAGGCGATGGCGCGCGCGGGCGTCGCCTTCGTCACCGTCGTGGTCAACGGGCAGGGCCGCCCGGTCGCCCCCGCCACGGTCTCGACCCGCGGCGTGCTCGACGAGGGGGCCGACGCCTCGGTGCTGCGCGACGCGGCGCGCGAGGTGACCAAGGCCCTCGCCGAGCGGCCCTGGCCGCGCGCCCGCCCCGGCGACGAAGAGATCGCCGACCTCGCCCGGCTCGTCGTGCGCAAGCGCCTCGAGCAGCGCGTCGGCAAGCGGCCCGTCACGGTGGCGAACGTCGTGCGGGAGAAGCCCTGAGGCCGCCGCCGGCCGCTCCCGAGGCGAAGCCGTGACGCTCTCGGCCTACGTCAAGCCCCGCCTGCTCGGGCTCTCGGGCGACCTCGCGCGCGCCGTGCCGCGCGTCGTCGCGGGCGACGACGGCGAGGCCGTGCACGACCTGCGCGTCGCCCTGCGCAAGCTGCGCAGCGTGCTGCGCGTCGTGCGGCGCCTCTACGGGCGCTTCCACACGGACGCGGTGCGCGCGGGCCTCAAGCGCGTCGCCGACGCGACCGGCGCCCTGCGCGACGAAGAGGTGCTCGCCGAGACGCTCGCCGGGCTCGACCTCTCGCCCCGGGCCGGCGAGGCGCTCGCCGCCTGGCTGCGCGACCGGCACGCGCGGCGCGGGCGCAAGCTCCGCAAAGAGGTCGTCGCGCTCGTCAGCGGCGGCGCGCTCGACCCGCCCCTCGCCATGCTCGGCGCCCTCCTGACGCTGCCGGTCGACCCCGCGCGCGACAAGCCCGCCGCCCGCTTCGCCCGCAAGATCGTCTTCTCGGCCCTCGACGACATCGAGCTCGCGCAGCCGGTCGACCCCGCCGACGTCGAGAAGATGCACGACCTTCGCATCCTCTACAAGCGGCTGCGCTACGCCGTCGACGCCTTCGAGGGCGTGCTGCCCCCCGAGTTCGCCGCGCTCGAGCGCGCCGCCGCCGCCTTCCAGAAGCGGCTCGGCACCATCCACGATCTTGACGTCGCGCTCGACGTCGTCGAGGGCGCCGAGGGCCTGCCGCCCGAGGCCCGCGGCGAGACGCTCGACGCGCTCTCGCGCGAGCGCGCCCGGCAGGTCGACAAGTACGAGCGCGAGCGCGCCCGCGGCCGCGCCCGCGAGAGGGCCGTCGAGGCCCGGCCCGCGCACGACGACGACGGGGCGGGGGGCGGCGAGCCCGCCGGCCGCGCCCCGCGCAAGCCGTCGTCCGGCCGCAAGGGGCGGCGGGGTGGCAAGGCGAAGGCGTCGCCCGGCGCCGGCGCCGCGCGCCCCGGGGCCAACGGCAATGCCGCCGCGCGCCCCGCCCGCGCCGCGCCCGCCGGCGAGGCCGCGCGCCCCGAGCGCGCCGCGCCTGACGGCGCCGCGCGCGTGGCGGCCTCGCGCCCCCTCGCCCGCGCCCGGCGCGCCCGCCCCCCCGCCAAGGCGTCCTCGGCCTGAGGCTTTGCGGGCGGCCGGGCGCCGTGGCAGAGAGGCCGCGCCCCCCGTGCCCGACGACGACCCCACGCTGCTGCGCGCGCGCCTCGCCGAACTCGACCGAGAGCGCGCCGAACTCATCGCCCGCCTGGGGCCCTCGGCCGACGAGGCCGCCGGCGCGCCCGCGGCGGCCGCCGGCGGGGCGCGCGGCGCGCCGGCGCTGAGCGGGCGCACGGTCGTGGCCGTGCTCGCCGGCATTGCCGCCCTCGCGTTCGTCGCCGCGAGCGCCATCTGGTTCGGCGGGCGCACGCCCTGGCGCGCCCGCCCCGTGGCCGAGTCGCAGCCCGGCCTGTCGCGCGAAGACGTCGCCGGTCAGGCCCTCGTGCAGGTGCTGCACGCGTGCCTCGCCGAGCTCGATCTGCGCGCCCGGGTCGACGCCCGCGTGCGCGTCGTGATCGCGCCGAACGGCTCGGCCTCGCCGCGGCGGGTCGAGGCGGCCGCGGGCGGCCCCCTCGTCGAGGCCTGCGCGCGCCGCGCCCCCTCGCTCGTGCGCACGCGCCCCGCGCCCGGCGCGGCCCCCGCCGGGCTCGACGTCTGGTTCGCGTCCGAGATCGGCCCCGACGGCACGCGCGTGAGCCGCTCGGGCTGGGGCCCCGCGCCGCTCTGAGCCGCGCGGCGGGCGGGCGCCGAAGGGGGGTCGCGAGGCCGCGCGGGCCGGTGCTATAGTGCCGGCCGGCCCCGCGCGGCGAGGCGCGGGGGCCCGGCACGAGTGGCGGAATTGGCAGACGCACCGGATTTAGGTTCCGGCGCCGCAAGGCGTGAGAGTTCAAGTCTCTCCTCGTGCACCCATGCGGCCTTGGCAAAATGCCCCGCGAATGCGGCGCAGGGGCACAGGCCTGGGGCAAGATGCCACGGTGCCTTCGGGCCGAAACGCCGAAAAAAATGGCAAACCCTCCGGCGGCGGCCCGGCACAGGCTCTGCTTTCGTTCGCGGGTGCAGGCGGCCGTCCGGGGGGGCGTCGCACCCCGCGGCCGCCGGGCCGAGGTTTGCCATGCGCACTGAACCCACGATTCAAATCGCGTTTCGCTTGCCGAAGACCCTGGTCGGCCGCATCGAAGATTGCGTCGAGCGTCTGAATCGCACCAACCTCGACGTCAAGCGGGCCGACGTCGTCCGCATGCTACTGACGTACGCGCTCGACCACGGCGGGTGCGACCTCGCGCGCATCGTCGCGCTCGGCGGGCGGGGGGCGGACGACGCCGAATGAGCGGGCGAGGTCGATGAGTCGAGCGTCCGGGGGCGAGGCCCCCATCTTGCTGGTCGACGAGCGGGGGCCGAACCTGGCGGCGCTCGAAGAGATCTTGGCGCCGCTCGGCCAGCCGCTCGTGGCGGCGCGCACGGCCGCCGAGGCGCGCGGGCGGCTCGCGGCGGGCGCCTTCTCGATCGCGCTCTTCGGCGCCGAGGTGCCGGGGCTCGAGGCGCTCGCGGCGGCGGCGCGGCCGCCCGAGCGCGAGGGGCGGGGCCCGGTGCCCTTTCTCGTGCTGGGCGACGGGCCCGAAGGCGGGCCCGAGGCGCGGCGCGCCTTCGCGCTCGGCGCGGCCGACTACCTGACGCGGCCGGCGGTGCCCGAGGTGCTGCGGGCGAAGGTGCGGGCCTTCGCGGGGCTCTACGCCGCGCAGGGCCCGGCGGCCGGGGCGTCCGGGGCCCGGGCGGCGGGCGGCCCCGGGGCGCCGCCCGCCGCGGCCGGCGAGCTGGCCGAGGGGGTGCCGCAGCAGGTCTGGGCGGCCGGGCCCGGGGGCGAGCTCGAGTACGTCAACGGCGAGCTCGCGGCCTACTTCGGGCGGCCCGCCGACGAGATCGTGGCCCTCGGCGTCGCGCGCGACGTGCACCCCGACGACGCCGCGCGCCACGAGGCGCTCTGGCGCGAGGCGCTCGCCGCGGGCCGGCCCTTCGAGAGCGAGGTGCGCCTGCGGCGGCGCGACGGCGCCTACCGCTGGTTCTTGTGCCGCGCCCGCCCCTTGTCCGACGGGCGCGGCGGCGTCGCGCGCTGGGCCGGCACCAACACCGACGTCGACGAGGTCAAGCGCGCCGAGGGGCTGCTCTCCTTCCTCGCCGGCGCGGGCGCCGCGCTCGCCTCGTCGCTCGACGTCGAGACCACGCTCGCCAAGCTCGCCCGCCTCGCGCTGCCCGCCTACGCCGACGCCTGCCTCGTGTACATGCGCGGCGAGGCGGGCGGGGCCGAGCTGCGCGCGGCCGCGCACGTCGACCCGGCGCGCGAGGCGCTCTTGCGCGAGGCGTTCGAGCGCTTCCCGCTCGCGGCCGACGCCGACCACGGCTACCCGAAGGTGCTGCGCACCGGCCGGAGCGAGCTCGTGACCGCGCTCGACGAGGGCGCCGTCGCCGCCTCGGCGCGCGGCCCCGAGCACCTCGCCGTCCTGCGCGCGCTCGCCGTCAAGACCTACGTCGTCGTGCCGCTCGCGGTGCACGGGCGCGTCGTCGGCGCGCTCGAGCTCGCGCGCTCGTCGGGCCGGCCCTACGGCCCGAGCGACCTGCTGCTCGCCGAAGAGCTCGCCCGGAGGGCCGCGACCGCCGTCGGCCACGCCCGCCTCTTCGCCGTCGCCGAGCGCGAGCGCCGCCGCGCCGAGGAGGCGAGCCGCGCGAAGGATGAGTTCTTGGCCATGCTCTCGCACGAGCTGCGCACCCCCCTCAACGCCATCCTCGGCTGGTCGCGAATGCTCGCCTCGGGCGAGCTCGATCAGAGCCGGGCCCAGCGCGCGCTCGAGACCATCGAGCGCAACGCCAAGGCGCAGGCGCACCTCATCGACGACCTGCTCGACGTCGCCCGCATCATCGGCGGCAAGCTGCGCCTCGACGTGCGGCCGCTCTACCCCGTCGAGGCGGTCGAGGGCGCGGTCGAGGCCGTGCGGCCCGCGGCCGAGGCGCGCGAGGTCTCGCTCTCGACCGCGCTCGACCCGCAGGCCGGCCCGGTGATGGGCGACCCGGGGCGCCTGCAACAAGTCGCGTGGAACCTACTCTCGAACGCCGTCAAGTTCACCCCCAAGGGCGGCCGCGTCGAGGTCGCCCTGCGGCGCGCGGGCGCGCACCTCGAGCTGGCCGTCGAAGACAGCGGCCGGGGCATCGACCCGGCCCTGCTCGAGCACCTGTTCGTGCCCTTCTGGCAGGCCGACCCGAGCATCACCCGCGCCCACGGCGGCCTCGGCCTCGGCCTCTCGATCGTCAAGCACCTCGTCGAATTGCACGGCGGCGCCGTCGAGGCGGAGAGCGAGGGCGAGGGGCGGGGCGCCCGCTTCGTCGTGCGCCTGCCGCTCGCCGACCGCCGCGCGGGCCGGCCGGCGCCGGCGCCCCCGGCCGAGGGCGACCAGCGCGCGCTCGGCCCCCCCGGCGAGCTGCGGGGCCGGCGCGTGCTCGCCGTCGACGACGAGCCCGACGGGCTCGAGCTGCTCGTCGCGCTGCTCGAGGGCGGCGGCGCGAGCGTCGCGGCCGCCACCTCCGCCGCCGAGGCGCTCGCGCTCGTGCGCGGGGGGCGCTTCGACGTGCTCGTCAGCGACATCGCCATGCCCGACGAAGACGGCTACGCCCTCCTGCGCAAGGTGCGCGCGCTGCCGGTCGAGCAAGGCGGCGGCACGCCCGCGGTCGCGCTGACCGCCTTCGCCCGGGCCGAAGATCGCCGCCGCGCCTTCCTCGCGGGCTTCCAGGCGCACCTGCCCAAGCCCGTCGAGCCCGCCGAGCTCTTCGCCGCCGTCGTCTCGCTCGTCGGCGGCGGCAGCGTTCGCGATTGAGCCATGCCGGGCGGGCGGCCCCGCCCGCCGACGCCCGGCACGAATGTCGCCTTGATGTCGCCTCGGCCGAGCGACCGTCATGACGAATCATTCTCTTTCGCCGGGGCGGGGTCACAATCGCAACAATCGCCCCTGCGGCGCGCCGAACTCGGGCGCTTTTCGTGATTTCGATCGAGCCGAGGCCCGCCGGGGGCGTGGGGCACGCCACTGCAATTGTGCCACACCCCATCGGTACAGTCGTTCCTTCTTCTCGACCAAATGTGCTTGACGAATGGGTGAGCTTACGTAGGCTGCCAAAGACCTCGGGTCGGGTCCCTTGGGCAACCTCAACGCTCTGGGCGGCGCGGCGACGCGCCGCCGGGCAAGTGCCTAGGTGGTGCTTCGATGAGACGAGACATCGTGGTGGTCGGCGCCTCCGCCGGTGGGGTGCCGGCCCTCGAACGCCTGGTCGCCGGGCTGCGCGAGCCGCTGCACGCTTCGGTGTTCGTCGTCTTGCACGTCTCGAGTCAGAGCGGCAGCGCGCTGCCGCAGATCTTGCACCGCGCCGGGCCCCTGCCGGCCGCGCACGCGGTCGACGGCGAGCCCATCGAGCCGGGGCGCATTTACGTCTCCCCGCCGAACGCGCACCTCTTGCTCGAGTTCGGGCGCGTGCGCCTCGGGCTCGGCCCGCCCGAGAACGGGCACCGGCCCGCCGTCGACGCGCTCTTCCGCAGCGCCGCCTACGTCTACCGTCGCCGCGTCATGGGCGTCGTCTTGAGCGGCACCCTCGACGACGGCACCGCGGGGCTCTGGGCCATCAAGCGCCGCGGCGGCCTCGCGGTCGTGCAAGACCCGGCCGAGGCGCTGCACCCCGGCATGCCCCAGAGCGCCATCGACAACGTGCAGGTCGACCACGTGCTCGGCGTCGCCGACATCGGCGCGTTCGTCCTGCAGTCGGCCCACGAGTTGCTATCGGAGGCACCCGCCATGGCCGAGAACGACGAACGGCTCGGTCGCGAGGTCGCCGTCGCCATCGACCCGACCGACGCGAACCGGCTCGAGCAACCTTACGGCCCCGACGCCAAGCCCGCCGCGCTGAGCTGCCCCTCGTGCAGGGGCACCCTGTGGGAGATTCAAGAGGGCAAGGTCGTGCGCTACCGCTGTCAGGTCGGCCACGCCTTCTCGAGCGCGGCCCTGCTCGCCGCGCAGAACCGCGGCCTCGAAGACGCGCTCTGGGCCGCCTGCCGCACCCTCGAAGAGAACGCCACGCTCGCGCGCCGCCTGTCCGCGCGCGCCGAGGCCTCGGGCAACCACCTGGCGCGCGCGAAGTTCGACGCCAAGGCCCAGAGCGCGTCCGAGCGCGCGGCGCTCATCCGCCGCGCCCTCTTGCTGACGACCTCGGCGCTCGAGTCGGGCGGCGACGGCCTGTCCGAGGTCGACCTCTTGCACACCCTCGACCCCTCGCACGCCGCGCCCCAGGCGCAACCCGCGCCGACGCCCCGCCCCAAGGCCCCGCCGCCCGGCCCGGGCGGCGGGGCGAGCGGGCCCGACGAGGCCGAGTGAGGCGCGCTAAGGCCGTGCGGGCTCGGCCGGCGAGCGGGCGGCGGCGCGCCCCCCGGGGGGCGCCATGACCGGCGACGTGGCCTCGCTCGAGCCGCTGCTCGAGTACCTCTACCGCAACCGCGGCTTCGACTTCCACGGCTACAAGCGCTCGAGCCTGCTCCGGCGCATCCAGAAGCGAATGCAGCTCGTCGGCGCCGCCGACTTCGAGGCCTATCTCGACATGCTCGAAGTCGACCCCGAAGAGTTCTCGCAGCTCTTCAACACCATCCTCATCAACGTGACGAGCTTCTTCCGCGACGGCGACGTCTGGCAGAGCCTCTGCGCGCACTTCGAAGAGCGCGTCCTGCCGCGCCGCCGGCCCGACCAGCCCGTCCGCGTCTGGAGCGCGGGCTGCGCCTCGGGCGAGGAGGCCTACACGACGGCCATCGTGCTCGCCGAGCGCATGGGCGGCGAGGCCTTCTGCAAGGTGGCCAAGATCTACGCGACCGACGTCGACGACGAGGCGCTCAACCAGGCCCGCCTCGCGACCTACTCCGCGCGCGACGTCGAGGCCGTGCCGCCCGCGCTGCTCGAGAAGTACTTCGAGCGCGTCGGCCCCAAGTACGTCGTCAACAAAGACCTGCGCCGCTGCGTCATCTTCGGCCGGCACAACCTGATTCAAGACGCGCCCATCTCGCGCGTCGACGCCTTGTTGTGCCGCAACACGCTCATGTACTTCAACGCCGAGACGCAGGCGAAGATCCTGTCGCGCTTCCACTTCGCCCTCCGTGACGAGGGCGTGCTCTTCCTGGGCAAGGCCGAGATGCTCCTGACGCACGGCAACCTCTTCGCGCCCATCGACCTCAAGCGGCGCATCTTCGCCAAGGTGCCGCGCGGGGCGCTGCGCGAGCGGGCGGTGGCCGCCGCCCCGCCGCCCGGCGACGAGGCGAGCGCGCCGGCGCCGACCCCCCCGCGCCTGCACGAGGCGGCCTTCGAGGCGGCGACCACGGCCCAGCTCGTGCTCGACCCCGGCGGCGCGCTCGTGCTCGCCAACGAGCGGGCGCGCGCGCTCTTCGGCCTCGCGGCGCGCGACCTCGGGCGGCCCTTCCGCGAGCTCGAGATCGCCGACCGCGGCGAGCTGCGGCCGGGCGTCGAGCGCGCGCTCGTCAAGCGCCACGCCAGCACCGTGCGCGGCCTCGAGTGGGCCGTCGGCGGCTCGACCCTCGCCTTCGACGCGAGCGCCGCCCCCCTCGTCGACGCCGCCGGCACGCCCGTCGGCGCCCAGGTCTGCTTCGTCGAGGTCTCGGAGCAGCGCCGCCTGCAGCAAGAGCTGCAGCAGGCGACGCGCGAGCTCGAGGCGACGTACGAAGAGCTGCAGTCGACGAGCGAAGAGCTCGAGACGACCAACGAAGAGCTGCAGTCGACCGTCGAAGAGCTCGAGACGACCAACGAAGAGCTGCAGTCGACGAACGAAGAGCTCGAGACCATGAACGAAGAGCTGCAGTCGACGAACGAAGAGCTGCAGACCATGAACGAAGAGCTGCGCCAGCGCGGCGAAGAGCTCAACCAGGTCAACACCTTCCTGAACTCGATCCTGGCGAGCTTGCGGGTCGGCGTGGTCGTGCTCGACCACGACATGCTCGTGCGCGCGTGGAACCAACGCGCCGAAGACCTCTGGGGCCTCCGGCAAGACGAGGTGCAGGGCAAGCACTTCCTCAGCCTCGACATCGGCCTGCCCGTCGAGCGCCTCACCGGCGGCATCCGCGCTTGTATCGCCGGCGAAGATGACTACAAAGAGGCCGTCGTCGACGCGACCAACCGCCGCGGCAAGATGATTGCTTGCAAGGTCGCCTGCAACCCCCTCTCGCCCCTCGACGGCACCGCGCGCGGCGCCGTCCTCCTGATGGAGGAGATCGCCCCCTCCGGAGGTCCGACGCCGTGACCACCCACGAAGGCCCCCGCTTTGTCCGCCGCCCCCCCCACGGGGCGCCCCCCGTGGCCACCGAGGTCGCCCCCCCCGAGGGCCCCCCCGACCTCGACGAGTTCCGCCAGCGCCTCGCCGAGGCCGACGCCCGCTTCTCGTCGCTGCGCGAAGCGATCAAAAGCAAGGCCGAGGCCGAACCCGAGCGCGTGCTGCTCGAGCTCGACGTCGCGCTCGAAGAGCTGCGCACCGCCGACGAAGAGCTGCGGGCGCAGGGCGAAGAGATCGCCCAGGCCACCCGGTCGCTCGAGACCGAGCGCTCGCGCTACCGAGAGCTCTTCGACTTCGCCCCCGACCCCGGCCTCGTCACCGACCCGAACGGCAAGATCGTCGCCGCCAACCGCGCCTCGGCCGGCCTGTTCAACGCGCCCGCCCACAAGCTACCCGGCCGCTTCCTCATCTCGTTCGTGCGCCTGGGCGAGCGCTCGGCCTTCCGCGAGCGCATGGCCGCCGCGCTCCAGAGCCGCTGCCCCCTGCGCTGGGAGGCGACCCTCGCCCCGCCCAGCCACCGCGAGCCGCCCCCCGAGATCGCCGTCGCCATCGCGGCGGGGGCCGACCTCTCGGGCTCCCTCTTGTGGACGTTCCGCGACGTCAGCGAGCGGCGGCGCCAGGAGGCCAAGATGCGCGCGCTCAACGAGGAGCTCGAGCGGCGCGTCGTCGAGCGCACGCGCGAGCTCGAGGCCTCGCGCCTCGCGCTCGAAGACCTGCTCACCCGCGAGCGCGACGCCCGGCAGCAGGCCGAGCGAGAGGGGCACCAGCGCGAAGAGTTCATGGCCCTCGTCTCGCACGAGCTGCGCTCGCCGCTGCACGCCCTGCTCGGCTGGGCCCGCCTCGCCGCCGAGAGCGACGACCCCGAGACGCTGCGCAAGGCCCTGCGCGTCGTCGAGCGCAACGGCCGCAGCATGGCCGCGCTGGTCGACGACCTGCTCGACTTCGCCCGCATCGAGCGCGGCGAGCTCGCCCTGAGCAAAGAGCGCCTGCCCCTCGGCGACCTCCTGGCCGCCCTCTGCGCCTCGCTGCAGCCCGGCGCCTCGGCGCGCGCGCTCCCGCTCGCCTTCGAGCGCGAAGCGGGCTTCGAGCCCGCGGTCGAGGGCGACCGGGTGCGGCTCGAGCAGATCTTCGCCAACCTGCTCGCCAACGCCCTCAAGTTCACCCCGCCCGGCGGCCGCGTCACCCTGCGCCTCGCGCGCGAAGGCGATCGCGCCGCCGTGCGCGTCGAAGACACCGGCCAGGGCATCGGGCCCGAGCTCTTGCCCCACGTCTTCGACCGCTTCCGCCAGGGCGAGGGCGGCCCCCAGGGCGCGCGGCGCGGCCTCGGCCTCGGCCTCGCCATCGTGCGCCAGCTCGTCGCCCTGCACGGCGGCTCGGTGCGCGCCGAGAGCGACGGCGCGGGCAAGGGCTCGACCTTCACCGTCTGTCTGCCCGTCGTCGCGTAGGCGACCCCGCCTCGGGCCCGGCCGCCCGGCTTCGCCGCGACCCGACCTCGGCGCCGTCGGCCGCGCCGGCCCCGAACGAAGGCCGAGGCGCGCGCGCGACCGGGGCGCCAACGGCCCGCCTCGCGCCCGCGACCGGGGCGCCAGCGGCCCGCCTCGCGCCCGCGTGTCCGGTGATGAGCGGGCGGGCCGAGCGCCCCCGGTGCAACGCGCGTCGCGCACCCGGCGCGAAGCATGAAGCGATCCAACGAGCGTGCGCCGGCGACGAAGACGAGGCGATGTGCCGCACGCGCGCGCCGGCGCGTCGCGAAGGCGGACGCGGCGCGCCGCGCGCGGCGGCCGGACGCGATCGCGCCGGCGCGTAGCGCGAGGACGGCCGTCGGGCGGGCGCGGCCGAGGTCGCGGCGCCCCCGCGCCGACGAGACCCCGTGGCCCCGGCGTTGCAGGCCAGCGGGCGCCGCCGGGGCATTTCTCACCCGTCGAGAGATACTTCGGCCACTCCCCAATCGTTACGTTCACTTCAGGAGGCAACCATGGCCAATCAGCAGCGTGGTTTCGGCGCGATGGATCCGGACAAGCAGCGCGAGATCGCCAGCGAGGGCGGCAAGGCAGCGCACGAGAAGGGCACGGCGCACGAGTTCACGCCCGAAGAGGCCCGCGAGGCCGGCCGCAAGGGCGGCGAGGCGAGCGGCGGCAACCGGGGCGGCGGCCAGGGCGGCGGCCAGGGCGGCGGCCAGGGCCAGCGCGGCGGCTCGAGCGAGCAGCACGCCGAGGCCGGCCGCAAGGGCGGGCAGTCGAGCGGCGGCGGCAGCCAGGGCGGCGGCCAGGGCCAGCGCAGCGGCTCGCGCGAGCAGCACGCCGAGGCCGGCCGCAAGGGCGGCGAGAAGAGCGGCGGCGGGCGCTGAGGCCCGGCCGGTAAGGGGGGCGCCCGGCGTCAGGGCACCAGGCGCTCGTACTCGTCGCGGATGACCCGGTAGCACCCGCAAGCGCGCGCCTCGAGCCGCGCCCGGTCGACGACCTTCACGCGGCCCCGGCGGTACTCGATGTAGCCCGCACTCTGCAGCGCCCCCGCCGCCAGCGTCACCGTGGCGCGGCGCACGCCGAGCATCTGCGACATGAACTCGTGCGTGAGGGAGAACTCGGGCGCCCCCACGCGGTCGAGCGTCATCAGCAGCCAGCGGGCGCAGCGCTGCTCGAGCCCGTGCGCCCGGTTGCAGGCGGCCGACTGCGCGATCTGGTTGAAGAGCGCCTGCGTGTAGCGCTTGAGCAGCCCCTGCAGCCCGCCGCCCTGGCCGACCTCGTCGCGGAAGACCGCCGCCTTCACCCGCAGGGCCTCGCCCGGGATCTGCGCGAAGGCCCACCCGGGGCTCGAGACGGCGCCGAGGAACACCGGCAGCCCCGCCAGGCCCTCGTTGCCGATGGTGGCCACCTCGATGACCTCGCCATTGTCGAGCTTGGTCACGAGCGAGATGACGGCGCTTTCGATGAAGTACACATAAGGGATGGGCTTGAGCGGCTCGAAGAGGCTCTGCTTGAACGTCAAGCTCAGCGCCCGCAGATGCGGCCCGAGCCGCTGGTAGTCGGCCCGCGGCAGGGCCCGGAGCAAACGGTTGCGGTGCGCCTTCTGGCCTCGGGGCCCGCTCGATGCAGGGGGGGTCATGGCGTTAGCAAGCTTCGAGCCCCCGGCCTGGCCGGCGCGGGCGGCCCGGGGTATGTTCGCTGGCGTACCGAAGCGCCCTCCCGCGTCGTCCGCGGGCTCTCTTCGGGCGGCCCGGCATGATCCCACAGACCGAACTCGGCCGGCGCGAGGCGGCCTTCGACGCGGTCGCGGTGGCCACCTCGCGCGGCGGCTTGCGGGCGCTCGGGGCCTTGCTCTCCCGGCTGCCGGCCGACTTTTCGGCCGCGGTCCTCGTCGTGCAGCACCACACGGCTTCGAGCGGGTCCCTGCTGAGCGCCATCCTGGCCGCGCGGTCGCCCTTGCCCGTCAGGGAGGTGCGAGGGGGCGAGGCCATGCAGCCCGGCGTCGTATACGTCGCGCCGCCCGACCGGCACCTTCAGGTCTCCGCCGCGCGCGTGCTGCGCCTGTCTTCCGCGCCGAAGGTGAGCTTCGCGCGCCCCTCGGCCGACGTGCTCTTCGAGTCGGCGGCGGGCGCGTTCGGCCCGCGCGCGCTCGGCGTCGTGCTGACGGGCAACCTGCACGACGGGGCGCGGGGCGTGCGCGCGATCAAGGCCGGGCGGGGGCGGGTGATCGTTCAAGACGAGGCGACGTCCGAGGCCTTCGGCATGCCCCGCGCCGCGATCGCGACGGGCTGCGTCGACTTCGTGCTGCCGCTCGAGCGCATCGCCTCCGCGCTCGTGACGCTCGTGATGGTGCCGGGCGCGGCCGAGCTCTTCAAGGTGCCGATCGCGCCCTGGGCGCACCTGGGCGGCTGAGCGGGCGCCGCGCGGGGCCCGGCGGGGCGGCCGGGCCGCGCGGCGCCGGCGCGCGCCCCCGCGCCCGGGCTCAGCCCGTCGTGGTCGGGGGCGCGGGCGCCTGCGGTTCGGCCGCCGCGCCCTCGGCGCCCGTCGGGGCCTCGCCCTCGGCCGGCTCGGTCGCCCCGCCCTCGGCGGCCTTGCGGCGGCGCTCGGCGCGCTTGGCGGCCTTCTCTTTTTGGTATTCTTGACGTTCGCGTTCTTTTTGACGCTTCAGCGCAGAGGGGTTCGCGGGCATGGCCGGTCTCCTGCTCGTGGGTTCGTCGTGCTGGGGCGGCCCCACCCCGCATGGGCGGCGGCCTCGTTCGGCCGTCGGGACGGCCATCGAAAGGGGCGAGGGGCGCGGCGCACGCCGGGCGGCGGCGGCCCGAGGCGGCGCGCGGCGCGCGCGGCCGGGCCCGGGGCCGGGCGGGGCGGCGGCCGCGGGCCCCGAGGCGGCGGCGCAGGCGATCGACCTCATCACCAAGCAGATCGGGGCCGACCAGGTCGCCGCGGTGATCGTGGAGCCGATCCAGGGCGAGGGCGGGTTCGTCGTGCCCGGGCAGGGCTTC
>DASTPP010000362.1:0-66318 GCA_035762175.1 Polyangiaceae bacterium | reverse complement strand
TCGCCCCCAAGGGCGTCAGCGACGAGTCGGAAGAATAAAGGCCCTTCGGGCCCTTCGGTTGACCGGGGCGGCCCCCCCGGCCTGGCGTGCCCCGGAGGCTCGCCGGCCCGGGGGGCCGCCCCGGTCGCGTTTGGGCCTCGGACGTTGGGGGTGACACGAGGGGGTGGGGTAATCAAAGGTGCGGTTTCTGCGGCACAGTGCGTTATTTCAAGACCCCCTGCCAGGGCCTCGACTCGCGGAAGATGCGCACGAGCTCGCCGTCGACGTGGTGCGCGTCGACCTCGGCCCGCAGAATGTCGAGCGCGCGCTCGACCGGCACCGCGCGCTTGTAGGGGCGGTCTTTCGCCGTCAGCGCGTCGAAGATGTCGCTGATGCTCATCATCTTCGCCTGCAAGGGGATCTGCTCGGCCCGCAGCCCGAAGGGGTAGCCCGTGCCGTCGAGCCGCTCGTGGTGCGAGCCGGCGATGACCGGCACGCGCCGGAAGCCCCGCCCCCAGGGGATGGCCTCGAGAAAGCGGCGCGTGTGCCGGACGTGGCCTTGGATCTGGTCGAACTCGCCCTTGGTCAGCGAGCCGCGCCGCACCGAGAGGCTTTCGACCTCGTCGGCCGTCAAAAGGGGCAGGGGCGAGCCGTCGAGCCCGACGAAGGTCTCGCGGGCGAGCGCGCCGAGGACGGCGAAGTCGCCCTCGCTGAGCACCGTCGGCTCGTTGGCCGAGCTGACGGCCTGGAAGGCCGCCTCGAGCCTCGCGCGCCCCTCGGCGAGCTCGTCGTCGACGGCCGAGACCTCGCCCGGGGGGGCCCCCTCGCGCACGAGGGCGAGCTTCTTCTCGAGCGCGCGGCACTCGAGGGTGCGGGCCGCGAGGTCGAAGCGCTGCCGGACGGCGGCGAGCTGCGCGGGGTAGAGCTTCTTCGCCTTGACGAGCACCTCTTCGCGCACGCCGATCTTGCCGAAGTCGTGCAAGAGCGAGGCGTACTCGAGCTCGCGCAGGTCTTCGGCCGTGAAGTAGACGTCGCGGTAGGGCCCGCCCGACTCGAGCTCGATGGCCCGGGCGAGCCCGAGGGTCAGGTCGGCGACGCGGCGCGAGTGGCCGCTGGTGGTCGGGTCGCGCTGCTCGATGGCCTCGACCGAGGCCGAGACGAAGCCCTCGAAGAGCGAGCGAATTTCGGCGTAGAGCAGGGCGTTCTCGAGCGAGATGCCGGCCTGGGCGGCGAGCGTGGCGAGCAGCTTCTCGCTGCGCTCGTCGAAGGGCACGACCTGGGCGTCGACGTCCTCGGGCGAGTGGAGGCGGGCCCGCTGGTCGCGCTTCTTGTTGATGAGCTGCAACACCCCGATGACCTCGCCCGCCCGGTCGAAGAGCGGGGCCGTCAGCATCGAGCGGGTGCGGTAGCCCACCTTCTCGTCGAAGCGCCGGTCGAAGCCGTAGCCCGCGCCCTCGGGCAGGTCTTCGACGTCGGCGATGTTGACCATCTTGCGCGCCAGGGCGGCCGCCCCCGCGATGCTGCGGGGGTTGATGGGCACGGTGAACTCGCCGGCGTCGAAGCGCACCGAGTCGTTCTGGCTGAGCTTGAAGCGCAAGAGGCGCCGCGAGGGGTCGGGGTCGTCGCCCTCGACGACGTAGATCGAGCCCGCGTCGGCGTTGGTGATGAAGCGGCTCTTCTCGAGAATCAGGCCGAGCAGCTTGTCGGGCTCGCGCTCGGTGGCCATGGCCCGGGCGATGTCGATGAGCTCGTTCAGCTCGAAGCGGTGGCGGTCGAGCGAGCGTCCCTGCCGCTCGGCCCGGTCGCGCGTGGCGAGCAGGTCGAAGGCGTTGGCGAGGGCGAGCGAGAGCTCGTCGGGCCGGACGTCGTCGGGCAGAAGGGCGCACACGCCCCGGCCCGCGGCCTCGGCGAGATCGCGCGCCTGGGGCCGGCCGACCAGCAAGAGCGTCGCCTCGCCCGCCGCGAGCTTCGAGGCGAAGGGGCGCAGAAGGTCGCGCCCCTTGTCCCAGACCTCGGCCGGCGCGATCAGCACCGACCAGGGCAGGCGCCGCACCAGCACGACCAGGGGGTGGGGGCGGGTCAGGGTCAGATCGGCGAAGCGCGGGTCCGAGTCGAGCAGCTCGACCACGCGCGCGAGCGGCGTCTGCGAGCCGGCCACGTCGCGGCGCGAGGGCGGCGGCAGGTCGCCCGAGCGGCGCGAGGGGGGCGGCAGATCGCCCGGGCGGCGCGAGGGGGGGGGCGCGTCGGGCGCGCGGCCCGAGCCGGGGGCCTCGCCGCTCACGACGACGCCTCGCCGCGTTCGGAGGGCCGCCCGGGCGGCGGCGAGGCCGCCTCGGAAGGCCGCCCGGGCGGCGGCGAGGCCGCCTCGGATGGGCGCGGGGGCGGCGGCGAGGCCGCCTCGGAAGGCCGCGCGGGCGGCGGGGCGGCCGCCTCGGCGGGCCGGCCGAGGGCGGCGGCGGCGCGGGCGGCGGCGCCCCGCTCGGCCTTGCGGTCGGCGTCGCGCCGCTCGTAGGCGAGCACGATCTTTTGCACGAGCGGGTGGCGCACCACGTCGACGTCGGTGAAGGTGCAGAAGGCGATGCCCTCGACGTCGCCGAGCAGCGAGCGCGCCTCGGCGAGGCCGCTGACGGCGCCCTGGGGCAGGTCGACCTGCGTCACGTCGCCCGTCACGACGGCGCGCGAGCCGTAGCCGAGGCGCGTCAAGAACATGCGCATCTGCTCGCTGGTGGCATTCTGCGCCTCGTCGAGGATGACGAAGGCGTCGTTCAGGGTGCGCCCGCGCATGAACGCGAGCGGCGCCACCTCGATCTGGCCGCGGGCGACGAGGCCCTGGGCGCGCTCGAAGTCCATCATGTCGTGCAGCGCGTCGTAGAGCGGCCGAAGGTACGGGTTGACCTTCTCGGCGAGGTCGCCCGGCAGAAAGCCGAGCTTCTCGCCCGCCTCGACCGCGGGGCGCGCCAGCACGATGCGCTTGACCTTCTTGTCGAGCAGGGCGCTGACGGCCATGGCCATGGCCAGGTAGGTCTTGCCGGTGCCGGCCGGGCCGATGCCGAAGGTCAAATCGTGCGTGCGAATTGACTGCACGTAGCGGCGCTGCGCCGCCCCCTTCGGGGTGATGGCGCGGGAGCGGGCGGGCAAGACGACCGAGTCGTCGGCGAGGTTGGCGAGGGCGCCCCCGTGCGGGTCTTGCCGCAGGTCGGACACGCCGCGGGCGACGTCGGCGGTCTCGACCGTGCCGCCGCGGCGCAGGTGCATCGCGAGCTCGGCCAGGAAGCGCTCGGCCAGGTCGACGGCCTCGGCGGGCCCCGAGAGCAGGATGGCGTTGCCGCGCAGGCCGGCCTCGACCCCCGCCTCGCGGGCGAGCGCCCGCAGTCGCTCGTTCTTCGGGCCCACCAGCCCGAGCAGCAGCGCCGTGTCGTCGACCTCGACCGTGCGCGATTCGGTGGCCTCGCCGGCGGGGCGGCGGGGCAGGGTGCGCGGGGGCGTCGTCATGTGGCCCGAAGCATACCACTCGTTGGTTGACGGCACCCCCGGACCGTGGCCACGCTGCCGGCGAGGCCGACGGCGCCCGCGCCCGCCGCCCGCCGCGGCCGCCGAGACGACGCCCGAGACGCGAGAGCCCGCCCGACTAATGTCTTCGCCCTTCCCTAAGGGGGTATCCGACGGCGCGACCGGCCCGACGCCGCCCCCCGGCCCCCCGGGCCCGCTGGACGCCCCGACCCCCGCCTCGCTGCCGCCCCCCTTTCTCTCGTCGCTGCCGCCGCCGCCCGAGCCGGCCCGGCCCGGCGTCTTCTGGCGCCTCGGCGGGGTCGTCAAGACCTTGCGCCCGCACCAGTGGTTCAAGAACACCTTCGTGCTCGCGCCGGTCTTCTTCGCCAAAGACATCTTCCGCGTCGAGCTGCTCGTGCGCGCCGCCTCGGCCTTCGCCGTCTTCTGCCTGCTCGCCGGCGCGGTCTACACGATGAACGACCTCGTCGACGTCGAGGGCGACCGCACCCACCCGGTCAAGCGCCGGCGGCCCATCCCCTCGGGCCGGGTGCCCATCCCCCTCGCCAAGGCCGTCGCCGCCGGCCTCGTCGTCGCCTCGCTCGCCGGCGGCGTCGCCCTCGGCCCCGGCTTCGCCGCCGCCGCCTTCGGCTACTTCGGGCTGAACGTCGCCTACTCGCTGCGCCTCAAGAAGATCGCCTACCTCGACGTCATGTGCATCGCCGCCGGCTTTGTTCTGCGCGTCGTCGCCGGCGGTTTGGCCACCTCGGTCAAGGTGAGCGATTATCTCCTCGTGTGCACGGCCTTGCTCGCCCTCTTCCTCGGCTTCGGCAAGCGGCGCCACGAGCTCGCCCAGGCCCTGGCCGGCAGCGCCGCCAAGCAGCGCGCCGCCCTCGAGGCCTACTCGCCCGCGGCCCTCACCGCCGCGCTCGCCCTCACCTGCGCCGCGACCCTCGGCGTCTACACCCTCTACACCCTCGACCCGGACACCCAGGCCTTCTTTCAGAGCCGCCTGCTCTGGCCCACGGTCGTCTTCCCCGTCGTGGGCATGGGGCGCTTTCTCTACCTGGTGACGCACCGGCCCAGGGCCGAGTCGCCGACGCAAGAGATGCTGCGCGACGTGCCCTTCATTCTCAACCTCGTCGCCTGGGTGCTGGCCGTGCTCTGGCTGCTTTATCAGCTCAAGCCGGGGGTCGGGTGAGCGCCCAGGCCGCCCTCGCGCCCGCCCGCCCCGCGGCCGGCGCCCGCCGCACCGACGCCCTCACCGACGTCGCCCTCACCGCCCCGCTCTTCGTCGTCTACCACGTCGGCGTCGCCTTTCTGCCCCTGCGCAACGCCGCCGACGTCGTCACCTCGCGCCTCGCCGAGCTCGCCGAGTTCAACCGCGCCGCCTACCTCGCCCTCACCGTCGCCCTCGGCGTCTTCGTCGCCGGCGTCCTGCTCGCCATCGGCCACCGCGACAAGTTCCGCTGGGAGACCTTCGTTCTCGTCGCCCTCGAGGGCGCCGTCTACGCCGTCGCCATGCGCTGGGCCGCCGGCTACGTCACCGCCGCCGTCGCCCCCCAAGGCCCCGCGGCCGCCCTCGCCCCCGCCGCCGGCGCCCCCCTCGCGCTCGCCCCCGCCGCGGCCCTCGCCTCGCCCTGGGCCGCGCTCGTCATGTCCTGCGGCGCCGGCGTCTACGAAGAGCTCGCCTTTCGCGTCCTGCTCTTCGGCGTCGGCGCCCGCCTGCTCGTCGCCATGGACGACGACTTTCGCCCCTGGCTCGTCAAGATCGGCTGGGCCCTCGCCTGCGCCGCCGCCTTCTCGCTCTGGCACCACACCGGGCCCATGGCCGAGCCCTTCGCCCTCGAGCCCTTTCTCTTCCGCACCGTCTGCGGCCTCGCCTTCACCGCCATCTTCGCCTTCCGCGGCTTCGCCCCCGCCGTATGGACCCACGCGCTCTACGACGTGTGGGTCCTCGTCTGAGGGGCGCGCTTACTTTCGCGTCAGCGTGACGGCGGCCTCGCGCACGAGGTTGCCGTTGCGGCCCGACACGCGCAAAACGCCCTTGAAGCCGTTGCCTTCGAACGCGCCGTCCAAGATGCCCGTCATGGCCGCCGGGGCGTTCGGGTCGGCCGGGTCGACCCGGGCCTTCAAGATCTTGCCGTCGAGCTCGCCGTTGATCAGCTGATCGCCGAGCGGCCCCTTCGCCTCGCCCGCGACCGCGCGCCTGCCCGAGACCACCGTCAGGCTCAGCGTGCCCTCGCCCACCGCCTCGGTGCCCGCGTCGCCCGCCCAGGCCTTCGATTTGGCCTCTTTCGGCACCTCGTTCATCGCGCCGACCTTGGCCTTGTACGAGCCCGCGTAGGCGCCCGCGGCCGGCGCCCCCTCGAGGGGCGGCGCGTCGGCCGACGCCGCCGGGGCCGCCGCCGAGGCCGACCCGGCCGCCGACGCCGCGCCCGCCGCCGGGGCCGCGGCGCCCGAAGGCGAGCCCGCGGGGGCCGCGCCCGTGCCGTCGGACGACGAGCCGCAGCCGCCGAGCAGCAGAAGGGCGAGGCCGAGCGCCGCGCCCCTCACGTCGCCCCCCCGGCGCGCTTCTCGACGATGCGAACCGCGATCTCGCCGTCGACCACGCAGAGCTCGCCGCGCGCCGCCGGCACCCCGCCCGCCCGCAGCACCGCCGCCTCGCCCAGGCGCACGCCCGTCGTCACGACGTCGCCCACGGCGAGCTCGGCCCAGGCCCGCGCCGACAACGAAACCGAGGCCACCTCGACGCGCAAGACGAGGGGGGCTTCGGCGAGGGCATCGGCGAGATCGTCGCCCGTCTCGGGCACCGCGCTGGTCATGGCGCCGCCCGCTTAGCACGGCCCGGCCCCGGGCGGATCGGCCTTACCGCCGGCCCGCCTTCCCGCCGACGCGGCCCCCCAGGGCCCGACCTCGGGGCCGGCTCGGCCCCTCTTCGGGGGGGCCTTTGCCCGCCAGCGCGCGCGGTGCGACGCCGCTCGCGAGCGGTGGGGCGAGCCCTCGGGCCGGCGGCGACGGGCGCGCACGTGCCGTGTCGCCGCGGGTGCCGGCGGCAGGCCGGGCGGTTCGGGCGGGGCGGGCGCGCTTAACAGTTCGTCACATCCGGGAAAGAATCGAGCAACGCGCGGCCGCCATGGTGCGTGCATGGTCAATCACGACGGAGGGCGGGGACGCGGGGCTCGGGCACAGAAGAGGCACGGGCGTCGGGCTCCTTTCGTGCTGGCGCCGATCGCCGCGCTCGTGCTCGCCCTCGGCGCGGGCTGTGGCGGAGGGGGCGACGCCGCGCCCGCCGAGCCGGGGGCGAGCGAGGCGACCGTCGGGCCGTCCGAATTCGCCGTCCGCCAGCTCGACGTCGTGCTGACGATCGGGTGCGGCGATTGCCACGACGCTACCATGCGCTCGGGCGGGCTCTCCTTCTCGGGACTGCCGGCCGAGGAGATGCGCGAGGTGCTGCTGAGCGGCCGCTCGCAGGCCGCCCCGGGCGAGCGGATCGTGGCGCCCGGCGACCCGGACGCGAGCTTTCTCGTGCGCAAGCTGCGGGGTGATTACGGGGGCATAACGTGCGCGGGCGGCGACTGCGGCGCGCGCATGCCAATCGGCAATTACCCCTTCGCCGAGGGCGACCGGATCGACATCGAAGACTGGATCGCGGGCGGCGCGAAGTTAGCGCTGCGGGCGTGACTTGGGGCCCCGGCGTCGAACCAAAGGCGCCGCGGGCGTGACTTGGGGCCCGGGCGTCGAACCAAAGACGCCCCGGGCCCGGGATGGGAGAGAATGAAATGGACCATCGAGCGAGAGCGAACCTCTTTGTGTTTCTGGCCACCGTCCTCGGCGGCGGCCCCATCCTCGTGGTCGCTTGCGGCGACGACGACGACGGCGCGGCGGTGCCGGGCGCTTCGGGCGCGGGCGGCGCGGCGGCGGCGGGCTCGGGGGGGGGCGTCGGCGCGGGCGGCGCGGGCGTCGCAGGCGGTGCCGGGGTGGGCGCCGGCGCGGGCGGCGCGAGCGGGGGCGGCGCCATTGACTGCGACTCGATCATGAAAATGGACGGCCCGCCGATGGGAGGCGGTGACCCGGGGCAACTCTTTCAATGCGTGCAGACCTCGTGCGCGACCCCCTGCGCCGATCTGCTCGCCGCGCTGCCTGGCGGGGGCGGGCCGGCGGGGGCGGGGGGCGCAGGGGGGGCGAGTTCGCCGGGCGCCGCGCTGTACGCAGAGCGCAGCTGCGCGACCTGCCACGGCGCCTTCGGACAGGGGACGAGCGGGCCGAACATTACGCCCTCGAAGGCGGCTGGCATCGGCGACTGGACGGACGCCCAGATCGCGGCGGCCATCCGCGATGGCGTGGCGGCCGACGGCTCGGCGCTCTGCGCCAGCATGCCCCGCTGGGATGCGACCCAGATCGATGAGGCCGGCCTCGCCGCGCTGGTGTCGTTCTTGCGCGAGCTCGCCCCGATCGACGTGCCCAACCCGGGCACCCTCTGCGGGGGCGGCCCCGGCGGGGGAGGTGCCGGCGGGGGCGGCCCGGGCGGGGGCATGGGCCCGCCGGTCTCGGACGCGTGCTTTGCGTGTCTCGACCCGAGCTGCCCCGAGATCGCGACGATCCTGCGTTGCTTCGCGGGGGGAGGCTGAGGCGATGGCCGGCGAGAACATGGCGAACGTGTTGCGGGGAATCCTCGGCGCCGGGGCCGGCGTCGCGCTGGCGGTGCTCTACGGTGCGGCCTGCGACGACGGCTCGAGCGGCGGCGGGGCGGGCGCAGCGGGCGCGGTCGGCGGCGCGGCCGGCGGCGCAGGCGCGGTGGGTGCGGCCGGCGGGGCGGCAGGCGCGGGCGGCGGGGCGGCGGGCGCGGGGGCGGCCGGGGCGGCCGGGGCGGCCGGGGCGGCGAGCAAGGCCCCCGAGATCGCCTCGTCGCTCCTCGCGACCCTGAGCGGCTCGGAGGGCTACGACTGGGTGGGCTATTCGCTGCTCGCGGCCGGCGATCTCAACGGCGACGGCGCCGCCGACGCCGCCGTCGCTTCGCTCTCGGCCGGCGCCGGCGGGCGCGTGGCGGTCTTCTTCGGGCCCCTGCGCGGCGAGCGACTTACCGGGGCGCCGGACGCGCTCTTGACGGGCGAGTTCACCTTTCACAACGCCGGGCAATCGATCGCCGAGGCGGGCCCCTGCGACTTCGACGGCGACGGGCACGCCGACCTGCTGCTGGGCTCGCCCTTCGGCGATCGCTACGACATCGAGACGCAGGCGATGGTCTCGGGCGACAACGCCGGCCGCGCGTACATCGTGTTTGGCGGGCCGGCGCTCTCGTCGGCGTGGGCGCCGTCGGCCGCGGCGCGGCTCAGCCGGGCCGACGTCACGTTCGTGGGCGAGGGGGCGTACGACGGCGCCGGCTTCACGGTCGGGTGCGTGGGCGATCTCGACGGCGACGGGCGCGCGGAGGCGGCCATCGGGGCACCGCGCGCGCGCGGGCCGTCGGGCGGGGCGCGGGCGGGCGCCGTCTATCTGGTGTACGGGCGGACGCGGGCGGAGTTCCCGACCGTGCTCAACCTCGAGAAGGCCGACGCGATCGTACGGGGCGACGCCGCGTACGACGCCTTCGGCTCGTCCATCGCGGCGCTCGGCGACGTGACCGGCGACGGGCGTGCGGACTTCGGCGTCGGAGCGCCCGGGGCCGACGAGGGGGCCAAGGACGCCGGCGCCGCGTACGTGTTCGCGGGCGGCGCGGGCCGCTTCGCGGGCGCGCTCGCCGCCGGCGCGACCGGGCGGCTGCTTTACGGCGCCGACGCCGGCGGCCGGGTGGGCATGGCGCTCACGTCGGCGGGCGACTTCGACGGCGACGGCACGCGCGACGTGCTGGTCGGGACGGCGACGGTGGGCGCGGCGGAGCGGGGCCCCGGCCGGGCCTACGTCCTGGCCGGCGGGGCGGCGCTCGCGGCGCCCGGCAAGGCGGCGCTCGCGCCGTCCGCGCTGACGTTGGTGGGGGCGACGGCGGGCGACTTCGCGGGGCTCGGCGTCGGGCGCGTCGGCGATCTCGACGCCGACGGTCGCGACGAGCTGGCCATCGGCGCGCCCGGCGGCGACGGCGTCGAGCCCGGGGCCGGACGCGTCTACCTCGTCAAAGGGCGGGCCTTCGCCGCCGGCGCGAGCGCGCCGCTCGGCGCCGAGCGCGTCGCGGCGAAAGGGGGCAACGGGGGCGACTTGCTCGGCGAGGTGGTGCGCGGCGGCCAGGACTTCGACGGCGACGGCACGCCCGATCTGATGGCCACCGCGCGCGGCCGCAACGCCCCCTCGGCCCAGGCCGCGGGGGCCGCTTACGTCATCTCCGGAAAGGGCTTGCTACCATGAAGCGAATCGTCACCCCCGGGGCCCTCGGCCTCGAGATCCCGCACCATGGGCCCGCGCCGATCGCGGCGACGCCCGCCCGCCGGCCGCTCGCGCGGGCGCTCGGGCGCCGCGAAGCGCTCGGCGCCGCGGCCGCGCTCGGCGCCGGCCTGGCCTTCGGGCTGGCGCGCCGGGCCGGCGCGCAGAGCCCGGCGTGCGAGCCGGTCACGCGCACGCCCATCGAGGGCCCCTACTTCTTCGGCGAGCCCGAAGAGAAATACGACACCGGCGACGGCCTCGTCGTGCGCGGCAAGGTGACCGCGCCCGACTGCACGCCCCTGGCCGGCGCGACGATCGTTCGCTGGCACGCCAACCGTCTCGGCATCTACGAAGAGTACTTTCGGGCGTCGATGGTGACGGGGGCCGACGGCGGCTTTTCGTTCCGCACGATCAAGCCCGGCAAGTACGCCAACCTCGATCGCCACGTGCACTGGTACGTGAGCGCCCCCGGCTACCAGCCCGTGCTCGCGCAGCTGCAGTGGGGTGACGGCGAGGCCATCGCCGACGAGGCCACGTTCGACTTCGTGCTCGTCGCGGCGGGCGGGGTGGCGCCGTGAGGGGGCGCGAGGTGACCGGGGCGCTCGGCGCGCTCGGCGCGCTGGGGCGCGAGGTGGCCGGGGCGCTCGGCGCGCTGGCGCTCGGGGCGGCGCTCGCCGCCGGGTGCGGCGACGACGGCGACGACGGCGGGGGCCCGGCCGACGCGCATCAACACGCGGGCGGCGCCGCCGGGGCCGCGGCCGTCGAGGGGGGCGGCGGGGGCGGCGGGGGCGGCGGGGGCGCGGCCGGCGCCCTGGCCCCCTGGGACGCCCTCGGCCTGCCGCGCAACGCCGCCGGCGACGTCACGGTGCCGGCCGAGGTGCGCGACTACATGCAGCGCCGGGCCTGGGGTTACGCGCACGACCGCTGGCACAAAGAGCGGCTCTGGGACATGCAGAGCGAGGCGCTGCGGGCGCAGTACCTGGCCGACGGCTTCCGGCCCTTCGACAAGCGGGCGCAGGGCGTGCGGGGCAGCGGCCTCGAGTTTCTCGCGATGCACCGGCACATGTTCCGCGAGCTGCGCGAGCGCTTCCCCGCGTACGGTGAGCTCTGGCGGGGCTGGCCGCAAGTGCCGCGCGAGCGCCAGAGCCCGCTCGTGCCGGTCGCCGCCCGCACCGACCTGTCGGCCGACGCGCTCACGGCCATCGACCGGCTCGAGAGCGACGCGGGCCTCGCGGGCTTCGCGACCGAAGACGAGCTCGGCCTCTACATCTGGACCAACCGCTACGTCGCGGCCGACGCGATCGGCCCGCTGACGCCGCCGGTGGCGCAGAACGCCGACCCGTCGGCGGGGGTGCACGACACGACGCTGCACCAGCGGTGGGGCAACACGCGCAGCGACGTCAACCTGGCCGAGTTCAGCCTCACCCACGAGAACTACATCTTCTGGAAGATGCACGGCTGGATCGACGACCGCTGGACGCGCTGGCGCCAGGTCAAGGGCCTACCCGAGACGGACGCCGCGCTCGAGGCGGTCGTCGCCGCCCAAGGCGCCGAGATGCACGAGAGCGAGGCGGTCAAGTCGGAGGAGGTGCGGGCCGAGCTCGAGGCCGGCGGGCACGCCGGGGGCGGCCACTGAGCGCGAACGGGCCCCGGGCGGCCGCCCGCCGCCGGGCGGCGCGCCCGGGGCTTGGTGGGCGCCCGGCGGGGCGGCTACCCTGGCGAGGCGGGCGGCCGGGCGGCGGGCGGCCGCCCCGCGGGGTCGCGATGCGAAGATGGCGCGAGGTCGTTCTGCGGCGGGGGTTGCTGGTGCGAGTGTTCTTGCACGGGCTGCTCCTGCTCGCGGGCAGCGGCGCCGCGCTCCTCGTCGTCGGCAAGCTCTTCTTCGAGCCGGCGATGCAGCGCGACGTCGCGCCGTTCAACGCGTGGGTGGTCGCGCGGGCGTGCGAGCTGCGCGACGACCGCGCGGCGCTCGGCCGCGAGCTCGCGTTCTACCGCGAGCGGCTGCGCCTGCAGCTCACGCTCTATACGGCGGCGGACGCGCCCTTGGCCACCAACGTCGAGCCGCCCTTCGGCCCGGCGCCGGCGGCCGAACGCGGCGCGCTGGCGCGGGGTGAGGTGCTCGCCCTCGCGCCCGGCGCCGTCTTCGCCGCGGGGTGCTTCGACCCCGGCGGCCGCCTCGTCGCGTACGGCGTCGGGCTGCGATCGCCGCCGCGCTTCGCCCTGGCCGGGTCGACGGCGATCTTCTTCGCCGTGCTGGGGGCGCTGGCGCTCGCCTCGGTGCCGCTCGCGCGCTCGGTCTCCGCCCCGCTCGAGCGCCTCTCGGCGGCGGCGCGCGCGTTCGGCCGGGGCGACCTGCGGGCCCGCGCCGGGCTGCGGCGCCGCGACGAGATCGGCGACCTGGCGGTGGCCTTCGACGAGATGGCCGACCGCATCGAGGCGCTCCTGCGCGCCGAGAAAGAGCTGCTCGCCAACGTGTCGCACGAGCTGCGCACGCCGCTCTCGCGGACGCGCGTCGTGCTCGAGCTGGCCGACGCGGGCGACGCCGACGCCGCGCGCGCCTACCTGCCCGAGATCGCGCACGACCTCGGCGAGCTCGAGCGCATCGTCGAGGACGTGATGACCGCGGCCAGGCTCGACCTGGCCGCGGGCCGCGCCGGCGCCGGCGCGCCGCCGCTGCACCTGCGGGAGGTGCCCTTCGGCGGCCTCCTCGACGCCGCCGCGTCGAAATTCCGCGAGACGCGCCCCGACCGCCGGCTCGTCGTCGAGGCCGCCCCGGGCCTGCCGACCGTCCTCGCCGACCCCGTGCTCGTGCGCCGCGCCCTCGACAACCTGCTCGACAACGCCGGCAAGTACTCGTCGCCCCCGAGCGCCGTCGAGCTGCGGGCGCGCCCGGAGGGCGGGCTCGTCGTCGTCGAAGTCCGCGACGCCGGCATCGGCATCGACGAGGCCGACTTGCCCCGCCTCTTCGCCCCCTTTTTCCGCACCGACCGCAGCCGGGCGCGCGAGACCGGCGGCATCGGCCTCGGCCTGGCGTTGACCCGCCGCATCGTCGAGGCGCACGGCGGCGCCGTCCGGGTCGAGAGCCGCCCCGGGGTCGGCACCACCGTCACCCTCACCCTGCCCGCGGCGCCGGCCCCGTGACCCCGCCGCGCCCATCGCGCCGACCGCCGACCCCGCCCGCCGCGCCCATCGCGCCGACCTCCGACCCCGCCCGCCGCGCCGATTGTGTCGAACTGTTAGCGCCGCCGCCGGCCGGCGGCATCCTTGCTACCTTGCCCCGAGCCCCCGGCCGCCGCCCGATGAACACGACCACCATCACCGCCTTGCACGTCGAAGACGACGCGCGCCTCGCGCGGTTTCTCGGCGACTACCTCGCGCGCAACGAAGTCCTCGTCACGCCCGCCGCCGACGGCGAGTCGGGCCTCGCGCTCGCGCTGCGCCAGCGCTTCGACGTCGTCCTGCTCGACCTGATGCTCCCCCGCGGCGACGGCCTCTCGGTCTGCCGGGCGCTGCGCGCCCAGTCGGACGCCCCCGTCATCGTCACGACGGCGCGCGCCGAAGAGGCCGACAAGGTGCTCGGCCTCGAGCTCGGCGCCGACGACTACCTGGTCAAGCCGTTCAGCCCGCGCGAGCTGCTCGCCCGCATCCGCGCCGTGGTGCGGCGCGATCGCGGGCAGGCCGGCCCCCCCCTGCGCACGGTCGTCACGGGGCGCCTGACGGTCGACGCCGTGCGCCGCGTCGCCCTCCTCGACGGCCGCGAGCTCGCGCTGACGTCGTACGAGTTCAACCTCTTGCGCGTCCTCGCCGAGCGCCGCGGCCGTGTGCTCTCGCGCGAACAACTGATGGAGCTCGTGAAGGGCGGCGCCGACGACGCCTTCGACCGCTCGATCGACGTGCACATCTCGCGCCTGCGCCAGAAGCTCGGCGACGACTCGCGGCGCCCCACGCTGCTCAAGACGGTGCGCGGGGCCGGCTACGTCTTGACCCTCGACGAGGGGCCGTCGTCGACCGACCCGCGATAAGGGGGGGCGGCGAGCGGCCCGGGGCGCCTGGTGGGGCCGGGTTGGCCCCGCGCACCGGCGGCCGGCGGGCCGGCCGTTCGCGCAGCGTTTCGCTCACGAGCGGTGCGCCGTCTCGTCGACGACGACGACCTCTTCGCCCCCCACGCGCGCCAGGTGCCCCCGCGCGATCGCTTCGCCGCCGACGCGGAGCGTGAGTACGCCCGTCATGGCCGCAGGTGGCAGCGACGCCCCCGCCGAGAGCGCCGCCCAGGCACGCGCCGCCATCGTCACTCGCCCCACTTCGACGCGAAGCGCGCGCAGCGCCTGGCCCTCGCCTGCCTCTTCTTCGGGCGAGCCTTCCCACGGACAGGCGAACCGCCCGCCCAAAATTAGCCCCCCGCCCTCGCCCGCCCGCACCTCGAGCCCGACCTCGGCCCGCGGGGCGACGAGCAGCGCCCGGCCCCGCCACGCGCCGCCCTCGCCTGGCCTGAGCGTCAGCGCCGCGCCCGGCGCCCACGCCGCGCCCGGCGCGAGCGCCGCGAGATCGTCGTCGCTCGCGCCCGAGACGGCCGCGACGAGCGGCAAGGAGAGCGGCAAATCGCCGAGGGCGGCGAGGGCGTAGCGGTCGAAGGCCGGCGGCGCAGGCGGCAGGGGCGCGAGCGGGACGGCGGCGAGCGCGTCGAAGACCTCGTCGCCGACCAGCACGACCGCGCGCACGCAAGCGAAGGGGCCCGCCGACGGCTCGCCTTGCCCGAGCCGGAAGGGCGCGCCCGTCTGGCGCGCGGCGAGCGTGACGAAGGCCGCGGCGGCCCCGGCCACCTCGGGCGCGAGGGGGCGCGCCGGGTCGGCCCAGGCGAGCGGGTGGCCGACCACGATCGACGCGAGGCGCAGGGCGAGGGCGTTCTCGACGTAGAGCACGAGGTTGACGTCGCCATCGCCGAGCGCGAGCGGCACGCTCAGGTGCGAAGGGGCTCGCGGGGGCACCTCGTCGGCCCAGCTCTCGACGACTTCGAGCCCGAGGGGGCGCCCCAGCAGGCGGGAGCAGCCCTCGGCCAACGCCGCGAGCGAGAGGTGGGGCGCGATCTGCCGGCGCGCCTGGCCGAGGGCGCGCGCCTCGGCGCCGCTCAAGTGCTCGAGCGCCGACCAGGGGAAGGGCTGGGGCGCGCGGCCGGCGGGGCTCATGGCCCGCGAGCGATGCCACGGCCGTGGCTGCGCACCAAGGGGGCCGGGCTTCGCCCCCCCTCCGCCTTCGTAGAGCACACGGCGGGCGGCCCCGGCGGGGTCGCAGGCGAGGCTTGGGGAGCGAGGCCTGCTCGGGCCGGCCGCCGCGAAAAAACGACGCCTGCGACCCCGCCGGGGCCGCCCGACGCGCGCTCTACGCGGCGCGCGTCGCGGCGAGCTGGGGCAGGGCGGCCAGGCCCCGGAAGAAGCCGTGCGAGAGCCCGACGTCCATCGCCAGGCGTCGCATGTCGAAGGGGTGGGGGCGCCGCAAGGTCATCGACACGCCGGTCGCGTTGGTGAAGCCGACGTCGTAGCCCGCCCGCTCGAGCGCGCCGCGGATGGCGGGGTCGTGGGCGATGGGGTAGCCGACCGGGTAGGCGATCGAAGAGATTCGGCGGTCGAGGCGCAGCTCGAGCTCGCGGCGCGAGCCGGCGAGCTCTTCGTCGAGGTCGGCCCCGACGAGCGTCTGCAGCACGCGGTGGGTGCGCGTGTGGGACCCGACGTCCATGCCCGCGCGGGTCAGGCGGCCGACGTCGGCCCAGGTCATGAGCGAGGCGTCGACGAGCGCGCGCTCTTCGTCGCGGGTCAAGACGACGCCCGCGGCGGCCTCGAGCTCGTCGAAGAAGCGGGCGAGGTCGAGCCCGCGCTCGGTCTTGACGAGCGCGAGCAGGCGGCGCTCGCTCTCGCCCCGGCGCGGCCCGAGGGGCAGGCTGCGCGGCTCGGGGTACGAGAGCTCGATGCGCTCGCGGGTCGAGCGCTTGAGAATCAGGCTGATTCTATCCCACCAGAAGAGCCTGCGCTCGTCGAGGTAGTAGGTCGGCAGAAAGAAGGTCGCGCGGGCGCGGTGCTTCTCGAGCAGCGGCAGGGCCGTCTCGACGCAGTCGCGATAGCCGTCGTCGAAGGTGATGAGCAGCGGGTTGTGGGGCAGCGGCTTGCCCTGCAGAAAGCCCGCGACCTCGTCGATCGAGACGAACCGGAAGTGTCGCGCGAGCAGCGCGAGCTGCCGGTCGAATTGCTCGGGCGTCGCGTCGATGACCCCCTCGTCGAGGTCGGCCGACGCGCCGGGCTCGGCCACGCGGTGGTAGGTCAAGACCGTCAGCCAGGGCAAGCCCAGCACGCGCCGCGTCTGCAAGAGCGCCTCGACCACGCCGAGGCGCTCGAGCGCGCCGATCAAACTTTCACGCTTGCCCATGGCCCCTCGTACCTCTCGCCGAGCATTCTCGCCCCCTTGTCACCTGTCGATAGCATTCTCGCCCGAAACCGTCGCCGCCCACAATGACCAAAACGGCCGCGCGGGGCCCCCTTTAATACCCCCCTGGTGGTTTCATCCGCGCGAGCCCGAGCGCGGCGGGCGAACGGGTTCGGGGCGAAGCACGTCGGGCGAGCGGGGGCTCGGCCGCGGTCGGCCCGCGGGGGCGGCGAGCGGCCGCGGGCTCGCGTTTTGTGCCGCCCGGCGGGGCGCGCCCGGGCGAGCGGTGTGTCCGGCGGACGCGGGCGGCTGCCCTCGCGCCGGGCCCTTGCTACGATGGCGCCCCGCGCCAAGCCCCCGCGCCGGCCCCCTGCGCATGACCTCACCCGAGCCCACCTCCCCCCCCACCTCCCGCCGCCGCGTGCTGCTCGCCGCCGGCGCCGCGCTCGCCAGCGCCGGCGCCCTGGCCTTCGCCGCCCGCCGGCGCCTCGTCACGCGCCTCTCGCACTGGACGCGCCTCGACGAATTCACCCGCACGCCCGAGCTCTTGCCGCACGACCCCGCGCGCGACGGGCGCACGCTCTACGTCGCGCGCGGCGGCTCGCCGGCCGAGAACGTCGACGCCGTCTTCGCCAAGATGGGCGGCGTCGAGCCCCTCGTCGGCCGCGACGACGTCGTCCTCATCAAGGTCAGCGCCCAATGGTGGAACCAGGGCATGACCAACGTCGCCGCCGTCAAGCGCGTCATCGAGCGGGTGCTCGCGCGCGAGGGCTTCCGGGGCGAGGTCGTCGTCTTCGAGAACGTGCACTTCCGCCTGCCCGACGGCTCGGGCCTCGCCCGCGCCTGGACGCGCCCGAGCGAGCGCAACGTCGACGTGCCGGGCTGGCAGAAGATGGGCGACCTCATCCCGCATTTTGCCGCCCTCGGCGCGCCCGTCTCGTTCGTCGGCCTCGTCGACGCGGGCGAGAGCCGCCTCGCGGGCGACCACTGGCACGACCCCGCCCACGAGCACGGCGTCTACGGCGGCGACGGGCGCGGGCCGATCGAGCCGGGCGACCCGCGCGACGGCTACCACTGGGCCTTCGACCAGGCCTTCCGCCTGCGCAAGAGCCGCGTCGACCACGCCCAGACCCCCCTCACCTGGCCCCGCTTCACCGCGTCGCGCACCGGCACCGTCGTCGACCTGAAAGACGGCGCCTTCCGCCGCGAGGGCGGCCGGCTCGTGCCGCTCGGCCGCAAGATCACGTGGATCAACATGACCACCGCCAACGAGCACTCGGCCACCGGCTACACCGGCGCGTGCAAGTCGGCCATGGGCATCGTCGACATGAGCGCCGGCCGCATGGGCACCCACCCCCGCGCGCGCGAGTACCAGTCGGTGCACTACTTCGGCGACCCCTACGCCCGCTGGCGCATGGCCGGCCCCCTCGCCCACTTCGCCAAGGCCGTGCGCGCCCCCGACCTCTACCTGACCGTCGCCGAGTGGGTCGCGCTCACCCCGCGCCCCGGCTGGGACGAAGAGCGCGAAGACATCCGCCTCGCCGAGTCTTCCGCATATCGAACGAAAACCATCGTCGCCGGCGCCGACCCGGTCGCCGTCGACGCCTGGTGCGTGCGAAACCTCTTGCTGCCCGTCGGCGGCGCCAACCGCGCCATGCTCGACCTCGACGACCCCGACGCGAAGGTCTCGAAGTTCCTGCGCTACTACCGGCAGGTGTACGGCTCGGGCACCCTCGACGGCAGCCTCGTCAAGGTCGCCTGACCCGCGCGGCGCCGCCGGGCGCGACGCGCGCGGGGCGGCGTCCGCGGGCGTCGCGGCCCCTCGGGGACGCGCGAACGAGTCGCCCCTTCCCCCCGGCGCCGCCGCTGTCGGCTTCGGCCGACGGCCGAAGCGCGCCATCTCGCTAACGACCGCGCGAAGCGAACACGCGCGCGTTGTCAACGCGCATTCTCAGCGCGCCCCGCCGCGCGGCGTTTCGAGAGAAGGCGGCGGCCCATTTCTCGACCGAACGGCCCCGGCGCGCGGCGGCCGCGGCGCGGGCCCGTCGGTTGCAATCACGCCGTGGTCGCCGCGCGGGCGCGGCTTGGGACCGAGCCGTGACCGCCGCGCGGGCCCGGCGACCGGAGCCAAGCCGCGGCCCGCCCGGCGAGCGCGCTCTCGCGACCCCGCCGGAGAGCCGATAAAACCGCGGCGCGCGACGCTATCGCGCGCACGCCTAAGGAGACACGCACGTCATGGCCGCCCGCTTGCCCGCCCCGGTTCTTTCCTTCTTCGCCCTTACCGCCCTCAGTGCCCTCGGCGCGTGCTCGACGGCCGAGCTCAACACGGCCGGCGCGCGCGTGGCGATGGTGCGCGCCCCGCTCGGCACCGAGTGCCAGCCCGTCGGCTACTTCGTCGGCAAGGGCGGCGGCACCTTCGGCGGCGACCTCATCAGCAACGAGTCGCTCATCGACTACGCGATGAACGACCTTCGCAACAAGGCCGGCCAGAAGGGCGCGACGCACGTGCATGTCGACCCGCCCCAGCTCGGGCAAGGCAACGGCACGACCACGACGGCCACGGTCACGGGCACCGGCTACAAGTGCCCGGCTTCGTACGCCGCGCCGGGCGGCACCCTGCCCGCGGCCGCGCCCGCCGCCCCCGGCGCGCCTGCCGCCCCGGCCGCCGCCCCCGCCGCCCCGGGCGCGCCCGCCGCCCCGGCCGCCGCGCCTGCGCCCGCCGCGGCGCCCGCTGCGGCCCCCGCGGCGAAGGCGCCGGGCACCTGAGCGCCGGGCACCTGCGCGCCGGCCGGGGCCTCCGGTCGGCGCCCCGGCGTCGTCGGGGCAGACCAAGACGCCCGGCGCCCCGGCCTCGTCGGGGCAGACCAAGACGCCCGGCGTCCCGGCGTCGTCGGGTCAGACCAAGACGCCCGGCGCGGGGAAGGCCCGGCAAAGCTCGGCGATCTCGCCCGCCACGCGCCCGACGCGCGTCTCGTCGCCGGGGGCCGACGCGATCTCGTCGAACCACGCGGCGAGCCGCTTCATCTCGGCCGGGCCCATGCCGCGCGAGGTGATCGCGGGCGTGCCGAGGCGAATCCCAGAGGGGTCGAAGGGCTTGCGCGGGTCGAAGGGCACGCTGTTGTAATTGGCGACCATGCCGGCGTGCGCGAGCGCCTTGGCGGCCACCTTGCCGGTGACGCCCTTGTTCGTCAGATCGATGAGCAAGAGGTGGTTGTCGGTGCCGCCGGTGACGAGCTGGTAGCCCCGGGCCGAGAGCTCCTCGCCGAGCGCCTTGGCGTTCTCGACGACCCGGTGCGCGTACGCCCGGAAGGCCTCGCCCTCGGCCTCTTTGGCCGCGACGGCGATGCCGGCGGTGACGTGGTTGTGCGGCCCGCCCTGCAGCCCCGGGAAGACCGCCCGGTCGAGCGCCGCGGCGTGCTCCTTCTTGCAGAAGATCATGCCGCCGCGCGGCCCCCGGAAGGTCTTGTGCGTCGTGCTGGTCACGACGTCGGCGACGCCGACCGGCGAGGGGTGCGCGCCGGCCAGCACCAGCCCCGAGATGTGCGCGATGTCGGCGGCGAAGACGGCCCCGACCTCGTCGGCGATCGACCGGAAGGCCTCGAAGTCGAGCCGCCGCGGGTAGGCCGTCGTGCCCGCCCAGAGCAGCTTCGGCCGGTGCTCGCGCGCCAGCTTTCGCACCTCGTCGAGATCGATGCGCTGGTCCTCGCGCCGCACGCCGTAGGGCACGCTCTTGAAGTAGCGCCCCGTGATCGAGACGTTGTGCCCGTGCGTCAGGTGCCCGCCCGAGGGCAGGCCGAGGCCCATGACGACGTCGCCCGGCTGGCAGAAGGCGAGGTAGACGGCGAGGTTGGCGGGGCTGCCCGAGTAGGGCTGCACGTTGACGTGCTCGGCGCCGAAGAGCTTGGCGAGGCGCGCCTTGGCCAACTCCTCGACCCGGTCGATGACCTCCTGGCCTTCGTAGTAGCGCTTGCCGGCGTAGCCCTCGCTGTACTTGTTCGTGAGCAGCGAGCCCGTCGCCTCGAGCACGGCCCGCGAGGCATAATTCTCGCTCGGAATGAGCCGCAACGTGTCGCGCTCGCGCACGTTCTCTTCGGCGATGAGCGCGGCGATCTCGGGGTCAACCTGGGCGAGGGAGGGTTCGACGGTGGGGGGCGCCATGGGGGCCGAACCTACTGCGTTCTGCCCCCGGCCGGAACGCCCTCGCGCTCGGCCGCCCCCCGCCGCCCCCGGCGAGCTCTGTCCGAAGCGCGGCGCCCGCGGGCCCTCGCGCTCGGCCGCCCCCCGCGGGCTCAGCCCCGGCCGCGGGCCGCCCGCCGCGCTCGGGCCTGGCCCCGGCCGCGGGCCGCCCGCCGCGCTCGGGCCTGGCCCGGGCCGCGCGCCGCCCGCCGCGCTCGGGCCCCCGGCCGGGGCCGCTCGGTGTTACAAGGGCGCTGGCGTGGCGGGCGAAGGGCTGAGTCGGCGGGGGTTTGCCTTCGGGGCGGCGGCGCTCGGGGCGGCCGGCTGCGGCCCGCCGCCGCGGGGCGACACCGGCCCCGGCGGCGAGCTGCGCGTCGGCGCCTACCTCAGCCTCTCGGGCGAAGAGGCCCAGTTCGGCATCGACACCCGCGAGGGCATCGACCTCGCCACCGGCGAGGCGAACGCGGCCGGCGGCGTGCGCGGGCGGCGGCTCGTCGTCGTCTACGCCGACGACAAGACCGACCCCTACGAGACGGCCCAGAAGGTGCGCATGCTCATCGACCGCGAGGGCGTGCTGGCCCTGCTCGGCGAGGTCGCCTCGGGCCGCTCGCGCGTCGGCGGCCTCGTCGCCAACCAGCGCAAGGTGCCCATGATCACGCCCTCGTCGACCGACGCGCGCGTGACGCGCGGCCGGCCCTACGTCTTCCGCGCCTGCTTCACCAGCGAGGCGCAGGCCTCGGCCGCCGCCGCCTTCGTCGCCCGCTCGCTCGGCCGGCGCAAGGCCGCCCTGCTCTACGCCGCCCAAGACCCTTACTCGTCCGGCCTCGCCGCCGCCTTCCGCAAGGCCGCGCTCGCGCTCTCGCTGCCGCTCGTCGCCGAGAAGGGCTTTCAAAAGGGCGAAAAGAACTTTCGCACGTACCTCAACCAGCTCGCCGCCGCCGGCCCCGACGTCGTCTACGCGCCGCTCTACTACACCGACATGGTGCCGGTCGCCCGCCAGGCGCGCGCCGCCGGCCTGCCCGGCTCGCTCTTCTTCGGCTGCGACGCCTGGGACGCCGAAGACCTCCTGCGCGACGCCGGCGCCGAGCTCGAGGGCGCGCTCTTCACCAACCACTACGCCCTCGACGTCCCCTGGGAGAGCAGCACCCGCTTCGTCGCCGCCTACCGCCGCCGCTTCGGCCGCGAGCCGAGCGGCATCGCCGCCCAGGGCTACGACGCCGCGCGCCTGCTCTACGACGCGATCGTCCGCGCCGAGCCCCTCGATCGCGAGGGCCTGCGGGGCGCCATCGCCGCGACGCGCGGCTTCGGCGGCGCCACCGGCGCCATCAGCATCGACGACGAGCGCAACGCGCAGAAGGCCGTGCTCGTCGTCGCCGTGCGCGGCGGGCGCTTCCGCTTCCACGCCGCGGCCCCCGGGGCCTGAGCGCGATGGGCCCGCTCGCCGGCGCCACGCTGCAGGGCCTCGCCCAGGGCTCGATGATCGCCCTCATCGCCCTCGGCTACACCATGGTCTACGGCGTGCTCGGCCTCATCAACTTCGCCCACGGCGAGGTCTTCATGGCCGCCGCCTTCGCCGGCCAGATCGTGCTCGTCGGCGGCGCCGGCTACCTGCCCGCCCCGCTCGCCTTCGCCTTCGCCCTCGCCGCCGCCCTCGCCGCCGCCCTCGCCGTCGGCCTCGCCGTCGAGCGCGGCGCCTACCGCCCCCTGCTCGAGCGCCCCCCGGGCCCCGGCCCCCGCCCCTCGCCGCTCGTGACCGCCCTCGCCATGAGCGTGCTCTTGCAGAACGTCGCCGTCGTCGCCTTCGGCACCCGCCCCCGCAGCTACCCCCAGCTCGACCTGCCGACCCAGCCGCTCATCGTCGCCGCGGCCCTCGCCGCCATGCTGGCGCTGCAGGCCACGCTCGCGCGCACCTGGCTCGGCAAGGCCATGCGCGCGACCGCCGCCGACGCCGAGGCCGCGCGCCTCGTCGGCCTGCGCGCCCCGCGCGTCGTCGCCTTCACCTTCGCCCTCGGCTCGGCGCTCGCCGCGCTCGGCGCCGTCCTGTATTGCCTCGACCAGTCGCAGGCCTACCCGACCATGGGCGCGGCCCTCGGCACCCGCGCCTTCGCCGCCGCCGTGCTCGGCGGCATCGGCTCGGTGCCCGGCGCCGTGCTCGGCGGCCTGCTGCTCGGCCTCGTCGGCGAGTGGAGCAAGCTGACCGACTACGCCGGCGGCCAAGACGTGCTCTCGTTCGCCGCGCTCGTCGTCGTCCTGCTCGTGCGGCCGACGGGCCTGCTCGGCCGGCGCCGCGAAGAGAAGGTTTGACGGCCCCGCGGCCGGCGGGCGCCGCGGGGCCTCGCCCGCGGCCGGCGGGCGCCGCGGGCTCTCGCACTCAGCCGGCGGGCGCCGCGGGCCCTCGCGCGCGGCCGGCGGTCGCCGCGCGCCCCCCGCGGCCGGCGGTCGCCGCCCGCCCTCACTCGGCCGGCGGGGCCGCGAGCGCCGCGCCCGCGGGCTCGTCGGGCTGGTTGCGCAGCCGGCTGTTCTTGCGACCGTAGCCGAAATAAACCGCCAAGCCGATGACGAGCCAGACGATGAGCCGCAGCCAGGTGTCGCCCGGCAGGCCGCTCATCACCCAGAGGCAGGCGAGCGCGCCGAGCGGCGCCACCACCCAGGCGGCCGGCATCCGGAACGGCCGGGGTATGTCGGGGCTCGTCACGCGCAAAATCGGGATACCGATGCAAACGAGCACGAACGCGAGCAGCGTGCCGATCGAGACGAGCTCGCCGACCAGGCTCATGGGCATCAGGCCCGCGCAGAGCGCGACGAAGACGCCGGTCAGGCTCGTCGCCACGTGCGGCGTGCCGAACTTGGCGTGAATGCTCGAGAACCAGGGCAAGAGGCCGTCGCGCGCCATCGCGTAGAAGATGCGCGTCTGGCCGAGCATCATCACGAGAATCACCGAGGTCAGGCCCGCGAGCGCGCCCAGCTTGACGACGAAGGTGAAGCCGACCCGGTTCGCCGGCGACCAGCCCCGCAGCTCGACGATGCGGTCGATGCCGACGGCGACCGGGTCGGGCACGCCCAAGCTCTTGTAGGGCACGATGCCGGTCAAGACGAGCGCGATCATGATGTAGAGCGCCGTGCAGATGAAGAGCGAGGCGAAGATGCCGATGGGCAGGTCGCGCCGGGGGTTGACGCACTCTTGCGCCGTGGTCGAGATGGCGTCGAAGCCGACGTAGGCGAAGAAGACCACGCCCGCGCCCGTCAGCACGCCGGGCCAGCCGTAGGCGAGCTGCCGCTTGCCCTCGACCAAGATCTCCGAGCGCGGCGGCACCAGCGACGACACGCCCGAGGCGGCCGCGTCGGCCACCCAGTTCGACGAGCTGACCACGGCCCAGCCGAGCCCGATGAAGCTCAAGACGATCGCGACCTTGACGACGACGATGACGTTGTTGACCCGGGCGCTCTCCTTGATGCCCCGGTAGAGCACGGCCGCGATGACCAGCGCGATGAACGAGGCGGGCAGGTTCCACAGGCCGTGGGCGGTCGAGCCGTCGTTCAGGGTGACGTTCTCCCAGGGGCCCTTGGTCAAGCGCACCAGCCCGTCGGGCAGGTCGAGGCCGAGGGTCTTGCGCAAGAGCGAGTAGAAGTAGCCCGACCACGAGGTCGCGACGGTCACGGCGCCGAAGGCGTACTCGAGCACCAAGTCCCAGCCGATGATCCAGGCGACGAACTCGCCCATCGTCGCGTAGGCGTAGGCGTAGGCCGAGCCCGAGACCGGCACCATCGCCGCCATCTCCGAGTAGCAGAGCCCGGCGAGCGCGCAGAGCACGCCGCCGATGGCGAAGCTGAAGACGATGCCCGGCCCCGCGTAGTTCGCCGACGCCGTGCCCGTCAGCGAGAAGATGCCGGCCCCGATGACGGCCCCGATGCCGAGCATCGTCAGGTTGACGGCGGTCAGGTGGCGGCGCAGGGCCGGCCCCCCGCCCCCGTGCCCGCCCTCCTTGGCGTTCGGGTCGCCCGCCTCGGCGATGAGTTGCGTAAGGTTCTTCTTGACGAAAAGGCCGGCCATGGTGCTCCTCGCGGGCGCTTTTGGCGCCGCGGCGGAGCTTAGGCGGGAGCCCCTGCCCTGTCTATTGCGCTCCCCCCCGCCGCCCGGCGCCCCGCCCCGCCCACGTCGCAACCCCGATCGGGCCCGCAGGTTCGCGCCCTTCCGCGCGCCCGCCCCGCCCCCGACGCAGCCCCGATCGGGCCCGCAGGTTCGCGCCCTTCCGCGCGCCCGACGCGCGCGGCGCCCGACGCGCCCGCGCCCCGCGAGCCCGGCGGCCGGGGGCGCCGGCCGCGCCCGGGGCGCCCCGGAGTCGCCCGCCCGGAGCGGCGCGTCAGGCCACCCACGCGGCCTTGTTCGTCGCGAAGCGCCCGGGCGGACGAACCGCGGACGAGAGCGTCAGGCGACCCACTCGGCCTTGTTCGCCGGGAAGCGCTCGGGCGGACGAACCGCGTACGAGAGCGACACGATCTCGAGCAAGATGAGCCGATAGATCGAGTCGACGTCGTCGAGTTCGACCTCGTCGGCGTGCGCCTCGAGCGCGACCTCGACGTGCTCGCGCACGAACTCGACCATCGCCGGCTGCTCCATCGCCACGACGTCGTCGGTGTCGACCGCCTCGTCGGGCGCGTCGCGCCGGAGCTCCTCGTCGAGCGCGAGCGCCTGCGACGAGGCCTCCAAGTCGGACTCGTGCACCTCGCCGAGCCGCGCGCCGAACGAGGCCTCGAAGGTCATCCAGACCGCGATCGAAAGAAAATAGCCGAGCGCCAGCGCCGTCTCGTCGAGCGGCCGGCCGAGCGCCGTCGCCACGTGCAACGAGAGCGCCGGCTGCGTCGCCTCGAAGCGCCCCATCGCCTGGGCCAAGCGCTCTTCGCTCTCGGGGTCGTCGTTCGAGAGCGAGTCCTCGACCCGCTCGACGTCCGGCGCCGCGACCTTGGCGTACGACGGCACAGGACGAATGGCGGCTCGGCGTACCCACATGCTCCGGTTCCTTCCGCTACGCCTAGCGCACTTTCCGTGCCGTGGCTGCCCCCCCCGGCGCCCGCCTGTCCGGCCCCCCTCCGGGGCCCCCACCAAGCGCCCGCAACGAGCCCCCAAAACCGCGGCGGGGCGCCTGCAGCGAACCCCAAAACCGCGGCGGGGCGCCCGCAACGAACCCCAAAACCGCGGCCGGGCGCCCGCAAAGGACCCCAAAACTGCGGCCGAGGCGGGTCATCGAAGCGCGAAACCCCCGGCAAGTCGGCCCCCTCGGGAAACCCGCCGGGGCGGCCGGGGGTCGTGCTAGGGTTACAGCGTAACGGCAGGCCTATGGCAAAGGTGCGAATTTCGGGCAGCGAGCGCGTTCTTGACGGGGCCGATGGCGCCGACTTGCTCGAGGTGCTGCAGGCGGCGAAGTTTCCGATTTCGACCTCGTGCGGCGGCCGCGCGTCTTGCGGCCTCTGCCGCCTGACCGTGGTCTCTGGGCAAGAGCACTTGACCCCGCTCAAGCCCGAAGAAATCACCCACCTCGGCAACGTTGCCAAGGTCATTGGCGCACGGCTTGCGTGCCAGGCCCAGCTCTGCGGCGAGGGTGAGATCGAAGTCGTCGTGCCCTCGGTCGAAGACGTCGAGGCCAGAAAGCGGCAAAAATCCGAGAGGTTGCGCCGCGAGAGGGCCGCCCATAAGGCCTCCATGGGCCCCGGGGGCGAGACCCCGCGGCCGGCCCCCACCGCGGCCGGCCCGGGCGCCCGGGGCGCGGGCAAGATCGAGTGGCGCCCCCGCAAGATCGCCGGCCCCGCGGGCAACGCAGGGGGCGGTCAGTGACCAAGGGGCGGGGCGGCCGCCTGCCGGTGAAGGCTGGGCTCGGGCCCGCCCGCCAACCCAGGGGGGCCTCGAACGCGGACGCCCTGAGGGCCCATGCCGGCCGCCTCTCGGGTCAAGGCTACCCCCCCCGGTGGTCGCTGCGAACGTGCCTACGCAGCGTCGGCTCGGCCCGACCCCTGCTCGGTGCCGCGCCAAACGCCAACGACTCTCAGATTCGGCTGCGAGGGCGGCTCTTTCTTGACCGACTGGGGGGGGGCTTCGTCCTTGACAAGGATCCCCCGGTCCCGTACCCCGTCCCCATCACCCCATGATGGGTCAGGTCGTCTTTCCGTATTTCCAACCCACGGCCGCCGCCGTGCGCGGAAAACGCCTGCAAGATTGGGCTCCCCGAATGGCCCCGGCGGCTGTTCGGGTTCCCAATCCGACGCATTTTCCGCTGCCGATTCAATTTTTCTCGCGCGCCCCCCAGGTCTTCGTCCACGAGGGGGCGCGCCAGGCGCTCGAGCGGCGGCTCGAGGGCGCGCACGTGGGGCCGGTGGCGTTGCACATCAACGACAACGTCAGCCGCATGGTGACCTCGGGCAAGCGGGGCGAGCAGCTGCGGGTCGGGGTGCATCACATGTTCCTCGACGCGCCGCCGGCCATCCAAGAGGCGCTCGTGCGCTACGTGGTGGCCAACGATCGCGACGCCTCGAACGAGCTCGGGCGCTTCATCGCGGCCAACCAGTTTCGCATCCGCGCCTCGCGCCCGCCGACCAAGCCCCTGCGCACGCGCGGGCAGGTGCACGACCTTCTGTCGCTCTTTCAGCGCAACAACCAGCGCTACTTCGGCGGCAGCCACGACGCGCTCATCGGCTGGGCGCGAAGGTCGCCGAAGCCCGAGCGCGGCTCGCCCCGGCGCACCATCAAGCTCGGCAGCTACGACGCGGTGCAGCGGCTCGTGCGCGTGCACCCCGTGCTCGATCAGGGCTGGGTGCCCCGCTACTTCGTCGAGTACGTCGTCTATCACGAGATGCTCCACCACGTGATCCCGATGTACCGCGAGGGCGGCCGCACGGCGCTGCACCCGCCCGTGTTCCGCGAGCGCGAGCGGCAGTTTCACGCCTACGACCGCGCCCTGCAGTGGGAGCGCGATCACATCGCGCGGCTCTTGCGGTCGTAGGCGGCTCGCCCCGCCCGGTGGGCGCTTCGGGCCCCGGGCCGCCAACCCTTTCGCGACCCCCTCTTCAGCTGGGGGGGCGCGCGGTGAACGCCCCCTCGGCCCGGACGCCGTTCAGAGCGCCCGTTCGTAGGCGGCCCAGGCGACGGGCGACTCGCGCAAGAGCACGCGCAAGGACGAGCCGGGCGGCGGGCGCTGGGCGGCGTCGAGGCCCCGGAGCCCCTCGGCGACGAGGCCGGCGATGTGCTCGGCGACGCGCTCGGTGGTCGAGAACTTCGCGCGGAACTCGGGGTGCTCGTCGAGGTTGCGGTAGTCGAGCGTGTCGAGGCTCTGGCGCAGGAGCGTGCGGAAGGCGCCGATGTCGACCACCACGTGCTGGGGGCCGAGCTCGGCGACCCGGAGCTCGACCTCGACGCCGTAGGTGGCGCCGTGCACGCGCTGGGCGGGCCCGAAGAACGGGTCGGGGAAGCTGTGGGCGATCATGATGTGGTCGGAGACCCCGAGCACGAACATGGCGGTGTGTCCCTTTCGGTCAGGTGGGGGTGCGGCGATAACGAAAGACGATTTGGAGCGGCGGCTCGGCCGAGGTGGCGGCGCGGGCGTAGGCCTGGGGGGCGTCGTCGAAGGGCACGACGGCGTCAAGCAGCGCGTCGAGGCGGCCGTCGGCGAGCAGCTCGACGACGAGGGCGAAGCGGCGGTCGTAGCCCCAGCGGGGGGCGCGGGCGGGGGGCAGGTGCGAGACCTGGCTCGAGCGCAGGGCGAGGCGCTTGCGGTGGAAGGCCTGCCCGAGCGCGACGGGGCTCTGGCGGGTGCCATAAAAGGAGGCGACGGTGACGGCGGCCTCGAAGCCGGCGTGGGCGATGGCGCGGTCGAGTGCCTCGGGGCGGCCGGTGGCCTCGATGACGGCGTCGGCGTCGCCGCGCGGCTCGTCGTCTTCGGGGGCGAGCACCTCGTCGAGGCCGAGGGCGCGGGCGGCGGCGCGGCGGGCGGGCGAGCGCTCGACGAGCCGCACGCTCGAGGCGCCCGAGCGCCGGGCGAGCAGGCACGTGAGCAGCCCCACGACGCCGCCGCCGAGCACCACGACGCGATCGCCGAGGCCAACGCCGGCGTCCCAGACGACGGTGACGGCGGTCTCGAGGTTGGCGGCGAGCACGGCGCGTTCGGGGGGCAGGGCCTCGGGCAGCGGGCGCACCGAGCGCTCGGCGAGCCGGTGCACGTCGCCGTGGGGGGCGAGGGCGAAGACGCGGCGGCCGGGGGCGAGGGCGGTGCCGGGGCCCGCCTCGGCGACCTCGCCGACCCAGGCGTAGCCGTAGCGTCGGGGGTAGAGGGGGGTGCCGGGCGCCTCGAGCGAGGGGTCGAAGGGGGTAGGGGCCTCGCCCTTGTAGAGCAAGAGCTCGGTGCCCTGGCTGACGCCCGAGGCGAGGGCGCGCACGACGAGCTCGCCCGGGGCGGGGGGGCCGGGCGGGGGGCCGGGGCGCAGCTCGGCGCGGCCCGGGCCGACGAACCAGAGGGCGCGATCGGAGGGGGCGTTCACGGCGCGCGATGGTGCCACAAGCGGGGGGGCTGCTCGGGCCGAAGTGGCCGCGGCGGCCGGCAGGGCGGCTCGGGCCGAAGTGGCCGCGGCGGCCGGCAGGGCTGCTCGGGCCGAAGTGGCTGCGGCGGCCGACGGGGCCGCTCGGCCCAAAGTGGCTGCGGCGGCCCTCGGGGCGCCCCGGGCGGGCGCCGCCCGGAGCCCGAATCGCGCGCGCCCGGGGGGCCGAGCGGTGGCGCTTTCGGGGCCCGCGCCAGGCGTGGTATGGCGCTTGATCGGCGCCCGCGGCCCCCCGGAGGGGCGCCCGTCCATGCTACCTCCCGACGAGCTCCGATTCGTCGAGCGCCTTCGCCGCCGCGACGAACGCGCCTTCAACGAGCTCGTGCGCTCGCATTGGCCGCGCGTTTACGGCCTCGTCTACCGAATGCTCGGCCGGGCCGACGAGGCCGAGGACGTGACGCAGGACGTGTTCGTGCAGGCGTTCAAGGCGATCGACCAGTTTCGCGGCGACGCGCGGCTGTCGACCTGGCTCTTTCGCATCGCCGTCAACACGTGCAAAAACCGCACGAAATACCTGAGCCGCCGCGAAGACGGTCGGCAAGAGCTCGAGGCGATGGCCGAGCGCGTGCCCCTGCAGGAGGCCAAGGGCGTGACGGCGGCCGACGTCGCGCGCCCCGACGAGGCCTACGACGGGCACGAGGTCGAGCGCGTCGTGCGCGAGGGGCTCGCCCGCGTCGAGCCCGATTTCCGCGAGGTGGTCGTGCTGCGCGACGTCGAGGGGCTCAGCTACGAAGAGATCGGGCAGATTACGGGCCTGGCCGAGGGCACGGTCAAAAGCCGCTTGCACCGCGGGCGGGCGCAGCTAAGGGCCTACGTCGAGGCCGCGTTGGGCGAGAAGGTCTCATGAGCGCGTCAAGCAGCACCCCCCCCCCGCCCGGCTCGCCGCCCGAGCCGCCGGCCGCTCTGCCTCCCGACGCGCCGCCGGCCGCTCCGCCCCCCGACGCGCCGCCGCCCGGGGCCCCCGACGCCGCGCCGCTTGCGTCGCCCGAGACGCCCGCGTCGCCCGCGCCGCCCTCGTCGCCCGAGACGCCCGCGCCGGCCTCGTCGCTCGAGCCGGCCAGGTCGCTCGAGCCCCCCTCGTCGCCCGAGACGCTCGCGCCGCCCTCGTCGCTCGAACCGGCCTCGGCCCCCGGCGGGCCCGACCCCGACGCCGACCCCTCGGCCGAGGTGCTGCGGTCGCTCTTGCGCAAGGCGCCCCCGCCGCCGCCGCCCCGCGCCGACGTGCTGCGCGGGGTGCAAGAGCGGCTGCGGGTGCGCTCGCGCGGCAAGTTCTACGCCGACGGCTGGTCGACCCGCGACGAAGAGCCCCGCTCGACCTATCTGGTGACCGCGCTCTTCATGCTGATCGTGGCCGTCGCGCTCTACCTGGCGCTCTCGCCGGGGGCGGCCGGCGTGCTGCCCTGAGCGCGGCCCGGCGCGCCCCGCCGCCGCGGCCCCGGGCGCCTCTCTTGTGGGCGGCGCTCGTTCTGCTACGAGGGGGGGCATGCGGGGCCACGACCAGGGCGAACTGCGCGCACTCTTCGACCTTTTGCGGGCGCTCGACGGGCTCGTCGAGCGGGCGCTGCGCGAGCGGCGCAGCCTCGCCCGCACGATGGAGCTGGTGCTGCCCGCGCTCGCCGAGCGCCTCGGCGCGATCGCGGTCTGCTTCCGGACGTACGACGAAGACCTGCGCCTGCGCTCGTTCGTGCACCCCGCGGGCTTCGCGCACCCGGCGATCGACGAGTTCTTGCGCGAGAACGAAGAGCACAACGATCTGCGCGTCTGCGGCCGCACGGGCGTCGGGCCCTTCGTCGTGGCCCAGGGCCTCGACGTCGCGGGGGCCTGGTTCGGCTCGGCCGTCGCGCTCTTCCAGCCCGACGCCGAGCGGCGCGAGGGCTTCTTGGCCGACGCGCTCGACGTCGCGTGCGAAGAGGTCGACAACTTTCTGCAGAGCATCCGCACCGCGCGCGAGAAGCAGCGGGTGACGATGGCGCTCGCCGACGCGCTGCGCCACCCCGTGCTCGTCGAGGGCCTGGCCGAGGCGGCCGCGGTGCTCGAGGCGGCGATGTCGCTCGACACGCTGGTACTCGCCGTCCTGGCCGACGAGTCGCCCGGGGCGCCCGTGCACGCGCAGGTCTACCGCCGCGGCGAGCTCGCGATCGACACGCTCGGCCGTCCCGGCGACGACGCCGGGCTCTGGCAGCGGCGGGCGCGGGCCTACCTGCGCGAGGGCGACCGCGAGCTGCTCGCCTCGCTCGGGCTCGAAGAGGCGCGCGAGGAGGTGCTGATTCACGGCATCCGCAACGCGACCGTGGTCGGCAAGCTCGTCGCCGAGCGGCGCGGGGGCGACTTCGACACCTACGACCGCGACCTGCTCGCCAGCTTCGCCAACTTCATCCGCCAGCGGGTGGTCGACTTCAGCCGCGAGTACCGCTCGCTCAGCCGTAGCTTCCGGCCCGAGCACGTGCGCCGGCTGCTCGGCTCCGACGACTACGCCCGCCGCCACCTCGAGCCGCGCGAAGAGAGCGCCGCCATTCTCTACGCCGACTTGAGCGGCTTCACCCGCGTCTGCGAGCAGGTCCTGCGCGACCCGACCGCCGTCGGGCGCCTGGTCAACGCCTGGGGCTCGGCCGCGGTCGAGCTCATTTGGGCCGAGGGCGGCGTGTTCGACAAGATGGTCGGCGACTGCGTCATCGGCCTCTTCGGCCCGCCCTTCTTCGAGGCGACCCCCGCGGAGCGGGTGGCCGGGGCGCTGCGGGCGGCCTGGGCGATCCGCGAGATGACCCGCGAGCTGCCCTCGCGCGAGGGCCTCGGCGATCTCGCCGACGAGGGCCTCGGCGTCTCGGCCGGCGTGCACTACGCCCCGCTGCTCGTCGGCCGCTTCGGCCCCAACGACAACTACACCGGCTTCTCGGCCGGCATGAACAACGCCGCCCGGCTGCAGGCCCAGGCGGGGCGCGACGAGATCCTCGTGATGGCCGACGCGGCCGCGGTGCTGCCCGCGGGCTCGCCCTTCCGCTTCGGCGACGCGCGCGAGGCGCAGGTCAAGAACGTCTCGCGCCCGCTCGGCTTCCGCCCCCTCGTCTCTATCGGGTAGGGGCCCTGCGAGATCGGCGCGCCTCACTCGAACCTCGTTCGGGCGTCCAGCGCGCCGACCGCCCCCTGCCCGAGTTCGGGCACGGGGCGGTCGAGCGTCGCTCGCTTCGAGCAATCGGAGAGCACCGACCGGGGGGGCCGGTCGGTGCTCTTGGCCGAGGTTCGACCCCCCGCGGGGGGGGGTGAGGGCTCGGGGCGCCCGGGCCCGCCGGGCGCGCCCGCCTCAGCCGCACGCGTGGCGGGCGATCAAGTCGATGGCAAGCTCGCACTCGCGCTCGGTATTGCAAGGGTGCGGCCCGATTCGTATGCCCGCCCCCGGCCGGCAGTCGACGTCGACCCCCGCCTCGGCGAGCGCGTCGGTCACGCGCTCGGGCTCGGGCACCCGGAGGCAGACCATGCCGCCGCGGGCGTGCGAGGCCATGGGGGTTGGTACCTCGAGCCCGCGCTCGCGGGCGCGTCCGATCAAGAGCTCGGTGAGGGCGAGGCTTCGCGCGCGCAAGGCCGGCAGGCCCACCTCGAGTACGAAGCGCAGCCCGGCGCGGGCGCTGTAAATGGGCTCGAACGCGGGCGTGCCTTGCATGAAGCGACGCGCGCCGGCGGCCGGGGCGTAGGCCTCGGCGAAGCCCAGCATCTCGCGGTGGCCGATCCAACCGGGGTAGGCGACTTCGAGCGATTCGGCGAGCTCTGGGCGCATGTAGAGAAAGGCGAGACCCATACCGCCGCCGCATAGCCACTTGTGCGTACCCCCGACCAGAACGTCGACCCCGAGCGCCTCGACGTCGATCGGCACCGAGCCCACGGCCTGGTAGGTGTCGAGCACGACGAGGGCGCCGGCCGCGCGGGCGGCCTCGACCACGGGGCGGACGTCGGCGAGCGCGCCGGTGCGCGGCGAGACGAGCGAGAGCGCCACGACGGCCGTGCGCCGGTCGATTCGCTCGGCGAGCGCGCGCACGGGCACGGCGCCGTCGTCGTCGGCGGGCACCTCGTGGGGCGAGAAGCCACGCCGCCCCTGGGTCGACCAGAGGTAACGCGAGGAGTGGAAATCGACCGCAGTATAAAGGATGCGGTCGCGCCCCCCCTCGGGCCGGAGCGCGGCGGCGACGGCGGCCTGGGCGGCGGTGGCGTTGGGCGTCAGCGCGACCGAATTCGGGGGCGCGCCGAGCAGCCGCTCGAAGAGCGATATGGCCTCTTCGAGGCGATCGGCCCAGAGCGGAATACAGCGTTTGCGCAAAAAGAGTGTTCGCCGATATTCGTCGAGATCGGCCAGCATTTCGTCCGGAAAGGGCCCGAGGCACTGGGTGGCCAGGTAGGTGCGCTCATTTAGAACGGAAAAGCGCGCGCGCAGGGCCCGGAAGTCGGGCGCCGGGCCGCCGACGGCGGCCCTCATCGGAAGCACCGGCGGTACATTTCGTCGAAGAAGCGCCAGGCGGCGAGGGCGAGGGCCGTGGCGCCGCGCCAGGCGGCCTCGAGCTTCGGCCCGCCCTCGGGCAAGAGGCGCGCGAGCTGCATCGCCTCGTCGGCGTGCTCGACCTCGAGGTGCTCGTGCAGGTGCAGCCACTCGAGCGCCTCGGGCGCGACGGCGCGCTGGCGGCGGAACTCGGCGGCCACGAAGGCGTCGGCCTGCTTGCCGTAGATCTCGGTGACGAGGCTGGCGCCCAGGCCCTCGTAGGGGTCGGCCTCGACGTAGAGGCGCTCGAGCTCGCGGCCGAGCTCGCGCCCGGGCGCGGCGAGCTCGTCGCCCGCGCCCTCGGGCCGGAAGGGGGCGAGGTTTCGGAGCATGCCCTCGAAGAGGCCGCGGTGGGCGCGCGTGAAGTCGCCGTCGCCCATCTCGTCATTGAGCTGCTTGGCGAGAATGCAGCGCAGGCGGTCGTCGTCGATGCGGGCCGTCAGGGCCGCGAGGCGCCGCGGGAAGTCGAGCACGATGCCCTCGCGGAAGTTGGCGAGCAGCGTATAGAGGCGGCCGAGGTCGACCGGCTCGCGGGCGAGCCGCGCGAAGAAGGGGTGGGCGGTGATGGGGGTCGCCTCGTGGTGCCCGACGAGCGCGGCGGCGGGCTCGGGCCCGCGGGGGGGGGCGGGGGCGGCAGTCGGGTCGCGCGGGGGGCTGACGCGGTAAATCTCGGGGGCGAGGTACACGGTGACCTTCGGGCCATCGGCCCACTTGAGCGAGGCGTAGCTCTGCAGGCCGACGCCGGCCTCGAGCGGCCGCTGGGCGAGCGCCTCGAGGCAGCCGGCGTAGGCTTGGACGGGCAGGCCGTGGTCGGCGAGATAGCCGGCGATGCGGTCGCGCGCGGTGCGATCGTCGGGCGCGTAGGCCCCGACGGGGCAATAGATGGTGCTCGAGCCCGGCCGGTCGCCGTCGCCCTCGACGAAGGTGAGGCAGGTCATCGCCCCCTTGCGCGAATAGGGGCCCGGGCCGAGCAGCGCGGTACAAAAGTCGCGCACGCGCCCGGGCGCCCAGGTGCGGGCGGCGCGGCAGGCGGCCTCGAGCGCCTCGGCGGTGGCGTCGAGGTGGCGCAGATAGAGCTTGAGGCGGGGCCGAGGCTCGGTGAGGTCGAGCGAGAGGTACGTCGGCACGTCGAGCGCGGGCCCGCGGCGCATGGCGACCTCGGCGACCGTCGGCCACGCCGCCCCGAAGCCGAGCCGGGTGAGGGCCTCTTCGGCGAGCGCGGCCGCGCGCGCCCGGCCCCTCGTGTGCAGGTTGAGGTAGAGCTTGAACTCGGGCCCCCGCCCCGGCAGAAACGAGACGGCGTGCCAGTAGACGAAGGGGCCCTCGGCGTCGGGCACGTCGAAGAGGTCTTCGACCTTGCGCAGCCGCCCGAGCGCGGCGCCGTACTCGCGCTCGAGCCGCGCGTTGAGCCGCTTGCCCTCGATCTGGTTCGAGCGCAACGTCGCCGGCTCGCCCCGCGCCTCGACGAGCACGCGCAGCTCGGGCCGCTCGGCGCCGACCGCGACGGAGAACTCGTACGGGGCGTGGTCGTCGCACACGTCCGAACGCCAGGGCGGCGGTTCGTCGAGCCGCGCGCGCCCCCCGACGCCCAGCGCGGCGCCGAAAATTCGCTGCATCAGCCCGAGCTGCGCGTCGAGCCCGGTGACGCGCGCGAGCGCGGCGAGGCGCGCGGCGCCGTGCTCGACGAGGTTCGTTGGAGCGGACGAGGGTGTCTTTATACCCATGGCCATGCTCTCCTTTGACCATTCGAGCGGAGCATGAACCAATAGATGTCATTTGGGAAGAGACGTTGTCTCTCTAATTCAAAAAATTATGCGCAATGCTTTCGCGGCCCGAGCCGACGCGGCTCGTGCTCGGTAAGCCGCGCGCGCCCGCCCGGCGCCCGGGCCGCACGCGCTACCGCCGGTTCTCGGGGCGCGCTCGGCCCGCGCCGCCGGGGGCCCCGGGCCGGGGCGCCGCCCGGCCGATGTGCGAATGCTGCTTGTGTAGAATGGTCGTCCATGTGGGCCAGCGTGCCGAGCTGTCTTGCGCAGACGCCCCGGCTGGCGATTTCTTTTCGCAAAGTTTTCGGCTGCGGGCGGCCGGCCCTCGACCGGCGCCGAGCTCGCGCCGGGCCCGGCCGAGGTCGCCAGCCGCCGGCGCGGGCGGCCCATCGGGCGGCCAGGCCCCGAGCCCCAGCCGCCGGCCCAGGCCCGGGGCGCCGGCCCACACCCGCGGCGCCGGCCCACGCCCGGGGCGCCGGCCGAATGGGCAAAGGCGGCCGCCACCCTATATATAGATTAACGACGTGGCGTTCGCGCCAAATGTACTTTGACGGCTTAGGCGGAATGAGGCGGGGCGCCCGGCCCGCCCGCAACGCGGCGCGGGACTCGGACATCGCGGCCCCGACGGCGCGCCGCCGCCGCGCTGCCCGGCCTCCGGCGCGCTCGGCCCCACCGCGCCGCGCGTGCCCGCAGCTTTCGCGACCGGGTGGGGCCCGCCGGGGCGCGGCGCGGTCGTCGGGGTAGCTCGGCGTCGCGTGTCCGGTCGATTACGGACACGCGAGAGCGAGTCCGGATCGGCCCGAAGGGGGAGGGCGCTCGGGCGGGGTACGGCACAAGCGCGCCGCCGCGGCAGGGGGCCGGCGGGCGCCGAGGCGCGGGGGCGCCGCCGCCGGGGCGGGCGAGACGCGAGCTTAGCGTGCCGAGCACAACCCCCGGTCGAGCGTGAACAGCGGCTTCGCCAGGGGCGTTCTGCTCGGCGCTCTTAGCGGCTCGGGGGCGGCTTGCGGGCGGACGGGGTGTTCGGCGGCTCTTCTTGGGGGTCGTAGCCGAGCGAGCGGCTTACCTCGATGAGCGCCAAGATGTGCTCTTCTTTGTCGGGGGCGTTGGGGTCGTCGAGGGGGAAGTAGACGCGCAGGTTGAGGCGCGCGACGAAGAAGGGGCCCTTCGCGCGCCGTATCGAGTCGACCAACCGTTGAATGCGCTCCCCCATCGGACGTGCTCAGCCCGCGTCTCCCGTGCGGCGGTCGCCGCTGAGGCCGAAGAGTGAGTGGGCCCAGCCCGTCGCCCTCGGCCTGCCGCCGCGGTGCGTGCCGAATTCGCCGTTGGCGACCACGCCGAGCACGCCGTCGTCGTCGCAGAGGGCGACCGAGCCGAGCTCGCGGCCCTCTTCGGCCGCGCGGGCGCCGAGCACGAAGCCGCGGATCGAGCACGAGAACGCGAGCACGAGCTCGAAGGGCGCCTCGGCCGGCCGGCCCTCGCGCAGGCGCAGGGCCGCCTCGCGCGTGGCCTCGAGGCACGAGGCCTCGTCGGCCTCGACCAGGCGCAGCACCTCGCCCGGCTCGGCCTCGAACGCCTCGAGGAAGGAGCCGTCGGGCTTCGAGCGCAAGGGGATGCGGGGCCAGAAGAAGTCGCCCGCCGGGTCTTCGACGGCGAGCGAGAGGCGGCGTTCGACCATGGCGAGCCCGAGGTTCTTCTCGAGATCGCCGGGGTTCGACTCGCGCCCCCGTTTGTGGCGCCGGACGGCCTCGAGCACGCGCCCGAACGCCGGGGCGCCGTCGAGGGTGAAGATGCGCGCCCCTTCGGCCCGGTTGATCACACCGAGCGGGGGGGCGTCGACCGCGCGCAGGCCGTTGGCGACGGCGAGGGCGGTGCGGCGGGGCCCGTCGCCCTCGGCCCGCCCCTCGAACGCGAGAAAGAGCGCCCCGCCCCGCTCGACGCGGTCGCCGAGCAGGGCGAAGCCCGGGTCGCAGAGCCCTTGCAGGTCGACGCCGCCGCTCAGCCCGGTGCCCGCGACGGCGATCGAAGGCTCGCTCTGGCGCAGCCCGTCGACGAGGCCCGGGTCGAGGGGCAGCTCGTCGTGGGGCAGGCCCGGCGAAAAGAGCAGCCCGCTCTCGAGGCGCGCGCCGCCGAGCGCCGCGCGCGCCCGCTCGGCGAGCTCGCGGCCGACTCGCCGCGGTTCGGGCCGCGGGTCGGGCGCGAGCGCGGCGCCCACCCGCTCGCCCGGCACGTCGGCCCAGCCGAGGCCGACGACCGCGGCCGCCCGCTGCTGGGCGAGCATCGCGTCATAGCGGACCTTGCGGTAAAGCAGGCCGTTGACGGTGCCCGCCGCGATCTGCACGCCGGGGCCGAACAACGCGTGCAGCGCCGAGGCCGCGCCGGCGAGCTGGTCGAGCGGGTAGCTGTGCGTCGCCAGCAGCAACACGAGGGCGGGGCGCTCGCGCGATTGCCGCACCACGCGCCCCGCTTCCGTTGCAGCCTCGGCGAGCACCGAGTGTGTAGAGAAGCCGATGGTGCTGGCCATCCGTCTGACCAATATAGTGCACCCGCTCGCCCCTTACTACCTTCGACGAAGCGTTCGGGGGCACCTTCGTGCGAGCGGGCGCCTCGGGCGAGACGCCCGGCCCGGGGGCGCTCGCCCTCGCGGCCCTCGCGCGAAGGGCCGCGGCGACGCGTCACGCCCCCGCCCCGGCGCCCCGCGCGCGTGGGCCCGGCGCCGAGATCGTTCCACCGCGACGCCAGGTACTCACCGGCGCCCCGCGCGCGTGGGCCCGGCGGCGGTCGTGCGCACGACGCCGGCCGGCCTCCGTCGCCCGCAGCGGTCGACCCTCGATCGGGCCCGAGGGCGGCGCGCTCGGGGCGGCGAAGACGTGGCGAGGGCGCGGCGCACCTCGGCCGTGCGCGCAGGCGGGGCGGCCGCCGGCGCGCACACCCCGCCCTATGGGGTAGGCGCCAAGGCCGCGCTCGAGCCGGCGCGCCCGACGGACCGGGCCGCCTTGGCGCCCGGGGCGAAGGCGATCGCGCCGCGACGCGCGGAGCGCCCCCACTTCGGATCGGGTGACGGCACGCGATCGGCGCCGGGCTCGCGCCCCCGCCCCCCGCGCCGGCCGCGTGTCGCCGGGCCCGCGGGGCGGCCCGCGGCCGCGGCGGGGCCGAGCTCGGCGCGGGCGAACCCGCGCCGGAGCGGGGGGCCGCGTCGCGGCCGGGCGTCAGTGGCGGGGCGCGCCGACGGCGATCGGGCGCACGGCTGAGCCGGCGGCGCCGAGGATGCGCAAGGGCAGCACGACCGTGCACGACAGGTCGACGCCGTCGTCGGCCAGCTCGTCGAGCGCGAGGTTCTGCATCTGATAGATGCCGTGCTGGGTGAGGTTGTTGTGGTGCACGTTGAAGGGAAGGCCCGGCTGCGTGCCCGGCGGGGGGGCGCAAGCGCCGACGAACTGGCAGGCCCGCACCGGGTCGGTAAAGGGGTTGTCGAGCGCCATCAACACCACGTGGCGCGACGCGAGGTACTCTTGCGCGTCGACCGCGAGGCCCGGCCCTTCGGCGTAGTACGCCGTGAACAGCGGGTTCGGCGCCGGGTCCGTCCAGAGGCGCCCCCAGCCCGTGCGGATGTACACCGCGTCGCCGGGCAGGATGCCGCGCAGGCTCAGCTTCTGCGCCGCCAGCATGCCCTTGATGTCCGCCGCCGTCACGCGCTCGCCCGGGTCGAGCGGCCGCCCGCGGTAGGCCTCGGCGTCGAGCAGCACGGCGCTCGTCAAGATGGGCGGCGCCTTCTCGACGCCGAGCCGCTGCAGCGGGCCGTCGGGCGCCGGCTTGACCTCGGCCTGCGTGAACCCGTTGTAATACCTCGCCTGATCGGCCGGAAAGGGCCCGGCGCCCGGCCAGGGCCCCTCGAGGTAGCCGAAGTGCCCGAGCGCGTCGAACTGCGTGCCCTGCGAGCCCAGGCCGCCGGAGAAAATTTCGCCGTTGCCCGCATGCCTCGTGAAGGGCAACCCCCGGGTCGGCAGGTAATCGATGTCGACCGGCGCGTCGCCGACCGGGCTCTGCGGCATCGTCTCGCTCAGCACGCGGCCCAGCTCGTACGGCCGCGCGAGCGGGTTGGCCAGGTGCAGCGCGCAGCGCAGGCGCGTGCCGTAGCCCTGCGTGTTGCCGTTGCCGACCTCGTCGCCGGGGCCCCAACCGTCGGGCCCGGGCACCGGCACGCCCCCGAAAGACAAGTCTTGCGCCTCCGAGCCCACCGGCTCGCCCGCGGGCGAGCCCTGCTCGACGCAGCCGGCAAGAAAGAGCGCCAAAAGGACACGTCGCATGACGGGCAACCTCCCTACAGCCCCTGGAAGGGCTAACGATACATTGCGCAATCGCACTAGTGTTTGCTACTGATTTTCGCCGCGCGTGGCCCTTTTCTCTCGCGCCATTCGCGCTTCTTCCGCCGGGGGCGAAAAGCTGTGCCGAATCCCGGAAGGAGAAATCGGGCCGGGGGTCCGAACGTGTGTCGCGCGGGCGATGAATGAATCCAAACGGCGCACCTCGACCCACGCGCGTCGGCGCGGCGAGGGCGCCGCCGCCGCGCGTCGAGGGCGGCGGGGGGGCGGGGGGGCGGGGGGGCGGTGTGCGGCGGCGCGCACACGCGGCCGGCGCCGTCGGGCGGCGCGGCACTTTTTTCCGCCCCGAGCGATTTCGCGCGCGCCCGCCGCTCCGCAGGACGGCGCGCGCAGAATGCAGGCCGCGCTACTCTTTATCGATGGCGATGGCCCGCCCCTTCACCATCGCGAACGCAAAGGTCGTCAGCCGGCCGTCCGGGCGGCCAATGTTGTAAAGCCGGTCGGCCGAGTCGGCCCGCTCGGCGCGCGGGGCGCGCGGCGCTCGGCGCCCGCCGCGTCGGCCCGCCGGCCAACCGACGCGGATGCCCGCGAGGCGCTCTCCGAGCCGATCGCCGAGGCAAGACCGCCGCGCCCCCGAGGCCCCCACGAGGCGCGCCCGGCGAAGCCGCGGCCGCCTGGCCGCTCGCCCGCGACGCCCCCCCGCTCGGCGCGGCCGGCGTCAGGGTGGGGGGGAGGGCAGGCGCCGCCGAGGGGACGATCGGAGGCAGGGCGGTCGTGGCGGCCGGCAGGGGGGCGCCGCCCCGGCGCGCGGCGAGCGGCGGGGCAGCGCGGTCGGGCCGCCACGCTCGCGCTCGCGCTAGCGCTCGCGCTCGGGCCGGGGTAAGGGGAGGGGGCTTCACGGGGCGGGCGGCCGGGACGCGCCGGAAGGCGATCGCGGGCGGGAACCGCCGGGGGCGGGTGCTCGTACGGGCCATGACGACGGCGACGCCCGGGCTTCAGCCAGCCAGCCGACCCGGGCGGGCGCCCGCGGCCCTGCTTTATCGAAAAAGACTAAGTTTCGAGCTACAAGGCTTGCAGCGCGCGGCGCGCCCCCCAGCGGGCGCCCGGCGCCGGGCGAGCGATGCATCACAGCGACCCCCGAACCCTGCCACTCACGGAAGACGAAGGAGACGACCACCATGAAGCGTTACTTGACCTGCCTAATGCCCTTTGTCGCGCTCGCGGCCCTGGCCATGACCCCGGCCTGCGGCGACGACGACGACGACGACAACCCCTCGACCCAGGGCTCCGGCGGCCGCGCGGGCGCGGGCGGCTCGGGCACGGGCGGCTCGGGCACGGGCGGCTCGGGCACCGGCGGCTCGGCCGGCACCGGCGGTGCGGGCGGCACGGGCGGGGCGCCGGCGACGCCCCCCCCGACCCCGGCCGCGTACGACATCGTGGTGGTCAACGGCAACGGCGACCTGCTCGCGTTCAAGTCGGACACGCCCGGCACGTCCACGAAGCTCGAGGTCACGGGCCTTGATGGCACCCTCGACGGCATCGACGTCCGCTCGAGCGACGGCTTGCTCTACGGCCTGACCGACACGGGCAATCTCTACAAGCTCGACGTCGACCTCGCCGCCGGCAAGGCGACGGCGACCGGCGGCACCGCGGTGGCCAATTTCGCGGCGGGCGAAGGCGGCTACGGCTTCGACTTCAACCCGAAGTCGGCCATCGCGACGGAAAAGGGCGGCGACGGCGGCAACGCGCTGCGCGTCATCACCGACACGGCCAACTACCGCCTCAACCCGTTCGCCAACTCGGTCGCGGGCACCGACACGCCGCTCGTCTACAAGGCCCAAGACCCGGGCGAGGGCAAGGCGATTCAGATCGTCGCGGCCGCCTATCTCAACGCCTACAAAGGCACGGCGAGTACCGTGCTTTACGACATCAATGCCGCCACCGACACGCTCGTGCAGCAGGGCGACCCCGACCCGAACCTGGGCGTGCTCATCACCATCGGGGCGCTCGGCAACGTCGACGTCGGCGACGCCGCCGGGTTCGACATCGTGACCACGTCCTCGGGCGGGGCGGTCGTCAACGTCGCCTACCTCGCAGCCGACACCACCCTCTACACCGTCGACCTCAGCACGGGCGCCGCCACCTCGGTGGGCGAGATCGGCGAAGCGAACGACGTGAAGGGGCTCGCCGTCCTGCCTCCTAGCCCCTGAAGGCGTCGGCAGCGGGCGCGGCGGCGGTCGCCGTCGGCCGCCGAGGGCCGCCCGGTCGCGGGCGCGACGGCCCGGCGCGGGGGCGTCGTCATGGCCCCGCGTCGAGCGCGGGCGGCCCCGCGCGGGGCCCTTACGCGTCCCGCCGGGCCGGCGACTTGAAGACCCGGAAGAGCAGGTAGAGCGAGGGCAAGAGGATGGGCGCCCCCGCCGCGAGCGCGAAGGCCATGGCCCCGAGGGTCTTCGGGTTCGCGGCGGCGTTCTCGACGGTGACGTCGGGCACGACGAGGTAGGGGTATTGCGAGAGCGCCCAGCCGAGCAGAATGAGCCCGGTCTGCGCCGAGACCGCGACGCGCGCCACGCCGTAGCGGCGCCGCCAGAGCGCCCAGAAGGTGGCCCCGGCCGAGAGCGCGGTCAGCGCGTGGAAGGGCCAGGTCCAGGCGCGGTCGGTCAGCCCGTCGTGCACCCGCGGCGCCCCCGCGCGCGAGAGGGCGAACGCGGCGAGCGCGAGCAGGGCGACGGCCGCCCCCGCGGCGAGGGCCCGGCGGCGGAAGTCGTCTTGCAGGGGCCGCTCGCGCGCCTCGCGGGCGAGGTAGGTGGCGGCCACGAAGGCGCAGAGCGCGAGCGCGAAGAGGCCCGTGACGAGCGGGAAGGGCGCGAGCCAGGGCGCGAAGAAGCCGCCCCCCACGACGCCGCCCCGGACGCGCAGCTCGCCCGAGGCGATGGCGCCGACGCAGGCGCCGAGCATCAGGGGCGCGCTGACGCTCGCCAGCGAGAAGACGAGCCCCCAGCGCTCGCGCCGCGCCTCGTCGGGCTCGTAGCTGCGGAACGCGAACGCCGACCCCCGCAGCACGACGCCGAGCAGGAAGAGCGTCAGCGGCACGTGCAGCGCGATCGAGATCGCCCAGAACGCGCGCGGGAAGGCGCCGAAGAGCAGCACCACGACCAGGATGAGCCAGACGTGGTTGGCCTCCCACACGGGCGCGATCGCCCGCTCGATCAGCGCGCGCTGCTCTTTGCGCCGCGGGCCGGAGGCGAGCAAGTCCCAGGTGCCGCCGCCGAAGTCGGCCCCGCCGAACAAGAAATAGAGCACGAGCGCGACCAGCATCGTCGCCACGATGAACGCTTCAGCCTTCGGCACGGGCGGCCTCCTTCGGCGGGGCGGTCTTCGCGACCTGCGCCCAGAGCAGGTAGGCCACCACCGCCCCGAGCAGCACGTAGACGGCGGTGAAGAGGCCGAAGGGCGCGGCCAGGTGGGGGAAGGGCGTGACCGCGTCCGCGGTGCGCATCGCGCCGCGCACGATCCAGGGCTGGCGGCCGAGCTCGGTCACCATCCAGCCCGCCTCGAGCGCCACGAAGCCCAAGGGGCCGGCGGCCACGACCGCCCGGAGGAAGGCGCGCGAGTCGGGCAGCCCCCGCTTGCGCCACGCGGCCGCGGCGGCGAAGAGCGACAGGCCCGCGAGCGCGACCCCGCAGCCGACCATGATCTGAAAGCTCGCGTGCAGGGGCGCGAGCGGGGGCCACTCGTCCCGCGGGAAGTCGCGGAGCCCCTTCACCTCGGCGTCCGGGTCGCCGTGCGCGAGGAACGACAGCCCGCCGGGGATCTCGACCGCCCCCCGCACCTCGCCCGGCTCGGCCGAGGGCCAGCCCCCCACCAGGAGCGGCGCCCGCGGGCCGGTGTGAAAGTGCAGCTCGGCCGCGGCCAGCTTGACGGGCTGCTCGCGCGCCAGGTGCTTGGCCGACAGGTCGCCCGAGAGCGGCTGCGCGAGGGCCGCCGCCCCGCCGACCGCGAGCGCGATGGCGAGCGCGCGGCGGTGGAAGGTCTTCGTGCGATCGCGCAGCAGCATCGCCGCGTGAATGCCCGCCATCGCGAAGCCCACCGCCTCGTAGCACGAGAGCAGCACGTGCAGGGTCTGGTGCGGCCAGGGCGGGCTGAAGAGCGCGGCGACCGGGTCGACGTCGACGGGGCGGCCGCCCTCCCACCGGAAGCCCGCGGGCAGGTTCATGAAGGCGTTGACCAGCGTCACGAAGAAGGCGGACGCCGCCCCGCTCGCCGCGACGGCCACGCCCGCGAAGAGGTGCAGGCGCGGCGAGACGAGCCCCCGGCCGTAGAGGTAGATGCCGAGGAAGATGGCCTCGGCGAAGAAGGCGAACCCCTCGAGCGCGAAGGGCAGGCCCACGAGCTCGCCGAAGGTGCCCATGAACTGCGGCCAGAGCAGCCCGAGCTCGAACGAGAGCACCGTGCCCGAGACCGCCCCCACCGCGAAGAGAATGGCCGTGCCCTTGGCCAGGCGCTGGCTCAGATCGAGGTAGTCGCGCTCGCCCGTCCGCAGGTAAAGCGCGTCGCTCACCACCATCAGCGCCGGCAGCGCGATGCCCGCGGCCGCGAACACCATGTGAAAGGCGAGCGACAGGCCCATCTGGGCGCGGGCGTAGGTGAGCGGGTCCACGGCCGGAAGGTGGGGGCAGGCCGCCCCCGCGGCAACCCGAAAGGCCCGGCGGCGCGCCCGGGTCGCCACGGCGGCGAGGGCGGCCCCCCGACGTTCGTCGCGTTCAGGGTAAGGGGGGGCGAAACTGCGCGGGCGCCCCGGCCGCATCCGAACGCGTCGGGCGGGCCCCGGTGCGCGCCCGACCGCGCGCCGCCCGGGGCCTCTCCGCGCGGCGGGCCGCGCCGCCCGCGCCGAGTCGCCCGCGCCGAGCTTGCCGCCGATGGCGAGTTCCGAGTAGCCCTTCGCCGTGGCCACCGTCGCGCTACTCATCGTGTCGAACGTCTTCATGACCTTCGCGTGGTACCGGCACCTCAAAGCCCAGCAGGCCAGCCCCCTCTGGGCCGCGGTGCTCGTGAGCTGGGGCATCGCGTTCTTCGAGTACTGCCTGGCGGTGCCCGCGAACCGGCTCGGCTACGGGCGCTTTTCGCTCGTCGAGCTCAAGGTCATCCAAGAGGTCATCGCCCTCGCCGTCTTTGCCGGCTTCGCCACGCTCTGGGCGGGCGAACGGCTCTCGCTCAACCACCTGCTGGCCGCGCTCTGCCTCGTCGGCGCCGTCTTCTTCGCCTTCCGACGCTGAGCGGGCAGCGGGCGACGTGCGGGCGCCGCAGGCCCGGCGGGCGCGGCCGGCGGGCCCTAACTCGCCCTTGGAGCTCGGGCCTTCGGGCGCGCGGGCCGCGACGGGCTGCTCGGCGGGCGCGGCGGGCGCGGGGGCGGGGGTCCAGCGGCGCCGCAGGCGCGGGAAGAGCGTCGCGTCGAGGTTGCGCAGGTGGTCGCCGTGCGCGGCGGCGTCGACGCCCTGGTAGCCGCTCAGCGAGAAGCCGCCGGCCTCGGCGAACGAGGTGCGCACCATGCGCCCCGGGCCGGGCAGGTGGCTGCGGCGCCGCGAGAGGCCGAGCGCGCGCAAGAGGAAGTCGGTCGTCTCGTGCGTGCTCGCGTACCCGACGGTCTCGATGTCGCTGTGGGTGATGGCGAGCAGCGCCTCGCCCCGCATCGCCCGGCGGCCGAAGGCCAAGAGGGGCTCGAGCCCGGCCCCGTCGACCTGCCGGCGGGCCACGTCGCGGAAGCCCGCGTGGGGGCAGTCGGCGAGCAGCACGGCGTCGACGCGCTCGGCCGTCTTGGGCGACGAGAGCAGGCGCAGCACCGAGCCGTAGCCGGCGCTCCAGGCGCTGAGGGCCACGCGCCCGACGGGCACCGACGCGAAGCCCGGCGAGCGGCGCGCCATCGTGCGCTCGATCTTGGTGATGACGCGATCGAGGCTCACCACCCCCTCGCGCACGATGGTGGCATACGGGCCGGAGCCCGCGCCCACGTTGACGTCGACGACGACCGCGCGCAGCCCCGAGGCGCCGAGGGCGCGCTCGAGCGGCGGCGCGACGCCGTGAAAGTGCACGATGAGGTCGTAGGGCCCGTCGGCCGGGTCGAGCCCCGGGGGCACCAGCAGAAACGCCCCCCCGCCGAGCGACACGCGCTCGACCGCGCCGGGCGAGGCGTGGCTGGGCGGCAGCGGCGGCTCTTCGGGCTCTTCGGCCGGGGGCGTTTCGCCTTGGGCCGTCGTCGAAGCGGGCGTCGCAACCGGCGCCCCGGCCTGGGCCTGCGTCGAAGCGGGCGTCGCGGCCGGAGCCTCGTCGGCGTGGGCTCGCGCCGCCGCGGGGGGCTCGGCCGGCGTCTCGGCGTTCGCGGCCCGCGGCGCGAGCTGGCCCTTGAGCATCGCCTTGCCCCGGGCCGCCGCGACTCGCCGCGGGGGCTCTGCCCTCGCGTGGCTCAGCGCGCGAGACACCAGCCCCGACGCCGCGCTCTGGCCTTGCGGCCCCCAGCAGCAGGCGGCCAGCACCGCCAGCAGAAGGGGCAGGAAGGCGAGCAGCACGGCAGCACCTTCTTACAAAGTGGGTGCCTCGCGTGCGGTCGAACGAAAACGGCTCGATTCGCGGGGGTTACCCGCCCCCGAGGGGGCCCGAGAGGGCCGCGGCTGGTGCCCCAAGGCCCCACCGCCCCGGGGCCTCGATACCCCACAGGGCGGCCCGATCGCGATCGTCAGCCGGCGCGCTCGAGGCGCCCGTCGGGGTGGTGCGCGAACCTCGCGCCGTCGGTGCCGTGGATGGGGCCGTCGCTCGGCCAGGGCCAGCCGCCGAAGCGCGTGCGCTGGTAATCGGTATAAGCCTGCCGGACTTCGGCGACCGAGTTCATGACGAAGGGGCCGTGCTGCACGACGGGCTCGCCGATGGGGCGGCCCTGCAAGACGAGGTACTCGCCCTCGTCGGCGCCGTTCTCGAGCGGCGCGGCGGCGTCGGGGCGCAGCTCGATCGCCTGGCGCACGGGCAGATCGTGGCCGCCGACGCGCACGCCGCGGCCGCGGAAGGCGTAGAGCATGCGGTTCGTGCCGGGCGCGGCGGGCGGCAGCACGTAGCGGGCGCCGGGGGCCATCGTGAGCGTCCAGATCGCGACGTCGTTCTCGGGGCGCGCGGCCCACGACTTGGGCGGCGGCGCGGGCGGGCGGGCGTCGCCGAGGGGGCCGGCGACCACGGTGATCTCGGTCGCGCGGCCGGCCGCGTCGCGCGCGACCCTCTTCGGCACGGTGTCGCCCCAGAGCATGACGAAGTGCGGGTCGGCGAACTTGTCGGCGCTCGGCAGGTTGAGCCAAATCTGGAAGAGCTCGAGCGGGTTCGGCGCCCCGCGCTCGAGCAGGGGGAACATCTCGGCGTGCGAGATGCCCCGGCCCGCCGTCAGCCACTGCACGTCGCCGCGGCCGTAGCGCGCCCTGGCGCCGAGCGAATCCGAGTGGTCGATGAGCCCGCGGCGCACCACCGTGACGGTCTCGAAGCCGCGGTGCGGGTGCTGCGGGAAGCCCGGCACCACGTCGCCGTGGTACATGTTCCACCCGTCTTTGCCGCCGAAGTCGCTGCCGATGTTGCGCCCGGCGAGCGACGCGGCCGGGCCCTGCCGCTCGTTGCCGGCGGGGTAGGCGTCGTCGTGGTGAACGCAGAAGAGAAAGGGGTCGAGCGTCTTCCAGGGGAAGCCGAGCGGCTCGGCGCGACGGACGAGGTCGGGGGCGGGTCGCTCGGGCCAGTCGGACACTTTCTCGGAGCGGCTGCAGGCGGCGGCGACGACGGGCGCGGTGGCGACGGCGCCAAGGGCGGTTCGGCGGTCCATGGTGTCTCGTTATAAGGCGGCCGGCCGGGTCGAACAACGTCGGCGAGGGTGAACGGATTGTTGCTACAAGAGCAACAATAACCCCCGGCCCCAGCCCCGGGGGGCGCGTGCTCTGGCGCCCGTCGACGGCGTCAGGGCACGGTAAGGTGCCAGCGAACGCCGACGGCGTCAGGGCGCGACGAGGTGCCAGAGCACGGCGGGGCGCCAGAGCACGTCCACGGCGTCAGGGCGCGACGAGGCGTCAGGGCACGTCGACGACGGGGACGGGCACGGGGCTCGGCGTGGTGTCGCCCGTGCCGAGCTGGCCGTTGTCGTTGCCGCCCCAGCAGAGCGCGTCGCCGCCGGCCCGCAGCGCGCAGGTGTGGTCGAAGCCGGACGAGACGGCGAGCGCGTCGTCGAGGCCGTGGACGGGCCCGTGCACCGGGCGGCTGGCGTTGGTACCGTCGCCGAGCTGGCCGTTGCCGTTGCTGCCCCAGCAGGCGACGCGGCCGTTCGCGCGCAGGGCGCAGGCGTGGAACCAGCCCGGCGCGAGCTCGACGACGTCCTTCAGGCCGACGACCTCGACCGGGCTCGAGCGCAGGCCCGCGTTGACGCCGTGGCCGAGCTGCCCCGACGAGTTGTCGCCCCAGCAGGCCGCGCTACCGTCGGACAGGCGCGCACAGGTGAAGAAGGCGCCGGCGCTGAGCGAGCTCGCGTCCGAGAGCCCGACGACCGCGGCGGGCAGCCCGTGGCTCGAGGTCGTGCCGTCGCCGAGCTGGCCGAAGTCGTTCGAGCCCCAGCACGCCGCCGCGCCGCCGGCCCGGCGCGCGCAGCCGTGGCGCTGGCCGAGCGTCACCTCGACGGCGTCGGTGACCCCCGCGACGGGGCCGGGCACCGGGCGACTGACGGTGGTGCCGTCGCCGAGCTGGCCGAAGACGTTCGCCCCCCAGCAGGCGGCCTCGCCCGTCGCCCGCACGGCGCAGGTCTGCACGTTGTCGGCCGCGATCTGGACGGCGTCGACGAGGCCGACGACCCCGACCGGCTTCGCGCGCAGGGTCGTCGTGCCGTCGCCGAGCTGGCCGAACGAGTTCGAGCCCCAGCAGGCGACGCGGCCGTTCGCGCGCAGGGCGCAGGCGTGGTTGAACCCCGCGACGACCTGCGTCGCGTCGAAGAGATCGGCGACCAGCGTGGGGCTCGTACGGTTCACGAAGGAGCCGTCGCCGAGCTGGCCGTTCGAGTTCGAGCCCCAGCAGGCGACGCGCCCCCCGCTGGCGAGCGCGCACGTGAACTTGCGCCCCGCGTCGACGTCGCCGGGGGGCGCGCCGCACGCGCCGCCGGTGGCGGGCTCGTGCCCGCAGCCGGCCGCCGGGTCGCACGTGTCGACGGTACAGGCGTCGCCGTCGTCGCAGCCGAGGGGCGCGCCGGCCGCGCAGGCGCCGGCGAGGCAGGCGCTGGTCGCGGTGCAGGCGTTGCCGTCGTCGCAGGCGGTGCCGTCGGCGGCCGGCGCGGTGACGCACTGGCCCGTGGCCGGGGCGCAGGCGGCGGTCTGGCAGGCGGGGGCGGGCCCGCAGACGACGTCGTCGCACTCGCAGGCGTCGCCGACGCCGTCGCCGTCGGAGTCGAGCTGGTCGGGGTTGGCGGTCGACGGGCAGTTGTCGTCGCCGTCGAGGCTGCCATCGTCGTCGTCGTCGACCGCCTCGCGCTCGATGCGAAACTTGATGCGGAGCGTAAAGCCGTTGAAAAGGGGCGTGTACTCGTCGCGGTCGACCTTGAAGTACTGGCCGAGCGAGTTGACCACGTCGACGTCCGAGAAGCCGAGCTCGCGGTCGCCCAAGAGCACCCGCACCCGGTAGGTCGCCTTCGACGAGAGCCCGAAGAAGATCGTGTGCCAGCGGACGACGAAGTACCCGTTCGGGTCGGGGTCGCCGTCGTCGGGCGGGTCGCCCGTCAGCTTCACCCGCACCTTCTCGCCGAGGGGGCCGCCGTCGCGGGTGTAGGTGGCGATGTGCCGCACGGGCGCGCCCGTCGCGGGGTTGATCTCGTCGATGCGCACCGTCGGCTGCAGCGTCGGCACCAAACTGCCGCAGAGCGCCGGCTTCGGGACCATGGGAGGCAAGAAGATGAACCCCTCGGTGCCGTCGCCGTGCACCTCGTCGGAGATGAGCGCCCGCGCGGCGGAGCCCGTCGGGCCGGCGCCGTCGGGGGCCCCCGGCGGGGCGGCGCAGGCCGACAAAAGCAGGGCGGGGCCGAGGCAGACGAACCATGGTCTACGGCGCATCGACATACAAACCTCTTTCTAAGCCGCGAACGCGATATCGCGACGATTGCTTAATAACCGAATCGCGTCAGCCGCGTATACAGAAAAACGCCGCGCCCCGCCGCCCGGGCGCGCGTGACCTTCTTCGACCCGCCGGGGCGCCCGCCCCCCCGAACCTAACGCGGCGAACCCGCGCGAAACCCGGCCGAAACACGGCTGCAGCGCGGCCGGAGCTCAGCCGCGGCCGGGCCGCCGCGCGCGGCGCCGGCGGGGCCCGCGCCGGCCCTGACGCGAGCCGGCGCGGCCGCGCGTCGAATACGAATAGGGGCCCCAACGGCCGAGCTGGCAGTGCGCTTGTGTTTCGTGCTCGTTTCAAGAAAAGCGGCGGCGGAGGGCGGGCGTAATTCAATTGAAGGGCGGGCCCCGCCGGGGCGGCGCGACGCCCGGCGTCGTGGCGCGCGATGCCGCGGCCCGTCACGCCCCGGCTTCGACTTCGACGCGGGGCGGCGTTCGTCGGTCGACCGCCGGGCTCGGCCCGCCCTCGTCCGGCGGGGGGCGCTGCCCTGGTCGTCGAGCTCGCGCCGCGCCCGGTCGACCGCCGGGCTCGGCCCGCCCTCGCCCGGCGGGGCCCCGGGGCCGGGCGCCTCGGGCGCGCCGAACAAAGGCCGGCCGCTCGCCGCCCGACGGCGGGGCGGGGGTCGCAGGTGTGCGCCGAACAAAGGCCGGGGCACCGGTGCTTTGTGCCCGGCATTCGTCTGACCCGGCGGGTCGCGGCGCGGCATTCGGCCTCGCGGCGGCTGAGCCCGGGCCCCCGTCCCCCGGAGCGCCTCGATGATCACGATGAACGGACGCCCCCCGGCCGCCGCCCTCGCCCTCGCGTGCGCCGCAGGGCTGCTCGCGGGCTGCGCCGCCCCAGCGCCGCCCGAGCGCGCCCCCGCCCGCGCGATCGCCTCCCCGGCCTCGGCCCCCGCGCCGGCGGCAGCTCGGGGCCGGCGCCCGCTGTACGGCTCCTTCGGCGTCGACACCGCCGGCATGGACCCGTCGGTCAAGCCCGGCGACGACTTCTACCGCTACGTCAACGGCCGCTGGCACCAGCGCACCGAAATCCCGCCCGACCGCTCGGAGCACGGCGTGTTCAGCGTCCTCGAAGACGAGGCCGCGCGGCACAACCGGGCCATCATCGAGGCGGCGGCGCGGGCGAACGCGCCCGAGGGCAGCGAGGCGCGCAAGATCGGCGACCTTTACGCGAGCTTCATGGACGAGGCGGGCGCCGAGCAGAAGGGCGCCGCCCCGCTCGAGCCCGAGCTCGCCCGCGTCGCCGCCATCAAGGGCCGCCGCGAACTCGCCGCCGCGCTCGGCGAGACGCTGCGGGCCGACGTCGACGCGTTGAACACGGGCGACGTGACGACCGACCGCGTCTTGGGCCTCTGGGTCGTCGAAGATTTGAACGAGCCGAGCCGCTACGCCCCCTACCTCTTGCAGGGCGGCCTGGGCCTGCCCGACCGCGACTACTACCTCGTCGACAACCCCCGCTTCGTCAAGCTGCGCGAGCGCTACCAGAAGCACGTCGCGGCCCTGCTGAAGCTCGCGGGCGTGCCGGACGCCGAGGCGAAGGCCGCGCGCGTCTACGCGCTCGAGAAGAAGATCGCCGCGACGCACGCGACGCAGGTCGACACGCGCGACATCAAGAAGGCCAACAACCCCTGGAAGCGCGAGGACTTCGCGCGCAAGGCCCCCGGGCTCGACTGGGCCGCGTACTTCGAGGCCGCCGGCCTCGGCCGCCAGCGCGACTTCATCGTCTGGCAGCCGGGCGCGGTCGCGGGCCTCGCCAAGCTCGCGGGCTCCGAGCCGCTCGAGGCCTGGCGCGCGTACCTCGCCTTCCACGCCGTCTCGCGCGCCGCGCCCTACCTCTCGAAGGCCTTCGTCGACGAGAGCTTCGCCTTCCACGGGCGCGAGCTCTCGGGCGCCGAGGCGCAGCGCGAGCGCTGGAAGCGCGCGGTCGACTTCGTCAACGGGGCGATGGGCGAGGCCGTCGGCAAGCTCTACGTCGAGCGGCACTTTCCGCCCCGGGCGAAGGCCGCGGCCGACGAGATGGTGCGCAACATCGTCGCCGCCTTCGGCCGCCGCATCGACAACCTCGCCTGGATGACCCCCGAGACCCGGGCCCGCGCGAAAGAGAAGCTCGCCACGCTGCAGGTCGGCATCGGCCACCCCGTCGCCTTCCGCGACTACTCGGCGCTCGAGGTGCGCCCCGGCGACGCCTTCGGCAACGCCCAGCGCGCCTCGCTCTTCGAGTACCGCCGAAACCTCGCCAAGCTCGGCCGCCCGGTCGACCGCGGCGAGTGGTTCATGGTGCCCCAAGAGGTGAACGCGCTGAACGCCCCGCTGCAGAACTCGATCGCCTTCCCCGCCGCGATCTTGCAGCCGCCCTTCTTCGACGCCGACGCCGACCCGGCCGTCAACTACGGCGGCATCGGCTCGGTCATCGGCCACGAGGTCAGCCACGGCTTCGACGACGTGGGCGCCGAGTTCGACGCGCGCGGCAAGCTCTCGAACTGGTGGACGCCCCAGGACGCCGCCAAGTTCAAGGCCGCCGGCCAGGCCCTCGTCCGGCAGTACAACGCCTACAAGCCCCTGCCCGACGCCGCCGTGAACGGCGAGCTGACCCTCGGCGAGAACATCGCCGACGTCGCCGGCCTCGCCGTCGCCCTCGACGCCTACCGGGCCTCGCTCGGCGGCCGGCCCGCCCCCGCGCTCGAGGGCTATACCGGCGACCAGCGCCTCTTCATGGGCTACGCCCAGGTCTGGCGCAGCAAGTTCCGCGAGCCGGCGCTGCGCCGCTTCTTGCTCACCGACGGCCACTCGCCCGGCGAGCAGCGCGCCGCCACCGTGCGCAACCAAGACGGCTGGTACGAGGCGTTCGGCGTGCAGCCCGGCCAGGCCCTCTACCTCGCGCCCGAGCAGCGCGTGCGCATCTGGTGAGCGCGAAGGCAGCGCGGTGCTCCGACGCTCGAACCCGATCGACAACCCGCGCGCCCCGACTAGAATCACCCCCATCGCGTCACGCCCGGTCCGTTCGACCGGCCACGCTCTGGGGGCACACCGTGAAGACTTCGCTCGACCACTTGCCCGAGTTCAAGCGCGATCAGCTCGCCGACGTCGTCGCCGCCCTGCGCGAGCACGTGCCGCTCGAGATGCTCATCTTGTTCGGCAGCCACGCCCGCGGCGACTGGGTCGACGACTACCAGACCGGCTACCGCAGCGACTTCGACCTGCTCGCCGTGGTCAAGAACCGCGCGCTCGTCGACCGGCACGATCTGTGGCAGCCCGCCGAGCGCCTCGCCCGCGCGAAGACGGGCATGACGGCGCTCGGCCTCATCGTTCACGACATCAAAGACGTCAACAAGCAGCTCGAGAAGGGCTCGTACTTCTTCGCCGACATCAAGAAAGAGGGCGTGGTGCTCTACGACTCGCAGCGGTTCGTGCTCGCGAGCGAGAAAGACCACACCCCCGAAGAGCGCCTCGAGCGGGCGCGGGGGTGGTTTCGCGACTGGTCCGAGGCCGCCGACGAGTTCTTGCGCGCCTTCGAAGACGCCATGGCCCAGGGCTCGTACAAGGTGGCCGCCTTTCTGCTGCACCAGGCGACCGAGCGCTACTACAACACGGTGCAGCTTTGCTTTACGGCCTACAAGCCGAAGCTGCACAACATCGAAGAGCTGGGCCGGCGCGTGGTCAACCTGCACCCGGGCTTCGCCGGCGTCTTCCCCCGCGATACCCCCGAAGACGACGCGCTGTTTAAACAGCTTAAGAACGCGTACATCGATTCGCGGTACTCGCGCACCTACCACATCACGCGCGACGAGCTCGACGTGCTGCGCACCCGCGTCCTCGATCTGCGCGGGCGGGCCGACCGCTACGGCAAAGAGAAGCTCGACCTGCCGCCGACCCCGGTGCGCGAGCCGCCGCGAAGCGGTCAGGTGGCCAGCGAGGCCCGCGGCAAGGCCGAAGGGCTACGCGAAGGCGAGGCGCGGGGCAAGGCCGAGGGCCTGCGCGAGGGCAAGGCCGAAGGGCTTCGGGTGGCGGTGCTCGACCTGTGCGAAGCGTTCGGCATCGAGCCGACGGCCGAGCAGCGCGCCGCGCTCGGGGCGATGGGCGCGGGCGAGCTCGAGGCGCTGCGGGCGGCGCTCAAGCAGACGCGGCGGTGGCCGGCTTGACTTGCCACCCTGCCCGCTCCTCGTCCGACGGGTGAATCGGCTCGGACCAACTCAGGCTCATGGCTCCCTCGTCTTGGCCATCTGCTCGCTCACTTCGCGGTCGAACTCGTCGAACTCTGCCCGCAGGTTGCGTTGCGTTCGCTTGGTGCCGCGAACCAGTAGGCCGCCCGTGGGCAGCGCCTTGACGCGGACATCATCGAGTCGTACCCCCGACGATTCGAGCGCGACGTACTTGCGGTTGGGGTCGAACGAACCCGCGCCTGCCTCGGCGGAGACGGCGACCGTCAGCTCGACGGTCGTGCCGTCGGGCTGATCGACGAGGGCGCGTTGTGCGGGGGCGCTGATTTCGACCACGAGATCGTCGCCCGAGAGCCGGCCGACCCCCGCCGCCCGCAGGTACCCCTCCGTCGGCTGTCCCGCCAGGTCGCTCAGCGCCACGAGGCTCTCGAGGAAGGCAGGCGTCGTGACGAAGTCGGCCAGCCACTCGCGGAGCGCCGAGGGGTCGCTGAACTCTTGCGGGGGGTCGGTAAAGACTCGGAGCGAGTCGGCGGTGACCCAAAAAGCGAGCATGAGGTGGCGCCGCGCGGGCAGGAGGCGTGGCCAGAGGGTAAGGTAGAGCCGGCCACGCGCCTCGCCCGGCATGATCTCAGCGCCGACGGTGTCGGAGCGAAGACCTTCCGCCAGCTCGTGCAATACTTCGACAAGGGGGCCAGTGTTCGTCTCGGCGCTCTTCAGGCCCGCTTGGACGCGCTGTCGGATCAGGTCGGCGAAACTCATGACGGTGCCTCATGCCAGCGCTACTCGCGCCTCGACGGGAAGGTGATCGCTGGCCTCGTTCTTTGACGGTCTGCCGTACCGGGTAAGTAGACTCACCTGGCCGATGCTAACGAGTCGTTCGGCGCGGGCCGCGGGAAGCAAGCTGCGGCTGACATAGATGTGATCGAGGTCGCGCCAGGCCGAGTCGTTCGGGTCGAAGTACGTGCCCAACGGGGAGCCGAGCGGGCCGGGAGCCGGCTCGACGCGGAAGAGTGGCGGGCTCTTCCGCCCGAAGAACGAGTCGAACCCTGCGCGGTGTTCGTACCCCGCGGAAACGCCGAAGATGCAAGCCCGATGGGCGAGTTCGGGAAGGTCGGGCCAAGCGTTGAAGTCGCCGAGCAAGAGGAGGGGGGTGCCGTCGCGCCAACGCTCGTCGAGCGCGCGCCGGGTGAGCGCCGCATAGGCGCCGCGGACCTCCGCGACCGTATAGTTCCGGCGATCGATTGCGTGCAACCCGGCCGCGAAGAGGGCCGCCCCTGAACCAAGCCTCAGCTCGACAATTTGTAGACGGTCGTTCGCGCTGGGCCACAAGTTGACGCGTGAGATGCCCCGCGAGTATACGAACAGGACCCTCTTCTCGGCGAGGGCGGGCGCGGCCGCGAGCCCTTGCATCGAGAGCCGGCCGGGCTCGAGGCTCGGTGGCAATGGTCTCGGCAGTTCTTGAAAACAGGCAAGCACCTCTTCGGAAGCTGCGAGCCTCGACAAGTACGTCAGCCCGAGGTTAAGCGCCTTCGGGTTGCCATACACATTCCACGTCAGAACGCGCATCCGCCTCGGTGCCTCGCGGGATGCTATCGCCCGGTGGCGACCCCGGCCTCTGGCGGCATCGGTACCTTGACCCGCAGGGCGTCAAGCCGCAGCCGGGTGGAAGTAGACGTCTTCGTATCGAACGATGACATCGTCAGCAGGGAAACGCTCGGCTGGAGCATGAGAAGGGGCCTCGCAGTTCGTACGCACAAGCATCGCATGCTCCGCAAGCGAGCGGTACCGTCCGCCTGTTCGGGCCTCCCTTGTCTCCGGGAGATGGCCTGGGTCCACTTGAGGCATTGCTCGTGCCTCGGACGGGCAACGGCCGCCCTCTTCGGGCACCTCCCCTGTCTCAGACAGCCGCCTCTTGCACTTCCGAACTGCCTGCTGTCTGGGGCGGCCGTGCTCGCCCTTCCGAGGCACCCTCCCCTGCCTCGAACGGCTGCCGCCCACCTGTTTGCGGCACCCCCCGTGCCTCGGGCAGCTGTCGGCTAGCCGTTTGGGGCACCCCCCCCTGCCTTGGACGGCTGGTAAGCAGCCTTTCGGGGCACCTCCCCCTGCCACCGACGGCTGCTTCCCACTCGTTTCGGGCACCCCCCCTGCTTCGGACGGCTGCTGCGCACCCGTTTGGGGCACCCCCCCCTGCCCCAGGCGGTTGGCATGCACCCTTTCTGGGCACCCCCCCCTGCCTTTTTCGCGGAAAAACCACGCTTCCGAAGGCCTGCGCCGCCCTCCTGCTCGACCTCGGGGCGGGCGCCGGCGCGCTCAGGCCGACGCGGGCAGCGGGGCGGGCGCCGGCGCGCTCAGGCCGAGGCGGGCAGGGGCGCGCGGGCCGGCGCGCTCAGGCCGAGGCGGGCACCGGCGCGGGCGCTCGCGGCGCCTCGCGAATGCCGAAGAGCACGCACGCGGCCGACAAGAACAGGCCGGCGAAGAGGACGTTGAAGCCCGCCGCGTAGTCGCCGCCGTAGGCCTCGATGGTGTAGCCGATCAAAAGGTTGGTGATGAAGCCGCCGATCTGGCCGCCCATGTTGATGAAGCCCGAGCCCGCGCCCATCAGCCGGGGCGGCAAGAGCACCATCGGCATTGCCCAGATCGCGCCCGTGGCCATGAAGAGCAGAAAGCCCGCGAGGCACTGCAGGGGCATGAAGCTCGCCATGTCGGCGACGCGGGTGAAGCCGAAGAGGGCGAGGCCGCCGAAGAGCTGGCAGGCGAGCACGAGCACCTTGCGGCGCCCGCGGAACCAGCGGTCGGACGCGTAGCCCGAGAGCATGAGCCCGGCGGCGCCGACGGCGAAGGGCAGCGAGGCGCCGAGCGCCATGCCCTTCACGTCGAGGCCCTTGACCTTGATGAGGTAGGTCGGCAGCCAGTTCAGCCAGCCGTACATCGTGATGTTGCCGGCGAGCACCGTCAGAAAGAGCGCCCAGACCGCGCGCGAGGCGAACAGCTCGCGGAAGCCCGCGTTCTCGAGGCCCCGCTCGGCGCCCGCGTCGGTCGAGGCGGCGTCGCGCTCGAACTCTTCGACTTCGTCGCGGCCGATGCCCGGGTAGTCGGCGCGCGAGTTGTGAATGAACCGGTAGGCGAGCGCCAGCGACACGAAGCCGGCGGCGCCGAGCGAGTAGAAGGCGACGCGCCAGCCGTACGCCTGCAAGATGGGGGCGAGCAAGAGCGGCGTGAGCGCGGGGCCGATCGCGATCGACGAGAGCACGAGCGAGTTGGCCGTCGCGCGGTTCTTCTTCGTGAACCACTGGCCGATCACCTTCCACACGGAGGCGGGGAAGAGCCCCTCGCCCACCCCGAACAAAAAGCGCACGGCGAGCATCGCGCCGAGGCCCGTCGCGAGGCCCGTCGCGGCGGTGAAGAGCGTCCACCAAAAGAGGGCGCCGAGGATCACCGCGCGCGGCCCGAACCGGTCGGCCAAGAGCCCGCCGGGCACCTGGCAGAGGGCGTAGCCGGCGAAGAAGGCGCTCAGCACCCAGCCGGTCTGCGCGGCGTCGATGCCCAGCTCGCGCTGGATCGACGGCACCGTCATGTTGATGGCCATCCGGTCGAGCCAGGCGACCAGGTAACAGGTCATCAGGACCAAACCGACCTTGAGGCTGGCGCGCATGGCAACTCGGCGCCCCGCGACCGGACGCGGACGGGCGTACGATCGCTCGTACCACCGGCCCCCGGCCACGGCCAGCCCCAAGGTGAACGGGTCGTCATGTCTCACCCGGGGCGCGAAACCCCCGGGTCGAACCTGAATCTAGGGGTTCACGTTTCGGGCGCTGTAAGCTGGGGCCATGCGACAGGTGTGGTTGATCCGCCACGGCGAGAGCGCGGCGAACGCGGGGCTCGCGACGCAGGACGCCGCGGCCATTCCGCTCACGGCGCGGGGGCGCGCGCAGGCCGAGCTGGTGGCGCGCGCGCTGCCGGGGCCGCCCGACCTTTTGGTCTCCTCGTCGTACGTGCGGGCGGCCGACACGGCGGCGCCGGCGCGGGCGCGCTTCCCCGAGAGTGCGCACGCCGAGTGGCCGGTGCACGAGTTCACGTACCTCGCCGGGGGCGCGGGCGCGCCGAGCACCGTGGCCGAGCGGCGGCCCCGGGTCGACGCGTTCTGGGCGCGCGCCGACCCGCACCACGTCGACGGCGAGGGGGCCGAGAGCTTCGTCGCGCTGCTCGACCGGGTCGAGGCGCTGCTCGTGCTGCTCGGCGAGTTCGGCGGCAAGTTCGTGGCGGTCTACACCCACGGCCTCTTCATGCGCACCGTGCTCTGGTCGCTCGTCTTCGGTCGCGTGCCGCGCCACCCCGAGGGGATGCGCCGCTTCCGCCTCTTCGCGACCACCATCTCGGTGCCGAACGCCGCCATCTTGCGGCTCTACGAGCACGCCCCGGGCGCCTTCTCGGTCGGCGCCGTCGACACCTCGCACCTGCCGGCCGAGCTCGTCACCGGCGAATGAGCCGCCCCCGCGGGGCGCCGCCCGCTTGACCCCAAGCGGCGGGTGCGCCGCGCGCGCTCCGGGCCCCTCGCGCTCGCCTCCGGATCGAACCGCAGGGCACCCGCCCGCCGCGCGCGGCGCGCCCGCTGCTCGCATCAGGGCGAGGCCGGCCGCGCCCAGGGCGGCCCGCCCGCGAAGGCGGCCTTGACCAGGTCGAGAAAGGCGCGCGTCTTCGGCCCCGCGGCGCCGCCCCGCGGGAAGATCGCGTGCACCTCGTGCGTCACCCAGTAAGGCTCGAGCACGGGCACCACGGCCCCGGCCTCGAGCTCGCGCGCGAAGAGCAGCGTGACCGCCCGCGCGACCCCGGCGCCCTCGACGCAGAGCCGCCGCGCCAGCGTGAAGCTCGCCGCCTGCACCTTGCCGCGCACGAGCCGCGGGCGCGCGCCGCGGGCGAAGGCCCAGCGCACGGGGCGCCCGGGCTCGGCGATGACGATGAGGTCGTGGCCCGCGAGCGCCGCCGGGCTCTCGGGGGCGCCGCGCCGGGCGAGGTAGGCCGGCGCGGCGAAGAGCCCGACGCGGGTCGTGCCGAGCCGCAGGGCCGAGAACGCGCTCGTGTCGTCGAGCGGCCCGGCCCGGAAGGCCACGTCGACGTTGGCGGCCGCGAGGTCGACGCGCAGCGGGTCGAGCAGCACCTCGACGCGCACGCCGGCGTGGCGCCGCGCGTACGCCGCGACGAGCGGCGGCAAGAAGTCTTCGGCGAAGAGGGGCGAGGCGGCCACGCGCAAGACGCCCCGCGGCTCGCGCGCCCCGCCGCGCAGCCCGGCGAAGAGCCGCTCGGCGCCGTCGACGAGCCGCGCCGCCTCGTCGAAGTGCGCCCGCCCCGCCTCGGTGAGCTCGAGCCGGCCCGCGGCCCGCCGCACGAGCGCCACCCCGAGCGCGCGCTCGAAGGCGTCGAGGCGCCGGCTCACCGTCGAGCGCGGCAGCCCCGAGCGCGCGGCGGCCGCGCGCACGCCCCCGGCGCGCACCACCGAGACGAAGAAGGCGAGGTCGTCGAGCCGGGGGCCGTCGCGCACGCCGCCCGAGCGTGCCGCGCGCGCGGGCGCCGCGCAAGGCGTCCCGAAAACGGGACAGGCCGTCTACCTTTCGCGGCCTCGACGGGACGGCCTGCGCGCCCGATGTTCGGCGCGTCGGGGCGCGGCGTCGCGCCCCCGGGAGGTACCGATGGAATCGTCACTGCCCTACCGCCTCTGGAAAGCCTTCGCCGCCGGCCGCGTCGACGACTGGGACCCGCTGCTCGACGAGCGCGTGGTCACGCAGAGCCCGATCGGCCGCGACATCCGCGGCCCGCAGGCGCTCAAGGACTGGGGGCGGGCCTTTCACGGCGCCTTCATCGCCGCCTCGGCGCCCGAGACGCGCATCGAGCTCGTCGACCTCAGCGACGCCGGCGACCGGCCCTTTCTGACCGTGAACCTCATCTGGAAGCACGACCGCGACTTCTTCGGCCTCGCCCCCACCGGGCGGAGCGGCACGTCGATCGAGACGTTTCTCTTGCGCACCGAGGGCGGCAAAGTCGTCGAGTGGCTCGTGGCCGACCAGACGCTCGATCTCGTGTCGTACCTGACGGGCGAGCGGGGGCTGACCTTCCCGCGGGGGGTGCGGCCCCAGGCCCTCGCCCGGCCGGGGCTCTGACCCAGGCGGCGGGTGACCGTGCGCGCTCGGCGGGGACCCGAAGCTCGCCTCCGGCTCAACCCGCACGGGCCCCGCCCGCCGCGCGCGCGGGGCCGCCGGCGGACGAGGACACGCCGCTCGCCGCCGCGCACCGCCCGCCGCGCGCGGGGCCGCCGCCTGGATGAGGCTCAGGCCGCGGCACCCTAACCGTATACTAGAAATCGGCCGGCGCCGGGCGTACCCCTGAAGGGGCCATGACACTAGCGTTTGCGTCGCGCCGCGCGCCCCCGCCCGGCGGCCCGCCCCGGGGCGTTCTCGGCCTTCTCACGATCTCGCTCGCGCTCTCGGCGGCCGCGTGCGAACCCGACGCGCCCCCCCCGCGGCACCCGCGGCCGGCGGCGAGCGCGGCCCCGCCCCCGGCGCCCGCCCCGGCCGAGCCCCCGCCCGCCGCGTACCCCCTGGCGCCCAAGTCGGGCGTCGTCGACACGCTGCACGGCGTCCGGGTGGCCGACCCCTACCGCTGGCTCGAAGATCTGGGCTCCGAGCCGACGCGGGCCTGGCTCGGCGCCGAGGCGGCCCTGACGCGGCGCTGGTTCGAGGGCGTCCCGACGCGCGAGCGCATCGGCCAGCAGATCGCCGCGGCGCAGAACTACGAGCGCACCTGGCCGCCGCGGCGGGCCGGGGCGCGCTGGTTCTCGGTGCGCAACAGCGGCCTGCAAGACCAGCCCGTGCTCTACGTCGCCGACGCCCCGACCGCCGAGGGCAAGCCGCTCGTCGACTTCAACCAGGTCTCGCCCGACGGCCGGCTCGCCTTCGCCGGCCTGCGCGTCAGCCCGCGCGGCGCCTACGTCGCCTACGGCCTGTCGCACGGCGGCTCGGACTGGGTCGAGTGGCGCGTGCGCGAGGTCGCCACGGGGCGCGATCTGCCCGACCGCGTCGCGTGGGCGAAGTACTACGCGCCGGCCTGGTCGCAGGACGAAAAGGGCTTTTATTACAGCGTCTTTCCGCGGCCGCCGTTCGGGCAAGAGCTCACGGCGAAAGATCTGAACTGCCGCGTGCGGCTGCACCGGCTCGGGGCCGACCCCTCGGCCGACCCGGTCGTCTACGAGCGGCCCGAGCACCCGACCTGGCAGTTCGAGCCGCACACGACCGAGGACGGGCGCTACCTCGTCGTCACGACCGGCGACGGGCAGGTCGGCGACCGGGGGGTCGAAGAGATTCACGTGCTCGATCTCGGGGCGAAGGGGGCGAAGCCGGTGGCGCTCGCCGAGGGCTTCGACGCCGAGTACTCGTACGTGACGAGCGAGGGCCCGACCTTCTACCTCAAGACGACGAACGGCGCGCCGAAGGGCCGCGTGGTCGCGGTCGACCTGCGCTCGCCGGCCCGCGCCTCCTGGAAGACGGTCATCCCCCAGGGGGATGCGGTGCTCGGCGCGGTCGAGCGGGCGGGCGACCGGCTCATCGCCTCGTCGCTGGTCGACGCGAGCTCGCGCCTTTCCGCTTACAAGCTCGACGGCAAGGGCAAGGCCGAGATCGCGCTGCCCGGGGTGGGCACGGCCTTCCCCGTGGCGACGCCGCGCGACGAGCGCTCGGCGGTCTACCTCTACTCGAGCTTCGAGGTGCCGCCGACGTCCTACCGGTATGACTTCGCGACCGGCGCGAGCGAGCCGCTGCGCAAGCCCAAGGCCGCGATCGACCCGGGCGGGCTCGAGACGCGGCGGGTCTTTTACGAGGGCAAGGACGGCACGCGGGTGCCGATGTTCCTCGTGCACAAGAAGGGGCTCGCGCCCGACGGCGAGAGCCCCACGTACCTGACGGGCTACGGCGGCTTCGGCATCTCGATGACGCCCTTCTACGACGCGACGTACGCGTGGTGGCTCGGCGCGGGCGGCGTGCTGGCGGTGCCCTGCGTGCGCGGGGGCGGCGAGTACGGCGAGGCCTGGGCCCGGGCGGCCGAGAAGACGAAGAAGCAGGTGACCTTCGACGACTTCATCGCCGCGGCCGAGTGGCTCGTCGCCCAGAAGATCACCTCGCCGCGCCGGCTCGCCATCGCCGGCGCCTCGAACGGCGGCCTGCTCGTCGCCGCGGCCGCGACGCAGCGGCCCGACCTCTTCGCCGCCGTGGTGGTCGAGGCGGGCGTGCTCGACATGCTGCGCTTCCACCTGACCGGCCAGGGCGAGGGCTGGACGGGCGCGTACGGCTCGCCCGAGGCGCCCGACGAGTTCCGCGCGCTCTTCGCGTACTCGCCCGTGCACAACGTGAAGCCCGGCGCGCGCTACCCGGCGACGCTCGTCGTCACCGGCGAGAACGACGGCCGGGTCGCGCCCTGGCACTCGTTCAAGTTCGCCGCGGCGCTGCAGGCGGCGCAGGCGGGGCCGGCGCCGGTCTTGCTTTACCTCGAGACGATGGCGGGCCACGCCGGCGGCACGACGCTGTCGGCGGCCATTCGCAACAAGGCCGACAAGTACGCCTTCGTGATGAGGGCGCTCGAGGTGCAGCCGCCCTGATTCGGGCGGCGGGTGAGCTCGCGCCCCGGGCGGCGAGAGGGCGTTTCAAAACGCCCTCTCGCCGCCCGAGGCCGCGCGGGGCCGCCCGCGGCTCAGGCGAACGAGGCCGCGTCGATGACGAAGCGGTACTTCACGTCGCTCTTGAGCATGCGCTCGTAGGCCTCGTTGATCTTGCTCGCGGCGATGACCTCGACGTCGGAGGTGATGCCGCGCTCGGCGCAGAAGTCGAGCATCTCTTGCGTCTCTTCGATGCCGCCGATGAGCGAGCCGGCGAGGCTGCGCCGGCCGAAGATCAGGCTGAAGGAGGCGAGCGGCAGCGGCTTCTCGGGCGCGCCGACCAGCACGAGGGTGCCGTCGCGGCGCAAGAGCGAGACGTAGGCGTTGACGTCGTGGTCGGCCGAGACCGTATCGAGGATGAAGTCGAAGCGGTTCTGCTGCGCCTTCATCGCCGCGGGGTCTTTCGAGACGACGACCTCGTGCGCGCCGAGGCGCTTGGCGTCTTCGGCCTTGCCCGGCGACGAGGTGAAGAGCACGACGCGGGCGCCGAACGCGTTCGCGAACTTGAGGCCCATGTGCCCGAGGCCGCCGAGCCCGACGATGCCGACGGTCTGGCCCTTGCTCACCTTCCAGTGGCGGAGGGGCGAGTAGGTCGTGATGCCGGCGCAGAGCAGCGGCGCGGCCGCGGCCGGGTCGAGCTTCTCGGAGACGCGCAGCACGAAGGCCTCGTCGACCACGATCGACTGCGCGTAGCCGCCGTAGGTGACCCCGCCGTCGGGCCCCTCGGGGCTGTTGTAGGTGAAGGTGGCGCCCCGCTCGCAGAACTGCTGCAGCCCGCCCTCGCAGGCGCCACAGCCCCGGCACGAGTCGACCATGCAGCCGACGCCGACGAGGTCGCCGGCCTTGACCTTGCGCACGCCCGAGCCCGCCCGCGCGACCCGCCCGATGATCTCGTGGCCGGGCACGCAGGGGTAGACCGTGTTCTTCCACTCGTTGCGGGCGGTGTGCAGGTCCGAGTGGCAGACGCCGCAGTAGAGAATGTCAATCTGGACGTCGTTCGCCCGCGGCTCGCGCCGCTTGAGCGAGAAGGGGCCGAGGGGCGCGGTCGGGCCGGTGGTCGCGTAGCCTTTGGTTTCGGTCATAGCGCCTACCTTGCCACGACCCATACGATACACAAGCGCCGCGGCCCCCCGGCGCTCAGCGGGCGCGGGCGAGCCGCCGCGCGCCGAGCCGGCCGACGCGCTCGCCGTCGACGTTCGTGTCGCCGCCGCCGTCGCCGTCGCCGAAGCCCATGTTGAGTAGGGCCGTCCAGGGCAGGACGCCGTCCTCGGCGTGGTTGGCGAGGCCGATCTGCACGCCGCGCAGGCTCCCGGCGTGGTTGAAGAGGCCGACCTGCACGCCGCGCACGCGCTCGGCGTAGTTGACGACGCCGACCTGCGCCCCCGTGACCGACCCGGCGTAGTTGCACGCGACGCCGAGCTGCAGGCCCGTGTGCTCCTTGAGGGCGATCGCGGTGGCGCCGAGCTGCGCGCCGTACGAATCTTTCGAGACCGCCGCGGCGCCCACCTGGGCGACCCCCCGGAAGTGCTCGGCGTAGGCGCCGAGGGCGCTGATCTGCGCGACGCCGGCGAAGCGCCCCGTCGTGAGGCTGCTGGCGCCGACCTGCAGGGCGCCGTAAAAGTCGCCGTCGACCGCGTTGAAGGCGCCCGCCTGCAAGAGCCCGCGGAAGCCATCGCCCGGCGGGGGCTCGTCGTCGTCGAAGGCGTCGGGGCCGGCGAAGTTGACGGCGCCGAGCTGGGCGAGGCCGGCGAAGGCGCCGCGCGCGCGGTTGAACCCGCCGACCTGCGCCACGCCGGCGAAGCTCTCGTCGGACCGGTTGTAGCCGGCGAGCTGCACGAGGCCGGCGAAGCGCCGCGCGCGGTTGTAGCCGCCGGCCTGGGCGAGGCCCGCCACCCGGGCGGCGCGGTTGTAGACGAGCGCGAACTGGCCGACGCCGTAAAAGGTGCGGGCGCGGTTCTCGGTCAGGCTGAGCTGCGCGCCGCCCGCGTAGGTGTCGGCCAGGTTGCGGCCGAGCGCGAGCTGCGCGAGCCCGACGTGCGTGCCGGCGTCGTTGCGCACGGCCGAGAGCGAGAACAGGCCGTAAAAGCGCTCGGTGCGGGCGTGCGCGAGGGCGAGCGTGGCGACGCCGCCGAAGGTGCCGAGGCGGGGCCGCAGGCCCGCGTGCAGCACGGCCCAGTCGGTCGGCGGGTCGGGCGAGACGGGCCCGTCGGCGGCGGGCGCGTCGGCGCGCGCGACGATCTGGACGCTCTCGCCCGCAGAGGCCGGCATCACCGGGGCCGAGGCCTCGCGCGCGGGCCTCGTGCCGATGGACGCGTCTTCGGGGGTCGGGTCGGAGGCCGACGCGGGCGCGGCGGCGAGCAGGAGGGCGGAGGCGGCGGCGAGGGGCGCGAGGGGCGGCGGCAGGCGCATGGCCCTCACAACGCCGCGGCTCGGCCCGCCTTACGCCGGCCGGCGCGTTTCGGTGCGCGGGGCCGCCCTGGAAGGGGAGGGCGCGGCGTGCCCCCGAGGCACGCCTAACGCGTCGTGGGGCTGGGGCAGCTGCGCCGCCTTCGCGGGGACCGCCACGAGGGCCGGGGCCTCGACCGCCTCGGCGGGGCGGCGGGCCTCGGCGGGCGTCGACGACCACGCCTCGTGGAGCTGGTCCATGTCGACGCGGCCGCCGTTCTTCTCGTAGGTCACGCGCCAGGCGTGCAGGGCCTCGAAGGCGGCGTGGTCGAGCAGGTCGACGTTGAGGTCGACGTCGACGTGCTTGCCCATGGGCACCGTGGCGAGCGCGCCGCTCAGCTTCGGCACGCCGAGGAAGGTCAGCGTGCCCTCGACGACCACGTGCCAGCGGCCCTCGCGCTCTTCGGCGCGCACGCGCACGCGCGTGAGCCGGCGCAGGAGCATCGCGAACGAGAGCCCGATGCCGAGCCCGATGCCGGCGAGCAGGTTGATGCCGACGACGCCCGCGAGGGTCGCGAAGTAGATCGTCGCCTGCTTGTGCTTGATCATCTCGCGGATGTGGTCGACGTTGACGAGCTTGACGCCGACGACCACCAGCAGGCCGGCGAGCGCGGCGAGGGGGATCTGGTTGAGCACGAACCCGAGCTGCGTCACGAACAGCACGATCCAGAGGCCGTGCAAGATGGCCGAGAAGCGGGTGCGCGCGCCGGCCGAGATGTTGGCCGTGCTGCGGACGATGACGCCCGTGATGGGCAGCCCGCCGGCGAGGCCCGAGAGCGTGTTGCCGACGCCCTGGGCGAGCAGCTCGCGGTCGAGGTTCGCCCGCGGCCCGCCGTGCAGCTTGTCGGTCGCGACGGCCGAGAGCAGCGACTCGGCGCTGGCGACGACGGCCAGCGTGAAGACGGCGACGGCGGCGGCGCCGAGCTGGTCGCCGGCGGGCAGCTCGGGCAGCGACAGGGCGCTGCGCCAGTCGACGGGCACCTGCACCCGCCGCACGCCCAGGCCGGCGACGACGCTGACGGCCGTCGCCACCACCACCGCCACGAGCGCCGCCGGCACCGCGCGCAGCGCGCGCACGGGCAGCAGCGGCCAGGCGAGCAGGATGGCGATGGTCACCAGCCCGAGCAGCGCGGCCGCGCCGTGCAGGTGCGCCACCTGCCCCGGCAGCTCGGCGATGTTGCGCAGCGCCGAGCTCTGGGGCGAGCCGCCGAGCACGATGTGCAGCTGCGCCAGCGCGATCTGGATGCCGATGCCCGCGAGCATCGCGTGGATGACGG
>DASTPP010000361.1:0-50865 GCA_035762175.1 Polyangiaceae bacterium | reverse complement strand
TGCGCGACCTGCGCAAGTCCTACGGATCGCTCGAGGCACTGCGCGGCATCTCGTTCGAGGTCCGGACCGGCGAGGTATTCGGGCTGCTCGGCCCGAACGGCGCCGGCAAGACCACCACCGTCGAGATCCTCGAGGCGGCGGAGGCGCACGCGATGGGCATGGTCACCGAGCTGCACGAGCGGCCGCTCGAGCGCGCGCTCGAGTACGCCGAGGCGCTCGCCTCGTTCCCCCAGGAGACGATGCTCGCCGACCGCAGCGCCGCGATCGAGGGCATCGGCCTGACGTTCGCCGAGGGGTTGGCGCTCGAGGCCCGCGCCGGTCGCGAGGTGTTCGAGGTCGCCCAGCGCGGCGCTGCCCGGTTCGCGGGCGGCGGCGGCGGCGGCGGCGGCGGCGGCGGCGGCGGCGTGCCGGTGCAGCTGAAGGGGGGCGCGTTGAAGTTGGTGTGCAGCAGGACGTTCGGCGAGCCCGTGTTGGGGTTCGTGACGCAGTTCTTCGAGCCGACGTTGACGAGGGCGTCGCGGATCTGCTGCGCCGTGGCGCCGGGGTTGCAGCTCAGGAACTGCGCGGCGGCGCCGGCGACGTGCGGGCTCGCCATCGAGGTGCCCGAGATGCTCTGGGTCGCCGTGTTGCTCGTGTGCGCGGCGCCGAGGATGCTGACGCCCGGGGCCCAGATGTCGAGGCAGGTGCCGAAGTTCGAGAACGAGGCGCGCGCGTCGTTGTCGGCGGTGGCGCCGACGGTGATGGCGGCGGGCGTGCGCGCGGGCGAGACGTTGCAGGCGTTCTGGTTCTCGTTGCCGGCGGCGACGGCGAAGGCGATGTTGGCGTTGACGGCGTTGGTGACGGCGGTGTCGAGGGCCGCCGAGGCGCCGCCGCCGAGGCTCATGTTGGCCACGCACTTGAGGCCCTTGCTGGTACAGTCGGTGCGCACGAAGTCGACGCCGGCGATGACGCCCGCGTTCGAGCCCGAGCCCGAGCAGCTGAGCACGCGCACCGCGTGCAGCGTCGCCTGCTTGGCCATGCCGTACTTGGTGCCGGCGGCCGTGCTGGCGACGTGCGAGCCGTGGCCGTTGCAGTCGTTGCCGTTCTGGCCGTCGTTGATCGCGTCGAAGCTGTTGCCGATGCGGCCGGTGAACTCTTCGTGCGTCGTCCGGATGCCGGTGTCGACGATGTAGACGTGAACGCCGCTGCCGGTACAGTTGAAGTCGTTGTACGAGCCGTCGCGGCCCGTGCGCTGGTCGCAGCGGTCGATGCCGTCGGGCTGCCCGTTCGGCAGCGGGAAGGTGCCGACCGCGTGCATCATCTGGTCTTGCTCGACGTACGCGACGCTCGGGTCGTTGCGCAGATCGTCGAGGTCGTCGGCGGCGAGGTCGGCCGCGAAGCCCGGGAAGGACTTGTAGGCGTGCGAGACGCGGCTCAGGCCGCGCGCGTTCAGCCGGCCCATCGCCGTGCTCTTCGCCGCCTCGCCCGCCTCGGGCTTGAGGACGACGATGTACTTGCCGGGGATCGCGTTCGGGTTGTCGGTGCCGAGCAGCGGCGCCTTCGTCGGCTTCGACGCGATGGCGCCGTCTTGGAGCGACCCGCTCGGGTCGGACGTGTCGGTCTCGTCGGCACAGCTCGCGGCGCAGGCGCCGATGACGAAGACGGATGACAACAGGTACCAGCGACGTGCTTTCATGGGGACCTCCCGGAGGGATTCAGCACAAGGGTCGGGCGCGACGCGCGCCCCGCCGAGGGGCGCGACGAGCTAGCCCGATTGAAGCGGCGCGCCCGACGCAGCGAGTGCCGCGCCGGGCCGAGCCGAGCGACCCGAGCCCCGCGCGCGAGGTCGACTTGAAGAGGGCCCCGCGCGCGGCGGATTGGGCTCGTAGCACGAGCCCTTCGGACCGTACAATACAAAAAGCAGAACGAATAACATGGCACGACCTTTTACGAAAGGGGGTAGTCGCCCTTCGCGTTCAAAAACGAAACCGCCGCCGCGGCCGCCCCGGGCCGCGGGAGGCCGCGAGTTCAAAAACGAAACCGGCCCGCGAAGGACCGCCGCCGGCCCGCGGGAACGAGTTCAAAAATGAAACCGCCCGGGCCCCACGGCGGCCGCCGCCGCGGCATCGTTCAATCTTGATTTGAATACCGAAGCCCCGCGGCCAGGGGGCCCACGGCGCGGCCGCCGCCCACCCGCGGCCTCATCTCGCGAGCACGAACCACGCCCGGCGCGGGGTCCACGTCGGGCCGTGTAGGCAATGCCCCGCCACTATCTGCCTTCTCGGCCGCGCCTTGTTCGAATTCGCCCGCCGCGACGAAAGGCGACCTCACTGCCGCGACGAAAGGCGACCTCACTATCGATAGAGCCGCCCGGCGATCGGGCCGTCGCGCCCGTTCGGGGCGCCGAGCCGCCGCCCGACGCGCCGCCTTGGCCCTCCGGACATGGCGAGCGGGCGGGCCTGCCGACCGCGCGCGGCTCGGTCGGGCGAAGGCGACGGTCGCCCGCCCGAGCCTACGGCCGGCCCGTGCCGCGCGCGGTCGAGGCGCGCGGGGCGCCGAGCGCCCGCAGCGCCTTGCAGACGAAGGCGTCGTCGCAGGGGCCGACCACGCCGCCGTGGCCGGGCCAGGGCCGCTCGCGCACGAAGCCCGCGTCGCGCACGTCCGGGCCCTGCCACGAGCCGAGCGCGTGCGAGAGGCCCGACTCGCGCTCGGGCGAGCGCGGCGTCGCGAGCAGGAGCGTCGGCGCGATGCCGGTGCGCTGCACCGGCGAGCCGTCGGGCAGGGCGTAGAGCAGCGTCGTCAGGCGCAGGACGCCCGCGTTCGCGTCGTCGTCGAGGTACTCTTGCGCGCAGCCCTTGCCGTAGGTGCGCGAGCCGACGACGGGCCCCCGGCGGTAGGCGGCGAGCGCGCCGGCGATCATCTCGGCGGCGCTCGCCGTGTCGCCGTCGACGAGCGCGGCGACCGGGCCCGCCCAGCGGTCGCCGGGCGGCGGCACCGGCGCGCGCTCGACCTCGAGCGAGCCGTCGCGCCGGTGCAGCGGGAAGAGCCGCGCGCCCGGCAAGAACAGCCCGAGCAGCGCGTTCGCCCCGTCGGTCGAGCCGCCCCCGTTGCCGCGCAGATCGAGCACCACGCCGCCGACGGGCCCCGCGCCCCGGGCCGCGGCGATGGCGCGCGCGACCTCGTCGCCGAGGTCGTCGGGCACGTCGCCGATGGGCACGACGAGCACCTCGTCTTCGCCGTAGCGCACGCGGTAGTGGCGCCTCCCGCCCGACCCCGCGTCGCCCTCGCCGCCGCGCTCGGCGGGCGGGAAGACCTCGAGCGTGAGCGGCGCGGGGGCGCCCGGGCGCAGCACGAGCACGGTCTTGGCCCCGTCGACCCCGAGGTCGGCGTCGAGCAGGGCGAGCTGGTCGGCCTGCTCGAGGCTCAGGCCCGCCACGGCCAGATCGTCGACGGCGACGACGACGTCGCCCGGCAAGAGCGGCGCGAGCGCCGCCTCGTCGATGCGCACGCCGAGCGCGGTGCGCACCATGCGGCGCCAGAGCCGGGGCGGCGGGTTCGCCTCGAGATCGACCTCGTAGAGCGAGGTCTCTTCGTCGAAGGGCGCCCACCCCCCGTGGGGGTCGAGCTGCGGCACGTACGCCCGCAGCGCCGCCGCGAGCACCACGTTGGCCCAGGGCGGCGGCGAGCGCGGCACCGTGCGCTCGACGGCCGCCTCGACCGCGCTCTCGAGCGGATCGCCGAACGAGGCGCGCACCACCCCCAACCGGTAGCCGAGCTCGGCGGCCAGCTCGCGCGCCGGCGGCGGCCGCGCGCCGTCGTCGAAGGCCGGCAGCGACGCGAGCCGCATGGCCTCTTCGAGCGGCCGCGCCCGCGCCCCCTCGCGCCCCCGCTCGAAGCTCGCCCGCAGCTCGGTCACCCAGCGCCCGAGCTCTTCGCCGAGCGCCTGCGCCGTCGGGCACGCGCCCCGGTCGGGCGGCGCCTCGAGCTCGCGCAAAAGCTCGCGCGCCCGCAGCCGCACCGCCCGCGCCATCGGCGCGTCGGGCGCGATCGACCAGAGCCCGTGCGGGTCGAGCCAGTCGACGAAGGCCTCGGCGAACGCCCGCGCGTCGACCGGCCGCGCCGGCGCGGCGAGCAGCGAGCGCGCTTGCTGCGTCACCAGGCGCGCCCCCCGGCAGTCGATGGTCGCCGTCACCCCCGAGGGCTGGCGGGGCGTGCGCTGCTGCGGCTCGTCGCGCGGCGGCGGCCCGTGCCGCTCGAAGTCGGGCGCCTCGTTCGGCCCGGGCGCCGTGCGCGGCCGATCGCTGTTGCCCGGGGTCGGGGCCAGGGCCAGGGCCGTCAGCCCTAGGACCGACGCGGCCAGCCACGCCCCGACGCCACGACGCACCTTCGAACTCTACCACCCAATCCGCGCCGCACGAGAGCTTTCGCCGGCTCGGACCGCCCCCCGCCCGCCGAAAAGCCCGCGCGAAGGCGCTCCCGGCGCCCGCCCCGGCCCGCTTTCTCGACGCCGACGGCGCGCACCCGCGCCAGGCCCCCCCCACGCCCCCACAACCACACCCCTCGCCACCCCCGGCCGCGCGGGCCGCCTGCCCCCGAAACTCTTTGCCCCTGCGCCCGCCGCCTCCGGCGCCCGCCCTGGCCCCGCGGCCGGAGCCTCAGGCCGCGTCGGCGGCGCCCTCGAGCGAGGCGAGCCGCACGCGCAGCTTCGCCCTCATGCGCTCTTCGATTTGACGCACGCGCTCCTTGCTGACCCCGAGGCGCTGGCCCAAATGCTCGAGCGTGACCGGGTCGTCGCCCGACCAGCGCTCTTCGACGATGAGCCGCTCGCGCGGCGACAGCTCGGAGATGGCCGCCGCGAGCTCGGCCCGCGCCCGCGCCCCGCGCTCGGCCGCGCCCGCCTCATCTTCGGGCGAGGGCCCGGAGGCCCGCAACCGCTCGAGCCCCGTGCCGCCGTGCGTCGGCGACTCGGCGTCGAGGCTCATGTCGCGCGAGGCCAGGAGGGGCAAGAGCCGCGCGGCCTGCGCCTCGCTCAGGCCCGACTGCGCCGCGAGCCGCGCGGGGTCGTCCTCGCGCGTGGTGCGGTAGAGCCGCAGCGCCCGCCGCTCGCCCTTGGTCGTGCCGAAGCGCACGACCCGGTACGCGCGCACGACGTAGTCGCGAATCTCGGCGCGGATCCAGTACGCCGCGTACGTGATGAGCCGGCACTCCTTCGACGGGTCGAAGCGCTCGGCCGCGCGCAAGAGGCCGATGTTGCCCTGCTGAATGATGTCTTCGAGCGGCACGCCCCAGCGCCGGTACTCCATCGCGATGGAGACGACGAAGGGCAGGCACGCGCAAACCAGGCGGTCGCCCGCCCTCTTGTCGCCGGCGCGCCAGGCGAGGGCGAGCGCGCGCTCTTGTTCTTCGGTGAGCGGGGGATAGGAGGCGAGTTGCGTTCGATAAGCCGCAAGGGCCCCCCCCTCGGACGAGGATGCCATGTGATGAACCTCCGCCGCGCCCTACCGCAAGCGACGTGCCAAGGCCCCGCAAAGCCTGCACACCCAGACTCGTCCGAAAAGCGGCGCGTCGATTCGCGCAACCGTTTCGCGCCGGGTGACCCCGTCCGAAAAAACCGCGCGCACTCCCTTAGGGCCCCCGCGGCCGCGCGGCGCGCAGGCTTCGGGCCGCGAGGGCGGCGCCGGCGGGCGGCGGCGAGCGCGCCGCAAATTCTTCGGCCCGGGCTGGGCTCGGCGGTCGGGGGACGAAGGCCGCCGGGCTCGCGAGTGTTGCCGTGACGGTCGTGGAGAGGCGACGGGGGCCGGGGGTGAGGTGGCTTACGACATGGGGGGGCTGCCCGGCGGGCGCGACCGAGGCGTAGGGGGCTCGCCCGGGCTCGGCAAGGCCGGGGGTGGGCGCGTTACACGTCCGACACGGGACGTTTGCCGCGCCGAGCGTCGGGGCTCGACGCGGCTCAGGGCGCGAATGCTGCGGGGGCGGGACGGCCCGGAGCGCGAGCGCTGGGGGGGCGGCTCAGGGCGCGAGCGCTGCGGGGGCGGCTCAAGGCGCGAGCGCTGCGGGGGCAGGGGGCTCGGGGCGCGAGCGCTGCGGGGCAGGGGGCCCGGGGCGCGAGCGCTGCGGGGCAGGGGGCTCGGGGCGCCAGTGCCGCGGGGGCAGGGGGCCCGGGGCGCCAGTGCCGCGGGGGCGGCGCGGCTCAGAGCGTGATCGTCAGGCCCTCGCGGGCGGCGAGGCTGTTGGCGAAGAGGGCCTGGCAGCGGCGCTCTTTCTCGCGCACGTGCGCGTCGGACTGCATCGGATCGTGGTGGTGCAAGACGAGCGTCTTGACGCCGGCGGCCTTCGCGAGCTCGACGCCGGCGCTGAAGGTGCTGTGCCCCCAGCCCGTCTTCGGGCCCGAGCCCGCCTCGCCGCCGTACTCTTCGGGCGTGTACATGGCGTCGTAGACGAGCACGTCGACGCCCTCGCAGAGGCGCTTGAGCTTGGGGTCGACGATGGCGTAGTGCTCGGTGTCGGTCGCGTACACGACGCTCTTGCCGTTGTAGTCGACGCGGTAGGCGTAGACGCCGTTCGGGTGGTTGCCGCGCGCGTTCGACACGCGCACCGCCTCGCCGAGCGTGACGACCTCGCCCTCGGCGAGGTCGCGGAAGATCATCGTCGCGCCCATCTCGTTCAAATGCACCGGGAAGCTGGGGTAGTCCATCTGGCCGGCGAGGGTCTCTTCGAGCGTGCGCGAGACGTTCGCGCCGCCATAAAGGCGGATGACGTTGCCGCGCAGGAACGCCGGCGCGAAGAACGGAAAGCCCTGGATGTGGTCCCAGTGGACGTGGCTGAAGAAGAGGTGCGCCTCGATGGGCATCTCGCGCACGAGCTTGTTGCCGAGCAGCCGGAGCCCCGTGCCCCCGTCGAACACGAGCAGGTGCTTGCCGCAGCGCACCTCGATGCAGCTGGTGTTGCCCCCGACCTCCACGGTGTCAGGCCCCGGGGTGGGGATGCTGCCTCGGACCCCCCAGAACGTGATCTTCATGGACGCCGGCCCCTGCGAGAAGATGGCCTACGTTGCTTCGTACCCACGCCGGGCTTACGATAGCGGGCCCTCGACGCGTCGGTCAACGCGCCGTTTGCGCGGCCCCGGCGTTCGGCCGGCCCGCCGGGGCGCGGGGGGGCGGGGGGGCGGCGGCGGGGGGCCGGGGCTCAAGCCCGGCCGTCCGCCCGGGCGCCGTCGCCCTCGCCGCGGCCCGAGGCTCAAGCCCGGCCGTCCGCCCGGGCCCCGCCGCCCTCGCCGCGGCCCGGGGCGGCTTCGGTCGGCCTCGGGGCGGGGCCCCGTCGGCTTGCGAAGGCCGTCCTTTGCCGCTAACGCTAGCCGACCGGCCCGGGCGGGCGGCTGGCGGCCGGGCGACCCCCCGGCGCCCGGGCGCCCCCGCGAGGGGGCCGAGAAAGGGACGCTCGGGCCTCGCCATGCTGCTTGCCATCGACGTGGGCAACACGAACATCACCTTCGGCCTCTTCGACGGCAAGGCGCTCGCGCACCACTTCCGCAGCGAGAGCGTGCGCACCCGGACGGGCGACGAGCACATCGTGCTCGTGCGCCAGCTGCTCGCGCTCGGCGGCATCGAGCCCTCGGCGGTGCACGCGGCCATCGTGGCCAGCGTCGTGCCCGCGCTCACCGACGTCATGATCGACATGGTGCGGCGCGGCTTCGCCCGCGAGCCCATCGTCGTCGGCCCGGGGGTGCGCACGGGCATGCCCGTGCTCTACGAGAACCCCCACGAGGTCGGCGCCGACCGCATCGTCAACGCGGTCGCGGCCTACGACCAGGTCCGGGGCGGCGCGATCGTGGTCGACTTCGGCACCGCCACCACCTTCGACTGCATCACCCCGAAGGGCGAATACCTGGGCGGCTGCATCGCGCCGGGCATTCAGATCAGCGCCGAAGCCCTCTTCGCCCGCGCCTCGAAGCTGCACCGCGTCGACCTCGCCCCGCCGCCGCGCGTCGTCGGCCGCAACTCGAACCACTCGATGCAGTCGGGCATCGTGTTCGGCTACGCGGGCCTCGTCGACGGCCTCGTCGCGCGGCTGCGCGAAGAGCTCGGCTTCCCCTGCGCCGTGCTCGCTACCGGCGGGCTCGCCCCGCTCATCGCCGCCTTCGCCCGCTCCATCGAGCGGGTCGACGAGGGGCTGACGCTGACCGGCCTACGCCTGCTCTACGAGCGCAACCGCTCGAGCGCGTGAGCGCCGGGCGCCCGCCCCGCCCCAATTGCCTCGCCCGCCCCGGCGCGCCGTGGCAATTGGCTCGCCCATGACGCCCCCGTCGCGCGCCGCCGCCCTCGCCGCCCTCGCCCTCGGCCTGCTCCTGCCGGGCTGTGACAAGAAGCCCGAGCCCACGCCCGACTCGACCTCCGCCCGCAAGGCCCCGCCGGCGGCCGAGCTGAAGATCGACGACCTTCGCCCGGGCACCGGCCGCGAGGCCAAGAGCGGCGACCGCGTCAAGGTGCACTACACGGGCACGCTCACGGACGGCACCAAGTTCGACAGCTCGCACGATCACGGCGAGCCCTTCGAGTTCACCCTCGGCGCCGGCGAGGTCATCAAGGGCTGGGACGAGGGCGTCGCCGGCATGAAGGTCGGCGGCAAGCGCAAGCTCACCGTGCCGCACAAGAAGGGCTACGGCGAGGCGGGCTCGCCGCCGAAGATTCCGCCGCGGGCGACGCTGATCTTCGAGGTCGAGCTGCTCGACGTCACTTCGTGAGCGCGGCCCCCTCGCCCTCGCGCCGGCGCCGCCCGAGCCGGCCGCCCAGGTAGCCGCCGAGCAGCCCGAGCCCGGCGATCGGCGGCCAGAGCCAGAGCAGCGCGACGAGCCCGCCGCCCTCGCCCGCGGCCGCCAGCGCCGAGGCGAAGGTGCCGGCGACCAGGCCCCCGACGGCCGCCTCTTTCGGCCCGGCCTTGCCCCCGAAGCGGCCGACGATGAAGCCGGCGAGCGCCGCGCTGGCGAAGCAGCTGAGCAGCCCCGGCGCCACCAGCGACGCCCGGATGAGCGCCCGCTCGCGGCCGGAGGCCTGCCCGAGAAAGGTCGCGATGGCCTCCGGCCCCTCGCCGGGGATGAGCCGGGCGAGCCAGCGCTGGCTCAGCAAGGCGCCCGCCCAGGCCAGAGGCAGCCAGAAGGAGAAGGTCAAGACCGCCCCGATGCCCGACCAGTGCCAGGGCGGCCGCTCTTCGTCGGGAGTAGGGGGCGTGCCGGCGCCGAGCACGGGCAGGCGGCGGCGAGGCGCTTCGCTCATCTCTAACGTGTGAGCGCCGGCGCCCGGAGCGTCAACCCGCGGAGGGCCCCCGGCCCGGCGGGCCGCGCGCCGCGACGCCCGAACGTGACGATGGCTAGCAACCGGCGCGGCGGCTGGCCGAGCGGACGAGTATGAACCCCATCGTCTCGGCCTCCGTCGCCGCCCTCGCCCTCGTGTTTCTCGCGCCCACCGCCCTCGCCCAGGGCACGCCCGAGGGCCCCTCCGCCTACCGCCTGCCGCCGGCGGGCCCCTTGCCGCCCCCCCCCGCGCCCTTGCGCGAAGAGCCCGCGTACGCCCGCCGCTCGTTCGAAGTCGCGCTCGGGCCCAACGCCGGGCTGCTCGGCTGCACGGGCTCGGCCCCGGGCAGCGCCGCCGCGAGCGACCCCTGCCGCGATCTATCGCCGGGCTTCGGGGCCGAGGCGCAGGCCCTCTGGCGCATGAGCGGGCACTGGGCCCTCGGCGCCCGGCTCGAGTACACCCACTTCGCCTGGGACGCCCGCCTCGCGCTCGGCCCCCAGGCCGGCGGCGGCTCGGGGCGCTGGCCCTTCGCCGGGCTCGAGGGGCGGGGCTACCTCTTCGACGAGGGCGCCTTCGACCCCTACCTCGGCGTCGCGCTGGGCTGGGGCTTTCTCTCGATGGGCTGGCGCGAAGGCGGCGCCGAGCCCTCGGCGCGGCGCGAGAGCCTGGCCACGGTGGTCTCGGCGGGCGCGTCGTGGTGGGTGAGCGGGCACCTGCGGGTCGGGCCCAACCTGAGCTTTCTCTGGCAGCCCTTCGGCGGCGTCGAGCGCTGCGCGGGGGGCGTCTGCCTCGACGGCTCGGGCCTCGGCCGGGTGCCCAACCGGGCGCTGCGCCTCGGCATTACGATCACGTTCGGCGTCGGAGATGAGCTATGAAAGCCGGGCGAGGCCATGGCACTGCTCGACGTCGACGCCCTCCTGCGCGATCTGGGCCGCACGTTGCGCCTTGAGCGCGACTACCGCGCGGCCCTGCGCCGCGAGCCCGAAGCGGCGGCCGAGATCGACCCCTACGCGCCCGCCCGCTGGGTGAGCACCCAGGCGACCTTCCGGGCCCTCGTCGAGCGCGAGGGCGACCCGGCCGCGCCGGCGCTCGCGGCCTGGGCGTTCGCGCTCACGCTCGGGCGCGTCAACCGCCGGGCCGAGCTCGCCGCCCGCCTCGCCCTCGCGGCGCCCTCGGTGCGCGAGGCCGAGCCCCGCCCGCACCTCGTTTCGCTGCGCGAGGCGACGCAGAAGCTCGTGGTCGAGCGCGCGCCCGCCCGGCGCAAGGCCCGCTTCGAGGCGATCGCCGAGGCGGCCCAGGGCGACCCCTTCTCGGCCGCGCTCGAGCTCTGGGCCCGGCGCGGCGAGGCGGCCAAGCGGCTCGGCCTCGAGGCGCCCGAGGCCCCCGTCTCGCCCACCGACGCGCCGCTCGGCGAGCTGGCGGCGCGCGCGCTCGAGCGCACCGACGAGCTCTGGCGCGAGCTCGTCCGCGACGCCGAGGGCCCGGCCGAGGCCCTCGCGCTCGGCTTCGGGGCCGACGAGAGCGTGGCGTGGCCGCGGCTTTCGGGCGCGTGGCTGCGCGAGACCTTCCGGGGCGAGGCCGGCTGGCTCGAGGTGCCCGACTTCGACCCCGGCCCCCTGCCGCCCGTGCTCGCCGGCGCGTCGTTCCTGCGCGCCTTCGCCCGCTTCGGCGCCCGCTGGGCCGACGCCGCCGCCTCGCGCGAGCTGCCCCTGCCGCTCGCGCACCTGCCGCACGGCCTCGCGCGCTGGGGCACCGGGGCCCTCGTGGCGGGCCTCTGGTTGCACGCCCCCTTCTTGACGCGCTCGCTCGGCTGGGGGCGCGCCGAGGCGGCGCGGGCGCGGCGCGGCCTCGGCCTCGCTTCGCTCGCGGCCTATCGGCTCTCGGCCGCGCGCCTGCTCGTGCGCCCGGCGGCGCTCGCGGGCGCCCGGGGGGCCGCGCGCGAGGCCTTCGGCGAGGCCTTCGGGCGCGCGCTCGGGCGCGAGGTGCCCGCGTCGCTCGCGCTCGTGCTGCCGCGGCTGCACCTCTCCGACCCGGGGCGCTTCCTCGCGTTCGGCGAGGCGGCCCGGTCGTTCACGCGCCTCGTCGATGCGTACGACGACGATTGGTTCCGAAACCCGCGCGCGATCGTCGATCTGCGCGACCGCCTCGGCCGCATGCCCGAGCGCCGGCTGCCCGCCGACGACGCGCGCGCCGGCGTCGAGGCCGCCGCGCGCCGGCTGACCGACGTCCTTGCATGAGGCGAGCCCGCGCCCCGCTCGCCCTCGCGGCCGCCGCCCCCTTCGCCCCGCTCGCCCTCGCCCTCGCCCTCGCCGCCCCCACGGCGATCGCGGCCGGGCCCAAGGCCCCGCCGCCGCCCGCCCCCGAGCATGTCGCCGTCGCGCGCGTCGACGTGCTCTTCCGCCGTCAGGCGGCGCTCGTGACGACCGATCTGACCTTCACCCGCGGCGCCTACCGCGGCGGCGAGCTCGCGGCCTTCGCCGCGTACGGCTCGCCGGGCCTGCCGAGGGCGTTCGAGGCGCGCCTTTTGCCGGTCGAGCGCGGGCGCTTCTCGCCGCCCCTCGACGCCGACGGGGGCGAGGCGCTCGCGGCCGCGCACGCGACGCACGCGCCCGACCACGCCGTCTTCTCGCTCGGCGGGCCCAACCGCGCGGGCCAGGCCCTGCGGCTGCCCGCCGCGGCGCTCGCGCGCGCCCTCGAGCCGAGCGGCCTCGCGGCGCTGCGCGTGCGCGCCGTGCACCTCTTGCGCGAGGGGGGCGCGCCCGCCTCGCTCGTCGTCCGCCTCGCCGCCCCGGCCGGCGCCGCGCCCTACCCGCTCGGCGAGGTGAGCCTGCGCGGCGAAGGGGTCTCGCTCCGCGCGGCGTCCGCCTCGCTCTGCCGCCCCTCGGGCCCCGACCTCGCGCTCGCGCTCGCGGGGGCGCCCCCGCCGCCCGGCGCCGTCGCCCCGCCGCGCGCGCCCCGCTCGGCCGGCGACGCGCTCTGCGTCAGCGCCGAGCTCGCGCCCCCGCCGTAGCGCGCGCTCAAGGCGTCATCGACCCCGGCGAGGGGGGGATGACCGTGCCCGGGCTCGGCGTCTCGAGCAAGAACTCGAGCCCGAAGACCACGGTCGTCGCGGCCTCGCCCGCGACCGTGCGCCGCACCGTGAGCGCGACGCCGAACTGCGCGTCGCTGTAGCCGACGCCGCCGCCGATGGCGTGGCTCTTCTGGCCCTCGTCGAAGCGGTACCCGAGCCGGAGCGGGAAGCGCTCGGCGGCCACGAACTCGGCCCCGCCCGACGCCCGCCAGGTCGTGCGGTCGTAGGTCGTCAGGTCGGCCAGCACGTTGCCCTCGAGCGTCAGCCCCTCGCCCGGCGAAACGCCGACCCCGCCGCCGATCGTCGTCGGCAAGAAGCCGTGCCCGGGGAAGGTCAAGTTGTTGCCGACCAGGCCGATGCCGAACATGCCCGAGGGGCGAATGGAGAGGCCCGCGTCGAAGGTAAATTGCTGCACCAGCGGGTCGTCCGGCCGGCCGCCCGAGGCGTAGCTCGGGCCGAGCGGGCCGAGCCCCTCTTGCAGAATGCGCACGTAGCGGCCCGCCGCCCCGAGGAAGAACTTGTCGGAGAGCGGCATCGCCAGGCCGAGGCGCAGATCGAGCGCCTTGCGCTTCAGCCCGTCGTTGTCTTGCCAGGTGTAGTTGGCCGCGACGCCGCCGGCGAGGTTCGGGTTGATGCGCGAGTCGGCGATGGCCGCGCCGTACGACTGGCGCTTCGCCTCGGGCCAGATCTGCCCGAGCCCCTCGATGCGATAGTCGCGCGCGGCGGCCAGGCTCGCCGGGTTGTAAAAGAGCGCCGTCGGCCCCGTCGCCATCGCCCGGACCGAGCCGCCGAGGGCGGCGGAGCGCGCGGTCTCCATCTCGCCGTAGTTCCAGCCGACTTCGGGCGGCAGCTTGCTCGGTTCGGCGCCCGCCGGCGCGGCCGCCGCCAGCAGCGCCGAGGCCGCCCCGGCCGCGGCGCCGGCGCGCGCGCGCGCGGCCGCCCCCGGGCGCGCCCCAAACCGCGCGGACGAAGGGGACAGGGCGGGCGTCGGGGGCATCGGGGCGACTCGAGGGCCTCTCTAAAAGCGCGGAGGCGGCGGGCCAACCTCTCAAGGAGAGGCGCTGTTCCGGGCCGGGGGGCCGAAGGGGGGGCAGAAACTTGGACCAGGTAGGTGCGTGTGGGTATCTAACGCACATGTTGCGCGTCTCGCCGGTCGGGGAACGCGGCGAGAGGGTGCAGGAGTCGCGATGGAACAGTCCAAAGAATTGCATCGCCATTGGCGCGCGGCGGTCGACTACACGCGGGGGCGCTCGCCGGCGACCTTCGATCGGTGGTTTTCGCGCATCCAATTTGACGATTTGACCGACGGCGTTCTGTCGCTGCGGGCGACCGACCTGTTCGTGCGCGACTGGGTCTGCGACCATTACTTGCCTTCGATCGTCGAGCACTTGCGGCAGGCCACGGGGCTGTCGATCCAGATTGCGTGGACGGTGGGGGGGGTCGAGCGGCCGGTCGCGAGCGAGCCGGCCGAGGCCGAGCCGGCGAAGAAGCGGGCGGTGCGCGCGAGCCCGAAGCGGCCGCCGGCGCCCGCCGCGCCGCCCGCGCCGGCGGTCGTCGCGGCCGCGCCCTCGCTGCCGCCGGCGCCCGAGGGGCTGAACCCGAAGTACACCTTCGGCAATTTCGTCGTCGGCCCCTCGAAACAGCTCGCGCACGCGGCGGCGCTCGCGGCGGCGGGCGGCGGGGGCAGGCGCTACAGCCCGCTCTTTCTCTGCGGCGGCACGGGGCTCGGCAAGACGCACCTCTTGCAGGCGATCGCGCACCAGGTGCTGGCGCGCGACCCGCACAAGCGCATCGCGTACGTCTCGGCCGAGCGCTTCACCAACGAATTCATCGCGGCCATCCAGCACAAGAAGATGGACGAGTTCCGCCGGCGCTACCGGGCGGAGTGCGACCTCTTGCTCGTCGACGACGTGCAATTCTTGGCCGGGCGCGAGCAGACCCAGGAAGAGTTCTTTCACACGTTCAACGCCCTGCACGCGCTCGAGAAGCCCATCGTCTTCACGAGCGACACCTACCCGCAGCGGCTCGAGCGCATGGAAGAGCGGCTCATCTCGCGCTTCACCTGGGGGCTGGTCGCCGACGTGCAGGTCCCCGAGCTCGAGACGCGCGTCGCCATCGTGCGCAAGAAGGCCGAGGTCGAGGGCGTCTGGCTCGAGGACGAGGTGGCGATGCTGCTCGCGCAGAGCGTGCGCTCGAACGTCCGCGAGCTCGAGGGCACCTTGATTCGCCTCGCGGCCAAGGCCTCGCTGCTGGGCCGGCCGGTCGACCTCGCGTTCGCCCGACAAGAGATCGCGGTCGTGCAGGCGTCGCGCCCGGCGGTGACGAACGTCGACGAGATCCAGCGGGCGGTGTGCCACCACTTTCAGCTGCGCTCGGCCGACCTGCTCTCGAAGGACCGGCACAAGGGCATCGCGCTGGCGCGCCACGTGGCGATGTACCTGTGCAAGCAGCGGCTGCGGGTGAGCTTCCCCGAGCTCGGGCGGGCCTTCTGCAAGGATCACACGACGGTCATCAGCGCGGTGCGCAAGGTGACGGCGCTGCGCGAGAGCGACCCCCAGGTGCGGGCGCACCTCGACGCCATCGAGCGGCGGCTGACCGGCTCGGGCTGAGGCGGGCGCGCCTCGACGCCATCGAGCGCCGGCTGACCGGCTCGGGGTGAGCCGCGGGGCGCGGGCCCTCAGGCCGCGCAGAAGTCGCGCACGAGCTCGTACAAAACGCGGAGGCCCCAGGCGAACCCCTCGCGCGGGATGCGCTCGTCGTGGCCGTGGTAGAGGCTCGCGAAGTCGAGGTCGGGGCCCAGCCGGACGGGCGAGAAGCCGTAGCAGACGGCGCCGAGCTTGGCGTAGGCGAACGCGTCGGTAAACCCGGGGATCATGTACGGCACCGGCTCGCCCTCCGGGTCGTGGCGCGCGAGCGTCGCGCGGATGGCGTCGTAGAGCGGCGTGTCGGCGGGGAAGGCGACGCCCTCGTGGGCCTCGATCACGTTGAGCGCGACGCCGGGGCCGACGACGCGCCGCACCTCGTCGAGGAAGGCCTGGACGGTCTGGCCGGGCATCATGCGGCCGTCGACCCGGGCGCGCGCGCTCGCGGGGATGACGTTGACCTTGGCGCCGGCCTCGAGCCCGGTCGGCGAGGCGGTGTCGCGCAGCATGGCGTTCAGGCCCTTGGCCTTCGAGGGCGCGGCGCGCTCGAGCAGGCGCAGCAGGTGCCCGGCGAGCCGCGGCTCGAGCAGGAGGGGCATCAGCTGCCGCTCGGGCGCCTTCGCCCCGCGGGCGACGGTGCGCAGGAAGTTCTCGACCACCGGGTGCGCGCGCTGCGGCAGGCGCACCGCGCCGAGCGCGGCGACCGCGCGCGAGAGGCGCACGACGGCGTTGTGCGGGTGGGGCATCGACCCGTGGCCGGGCTCGCCCTCGGCCACCATCTCGAACCAGCAGACCCCCTTCTCGGCCACCTGCACCGGGTAGTAGCGCCGCCCGCCCAGGTGCAGCGTGTGCCCGCCCACCTCGCCCAGCACGTACTCGGCGCGCACGAGCTCGGGGTGCCGCTCGCAGAGAAAGAGCGAGCCGGCGCGCGCGCCCGCCTCCTCGTCGGCGACGGCGGCGAAGACGACGTCGCGCCCGAGCGCCGCGCCCGTGCGCTTGAGCAGCGCGAGCGTCGTCAGCGCCATCGCCACCATGTTCTTCATGTCGAGCGCGCCGCGGCCCCAGATGTACCCGCCCTCCTCGACCGCGCCGAAGGGGTCGTGCGTCCAGCGCGCGCGCTCGGCGGGCACGACGTCGAGGTGGCCGTTCAGCAAGAGCGCCCCGCGCCCGCCCCGGCCCCGCAGCCGGGCCACCAGGTTGGCGCGCCCCGGCGCGCTCTCGACGAGCGCGTGCTCGATGCCCTCGGCCGCCAGCGCGCGCGCGAGGTAGTCCGCCGCGGGGCGCTCGTTGCCGGGGGGGTTGGTCGTGTCGATGCGCAAGAGCGCCTTGAGGTGCCGGACGGCCTCCTCGGTCGCCTCTGCCCAATCGATGGCGGGGGGCATGGCGCCGAGGGTGGGACCAAGGGCGCCTTGTCGCAACGAAGAAGGGCGGCTGGGCGGCGGGGGCCGGGCCCGGCGTCGCGTCCCCCCCCCCCTTCCGGGCTCCGCCCAAGCACAAAGTGGCACAGCCCGGGACGCCGGAGCGCCCCCTCGGGTGGGTGGCGACGGCCCCCCCCCCTTCGGCACGCCGAGTGCAAATCTCGGGGGTGAATGCAGGGAGCACGGCCCAAACTTGACGAGCAGACGGCGAAAGGCCGACGAGGGTGTGGCGTTTGTGCGAAGGGTTGGCGGCGATGGTGGCATTCGATCGCGTCGTCGGGGCAGACCCGCGAGCGCGGCCGTCGCTGCGGGTGTGGCGCCTACGGCGAGGCGCGCACCGGCCTGCTCGCGTTCGTCGCGATGGTGTCGCAGGCCGGGCGGGTGCTCGCGGGCATCGCGTTCGCGCGCGCGTCCGACAAAGAGGTCTTGACCTCGCTTGCCTCGAACCTCGCGTGGCCGCCCTGCAAAACCGTCTCGAGCGCCTGGATCGTGTTCCACCACTCCGACCCCTCCTTCGGCGCCGGCACGCGCCGCTGAGCGGGGCCCGCCGCCGCGCCCCGCCCCGCGCGGGGCCACCTTCGCCCCACGCCGCGCCCCGCGTGTGGCCGCCCTCGCCCCACGCCGCGCCCCGCGCGGCGCCGCCCTCGCCCCACGCCGCGCTCCGCGCGGGCCCGCCCCTCCGGTAGAGTGCCGCCACCATGTCGGGCGAGCGCGAGCGCGAGGCGGCCGGCCCCTTGCGCCGCGTGCTGACCCCCGCGGGCCTCTGGGGGCTCGGGGTCGCCTACGTCATCTCCGGCATGTACTTCGGCTGGAACCTCGGCCTGCCCGCGGCCGGCAGCGCGGGCTTCTTCGCCGCGACGCTCGCGGCCACCGCGACGTACGTCGCGTTCGTGCTCGGCTACGCCGAGCTCGCGTGCGCGCTGCCCGGCGCCGGCGGCGCGTTCGTCTACGCGGGCCGCGCCTTCGGCCCCTTCGTGGGCTTTCTGGCCGGCTTCGCCCAGGCGCTCGAGTTCGTCTTCGCCTCGCCCGCCATCGCCGTCGCCATCGGCGCCCACGCCCACCTCGCGCTGCCCTGGCTGCACCCCTCGATCGCCGCCGCGATCGCGTACCTGCTCTTCACGGCGCTCAACGCCTACGGCGTGCGCCAGTCGGTCGCCTTCGGCCTCTGGACGGCGGCCGCCGCGCTCGTCGGCCTGCTCGTCTTCGCCCTCGCGACCCTGCCGCGCGTCTCGACCGCCGCCCTCGCCTCGGAGGCCCTGCCGGGCGGCTGGGCGGGCGCCTTCCGCGCGCTCCCGTACGCGGTCTGGTTCTACCTCGGCATCGAGGGCCTCGCGAACGTCGCCGAGGAGGCGCGCGACCCGCAGCGCGACCTGCCCCGCGGCTTCGGCTCGGCGATGGCGACGCTCGTCGTCGCCGCGCTCGCCACCTTCGCCGGCGCCGTCGGCGTCGCGGGCTGGCGCGCCGCCGTCTTCGCCCCGGGCTCCTCCGAGCCGAGCGACGCGCCCTTGCCGCTCGTCATCGCCCGCGTCTACGGCGCCGGGCACCCGCTGCACGGCGCCCTCGTCGCCCTCGGCCTGGTCGGCCTCGTCGCCTCGTGCCACGGCCTGGTGCTCGTCGCCGGCCGCGCCCTCTTCGCCCTCGGCCGCGAGGGCCTCTTGCCCGCCGCGCTCGGGCGCGCCCACGCGACCCGCGCGACCCCCGTCGCCGCCCTCGCCGCCAACTGCGCCGCCGGCCTGCTCGCCATCGTCAGCGGCACCTCCGGCTTCTTGATCACCCTCTCCGTCCTCAGCGCGCTCACCATGTACGGGCTCGCGCTCGCCTCGCTCTTCGCCCTGCGCGCCCGCGAGCCCGGCCTCGCCCGCCCCTTCCGCGCGCCCGGCCACCCCGCCCTGACCGCGCTCGCCCTCGCGCTGGTGCTCGCCTGCCTGGTCGCCGTCGCCTCGGCCCACCCGCTCGAGAGCGCCCTCTTCGCCGGCGTCATGGCCGCCGGCGCCGTCTGGTTCGGTGTGCGGCGCCGGCGCCTCGGCAGCGCCTGACCTCGCGCGCCCGATCTCGCCGTCGTCACGGAGCTCCGCCCGCTCGCCCCGCGGCCTCGCGGCGGCCCCTCTCGCGCGGGCGCGCGCCCCGCGGCCGAGGGCTCGTCTCGGACATTGTTTGTCCGGCAGGCCCCTCGCGCGCGTGCCCCCGCGTTGATAGATCTCCGAGCGGGCCCGCACCACAGCAGCATTGCCAGCAGCAGCGACAGAGAACACCGCCATGGACAACCAACAGCGACTCGAACGGCTCGAGCACAAGCTCGACATGCTCCTCTCCCACCTCGGCGTGCTCGCGGCCCAGGGCGGCCACGAGTCGGCGCCCGGCCACACGCCCGCCGCCCCGCCCGCGCTCGAGGTCGACATCGACGGCCCCCGCGGCAACCCCGAGGTCCGCTTCATCCCCAAGCGGTGGGAGGGCGCGAACTACAAGGGCAAGACCTTCTCCGAATGCGACCCCGACTTTCTCGACATGCTGGCCGAAGCGTTCGATTACTTCGCCCGCAAAGAAGACGAGACCGGCGCGCTCGACAAGAACGGCGGCCCGAAGAGCCGCTGGACGCGCCTCGACGCCGGCCGCGCCCGCGCCTGGGCCAAGCGACTGCGCGGCGGCGGGCACGCCGGCAACGGTAGCGGTAACGGCGGCGGCAACGGCGCGAGCGCCGCGCGGCGCGCCCGGCCCGCGCCGGCGCCCGCCCCCGCCCCCGCGATCGACGACTTTAGCGCCGGGTTCCCGGCGCAAGAAGAAGACGACGACATCCCCTTTTGAGCGCCCTCGTCGGCGCGGCGCGCGGCGCCGCACGACGGCCCGGCCTCGGCCAACGGCCGCCTCGCGTAGGGGCGGCCGTCGTCTTTGGGTGCGCCCCCCGCGCGGGCGAGCATCACGGCGACCCTCATTCGGGGTGCGCCCCCCGCGCGGGCGAGCATCACGGCGACCCTCGTTCGGGGTGCGCCCCCCGCGCGGGCGAGCGCCGCGGCGGCCGCATGGCGTACCGCTGGGGCGACGCGTTCGCCCCCTGCGCGGGCGAGCGCCGCCCGTCGCTCGGGCCAGGCCGCGGGCCGCCCCGTCGCCCGTGCGTTTCGTACGACCGTTGCACTCCCGCCCGAAACGAGGGCTTTCCGGGTGGGTCGGCCGCGGAAATGCCCTGGTTTTCGAGCGAAGTGCAACGGTAGTATTAGGCCGCCCGCGAGCGCGCCCGCGGGGTCGCCCGCGGCGCGACCGCGCGGTCGAACTCGCGGCGGGCGGTCTGCACGAGCGCCTCGCGCGCCGCGCCCTCGGCTAGCAGCGCGGCCGACAGGCAGGTGCGCAAGAGGTCGGTCGCGGCGAGCTCGGCCGGCAGGTCGGCCTCGCGCCGGCGGGCCTGGGCCTCGAGCGCGCTGGCGAGCAGGGCGGCGAGCGCCGCGTCGTCGTCATCGGCCGGGGGCGCGGGCGCCCGCGGCGCTTCGGTATTCGTAGCGGGCGGAGGGTTGGCCCCCGAGGCGCGTGCGCGGCGACGCTTCATGGGCGGAAACCTTAACGCCGGGGGCCGCGCCGGTGAACGTCCAGGCGCTCGTTCACGGGACAAAGAATGTCCGCTGTGCCCGCCCCACGCCCTCACCGAAGCCCTTTTCTCGGGCGGCGGGCGCGTTCTACGGGGCGCGGGGGGCGCGCCTCCCCCGGCCCCGAGGGGGCCGCGGCCGGGCGGCGGGCAGGGCCTCGGCCGTCCGGGCGGGGGTCGACGCGTGCCCGCACAACCCCACCGAACCTCTCACACCCGTGTCGATGACGGTATGGCACCATCGCACATGTGCGCAGCGCCCATTATCGTCCAGGCGGAATCGTCCGAGGCGTCGCGCGCCGCGTCGACGCGCCCGATTCGAGATTGCGGAGCGATCTTTTTCGTCAAATTACGCGGCGACGCGCGGCCGCACCGCCGCCGCGAGCCCCCCTTCGCACTCGCCCTGACGGCGCGGCTGTGGGTGCGACCGCAGTGCCCGAAAAGGCCGCCGGGCGCGAATTATTTCGTCGATCGAGAGGGGAGGAAGCGTTGGCTCTTATGGTAACGTCTTGAGCCGATGTCCAAACGTCGCAACGTACTTCGGGCAGCGATCTTGGGGTCTCTCTTTGCCGGCGCTCTCTTGGCGGGCGAGGGTTGTTCGGGCGGCGGCGGCGGGGGCGACGACGACGATTCGACGCCCGCGACCGCGGGCGGCCCGAACGGCGGCCCGGGCGGCGGCGGCACGGGCGGCGGCGGCGGCACGGGCGGCGGCGCCCCGGCGCTCGGCACGAGCGTGCCCGAGGTGCAGGCGCGCGTGAAGGCGACGCTCGAAGACCTGGCGGTGCTGGGCCCGAAGCGCGCGGGCACGCCGAAGGGCTACGAGGCGGGCGACTACGTCAAGCGTCGGCTCGAGGCGGCGCTCGGGGGGCGCGAGGCGAAGTACGAGACCTTCACCTTCCGCCAGCAGGTGATGAGCTCGTCGTTCCTCGACGTGAACATCGAGGGCGGCAAGGTCGACATGGCCTACGACGTCTTCGCCTACACGGGCGCGGGGCGGGTCGATGCCGAGGTCGTCGACGTCGGCAAGGGCCACCCCGAAGACTACCTCAACAAGGACGTGGTGGGCAAAATCGCCTTCGTCGTGCGCGACCCGACCTTCCACCGCCAAGCGCAGTACCGCGAGGCGCTCAAGAACGGCGCGGCCGGCCTGCTCTACGCGAGCCAGAGCCCGAAGAACCTGATCCAGGTCGGCACCATCACCGACGCCGAAGACGGCATGGCGCTCATGCCCACCCTCACGGTGGGCAAAGACGACGGGGCGAAGATCCAAGAGGCGCTCACCTTGGGGCGGCCGGCGCGCGCCGTGCTCGACGTCACCGCCGCGCTGCGGCCGGCGCAGGGGCGCAACGTCGTGGCCTACCTGCCGGGCACCGACCCCTCGGGCGCCTTCATCATGGTCGGCGCGCACTACGACACCTGGGCGGCCGGCTCGTCCGACAACGGCACGGGCGTCGCCGCGATGCTCGAGCTGGCCGACCGGCTCGGCGCGGGCCCGCCCCGGCGCCTCGGCGTGATGCTGGTCGGCTTCGACGCCGAAGAGCTCGGGCTCTTCGGCGCCTACGCCTTCTTGCGCCAGCACGTCATCGTCAACAACGAGCCGATGCTCGGCTTCATCAACCTCGAGACGCCCGCGGGCGGGCCGCCGGGCGGGGGCCTGCGCGCGATCGCGAGCACGAGCGGCAGCCCCATCGCGCCGTCGAGCGAGGAGGGCGGGCTCGACATGCTCTACCCGCTCTCGGCCGGCCTCGACCTGGTGCCCTCGCTCTTCGGGGGGCTCATACCCGCCGACGTGCAGGGCATGTACTGGCACGGCCTGCAGGGCCTGACGACCTACTGCGAGACCGACTACTATCACACGGTCGAAGACACCCCGGACAAGATCGACACCGAGTTCCTCGCCCGCGTCACGCTGGCGCTCTACGACACGCTCGACAAGCTCGACGACGAGCCCGTGCAGAGCTTCCGGGTGCGCGACCCCAAGGTCTGGGACCCTTCGATCACCACCGCCGCCGCCCCCGACGGCGGCCTCGACGTCGCCGTCGTCGCGCGCGACGTCAACGGCGTGGCGCAGCCCAACGCCCAGGTCCGGGTCTGGGTCAACGTCGACGACTTCACCCGCGTCTACGACCAGAGCGTGACGGCCGACGCGTCCGGCGCGGCGACGGTGCGGGTGCCGGCCGACAAGCTCGCGGCGGGCTCGGGCTCGCGCTGGCTGCACGTGACGGCGGGCGAGACGTACCCGCTCTCCGAGCGCATGGTGCCGCTGCCCTGAGCGGCCCGGGCGGGCGCCCTCAGCCCTCGGGGTAGAATTTCGCCCCGCGCCCGGCCAGCTCGACGAGCAGGGGCGCGGGGGCCCAGCGCGGGCCGAAGCGGTCTTCGTAGGCGCGCACCCGGCGCACGATCTCGTCGGCCCCGACGCCGTCGACGTACCGAAAGGGGCCGCCGCGGAAGGGCGGGAAGCCCAGGCCGAAGACGGCCCCGACGTCGCCGTCGCGGGGCCCCCGCACGACGCCCTCACCGAGGCAGCGGGCGGCCTCGTTGACGAGCTGCAGCGAGCAGCGCATCTGCATCTCTTCGAGCGGCACCGCGCCCGGCCTCGGCTCGACGCCGAGCAGGGCGTAGAGGCCCGGGTCGACGAGCTTGCCCCGCCCGCGGGCGAAGGGGGTTCGGCCCCGGGCGGCCCGCGCCGCCTCGCCGTAGAGGTAGACGCCCCGCTCGCTCTTGCGGCCCTCGCGCCCGCCTGCGACGAGCCGCGCGATCGCGGGCGGGGGCGCCATGCGCTCGCCGAAGGCCTGGACCAGGAGGGGGCCGAAGTGCGCGGCGACGTCGAGGCCGACCTCGTCGAGCAGGGCCATCGGCCCGACGGGCCAGCCCCAGAGCACGAGCGCGCGGTCGACGTCTTCGACGGGCGCGCCCTCGGCGACGAGGTGCGCCGCCTCGTTCAGGTAGGGGCCGAGCACGCGGCTCGTGTAGAACCCGACGCCGTCGTCGACGACGATGACGGTCTTGCCCTGGCGCTTGCCGAGCGCGACGGCCGTCGCGACCGCGCGCGGTGAGCTTCGCGCGGCGCGCACGACCTCGAGCAGCGGCATCTTGTGCACGGGGCTGAAGTAGTGCATTCCCACGACGTTCTCGGGGCGCCTCGCGCCCTCGGCGATCTTGGCGATGGGTATCGACGAGGTGTTCGACGCGAAGACGGCGTCGGGCGCGGCCACGGCCTCGACCTCGGCGAGCACCCGGCGCTTGAGGGCGAGGTCCTCGAAGACCGCCTCGATGACGACGTCGGCCCGCGCGACGCCCGAGTAGTCGGTCGCCGCGGTGACGAGCGCGAGCCGCTGCGCCCGCTCGGCCTCGCCGAGAGAGCCCCGCCGGCGGCGTTCGTCGTAGAGGTCGGCGATGTACGTGAGGCCCCGGCCGAGGCCCTCGTCGTCTTTGTCTTTGAGGCGCACGGCGACGCCCGCGTTGCTCGTCACGTAGGCGATGCCGGCGCCCATCCGCCCGGCGCCCAGCACCGCCACCTTCGCGACGGGCTTGGGCTCGGCGCCGGGGCCGTCGGCGCCTTGGTCCTTCTTGAGCGCCGTCGTCGCGAAGAAGATGCCCATCAGCCGCGCCGCCGTCTCGCTGACGACGAGTTCGCCGAAGGCCCTCGCCGCGGCCTCGCGCGAGGCCGCGAAGCCCTTCGCGGCGTGCGCCTCGAGCACGTCGATGATGCGCTCGACCGCGGGGTAGTGCCCCTGCGTCTTCGCGAAGGCCCGGGCGCGCGCCTGCCGGAAGAGCAGCGCCCGGCCGAGCGGGTTCGACTCGAGGGCGAGCGCTCGCGCGGTGCGGGGGCGCCGGGGCGCCGGGGGGGCCCGGCCCTCGGCGAGCGCGAGGGCGAGCTCGGCGGCGGCGCGGCGTACGATGAAGGGCGAGACCACTTCGTCGACCAGGCCGAGGCGCTTGGCCTGCTGGGGGCGCAGGCTCTTGCCCGTCAGGCCGAGGTCGAGCGCGGCGGCGAGCCCGGCGCGGTCGGCGACGCGCTGCAGCCCGTCGGCGCCCGGCAGGAGGCCGAGCTGCACCTCGGGCAGGCCGAAGGCCGTCTTCGGATCGTCGGAGGCGACGCGCCCGTGGCAGGCGAGCGCCACCTCGAAGCCGCCGCCGAGGCAAGGGCCGTGCACCGCGGCGACCACCGGCTTCGGGCTCTCGGCCAGCCGCGCGAGGGCCGCCTGCCCGTCGCGGCTCAGCCGCTCGGCCTCCTCGGGCAGCTTGACCGCCTTCAGCATGCCGACGTCGGCGCCGACGATGAACGAGTCGGGCTTGCCCGACTCGAGGACCACGGCGCGCACCGCCGGGTCGGCCTCGGCGGCCGCGAGCGCCCGGTCGAACTCGGCGAGCGTCTCGGCGCGCAGCGCGTTGACCGACTCGCCCGGGACGTCGTAGCGCACGAAGGCGACGCCGCCCTCGACCGAGAGCGAGACGAGGCGCGTGCCGAGCTCGACCGGGCGGGGCGTGGCCGGGGGGGCGGAGGCGGGCGGGGCGGTCGTGGTCACGGCGACTCCAAGACGAGGGCGGCGCCGAGGCCGCCGGCCGCGCAGAGGGTCAGGAGGGCGTGCCCGCCGCCGCGCCTCTTCAGCTCGCGCAGCGTCGAGAGCACCATCCGGCCGCCGGTGGCGGCGAAGGGGTGGCCGAGGGCGATCGAGCCGCCCTTGACGTTGAAGCGCGCGGGGTCGACCTCGCCGACCGGCCCCGCGAGGCCGAGCTTCTCGCGGCAGAACGAGGCGCTCGCGAGCGCCTGCAGGTTCGAGGCGACCTGGGCGGCGAAGGCCTCGTGCAGGTCGACGAGGGCCATGTCGTTGAGGGCGAGCCCGGCCCGCGCGAGGGCCTTCGGGGCCGCGAAGGCCGGGCCCATCAAGAGCTGCCAGCCCGGGTCGACCGCCGCGTAGGCCCACGACCGGAGGTAGCCGAGCGGCTCGTAGCCGAGCGCCTTCGCCTTCGCCTCGCGCATCACGAGCAGCGCGCTCGCCCCGTCGGTCAGCGGCGACGAGTTGCCCGCCGTGACGGTGCCGTGCGCCCGGTCGAAGGCCGGCTTGAGCGGCGCGTAGGCCCCGGGCGTCGAGTCTTTGCGCACGACGTTGTCTCCGGCCACGGCCTCGCGGTAGGGCGGCACGTGCACGCGCATCACCTCGCCGTCGTAGGCGCCCTCGGCCCAGGCCCGGGCCGCCTTCTCGTGGCTCGCGTGCGCGAGCATGTCTTGCCACTCGCGCGAGATGCCGTTCTCTTTGGCCATCTTCTCGGCCGCCTCGCCCATCGTCTGGCCCGTCGTCGGCTCGCGCGAGAAGCCCGGCACCGGCGGCACGAGGTCTCTGGCCGAGAGGCGCGCGAAGCCGCGCACCTTCTCGACCGGCGTGCGCGCCCGCCGCGCCGAGACGAGCGCGTCGCGCAAGGGGCGCGAGACGCCGAGCGGCACGTCGCTCATGCTGTCGGCGCCGCCGCACAGCGCCACGTCGTGCTGGCCCGACCCGATCGCCAGGGCCGCGTCGGTCAGCGCCTGAACGCCGGTCGCGCACGCGCGCGAGACCGAGTACGCGTCGACCGTCTTCGGCAGGCCGCTGCGCAGCACCACCTCGCGCGCGATGTTCAGCCAGTCGAGCGTCGGCACGACCTGGCCGTAGACGCAGAGCGTGACCTCGGCCGGGTCGAGCTCCGAGCGCTGCAGGAGCTCGCTCACGCACGCGACCGCCAGGTCGACCGTGCGCAAGCCCCGGAAGCCCGTATTCTGCCGCTGAAAGGGCGTGCGCAGCCCCGCGACGATTGCCACCCGATCGCGCGCGCCGCCCTCGACCGGCCCGCCGGCCGTCGCTCTGCTCGAAACGCTCATCGCTCGCCACCTCGCCCGAAAGCCGCCGGCCCGCCGCCGGAGAGCCCGCCTCGCGCCGCCGACCGCCTTGTTCGAGCGGCCCCCGAGAACGGCGGGTCTAACCGTCGTTACGCAGCGAGTCAACGCGCCGTCCGGGCCCGGCGCCACGCCCTGGCCGGCTGGCCGATCGCCAACCACCCCGCTCGCCCGCCGCCACGCCCCCGCCGGCGCCCCGCCAGGCGCGAGGGTCGGCCGTCGGGGCCCCTGGCGCCCGCGTTGCCCGGCGCCGGCGCCTCCGCACGACCTTCGGCCCGGGGCGAGAAGCGCCCGCTCGGCCGGGGCGCGGCGGCGGGCACGGCCTTCGCCAGGGCGCGCCCGCGTGATCGACGGGGTGCTCGTAATCGGCTTGGCGCTGCTCGCCGGGCAGCGCGGGGCGGTGGCGCCGTTCGAAGCGACGATCGCGTGCCTCGGCGCGCTCGCCCTCGCCCTCGCGCGGGGCCGCGTCGGCCGCGCCGCCGCTGCGTGCGCCCTCGTCGCCGCGCTCGCCGGCGCCCTTCGCGCCCGCGACGCGCTCGCGCGCTACGAGCGCTCGTACGCGGCGGCGCGCGACGCGCTCGGGCCGCCCTCGCGCTGCGAGGCCGACGCGGTCGTCCGAACGAGCCCCGTGCGCCAGGGCGACACCCTGCGCTGGACGGCCGAGGCCGGCCGCCTCGCGTGCGACGAGCGCGCGATCGAGGGCCCGCTCGTGCTCACGCTCTACGGGGGCCCCGAGGGCCTGGCCCGCGGCGATCGCGTCGCCGTCGTCGCCGACCTCGCCCCGCCGCACCTCTTCGCCAACGCCGACCTGCCCGACCCGCGGCCCGCCGCCGCCCGCAAGGGCAGCGTGCTCTCGGGCGGCGTCGTGACGCTCGAGCCGCTCGCCGGCGGGCGGGGCCCCGGCGCCTGGGTCGATCGGGCGCGGGCGCGCGTGCGCGGGCGCATCGAGGCGACCTTCCCCGCGGCGGCGGCGCCGATGGCGCGCGCGCTCGTGCTCGGCGAGACCGATCTCGACCCGGGCGACGACGAGGCCTTTCGGCGGAGCGGGCTCTCGCACCTGCTCGCGGTCTCGGGCACGCATCTCGTGCTCGCCGTCGTCGGCGCCCTGCGCGCCCTGCGCTGGCTGCTCGTGCGCGTGCCCACGCTCGCGGCGCGGGGCGATCTCGGCCGCGCGCTCGCGCCGGCCGGCGCCGCGCTCGCCTTCGCCTACGCCGACTTCGCCGGCGGCAGCGGCTCGGCCGCGCGCGCCGCCCTCATGCTCGCCTGCGGGTTCGGCGCCGTCCGGCTCGGGCGCCGCCCCGACGCCACGCGCGCCCTCGGCCTCTCGCTGCTCGCCTTCGGGGCCCTCGACCCGCTCGTCGCCTTCGACTGGTCGTTCCTGCTCTCGGCGGCCGCGACCGGCGGCCTGCTCGCGCTCTCGCCGCCCGTCGCCGAGTGGCTGCGCGAGCGCCTGCCCGCCCTCGCCGCGCCGCTCGTGCCCACGCTCTCGGCCACCCTCGCCGCCAGCGCCGCCTGCGCCCCGCTGACCGCCGCCCTCTCGCCCTCGGTGCCGCTCGCCGGCGTGCTCGCCAACCTCGTGGCCGTCCCGCTCGGCGAGCTCTTCGCCCTGCCGCTCTGCCTGCTGCACGCGCTGCTCGCGTTCGCCCCCCCGCTCGAGCGCGCCGTCGCCTGGGCCGCCGCGGGCTCGCTGCTCGCCGTCCGCGCCGTCGCCCACGCGGCCTCGGGCCCCCTCACCGCCCTGCCCGCGCCCTCGCCCGGCCCCGCCCACGCCCTCGCGCTGGGCCTCGGCGCGCTCGGCGCCGCCCTCGCCCGCCCCGGCCGCCGCGCGCCCTGGGCCGCGCTGACCGCCTCGGCGCTGCTCGCGGCCGAGATCTACGCCATCCGCGCGGGCGAGCCGCGCGGGCGCCTGCGCGTCACCGCGCTCGACGTCGGGCAGGGCGACAGCCTGCTCGTCGATCTGCCCGACGGCCGGCTGATGGCCGTCGACGGCGGCGGCATGGTCGGCTCGCCCTTCGACCCGGGCCTCGCCGTGCTCGTGCCCACGCTGCGCGAGCGCCGACGGCCCCGGGTCGACGTCGCCGTGCTCTCGCACCCGCACCCCGACCACTTCCTCGGGCTCGCCTCGGCCCTGCCCCGGCTCGAGGTCGGCGAGCTCTGGGACACCGGCCAGGGCGAAGACGAGGGCGCCGGGCCCGCCTACGCCGCCTTGCTGGCGGGGCTGCGCGCGCGCGGCGTGCCCGTCGTCCGGCCCGACGCGCTCTGCGGCGCGCCCCGCGACTTCGGCGGCGCCACGCTGCGCGTGCTCTCGCCCTGCCCCGCGTTCAAGCCCTTCGGCAGCGCCAACGACAACTCGCTCGTCGTGCACATCGCCTACGGGCGCCGCGCCGTTTTGCTCACCGGCGACGCCGAGCACGAGGCCGAGGCCGCGCTCGTCGAACGCTTCGGCGCCTCGCTGCGCGCCGACCTGCTCAAGGTCGGCCACCACGGCAGCCGCACCTCGACCGGCGCGGCCCTGCTCGCCGCCGTCCGGCCCTCGCTCGCGCTCGCCTCCTGCGGCGTCCGCAACCGCTTCGGCCACCCGCACCCGACCGCGCTCGCCCGCCTCGCCGCCGCGGGCGTGCCGCTCGCGCGCACCGATCGCGGCGGCGCCCTCGTCTGGGAGACCGACGGCGAGTCGATCCGAACACGCCGCGCCCGCGGCGCCGTCCGCTGAGCGCGCTCGAGGCTCGGCCCGACGCTCGCCGGGCCGAAGCCCGCGCCGCCGGCCCACAAAACGACGCAGCCCTCGCAGGGCGGGGGGCCAGCGAGGGCAAACCGGGGAAGGTGACGTGGCGCCGCGCCGGGCGGCGGCCAAGCTTCGCGCCGGCCTCCCCAAAGACCGGCGTCGACCCACGCTATCGAAAGAGCCGCTTCAAGCCGGGGGGGGGGAACGCAAGCCGGAGCGCGAAGAGAAGCGCGGGCGGCGGGCGCCCAAGCCTTAGGTTCGAAAGAAAGCGTAAACCATTAATGCGGGATCACGGTGGCCCGCTCACCTGGCGCACGCGTTCCAGGGGAGGGGAGGGGAGGTTTGGGGCTGTCATCTACCAAGCGGGCGGGCCACCGTGCGTCCGCGCTGTGTGGTTAAGCAAGGGGGGTGCCACCCCCAGAAAGGCCCGAGCGCGAGCATTCAAGAGAGGCCTCGGGCGGGCGCGAACCCACGAGCCGGATGGGCGCTAACTCGTTGAAACTATTCGCTTTGGGGGCGGGCCCCGGCCGCCGCCCACTTCGGCCCGACCGCGGCGCCCTCGGCCTCAGCCCCGGTGCCGTCGTGGCGTCGCGTCCCGAGGCATTGTGCTCCATTGAGGCGAGGGTGCTGCGCGGGCGCGGGCGCAAGCGCCCCCGAGGGCCTACACCCGCCAGGCGCGTGCGCGGCCCTGCCGCAACCTGCGCCGGAGCACGTCTGGCTCGGGGTCGGTAGCGTTCTTGTTGCCGAGCTCTGCTCGAAATGAACCGAGCCGTCGGCTCACGAGCCCAGGCGGTACCCAACCCGGGCGAGCGCCGACGTAATTCGACGGCGGTCGGCCGCGGCGGCTGGCGCCGCGGGGGCGGCACCGGGCCCGAGGCCGGCGGCGCGGCCGCCGCGGCGGCCGCCGCCTGGGCGCGCTTGGCGGCGGGCGCAGGCTTCGGCGGCGCGTCGTCGGACGTCATCGTCAAGAAGGCGACGCCGAGCACGACGAAGAGCACGGCCCCGACGAGCGTGAACCAGAGCGGCGTTTCGGGCTCGGGCGGAGGCGGAGGCTCGTCGTGGTGCGCGTCGTGGTGCGCGTCGTCGGCCGCGTCGTGCCCGTGCTCTGCATGCGCGTCGTGGCTCATGGCGCGCCGGACAATGCGCGGGGAAGGGCGGGCGCGTCAAGGGGGCGCCGCGGCCCCGCGGGCCCCGCAAAGGCGAACGCCCCCCGGGCCGGCCGGGGGGCCCGGCCCGGGGGGCGTGGTCGCGCGCGAAGCCAAGAAAAGCGCCGGCGCCCGACGCGAGGCGCCCTCGGGGGCGCGGCGCGATGGGGCCGCCGGAGAGCGGGCCCGCCCGGGGCGCGCCGGCCCGCGCCGGCCCGCGCCCCCGGGAGGGGGGCGGCCCTCAGCGGGCGGCGGCGAGGCCGCCGGGGGCCGGGGCGGGCTCGGGCCTCGGATCGCCCGGCAGCGGGATGGGGCCCGGCCCCGGGGGCGCGCACCCGTAGTCGTCGCCGTAGCCGTAGCCGCTCGTATCGGGCTCGGGCTGGTCGAGGTACGAGAGCAGGTTGAGCTGGCCGACCGGGCCGTTCTGGCCACCTTGGATGGCGGCGACGTCGTGCACCATCATGCCGGCGTACGAGATCGAGTAGACGTAGCTCTTGTCGTCGCGGTTGATGAAGAGGCCGCGCCGCACCTCGGGGCCGTAGTACCAGACCGGGCCGCAGGGCGGCTGGGGCGGGAAGAGCGGCGAGTGGTCGACGGCGCCGACGCGCGAGAAGCCCGTCGCGGTGTCGACGCGGAAGATCTCGAGCGTGCTCGTCGGCTTGAAGTACCCGTCGGGCGTGAAGCTGTTCGACGAATAGGGGAAGGCGAGCAACTTCTCTTTGTCGAAGTAGGTGAAGGCCTTGTGGTCGCCCTGCGCCTGCGAGTAGCCGTACTGGTCGCCCGAGAAGGTGAACTTGTGCGCCTGGCGCGGCTGCAGCGGGTCGGACACGTCGAAGATCTGCAGCGCCAGCCGCCCGTTCGACCCGAACTGGTCGCCGTCTTGCCCGATGGTCAAGAGGTGCGCGTCGTCGATGGGGTGCATGTACTGGCTGAAGCCCGGAATGTCGAGCTGGCCCAGCAGCTTCGGGGCGAACGGGTCGGACAGGTCGAAGACGAAGAGCGGGTCTTTCTGCAAGAAGGTGACGACGTAGCCCTTCGCGCCGACGAAGCGCACCGACATGATGCTCTCGTCTTTGGCGAGATCGCCGACCTCGCCCACGACGCCGAGCTCGCCGTTCGACTCGGCGACGACGAAGAGGTGGTTATAGCGCGCGGTCGTCCAGAAGTCCTGGCCGGTGGTGCGGCTCTCGTTCGTCGCGACGCGCAAGAAGCCGTCGCGCTCGTCGAGCGAGAACTGGTTGAGCACGCCACCGTCGACCGTGCCCGAGGCCACGTAGAGCGGGCTCGTCGGGTCGACGCGCAGATCGAACTTGTGCAGGTGCGTGCTGTTCAGCGTCGTCGGCGGGGGGGGCGGCGGCGGCTCGATCGGGCCGCTGCCGCCGACGCCCGTGCCCCCGGTGCCCGTGCCGCCCGTGTCCGAGCCGCTGCTGCCGCCGCCCGTGCCGGTGCCCCCGGTGTCCGAGCCGCCGCTGCCGGTGCCCCCGGTGTCCGAGCCGCCGCTGCCGCCGCCCGTGCCCGTGCCGCCCGTGTCCGAGCCGCCGCTGCCGCCGCCCGTGCCGGTGCCGCCGGTGTCCGAGCCGCTGCTGCCGCCGGCCGAGCCGCCCGAGCCGCCCGAGCCGCCCGTGAAGCTACCGGCGGAGCCGCCCGTCGGCGAGCCGCTGGTGCCGCCGCCCGCGGTGCCGCCCCCGTCGCCGGGGAAGGGCTCGCCCGGGAAGGGGAAGGGCGGCGGGAAGACGGGCGGGGGGGGCGTGGGGTTCCACGCGTGGGCGGCGACGTAGAGCGAGTCGGCGTTCGAGTAGACGACGTCGGCCCGGCCGACGATGGCCGTGCCCTTGACCTGCGCGGGGCTCGCGACATCAAAACTCTGGACCTGCGTCAGGCCGTACTGCGTCGTGCCCGCCAGCGGCACGTGGTAGCTCTCGCAGGCGAGGTTCTTGGCGCTGACCGACGCTCCCTGCTTGACGAAGTAGTAGGGCAGCCAGTCGTTCGCGGTCGAGGCGTCGATCTTGGCGTGGCCCTCCTCGCGCAGCTGCTCGAAGACGGCGACCCAGCCCTCGACGTCCTGCGCCGCGGGCGGCTGGGCGCCGGCCGCGAAGCTCGGGTGGTACTTGACCTCGGGCCCGTGCTCGCCGCCGTTGAGCACCGTGCGCACGACGGTGCCGACGCGGCGGGCGGTCGAGTAGTGGCCCTCGAAGTACACCTCCGACAAGACCGAAGGCTGCCCGCCGTCGAGGTCGAGCACGGTGACCTTGGTCAGCGGCACGTAGGGCGCGGGCGAGGGCGCGTCGTCGTCGTCGTCGTCGTCGTCGCCGCCGACGTCGATGACGTCGATGGTGCCGCGCCCGCCGCCGGCGACCGGCGCGTAGCCGTAGTCGGCGTAGGCCGGCTTCGGCGTGACGCCGGCCTTCGCGTAGACCTCGGCGCCGTTGACGTCCGAGTAGATGACCGCGCGCCGCGGGCCGCCGTCGCGCGTGACGAACATCTCGCGGGGCGTGCCGTCGATCTTGATCTCCTGCGCGACCGCGGGCGCGTTCGGCTGCGCCCCGAGCGTCAGGAACCTCGCCCCGTGCAGGAGGTAGACGTTCTCGCCGTCGACCTCGACGAAGTCGGCCTCGTCGACGCCCTTGACCTGCGTGTTGGTGTCCGAATAGTCGGGCGAGCCCCCGCCGTCGTCGCCGCCGCCCGACTCGTCGCCGTCGCCGTCGGTCGGGGTCGGGGCCGGCGCGCCCCCGCCCGAGCCGCCGATGCCCGAGCCGCCCGTGCCGCCCGAGCCGCCGTTGCCGCTGCCGGCCTGCCCGCCCGAGCCGGGCGCGCCGACCACCGGGCTGTCCTCGCCGCCGCCGACGCCGCGGCCGTAGCCGTAGCCCCAGTAGCCGCCGTAGTCGCGAATCGCCTTGATCTGCTCGTCGATGCCGGCGTCGAGCTTCTTCTTCGCGTCGCCCTTCAAGAGCGTTTCGAGCTCGTCACAAGTCTGCGCGCGCACCAGCCGCGCCGGCGCCGTGCCGCCGGGGGGCCCGCCGGGCGGGGTCGGGTTCTTCGACGAGCCGCTGTCGCTGCAGGCAGCGAGCGAGAGCGAGCTCATGAGGGCCGTCAAGCTGAGGACACTGAAAAGTCGGGAGTGCATGGGGGGTAACCTTCGTGGGGGGCCGGGGGGGGCGGCCCCGTCGTCGTACGCGCCCCATTATGCGACCCCTGTGCCAGCGGGTTTTCGGGCCCTCCTGCCCCGAAAAGGGCAGCGAATTCGGGCGCTCGGGCGCGTTCGTCGGCCCCCGGGGGCCGATCGAAAAGCCCGAGGGTGTGCCAGGGGCTTGGGCCCGGCCCCCGGCGTGGCACACTCGGGGGGTGCGACAGCTCTCGCTCTTCGGCGCCGAGGCGCCCCCGGCCGCCGAGGGGCCCGCCTTCCAGGTCGAGGCCGATCTGGCCCGCCGCCTGCCCGGGCACGTGCGCCTCGGCACCTCGTCGTGGACATTCACCGGCTGGCAGGGCCTCGTCTACCCGACCGGCCTGACGCCGAAGCGGCTGCGCGACGAGGGCCTCGCGCTCTACGCGCGAAACCCGCTCTTCTCGACCGTGGGCGTCGACCGCTCGTACTACGCGCCGCTCGGCGAGGCCGAGTGGGCCGACTACGCCCGGCAGCTGCCCGAGGGCTTTCGCTGCGTGGTCAAGGCCTGGGGCGAGCTGACCGCGCGCGTCGATCCGCAGACGAAGGCCCCGAACCCCTCGTACCTCGACCGGGCGCTCTTCGAAGAGAAGGTGCTGGGGCCGCTCGAGCCGGGGCTCGGGGGGCGCCTCGGGGCGCTCGTGCTCGAGTTTCCGCCGGGGCGCGGCAGTCCCGCGCTCGCGCCGAAGGACTTCGTCGCCGGCCTCGATCGCTTCCTCGGCGGGCTGCCCGCGGGCCTGCCCGCCGCGGTCGAGCTGCGGCGGCGTGAGTACCTCTGCGACGAGTATTGGCAATGCCTCGCCGCCCGGGGCGCGGGCCACGTCTTCAACTACTGGGCCGGCATGCCCCCGCTCGGCGTCCAGCTGCGGGCGGCGCCCGGGCGGCTGCCGGGGCGGCTGTCGGTCTGCCGGCTGCTCTTGCCGCCGGGCGGCGACTACGAGGCGCTGCGCGCGGCCTACGCGCCCTTCGACCGGCTGCACCGCCCCGACCCCGCGATGCGCGAGGGCGTGCGGGCGCTCGCCGAGCGCTGCGGCCGCGAGGGGCTCGAGCTGTTCGTGCTGGCGGGCAACAAGGCCGAGGGCTCGGCGCCGCTGACGGTGCGGGCGCTCGCGGCGCTCTTGGCCTCGGCGGGGGCGGCCCCCGAGACCCGGGCGCCGCGGGGCGGGTAGTGCTATGGGGGGGCCCTAGATCATGGCGAACGAGCGAAAGCCGCCCGAGGGCCAAACGTCGACGGCCGAAGACGCCCTGCTCGCCGCCCGCCGGGCGAAGGCCGAGGCGGTGCGGGCGCGGGGCGAGAACCCCTTCGCCAACGATCTCGCGGGCCCCCCCGCGCCGCTCGCCGAGCTGCGCGACTGGTTTTTGCCCGCGCGCCGGCCCGACGGCAAGTACGACCCCGAGAAGGTGCGCGACCTGGTGGCCGCCCACGCGACCTGCAAGCCGGCCCCGGGGGCCCCGCCCCTGCTCGACGAGGCGGGCGGGGTGCGGGTCGCCGGGCGCATCATCTTCCTGCGCGATCTCGGGCAGGTGCGCTTCCTGCGCCTGCGCGACCGGACGGGCGAGTTCCAGCTCATCGCGACGGCCGAGGCGCCCGAGGCGGTGCGCAAGGCCTTCGACGATCTCGACATCGGCGACGTGGTCGAGGCGGGCGGCGGGGTGATGGTGAGCCGCACGGGCGAGCTGTCGATCGAGCTCGGGCGCCTGCGCCTGCTGACCAAGGCGCTCCGGCCCGTGCCCACCCGCTTCGGCCTCGCCGACGTCGAGCAGCGCTACCGCCAGCGCTACGTCGACCTCGTCGTCAACCCCGAGGCGGCCGCGGCCTTCCGGGCGCGCTCGATCTTGGTGCGCGAGCTGCGGCGCTACCTCGATTCCGAGGGCTTCCTCGAGGTCGAGACGCCGACGCTGACGACGCTGGTGGGCGGGGCGCTCGCCAAGCCCTTTCGGACCCACCACAACGCGCTCGACCTGCCGCTCTACCTGCGCATCGCCCCCGAGCTCTACTTGAAGCGGCTGGTGGTCGGCGGCTTCGAGCGCGTCTACGAGGTCGGCCGCTGCTACCGCAACGAGGGCATCTCGACGCGGCACAACCCCGAGTTCACCATGCTCGAGTACTACGAGGCGTTCGCGACGTACGAGGGCGTGATGGCGCGCACCGAGGCCATGCTGCGGGCGGCCGACGCGGGGCTCGCCGCCGCGATGCCCGAGGCGCACGCGAAGTGGGCCGGGGCGCGGCCCTTCACGCTCGCCGGGCGCTTCGCCCGCGTGCCCATGCGCGAGGCCGTCGCGGCGGCGCTCGAGCGGGCGAAGCTGCCGGCCTCGGTGCCCGCCGAGGTGCGCGCGCCCGACGCGCCCGTCAAGGCCTGGGCGGGCGCGGGCGAGCGGGCGAAGAAGCGCATCGACTGGGGCGCCTACCGCAAGGCGGCGCTCGCCTGCGAGAACGACGGCGAGGCGCTCTTCTGCGCCTACGAGTACCTGGCCGAGCCCTTTTTGGCCGACGACTACCGCGACGAGTCGGGCCAGAAGAGCGTGCCCGTCTTCGTCACCGACCACCCGGTCGAGGTGAGCCCGCTCGCCCGGCGCAAAGACAAGGACCCGACCCTCGTCGACCGCTTCGAGCTCTTCGTGCACGGCCGCGAGCTCTGCAACGCCTTCAGCGAGCTCAACGACCCCGACGACCAGGCCGAGCGCTTCCGCGAGCAGGCGCAGAAGCGCGCCAAGGGGGCCGAAGAGACGATGGACTATGACGCCGACTACGTCCGCGCGCTCGAGCACGGCCTGCCGCCCACGGCCGGCTTCGGCATGGGCGTCGACCGGCTCGTCATGGCGCTGACGAACCAGGCGAGCATCCGCGACGTCATCCTGTTCCCGCTCCTGCGGCCCGAGGGCGGCGCGTGACCGCCCCCGAGCTGCGCCCGGGCCTGCTCGCGCTCTACGGGCTCGCCCTGCTCGGGCTCTGGCCGGTCGCGCGCCGGGCGCTCGGGCGGCTGCGGGCCCGCGAGCCCTTGCGCCTCTCGGTCTCGCTCATGTTCCTCGGCCAGCTGGGCGGCGCGCTCGTCGCGACGGCCCTCGCCGCCGGGCTCGCCCTCTTGCTCAACCGCGCCCTGCCCCGGCTCGGCGGCGGCTCCTTCTTCGGCCTCGTCGCCGGCGCCTGGCTGCTCGTCACCGGCGCCTCGGTCTTCGTCGCCCGCCGCGGCCGCGACCGCCGCGTCCGCCTCGGCCTGCCCGGCTACGTGCGCGCCCTGCCCTGGCTCTCGTGGTCGGCCGCCGGGCTCGCCTTCTTGGCGCTCACCTCGGTCGCCCTGCGCCTGCCCGTCTCGCGCGGCACCCGCTACGTGCTCTGGCACGAGCTCGTCCGCTTCGGCGCGCTCGCGCTCGGCGTCTACTTCTTGCTCGGCGTGCTCGCCGCCCTGCTGCCGCACCTGCTCGACCGGCTCGAGCGCTTCACGTTCGTGCCCTTCGTCGGCGCGCGCCACGTGCGCGCCTCGAAGAGCGGCTTTCTGACGGTCATCAGCGTGCTCTCGATCTGCGGCGTCGCCGTCAGCTCGTGCGCGCTCTGCTCGGTCGTCTCGATCATGGGCGGCTTCGGGCAAGATCTGAAGCGCAAGATCTTGGGCAACAACGCCCACATCACCGTCGACCGGCCGGGCCGCCAGGGCGGCATCGAGGGCTGGGAGCCCATGCTCGAGGCCGTCCGGCGCGTGCCCGGCGTCGCCGCCGCCACGCCCGTCGTCGCCGGCGAGGCCATGGCCTCGTCGAACGCCAGCACCGCCGGCGTGCTCGTGCGCGGCATCGACCCCGACGGCATCGGCGACGTCATCGACCTCGTCAAGAACATCGAGTTCGGCCGCCTCGAGTACCTGGTGCGCGAAGAGAAGCTCGGCCGGCTGCCGCCCGACGAGCCCATCGGCCAGGGGCTCGAGGGCCAGGGCTACCGGCGCGCCCCGATGCGGCGCGACGAGGGCCTCGAGCCGCTCGACCCGGCCGTGCGCGAGGCGCTGCGCGAGGGGGCCGCCGCGGCGCCGCTGCCCGGCGTCATCATCGGCCGCGAGCTCGCGCGCACGCTGCACCTGCTCGTCGGCGACGAGGTGACGTTCATCTCGCCGCTCGGCGACCTCGGGCCGATGGGCGTCTTGCCGCGGTCGCGCAAGTTCCGCGTCGCGGCCATCTTCTACAGCGGCATGTACGAGTACGACACGATTCACGTGTACGTGCGGCAGGACGTGGCGCAGAAGTTCTTCGACCTGCCGGGCCGCGTCACCCACCTCGACGTGCGCGCCGTCGAGGCCGAGGGCACCGGCGCGCTGCTCGACCCCATCCGCGAGGCGCTCGCGGCCGCCGGCGCCGCGGCCGCCCCCGCCGGCGAGCCGGCCCCGGCCGGCGCCGCGGCGAAGGGGGCCGCCGAGCCGCTCCGGGTGCGCGACTGGCGCGAGATGAACAAGAACCTCTTCTCGGCCCTCAAGCTCGAGCGCATCGCCACCTTCGTCATCTTGAGCGTCGCCATCGCCGTCGCCAGCTTCTGCATCATCTGCACGCTCTTGCTGATGGTGACCGAGAAGGGCAAAGAGATCGCCATCCTGAAGGCCATCGGCGCCTCCGACGCGGCCGTACGCGCCGTCTTCATGGCCGAGGGCGTGCTCATCGGCTCGATCGGCACCACCTTCGGCGTCGCCACCGGCGTCGCCACCTGCCTCGGCCTCAAGTGGTTCGGGGTCCGGCTCGACCCCGACGTCTACTACATCGACCGGCTGCCGGTCGCGACCAACGCGTCTGATTACGCGCTCGTCGCCGCCTGCGCCCTGCTCATCTGCACCCTCGCCACCGTCTACCCCGCCGGCGCCGCCAGCCGGCTGCGCCCCGTCGACGGCCTACGCTACGAATGACCACGCCGCTCGTCGAGATCAAAGACATCCACAAGTCGTACGACCACAACGGGCGCACGCTCGAAGTCCTGCGGGGTATATCGCTCGACATCGACCAGGGCGAGCTCGTCGCCGTCGTCGGGCCCTCGGGCGCCGGCAAGTCGACCCTCCTGCACTGCATCGGCACGCTCGACCTGCCGACCAAGGGCTCCATCTTCCTCGACGGCCAGCACGCCACCGCCCTCGGCGGCTCGCGCCTCGCCGCCCTGCGCAACCAGACCATCGGCTTCGTCTTCCAGTTCCACCACCTCCTGCCCGAGTTCACCGCCCTCGAGAACGTCGCCATGCCCGGCATCATCCAGGGCAAGACGCTGCGCGACGTCGAGCCGCGCGCCCGCGCCCTGCTCGAAGAGGTCGGCCTCGGCCACCGCCTGCAGCACCGCCCCGGCGAGCTGTCGGGCGGCGAGCAGCAGCGCGTCGCGCTCGCCCGCGCCCTCGCCCAGCGCCCCAAGCTCCTGCTCGCCGACGAGCCGACGGGCAACCTCGACAGCGCCACCAGCGACGCCATCCACGACCTCTTCTTCCGCATCAACCGCGAGCGCGGCACCACCGTCGTCGTCGTCACCCACAACCCGGCCTTCGCCGAGCAGATGCCCCGCGTCGTGCACATGCGCGACGGCCTGGTCGAGCGCGACGACCGGCGCGCCGCCGCCGACAAGGCGCGGGCCTGACCCGGGGGCCGGGGGGCCGCCGCCCGCGCGGGGCGGCCCCCGCGCCGCTCACTTCTTGAACAGCCGCCCCCACAGATCGCGCCCGAGCGAGGGGCGCGCCGGCGCGGGCGCGGGCGCCGGCGTGTTCCGGCGCTCGAACTGCTGCACCTCGCGCGCCGCCTCGGCGTGGCCGGGGTCGAAGGCGAGCACGCGCCGGAAGTCGGCGAGCGCCTCGCCTTCGCGCCCCATGCGCTTGAGCAGGCGCGCCCGGTACCAGAGCGCGCGCGCGTTGTCGGGCGCGGCCCGCAAGAGCTCGTCGAAGTCGGCCGCGATCGCCACGAGCCCCTCGGGCCCGACGCCCGGCCGCTGCGCCCGCGCCCAGAGCCCGAGCGCGCGGTACTCGGGCCGCCCCCCGTCGTCGTCGGCCGCCGCGAGCGCGAGCCGCTCGGCCCCCGCGAAGTCGCCCCGCGCGAGCAGGCCTTCGGCCTTCTGGAACTCGATCGCCGCCCGCAGCGCCCGCGACGACGACTCGTGCGCCCCCGAGGCGTCCGCCGCTTCGAGCGAGTCTTCGTAGGCCGCGCGTCGCTCGGGGTCGGTCAGCGTCTGGTAGGCCTCGCCGAGGCGCGCGAACACGCGCGCGGCCAGCGGCCGCACGTCGGCGAGCGCGCTCGGGATGCGGTCGGGGTGCCAGCGCTTGGCCTGCGCGAAGAAGGCGCTCTTGACCTCCTCGGGCGTCGCCCCGCGCCCGACGCCGAGCACCGCGAAGAGGTCTTCGCCCGCCACCGACTCGGCCCGCTCGCGCACCTCGCGCCGCCGCGCCTCGTTCGACGAGAGCGGCTGCGAGGGCGTCGGCATCACCTCGTGCAGGTGCTCGGCCAGCTCGTCCGGCGGCGGCGTGCGCAGCGCCTTCACCTCGACCGCCGGCGCCGTCACCACGCGCCGCAGCTTCACCCGCGCCACCGCCGTCAGCGTCGTGCCCGCCCCCTGCTCGCTCGCCGGCTGCTCGGCCCGCGTCGCCGCCACCGGCCCCCGCTGCGCCGCCTTGTCGACCCCGAGGTGGCGCGTGATGGTCAGCGCGTAGAGCAGCCCGTAGAGCTCGTCGCGCGGCGCCCCCCCCGGCGCCTCGAGCGCCGCGATCGTCACCCCGCCCCGGCGCAGCGCCTGCATCACCCCCCGGTCGCGCTCGCTCGGCGAGAAGCGGCCCGGGTCGGTCATCGGGTGCAGCCGAAGGGGCTTGCCCTGCATCGGCTCGAGCGTCGCCGCCCAGCGCTCCGGGTCGGGCTGCGCCCGCACCGCGCCGAGCACCGCCGCCAGCGGCTCGACCGGCGTCGTCTCGGGGGCGCCCCAGCCCTGCAGCAGGTTCACGTCCTGGTAGAACGCGAAGGCCGTGTCGCCCGGCAGCCGCGCGAGCTGCACCACGCGCCGCCGCAGCTGCACCCGCAGCGCGTCGCGCAAGGTCACCCGCTCGAGCACCCCGTCGCGCACCAGCACCTCGCCGAGCGGCACCTTCTGCCGCTTGCCGATCTCGATCGCCCGCTTCAGCATCGGCTCGGTCACCGCCCCGATCTCGACCAGCACCTGCCCGAGCAGCGCCCCCGGCTCGCACGAGCTCGCCTTCGCCGGCACCCCCGCCTGCACGAAGAGCGCGTGCCGCCCCCGCGCGCTCTGCAAGACCAGCGTGCCCGTCAGCTCGCGGTCGAGGCAGTAGACCAGAAGGTGCGTGAAGGGCGTGCGCGCGAGATCGCCCGTCGCCGTCGGCTTCGACAGGTCGACCTTCGCGCGCTCCTCTCCCACGTAGCGCAGCTTACCCCCGGCCAAACCGCTTGGGAGCCCGCAAAAACGGGGCCGGGCCGCCCTCGCCGAGGCCCACCTGCCCCCACCGCCCCCGAACCCGCGGCCCCGCCCACGCCCGCGCCCCCGCGCCCCCGGGCGCCCGGCCCCCTCAGCCCGCCTTCTGGCGCGGCAGGCGCCGGCGCTCGGGCGCGGGGGGCGTGCCGGCCGGGTCGGCGCAACACCGGAAGCCCACCTGGTAAAAGCGGAACCACTCGTTGTGCGCCGTCGTGATCGGCCGGCACCGCGCCCGAATGGGCCCCCAATAGCCGCCCTTCAGCCCCGAGATGTAGGGCCGCTCGTGCCCGGGCAGCGGGGGCTCGAAGTGCTTCTCGTTGACCACCCACTCGTCGACGTTGCCCGTCATGTCGTAGGCCCCGAAGGGGCTGACGCAGCGGGGCTTCGACGCGCTCTCGACCCGCAGATCGAGCCGCGCCACCTCGGCGCCGACGAGCCGCGGGTGCGAGAAGGCCTCGAAGTCGGGCTCGGGCACCGGGCGCGGCCGGTCGAGGTTGCACGCCTCGGTGTCGCGCCGGTAGCCGTAGGGGTGCGGCAAGATCTCCTCGCCCTCGCACGCGAGCGTCCACTCGCTCGAGGTGCAGAGCCGCTTGCCCTCGACCTCGCACGCCGCCTTCGCCTCGAACCAGTTCATCATGATGGCCGGCCGGACGCCCGGCAGGTTGGGGTACTCGTAGCGGTCGATGCAGTAGCGCTTCGCCTGCTTTCGCCCTTCGCAGAGCGGCGGGTCGGCGTACTCGCGGCAGCGGTCGCGCTTCTCTTCGATCCACTCGACGCAGCGGTGGCCGGCGAAGGGGCAGTAGACCCCCTCGACCAGCGCCATGCGCGGCGGGCAGAGCTCGGCGGTCTTCGGGTTCAGGCGCACCCAGGGCGGGGGAGGGTCGCTCGGCGGGTCCGCGAACGACGACCACGGCGGGGGCGCCGACGCCGAGGCCGCCGCGCTCGCCGCGGCGCCCGGGGCCGCCGCCGAGGCCTCGGCCGGCGCGCCGCCCCCGCCGCCGCCGCCCCCCCCGGGCGGGGCGCCCGGGCGGTGGCAGGCGCTCGCGCACGCGAGCAAGAGGGGGGCGAGGCGTCGGGGCACGGGGGTCGCTCGCCGCGAAAGCTCGCGCGCGGCCCCGGGGCCTGTCAACAGCTCATGCGCGGGCGCGGGCGGGGGGCGCCGCGAGAGGTTCGCGTCCGCCGGAGAGGCGCGGCGTTGCCCCCGAGTGAACTCGGGGGCAACGAACGCCCGCGGAAACGGCCATCAAAGCCCTGCCGGAGGCAGGGCTCGCGCGTCGCGAGGCGCGGTGGCGCGCTCGCCCGGAAACCGGCGCCCGCGGGAGCCCGGCCCCCGGCGAGGGGGCGGGCTTTGCTCTCCGAATCGGCCCGAGGCCACGCGGCACGAACGGGCGTCCGCTGCCCCCGAGTTCACTCGGGGGCGGCCGCGGTGCGAGAGGTTCGCGTCCGCCGGAGAAACGCGGTAGGCCGGCGGCCACCATGGATGCGACCACCCACGTGCCGGCCGGCGAGGCCGACGCGGCCCCGGCGAGCGCGGGCGCCGAGGCGACGATGGCCCCGGCGGCGCGCGCCGGCTTCGCCGTCGTCACCGCCGCCCTCCTGCTCGCCGAGATCGCCCTGACCCGGCTCTTCTCGGGCACCATCGGCTACTACTTCGCGTTCATGAGCATCAGCGTCGCGATGCTCGGCCTCGGCGCCGGCAGCCTCTGGGTGACCCTGCGGCGCGAGGGCCCCGCGGGCCCCTACGTGCGCTCGGCCGGCGCCGCGCTCGGCCTCGGCGCCTCGGGCGCGCTCTCGACCCTCGCCTACCTCGCCTACTACCCGGCCATGGGCGCCGAGGGCCTGACCGGCCAGCTCGCCTACCTCGGCCTCTTCGGCGCGCTCTTTCTGCCCTTCCTCTTCGGCGGCGTGCTCGTCGCCACCGTCTTCGAGTCGGGCCGCGCCTCGTTCGCCAAGCTCTACGCCATCGACCTCGCCGGCGCCGCCGCGGGCTGCGTCGCCGCCGTCTTCCTGCTCGACCGCGTGCCGGCGCCCGCCGCCATGCTCGTCATCAGCGCCCTCGCCGCCCTCGCCGCGCCGCTCTTTCTCGCCGCCGCCGGCCGCCAGGCCCAGGCCCTCGCCGCCGCGGGCGTCGTCCTCGCTGCCTCCGCCGCCGGCGGCCTCGCCCTGAAGGGCTCGCCCCTCTTCGAGGCCCGCGTCATCCGCAACCAGCCCCTGCGCGAGCTGGTGCTCGACCGGTGGAACGACTTCTCGCGCGTCATCGTCCGCCGCGGCGACTTCTACACCTGGGGCCTGAGCGAGACGTACCCGAAGAAGCACGATCGGCAGTTCGACCTGCTCATCGAGGGCGTCGCCGGCACCCAGATTCAGCGCTTCGACGGGCGCGACGCGGGCGCGCTCGACTTCTTCGACTACGACATCGCGAGCCTCGCCCACCTCGTCAAGCCCAAGGGCTCGACGCTCGTGCTCGGCGTCGGCGCCGGCTTCGACGTGCTGATGGCCAAGCACTTCGGCAAGGCGCCCGTCGTCGGCGTCGAGGTCAACCCCCTCGTCGCCGACATCGTCAACCGCGACTACGGCGACTACTCGGGCCGGCCCTACCACCTGCCCGACGTCACCGTGCACATCGAGAACGCCCGCACCTTCGTCAAGCGCGACCGGCAGCAGTACGACGTCGTCACCGTCACCTGGGTCGACTCGGGCGCCGCCACCGGCGCCGGCGCCTTCGCCCTGACCGAGAACTACCTCTACACGGTCGACGCCTTCCGCGACTACCTCGCCCGCCTCAAAGACGACGGCGTGCTCGCCTTCATGCGCGCGCGCTACTCGCCCGAGTACGACGCCATCAAGGGCATCGGCATCGCCGTCGAGGCCCTGCGCCAGCTCGGCGTCAAAGACCCCGGTCGCCACCTCGTCGTCAGCTCGGTCAAGAGCCCCCACTTCGGCTTCCGCGAGCTGACGCACGTCATGGTGCGCAAGGTGCCCTTCGCGCCCGACGAGCTCGCCAAAATCGACGAGGCCCGCCAGCGCCTGCACTTCAACGACCTCTACACCCCCGGCCGCAACGGCCCCGACGCGCCCATCGCGCGGCTCGTCACCGACCCCGACCGCCAGGCCGTCTACGCCTCCTTCCCCTTCGACATGGAGCCGAACGGCGACGACCGGCCCTTTTACTTCTTCCTGCGCGAGCTCGACGGCCGCCCCGCCACCCACGACGTCGTCGTCTTGCGCCAGGCCATGATCACCATCTTCGTGCTCATCGGCGCCTTCCTGGTCATCCCGCTCGTCCTGCTCCTGCGCCGCGGCGTGCGCGGCCCCTCGGGCCTCGCCGCCCCGACCGCCTACTTCTCGCTGCTCGGCCTCGGCTTCATGCTCGTCGAGATGAAGCTCCTGCAGCAGAGCGTGCTCGTCGTCGGCAACCCCACGCTCTCGCTGTCCGCGGTGCTCGCCTCGCTCTTGCTCTCGACCGGCGCCGGCGCCCTGCTCGCGGGCCGCCTCGCCCGCCACCCCGGCCGCGCGCGGCTCGTCCCCGCCCTCTTCGGCGTCCTGCTCGTCGTCCTGCTCGTCGCGCTCGGCGCGAGCGAGTCCCTCGCCAACGCCCTGACGGCCCTGCCCATGGCCGCGCGCACCGCGGGGCTCGTGCTCGCCATCGCGCCGCTCGGCCTCTTGCTCGGCTGCCCGCTGCCGCTCGGCATGGCCGCGCTCGGCGGGCGCGAGGGGGGCGAGGCCGAGCGGGGGCTGGTGGCCTGGTGCTGGGGGGTCAACGGCATGTTCGGCGTCGCCGGCAGCGCCGTCGCCATGTACGTCGCGATTCACCTCGGGCTGCGCAACGCGTTCCTCTGCGGCGTGCTTTGTTACCTCGCGGCGGGGGCGCTCTACCTGCTGCGCTTCGGCAAGGGGGCCCTCCGCGCGCGGGCGGCGTAGCGGGGCCCCCGCCCCCTCAGCGCACCGGCGAGGCCGGGCGCTCCGCGCGCGGGCGGCGTAGTGTTTGCGCCGCGGGGGGGCGGCTCGCGGCGACCCCGCCGTCACGACGACGCGGACGGGCTTCGGAGCCACCGCCTGCCTCCGCCGCCGCGGGCCAGCCCGACGGCCACGACGAGCGGAAGGACGAACAGCGGCAAGAGCGCATGCCCCCACTCGCGGTACACGAGATGCGTGTACGTCGCGCCCACCATGACGGCGCCGAGCGCGAGCCCCGCGAGGGACGCCGTCGGCCGGAAGGCGAGCGCGAGGCCGGACACGATCTCGACGACGCCGATCGCGAACAAGAATGACCGCCCGTACCCCCAACGCGTGAACGACTCGACCATGTGCGCATGGCTCGCGAGCTTCAACCCGCCGTTCAATGCGAAGTAAACCGCGAGGACCACGGAGAGCACGACGGTAACCTTCGAACGCATGGAACCCTCCTCCGGCGCTTCGTGACTTCCGCGCCAGACGACGCGAGATTGCGCCGCGGCCGAGGGCCCCGCTAGGGTGACCTGATGCGACCTGAGAACTCCGAACGCGCACCCTTCGACGGCGACCTCGCGGACGTCCGCGCGTTCTGCGCCGTGGTGCGGTCCGGCTCGTTCACGGCGGCCGGGCGCGCGCTCGGCGAGCGCAAGACGCAGGTGAGCCGCCGCGTGGCGCGCCTCGAGCGCGCGCTCGGCCTGCCGCTGCTCCGTCGGCACGCGCGGTCGATCGAGCTCGAGGCGCGCGCCGAAGAGATCGCGTCACGGCTCGAAGCGGCGCTGGCGGCGCTCGACGACGCCTTGGACGTGCGCGCCGGGGCCGCCGCGCCCTGGCCCACCCTGCGCGTCACCGCGCCCGCCGACCTCGGCGCGGCGCTCGTCGCGCCGTTGCTCGGGGCGTGGATGGCGGCGACGCCGGAAGCGCGGGTGACGCTGCTGCTCTCCGAGCGCGTCGAGCCTTTGGCGGCCGGCGGCGTCGACTGCGCGTTCCGCCTCGCCCGCCGGCTCCGCGACTCCTCGCTCGTCGCGCATCGCCTCGCGGAGCTCGTCGCGCCGCTCTTCGCCTCGCCGGCCTACCTCGCCGCGCACGGCGTGCCCCGCCGACCAGAGCACCTCGCGTCCCACGGCGTCCTCCTCCTGCCCCCGGCGCGCGGCCGACTCGTCCTCCGCCCGCGGCGCGGGCCCGGAGAGCGCGCGGTCGTCTCGGTCGCGCCGCGCGCCGTCGCCGACGTCGCGTCGCTCGCGCAGATGTGCGAAGCGGGCGCGGGCATCGCGGCGATCCCGACCGAGCTCGCGGCCGCCGCGCAGCGCGCCGGGCGCCTCGTGGGCGTGCTCGACCGCTTCATTCTGCACGAGGCCGCCGGCCTTTACCTCGTTCATCGCCGCGAGCCGCCGGCGAGCCCGCGCGCGAAGGCGCTCGCGACGTTGAAGGCCTTCGCCGTACGCCACTTCGGTGGCGCGGGGGTAGGTTGAACCTAGGCGGTAGGTAGGTTGAACCCTGGCGGCAGGTAGGTTCAACCCTGGCGGCAGGTAGGTTCAACCTAGGCCGGAGGTAGGTTCAACCTAGGCGCCGCCAGGGTTGGGCCCTGTCGCGGTCAAGGTTGAACCCCCGCCGCCTCAGGGGCGGGCCCCGCTGGCGGGGTGGCCGACGGCAGGCGAAGGCGGGCCTTGATGGGGGGCGGGTTCGCGTATTTCTGTACGAAGGCGACGCTCACGCCCGACGCGAGCGCGCAGGCGGCGAGAACCAGCCAGTACCCGAGTCGGTGCCGCGAACGCGGCGCCCGCGCCACGGCGGCAGCACGCGGGGGCGCCGCCGAATCGAACCCGGGCGCGGCGCCCGAGCCGCTCGGTCGGCCAAGGCCCCCGCCCAGGGCTTGAACGCCCGCCCCCCCAGGCTGCTGGTAGGCCGGCCCGACAGGGTAGGGCGCCGGCAGCTTCGTCGCCGCCGCGCCTGGCCTCGGCCCCGGCTCGATCGCGAGAGGCGCGGTGTCATCGACCGTGCTCTTCGCGGGCGGCCGCGGCACGAGCGCCGAGGCGCCGGCGCCCGTGGGGGCATCGGCGGGCAGAAGGGGCCTGGGCGTCGTGACCCTTTCGGGGGGGGAGCAGCCGGGCAAAGGTGTCGGCGTCACCTTCGCGAAGGCAGGGGGCGAAGGGGGCCGCGCCGGCAACGTATCGGCCAGCGACGAGACCCCGTAGCCCGCCCGCGTGCGAGGAGCTCGGGGCACCTCTCGCCGGGTCGCGCGAGGGGAGCCCAGGGCCTGGTTGCGGTTGGGGGCGAGAGCTCTCCCGCCGGGCGGAGTGCCGTACATGAGCTCGTCCGAGATGACGAGCGCCGCGGGTGTGTCGGGGCCCCCGAAGTGGCCGCCCGCGGCGATCGCGGCGGGAGGCTCGGGCGAGGGGGCGAGCGGGCCCGCCGCCGGCGAGGCGTCGGCCCGGCGAAAGGGGAGCGCCGGGGGCGGGCCCGCCGCCGAGGCGGCGTCGCGGAAGGGGGCGAGCGCGCTGGCCACGGCCGTCGCGCTGTCGAAGCGCCGCTCGCGATCTTTCTCGAGGCAGCGTCGAACGACGGCGACGAGCCCGGGGGGCAACGCAGCGCGGAGCCCGAGCAGATTAGGCGGCTCGTGACGCAGCACCCGGTCGAGCGTCTCGGGCAAGCTCGGGCCGGTGAAGGGCTTCTGCCCCGAGAGCATCTCGAACAAAAGGACGCCGAGCGCCCAGAGGTCGGCGCGCGCGTCGACCGACCCGGCCGCGCTGACCTGTTCGGGCGCCATGTAGCTCGGCGAGCCGAGCAGCGTGCCCTCGGCGGTGATGAGGCTGCTCGTCGAGGGGCCCAGGTGTTTGGCGATGCCGAAGTCGAGCACCTTGAGGGTGCGCGAGCCGTCGGGGCCGTCGGCCAGAAAGAGGTTCGGCGGCTTGAGATCGCGGTGGACGAGGCCGCGGCCGTGCGCCTCGTCGAGCGCGCTGCACACCTGCAGCGCCCACCCGACGGCCTCGCGCACGGGCAGCGGCCCCCGCGCGCGCAGGTGCTGGCCGAGGCTCACGCCCTCGAGCAGCTCCATCACGATGTACGGCGTGCCGTCGTCGAGGACGTCGGCGTCGTAAACGCGCGCCGTGTGCCGGCTGCGCAGCTTGGCGGCCCAGCGCGCCTCGCGCAGAAACCGCCGCACGAAGCGCGGCTCGCCCGCCCGCTCGCGCGAGAGCAGCTTGAGGGCGACCCGCCCGCGCAAGAGCTCGTGCGTCGCGGCCCACACGACGCTCATGCCGCCGGAGCCAAGCACCCCCTCGAGCCGGTACTTGTTGCTCAAAAGGTCGCCCGCCTGCACGGTGCCCCCCGACCACGCCAGCTCAGACCCCGCGCGCGCCTGCCGCAGGGGCGCCGGGCCACCCGGCTTGGTCTCGGGCAAGGCGCCCCCTCGGCCGCCGCCGAAGCGAGCGCGATCGAGCTCTATCAATTCGATGACCCCCATGCCCACCCCACCCCTCGCCCCTTTTCTACGACCCCCATGCCAATCTCACCCCTCGCCCCATTCTACCGAACCCTAGGGGAGCGAGCCAGGCGGTCGACGACACAGAATATCCTGATGCCCCCGGCTCGCCCACGGCGTCGCGGCCAGCCCCCCCCACTATTTGGGGCATTTGCCGCTTCGGTCGAGACGGCCCGGAGGCGGGGGCCCCCACGGGTTGAGCCCGCAGGTCGAGTTTGGGTGCCGGAAGGCAGTCTTGACCGCCGCGGCACTCGACGATGAGGCCGTCGACGCCGCCCGCGACGAGTTGGGTGCCGGAAGGCAGTCTTGACCGCCGCGGCACACGTCCCCAATGACCACCCCGAACCATTGAGCCGGTCGAAGGTCAATCGCGACGATTTTCGACGGCCTGGGTGGGGTCGTCGGTCGAGAACCGAGCCGCGAGGTCCGCGTGAGCGCCACGGCTCAAGCTGTGCCGAAGCGCGCTCGCCGGGGGCTCGCCGCCGGGCGCGACCGCGGGCGGGGGCGACGGGGCGGCCGGGGGAGACGTCGCGCTTGCGAGCGGACCGGAGCCGGGGGAGGAAGGCGTCATGCTGACCAAGCTCTGGGCCCGCGACGTCGAGCCTTTCGACGAGCTCGAAGTGCCGCTCGGTTCGCGGCTCAACTTGCTCACCGGCGACAACGGCCTGGGCAAGACGTTCGTGCTCGACCTCGCATGGTACGTGTTGACGGGGGCCTGGGCCGACAAATCAGCCCTTGCGAGGCGTGGCGATAAGGTAGAGCCAACGATCGGCTTCCAATTCGTAGCCGATGGCTACGAAGCCTCGAAGGAAGCAAGTTTCAGCTTCAGAGAGCAGCGATGGATCCGTGACGGGGAGCTGTCGGCGCCCCTAGTCGTCGGAGTTAAAGCCGACGGCGGGTTTAACGTCTGGGACCCATTGCGCGCTTCGGGGCCTATGAAGTTGGGGGTCGGCGTAAAGGCCTGGGGGCCCTCGCGGCAGTTCTCACTTCAGGCCCCCAACGTTTGGGACGGTTTGACGACCGACGACGGGGTTGTGCTCTGTAATGGCCTACTGCGCGATTGGGTAAGTTGGCAGTATCAACGCCCTGCCCTGTTCAAACTTTTCTCGAGGGTGCTGGCCACGCTTTCGCCCAACGCGGGCGAGGCGCTGCGCCCAGGTGCGTCACGCCGCGTGTCGATCGAGGATGTGCGCGACGTACCCACGCTCGTGCTGCCCTACGGCGACGTGCCTGTCACGCACGCTTCTGCCGGCATGCGCCGGGTACTCGCCCTCGCCTACGTGCTGGTGTGGGCTTGGCACGAGCACGGCGAGGCCGCTCGTTTGCGAAACCAGAAGCCGCTCAACGAACTGGCGCTGCTGATCGACGAAGTCGACGCGCACCTGCACCCGCAGTGGCAGCGCGTCATCTTGCCAGCGCTCTTCAGAGCTGTGTCTGAGCTCGCGGGCTCTCTGAGCGTACAAGTGATCGTGAGCACCCACGCCCCCCTCGTGCTCGCCTCGGTCGAGTCTTTCTTTAACGAAGCGACCGATAAGCTGCTACACTTTACGTTGAGCGAAGGGGGCAAGATCGTGGTCGAAGACCTTCCCTGGGCGAAGCAGGGCGACGTGACGAACTGGCTGGTGTCCGAGTCGTTCGGGCTCGAGCAGGCGCGCTCGCGCGAGGCCGAAGCGGCCATCGAGGCCGCCGAGGCGTTCATGCGCGGCGAGCCGAAGCCGCCCCCGCTCGCCACGCGCGAGGCGATCGACGCCGAACTGCGGCGCGTGTTGGCGGGGCACGACCCCTTCTGGCCGCGCTGGCTCGTCGAGACGGGGGCCGTGAAGTGATTCGCGTCGAGCGCGTGCCAGAGCCGCCCGACTTCGACGAAAAGGTACGGCGGCCGGGCAGCGCGTGGTTGGCCGAGCGCCGTGCGGAGGGGGGGGCGGCCGAGGGGCGACCGCGCGACTACTGGACGCCCTTCCGCGAGCGGCTCGCGGAAGGCTTCCGGAATTTGTGCGCCTACCACGCGATGAGAGAGAACGTCGGCACGGTCGACCACTTCCGGAGCGTCAAAAAGCACCCCCAGCTCGCGTACGAGTGGTCGAATTACCGCTTCGCTTCGGGGCTGATGAACCAGGTCAAGAAAGACGCCGACGTGCTCGACCCGCACGAGGTCGGCGAAGGGTGGTTCGAGATCAGCTTGCCTTCGCTGCAGCTCGTGGCGACCGACAAGATCCCTGCCGAGCATCGAGAGCTGGCCCTCCACACGCTGCGGCGCCTGCGCCTCGACCAGGGGGAGGCCGTCATCCGCTGCCGACAAGCCTGGTACGAGCTGCACGCCCGGGGCCGACTTTCGCTCGAGGGGCTTTATGAGGTTGCCCCGCTCATCGCCGCTGCCGTCGAGAAGCAGAACCGCGAGCGGGGGCGCGCCGCCCACGAGGCCTTGCGCGCCGGCGGCCCGACCCTTTCTGCAGACCCCTCACCCGAGAAGCCGTCCGAATGAAGACGTCGCTCGACCACCTGCCCGACAAGAAGCGAGCGCAGCTCGAGGCGATCACCAAGCGCATTCGGCTCGACGCGCCCGCGGCCGACCTCATCTTGCTCTTCGGCAGCCACGCCCGCGGCGACTGGGTCGAAGACAAGAGCACCGGCTACCGCAGCGACTTCGACCTGCTCGTCGTCACCCAGAGCCCCGAGGCCGCCGCCGACCAACCCCTGTGGAACCGCGTCGAAGCGGCGATTCGCCCCATCGCCTCGCCCTCGACCGTGACGCTCTTGGTCTACGACCTGCGCTCGCTCAACCAAGAGCTGCGGCGGGGCCAGTTCTTCTTCGTCGAGATCGTCTCGCAGGGCGTCGTGCTCTTCGACGCCAACCGCTTCACCCTCGCCCGACCGAAGGGGGCGACGCCCGAAGAGCGGCAGGCGATCGCGCGCGAGTACTTCGAGCACTGGTTCACCAGTGCTGGCGAGTTCTTCGTTGGCTACGAGCTCTTCTGCAGCCGCGGCAGCAACAGCATTGCCGCCTTTCAACTGCATCAGGCGACCGAGCGCTACTTCGCGGCGGCGCTCTTGGTGTTCACGGGCACGAAGCCGACGACGCACAAGCTCGACGAGCTCGCGGCGATGGTCGCGCCGCTGCACCCGCTCTTGGCCGAGCCCTTCCCGATGGCG